>DXXM01000001.1 GCA_019416285.1 Bacteroidales bacterium
AGCCGATGTTGCTATATGTTGGTACTTCAACCTGTAGTTGAGTTAATGCTTACGCAAGACCTATCTCACCGACCCCGGTTGTTTCAGGAAAAGACGCTGTCCGTTTTGCCGAGCGTCTTGCCAATCCGAAGAGCGCCTCCAAAGAAGAAATCGAGCGAGCACGCCTGATATATGAAGCTGTAAAGGCCAACAATCCTGATTTTCCCTTTTGATGCAACTCTCAAGATTCCATCAGTATCAAATCGGGGCTGATACGGAAATTCCGTCGTTTAAATCCAAGGATAAGGATTTGAATGAATTTCTGATGTCGGATGCCAAGGAGTATCTGGCGGCAAAAATGGCTGTGACCTATATTGTGGTTGATAATACCACGGCTAAAACTGTGGCATACTATAGCTTGCTGAATGATAAAGTGACTTTTGACCCTGAAAAACGTTCCTTTTGGAATCGGCTGAACCGGCGCATACCGAATAAAAAACGTCGGAAAGATTATCCTGCCGTAAAAATAGGGCGTCTTGCGGTTTCGGGTGATTACGCGGGTTTAGGTATAGGACGTGAAATAGTGGATATGATTAAATTTATGTTTTCACACGGTAACCGGACGGGATGCAGGTTTGTGACGGTTGACGCTTATGCCGAGGCCGTGAATTTTTATCGGAAATGCGGCTTTGAATTTCTTACGGACCGCGATCAGAGCGCTCGGACACGTGCTATGTATTTTGATTTGCTTAATTTTCAGATTGCAGATTGATTGTATTGGTTAAGCGGGCTTTATTTATGAATTATAGGGGCGAATAATGAATTATTGAAATATTTTTCTTAATTTTGCACCGACTAATACCAATTTCAGAACTTAAATGAGCCAACTTATCACCATTTCTCCGTCACCCCACGCGCAAACGCCGGTAACGGTCAAGAAGCTGATGACCAACGTCATCGTGGCGCTTCTTCCAGCGGTCGCTCTTGCGCTTTACTGCTTCGGCATCGGCGCGGCCATTGTTATAGTCACAGCCATCGTCGGATGCGTCGTCACCGAATATATCATCTCGCGTTATATTCTTGGCGTGAAGCCCTCTATCGGCAATATGTCTGCAATCCTTACCGGCCTGCTCCTGGCGCTCAACCTCCCGTCGAACCTTCCTATCTGGACTGTGCTCATCGGCTGCGTTGTCGCAATCGGCATCGGCAAGATGACATTCGGCGGCCTCGGCTGCAACATTTTCAACCCCGCGCTTGTGGGCCGTGTGTTCCTCCTGCTCTCGTTCCCCGTGCAGATGACCACCTGGCCTCTCCCGATGGAGAACCGCATGAACTATCTCGACGCCACTACCGGCGCCACCACCCTCGGACAGCTCAAGATGGACCAGATTTCGGGCGCCGACGTCGACCTGCTCACCCAGGCCCTTGGCTTCACCGGCGGTTCGATGGGTGAAATCGGAGCTATCGCGCTCCTTATCGGATTCGTCTACCTCCTCTGCACCCGCACAATCACCTGGCACATCCCCGTCGCCATCATCGCTACAGTGGCCGTATTCTCGGCGCTCATCGGTGTTAATGTCGGCGTCCAGTTGCTCACCGGCGGTCTGATGCTCGGCGCCATCTTCATGGCAACCGACTATGTCACCTCGCCCATGAGCCACGCAGGTATGCTTATCTACGGTGTGATGATAGGTATCATCACCGTCATCATCCGCCAGTGGGGTGCCTATCCCGAGGGCGTGTCATTCGCAATACTTATCATGAACGGCGTCACTCCGCTCATCAACCGTTATGTCAAACCCCGTAAGTTTGGAGAAGGGAGGGTAGCAGCATGAAATCAACACTCGTAAACATGGTGCTCTCGCTCGGCATCATCACTGTGGTAGCCGCCGCAGCGCTTGCCGGAGTCTATACGCTGACCGAGGAACCCATCGCACAGGCCAAGGCCGAGAAGCAGAAAGCCGCAATCGGCCAGGTGCTCCCCGACATACAGTTCAACAACAATCCCGCCGATGAAGCCACTGAAGTGACCGTCGACGGCGAGACTGTCACCGTGTTCCCCGCCCGTCAGGACGGCGAACTCGTAGGCATGGCCGTCGAGAGCCACGACACCAACGGCTTCTCCGGTCTCATCACAGTGATGTATGGCTTCAACGCCGCAGGCGACATCACCGGCTATGCCGTGATGCAGCATGCGGAGACTCCCGGTCTCGGCTCGAAGATGGGCGAATGGTTCTGCAATCCCGCCCACAGCATCATCGGTCTCAACGCGGCCACCTCAAACCTCACGGTCAGCAAGGACGGAGGCGACGTCGACGCCATTACTGCCGCCACAATCTCTTCGCGTGCCTTCCTGCGCGCCCTCACTCTCGCAGACCAAGCATCAAAACAATTTGCCGCCAGGTAATAACCCCACAACCAAGCCATGAACGATAAACTTAAAATACTTTTCAACGGTATTATCGCCGAAAACCCGACATTCGTGCTTATGTTGGGTATGTGTCCCACTCTTGGCACCACCGGTAGTGCCCTCAACGGCATGAGCATGGGACTCGCTACTATGGCGGTGCTCATCTGCTCCAATGTGGTGATTTCAATGATAAAGAATTTCGTTCCCTCGAAGGTGCGTATCCCCGCCTACATCGTGGTCATCGCCGCTTTCGTGTCGGTGCTCCAGCTCGTGATGGAGGCATACGTCCCCTCGCTCTACGCCACACTCGGTATCTTCATCCCGCTTATCGTGGTCAACTGTATCGTGCTCGGCCGCGCCGAGGCTTTCGCTTCGCGCCACAGTGTTGTCGACAGTTGTCTTGACGGTATAGGTATCGGTCTCGGATTCACCATCGCGCTCACACTCCTCGGCGCTGTCCGCGAATTTCTCGGCACAGGCAAGGTGTTTGACCTCACAATCTATCCCGAACAGTTCGGTTCGCTCGTGTTCGTGCTCGCTCCCGGCGCTTTCATCGCCCTCGGCCTGCTCATCGCGCTTTTCACCAAACTCCGCGCCAAGACCAACTGAAGAGCTTACCCCGATACTTTAAATTTCATTCATAATACCTGAATCAAGTCATGCTCGAATATATTTCCATCATCATAACGGCAATCTTTGTCAACAACATCGTATTTGCCCAGTTCCTCGGAATATGCCCGTTTATCGGAGTGTCGCGCAAGCTGTCGAGTGCAGTCGGCATGGGCGCCGCGGTGACATTCGTCATGTTGCTCGCCACTGCCATCACCTGGCTCCTGCAGGACCTTGTGCTGACACCCTTCGGTCTCGGCTTCATGCAGACCATTGTCTTTATCCTCGTGATTGCGGCTCTGGTACAGATGCTCGAGATTATACTCAAGAAAATCGCTCCGGTGCTCTATAGCGCCCTCGGTGTGTTCCTCCCGCTCATCACCACCAACTGCGCCGTGCTCGGTGTGGCCATCACAGTGGTGCAGAAGGGCATGAACCTCGGCGAAAGCCTCGTCTATGCGGTTGCCACCGCCATCGGCTTCACCATGGCCATCGCCATCTTCGCCGGTATCCGCGAGCAGCTCGCTCTCACCTCGGTTCCCAAGGCAATGCGCGGTGTGCCCATCGCAATGATTTGCGCCGGTCTCCTCGCCATGGCCTTCATGGGCTTCTCCGGTATCAAGATCGGTTGATGAAACCGCTTTCATTATGAAAACAGACGGCAGCGTTATCACTGTCACGACTTATAAGGCAGGGCCTTTCAGTCTGCTCCTCGGAGAGTATGACCGAAGGCTCTGCCTTTGTTCATGGATAGGGGGAAAGGCCCACGATGCCACCATCAAGCGTGTCTGCTCCCATCTCGGCGCGGACTTGCGCGAGGGGCGCACACCGCTGCTCGACCTTGCCGCCCGTGAGCTGGATGAATATTTCAATGGAGAGCGCCGCAACTTCGACCTGCCGCTCCTGCTCTGCGGGTCAGAGTTTCAGCGACGTGTGTGGGATGCTCTGACCGAGATTCCTTTCGGCGCGACATGGTCATACGCGGAACTTGCGCGGTCGATAGGGCGCCCGACGGCAGTCCGCGCCGTGGCAAATGCCAATGGTGCGAATCCCGTGTCGATATTCGTGCCGTGTCACCGCGTAATTGGCAGTGACGGGAGTCTGACAGGGTATGGGGGTGGCCTTGATGCCAAGCGATTACTGCTTTCGACGGAATCAGTCCTCTCGCCGGAATTACCTTTGTAGCGGTCTCCATCCTTGCTCTTTTCCCGCGTCTCTTTATCTACTGCTCCGCTTCTACCGCTTTTCACGCTTCATCAGTCTCTCCGGATTTTTTAGGTCCTCTGATTATAATCATCCAATAGTTCAATTTCATATTTCTTATGCGTAAACTCAGCCTGTTTCCCCTTTGTCTCCTACTTTTAGGAGCAGTTTCCTCTGTTATGTCGTCGTGCGGCAAGAGCCGCGGAAATGAGAGAGACCTCGCCGACGAGATTTCCGCGGTAGTGAAGGATGCGCCGTGTCAGATAGGCGTGGCCGTGATAACCGACGGAGGCGATACCGTGACCGTCAACAACGATTCCGTTCATTACCCGCTGATGAGCGTGTTCAAACTCCATCAGGCAGTGGCCCTTGGGCGTCAGCTCGACCTCCGGAATACCGGTTTCGACACCCTTCTCACCGTCCGTCGTGCCGAACTCAATCCTGACACCTGGAGCCCGATGTTTCATGACTATCCTGACGAGGAATACACTGTCACACTTGACAAGATGCTCGAATATCTTCTCCTCTACAGCGACAACAATGTGAGCAACCAGCTTTTCGAGCGCCTGTGCGATGTCGCAGCTACCGACAGCGTGATCCGCTCGCTCGGAATCCCCGGGAGTTTCAATCTCACCTATACCGAGGCGGAGATGCAGGCTGACCACGACAAGGCTTACGACAATTGGAGCTCGCCTCTTGCCTGTGCCGCGCTTATAAACCGTCTTTATACCGACAGCATAATGTCGACCGACAAGCAGGCTGTGGTTCTTGACCTTCTCGGGCGCTGCGAGACGGGGCGCGAGCGTATTCCCGCAGGCTTTGCCGGAAACGACAGCGTGAAGATGGGCCACCGCACCGGAAGCGGTTACATAAATGAGAAGGGCGAGGTGGTTGCCGTCAACGACGTGGCCTATATCACTCTTCCCTCGGGCCGCTCATACGCTCTCGCGGTGCTTGTCAGGGACTATGCAGGCACGCAGGAGAGTGCCGAGAAACTCATAGCCGCCGTTTCAGCCGCTGTCTATTCATATATGAACAAGTAAACGGTCCCGGGATGGAAATGCAGTCAGAGAAAGGGAAAATGCTCCGTGGCGAAATTTATGACGCCAACTATGACCCGGAGTTGATAAATGAACGTATTCGCTGTAAGGTTATGTGCCGTCGTTATAACGATATCCTGCCGGACCGCCTTGAGGAGCGTGCGGCGTTGCTGAGGTCGCTGCTTGGCAAAACAGGCAAGACATTCCTCGTCGAGCAGCCTTTTTATTGCGACTACGGCTACAATATCGAGATTGGCGAGAATTTCTATTCAAACGTGAATCTCGTCATACTCGACGGGGCCAAAGTGAAGTTCGGCGACAATGTGTTCGTCGCTCCAAATTGCGGATTCCATACGGCCGGCCATCCGCTCGATGTCAGCCGCCGCAACGCCGGACTTGAATATGCCCGGCCGATAACGGTGGGCGACAATGTGTGGATAGGAGCCGGAGTCAATGTGCTTCCGGGCGTGACGATAGGCGACAACTGCGTCATCGGCGCCGGTAGCGTGGTAAACAAAGATATTCCCGCCAACTCCCTCGCCGTCGGCAATCCCTGCCGCGTCATCCGCTCGCTGGAAGAGACTAACAAGTGAAAATGGAGGCAACGGTGCGATATTTCCGGATAAATTAATGCGATATGTCGCCTGTCACGAGACTGTCAGACGGTGTTCGAGCTCATTTGTGACAGCCCGGGCGATAAATTCGTTTATAGTGGTGCCCGTGGCCTCAGCGGTGGCTGCTACACGGCTGTGGAGATCAGACGTCATGCGCACGATAAATTTGCCGCTGTAAGGTTTAGCCGGAGTGATTCCGCGCTCCTTGCAACTTTCAAGATATTCGTCGACAGCGTCATGGAAATCTTCGCGTATTTCATCAACGGTTGTCCCTTCGTATGAAATTAATGTGCCGTGCAATCCCTGAACTTTACCGAAAAGGCAGTCATCTTCTTCGCTGAACTCCACGGAACCGGTATAACCTTTATATTTCATGTATCCCATACTCAAATAAGTTGTAATGTTTTCAATGTCTCGATGATTTGTCTAACCTGATAGGGTTTCATTTCGCCGGATGGATGCGGTTTATGCAGCAAGATTGTATCTTTACCTCTCACAAACTCTACCCGTGACCCTGAAGTCTTACCTTTGTTTCTGTCCTCGAAACCGAGAGCACAAAGCAGTGTTCTGGCTTCGTTGTAGGTAAAATCCTTCGGCCGTGACAAAAGGCGCTCTATCAGTTTTTCTTTTTTACTCATATTTGGTATTCTTGTAGCAAAGATACTAAATATAGTATCAATAACAAAATTTTAAATCGGAAAGTTTATGGATGGCAGATAGACCGGGATGGAATTTTTATGTCAGATAAACCACAGAGGCCGCCGGGTTTACGGTGGCCTCTGTGGTTATTTGGTTGCGGGGATGTAAAGTGCTGAATTTGCAGGGAGGGAGTGGAGGAATCAGTGCATGAAGAGGGTTTCGAGTGCGTAGACGGCGATGCCTGATATGTAGCCGATGAAGGCAATCCAGGTGAATTTCTTGAGATACCATCCGAAGCTGATTTTTTCGAGACCCATCACCACGACTCCCGCGGCGGAACCGATGATGAGCATCGAGCCGCCGACGCCGGCACAGTAGGCGAGGAGCTGCCAGAAGAGGCCGTCGACGCCGAAGTCGCCCGAGGGTGCGATGGCATACATGTCCATACAGCCTGCAACGAGGGGCACATTGTCGACGATACTCGAAACGACGCCAATCACGCCAGTCACGAGGTAGTGGTTGCCGTGTGACACTTCGTTAAGCCAGATGCCGAATGAGTTGAGGACTCCGGTCTCCTGAAGAGTGGCCACTGCCATGAGGATACCGAGGAAGAAGAGGATGGTGGCCATGTCAATGCGGGCGAGCAGCGATGTCACCTTGAGATTGGAATTTTCGCAGAAGAGGGCGTTGCGGTTGCAGCGGTATTCGCTCACGAGCCAGAGGATGCCGAGGGCGAGAAGGATGCCCATGAAGGGCGCGAGGCTGGTGAGCATACGGAAGATGGGTACGAAAATGAGACCGCCCACACCGAGACAGAGTATGAGGGTGCGGTCGCCCTTGGTCTGACCTTCAGGAAGCGTCTCTTCGGCATGGTTGACAGGGGGCAGAGTGCCTTTGAGATAATACTGTGCCGCGAAGCCGGAGACGATGACTGCGACAAGCGAGGGGATGAAGAGCTCTGTGATAACTCCGCCGGTGGTAATCATGCCGCGAATCCAGAGCATTATGGTTGTGACGTCGCCGATTGGCGAGAAGGCACCGCCGGCGTTGGCCGCGATTATAATCATGCCGCCGTAAATCATGCGGTCATTGTGGTCATCAATAAGTTTGCGGAGCACCATCACCATGACAATTGAAGTGGTAAGGTTGTCGAGGATGGCCGAGAGTATAAAGGCCATGAAGGTGATGCGCCACAGAAGTTTGCGTTTGCTTGTGGTTGCCAGTGCGTCCTTGACGAAGAAGAAGCCGCCGTTGGCGTCGACAATCTCGACGATTGTCATGGCTCCCATCAGGAAGAAAAGAATTTCACAAGTGTCACCGAGGTGTTCGAGAACCTGCTCGGAGGTGTCGACGCCATGTTCGGGCGCATAACCGCAGGCATAGAGGGTCCAGCACACCACGCACATCAGAAGCGCTGGTACGGCTTTGTTGATTTTCAACACGCTTTCGAGAGCGATGCAGAGATAGCCGAGGATAAAAAATGTTACAATTGCAGTTACCATTCTTTAAACGGATTTCATGGTTTATAATTTGTTTGACTTAAGTTGCTTAGGTGACAGCTGAATCTCCTGCTGCGGGAAATTCGGTGCAAAGGTCGCAATTATCCCTCTGAGTTCAAAACTTTTAATAATGAAATATTTCTTTAATGCCTTTAGCTGCAAATTGGTATGGAAATTGTTACTATATTTGTAGACAATAAAGGAAATATGACACTCGATATACGACATGAGGAGATGACTCTCTATCATCAGCCGCTCCGCGAAGGGGGGTCCCTGCCCGGATTGGTGGAGGCCACCGACGGCTTCCGCTATGTGGCGAAATTCCGTGGCGCTGGCCACGGGACCAAGGCTCTTATCGCCGAGTTTATCGGTTCGGAGATAGCGCGTGGCGCCGGATTCAGGGTACCGGAGCTCGTTTTTCTCGACCTCGGTGTGGATTTCGGCCGGACTGAGGGCGACGAGGAGATTCAGGACCTGCTGCGCGGCAGCGAGGGGCTCAACTTAGGCGTGCATTTCCTCTCGAAAGCGCTGACATGGGACGTGTTGGCGAATCATACGGATGCGCTGACGGCCTCTAAGCTCGTGTGGCTCGACGCTTTCCTGACGAATATCGACCGCACGGCCCGCAACACTAACATGCTCCTATGGAACCGCGAGCTGTGGCTCATCGACCAGGGGGCTTCGCTCTATTTCCATCATTCGTGGGACGGCTGGGAAAAGGCGGCGCTGAGTCCGTTTCCGTATGTCAGGGACCACGCCATGCTCGCGGATGCGTCGCGGCTTGAGGAAGCCGACGCGCGGATGCGCGCGCTGATTACACCGGAGGTCATCGACGCTGTGGTCGACGCCGTGCCTGAGGACTGGCTCGCCGCTTCGGGAACTCCGGCCACGCCTGCCGAGCAGCGCGAGGTGTATCGTGAATTTCTGAAAACACGTTTGTCTAATTCCCAAATTTTTCTGCGTCATGCAATCGCCACAAGAGAAAAACTTGTTTGAATATGCCATAGTGCGCTATGTGCCGCGCGTCGAAAGGGAGGAATTTATCAATATCGGACTTGTGATGATGTGTAAGCGCCGCCGGTGGATACGTGTGCGTTTTCATATTGACAAAGGGCGGCTGGAGGCTTTTTCGCCGGGAACCGACATTGAGGTGCTGTGTGGCCAGCTCGATTCGTTCCGCAGGATTGCCGAGGGTTGCCGGGGTGCCATAGGTGAGCTTGAGACGCATGAGCGTTTCCGCTGGCTGACGGCTGTGAGGAGCGCGTGTCTGTCGACCTCGCGGCCGCATCCGGGGCTCACGCCTGATCTTGAAGGGACGTTTGAAAGACTGTTTGAGGATTTGGTGGAGTAGGGGCGCTTTTGCGCCTGAAATTGCAGGGAGGATTAAAGCCGGTGGCCGTTTTGAAAAACTGCCCTACGACAAATCACATTATATTCTGCAAGTTGTGATGGAGGCTGCATCCACGCACGGGGCGAGGGGGAATTTCATTTCATAAAATCGCGGATGGCGAGGGATGCGAGGGTGATGCCGAAGATTGCGGTGATGTGCATGAAGGCGCCGTTAACGGAAACTTTGTTGAAGGTCATGGCTCCGGACTTGTCAGTGAGCGCAGCGGCGTCGGGATGGTTTCTGACAAGCTCATCGGAGTAGACACATTTGAATTTTTTTGCGGGAAACTCTCCGGACTTCTTGAAACGTCGCCTCAGAGCTGCTGCGAGCGGACAGCCCTTGACTTTCCAGAACTCGGCGACGGCGATGCGCGACGGGTCGGTTTTCAGTGCCGCTCCCATTGACGAATAGAAGTGGACGGGGCGCTCCGTGCGCGCTGTCTCGGCCATGGCGCGGGTGGCTTCAAGTATGAGCAGAGCTTTATCGGCAAGCGAGTCGATGGCGTCGATTACAATGTCGTAATCAGTAAGAGGGTAGTCTGCGCAGGTATCGCTGTTGTAAAAGGCGTGGACGGCTTCAATGTGTGCGTCGGGGTTGATGTCTAGGAGTCTGCGACGCATCACGTCGACTTTGACCTCGCCTACGGTCGAGGAAGTGGCTGGAAGCTGCCTGTTGATGTTGGAAGCCGCCACTCTGTCAGCGTCGACAATTGTCAGCCTGGTGAAGCCGCTTCTGACGAGTGTTTCCGCCGCCCAGCTCCCGACTCCGCCCACGCCGAATATAATGACGCGGCAGTTGCCGAACTTTTCAAGGGTCTCACGGCCCGTAAGGAGGGCTGTGCGGTTGAAAATTTCTTCGCGTTGCATTGGTTCAGACTCTGTTTCTTTTAGAGGATATACCGCGGATGCTTATTCGCCTCCAGCGAGCGACATCTTGAGGCGCGACCACACGGAGGGAGAAACCATGCGCAGATGGACGTTTACGTCAGAATTGTTTTTGTTGAGGAATATTATCGAATTGCGGAGGACGATGGCTATATAATCCTCGAATTCAAGAATCTCATGGATATGGTCAAGGGGTATGGTGGCGAATGGCGATGAGGGCTCGACGCTGCCGATGTAGAGATCGTTCTCATCGATGACGATGCCGTGGTTTTCGAAAGCATATTCGAAAAGGAGGCCGATATTAAGCTCGTCGGGCGATGACGGGGGACGATTGTATTTCTTGTAAATTGATTCAATCAGTTTCTTTGTTACCATATAGTAGTCTTTTAAATAAAAGTCCCGATACCTTAATCGGTGGAATATTTTATCTGACTGTTCACTGTGGAGAATGAAACGTGTTTAATATGTTCGGCAGTTAGGTTGCCTTTCGGGAGTCCTTGGTGAATGTCTATGTTAAAAACAATCCTTTTTCGTGAAGGTTTGCTCTCTTATGTTAAAATACAACCTTTAGAATGGTTAAAGCGAGGGAGACTGTTAAAAGATATTGTGTGGAGAGGAAAACGCAGGGGCATAAAATATATGATTGAACGAATATAGATTATGCCCCTGCGTGTTGAGGGTCGGTACATGGGCCGGGGAGTGACCGCAGTCACCACGGTCGCTTATGCGAGGAATCCGAGGAGGACACCGGCTGCGACAGCCGAGCCGATCACACCGGCTACGTTGGGACCCATGGCGTGCATCAGCAGGTAGTTGCTCGGGTCATATTCGAGACCGAGGTTGTTGGAGATGCGGGCCGACATGGGCACGGCTGATACGCCGGCGTTGCCGATGAGCGGGTTGATTTTCTTGGATTTCGGCAGGAATAGGTTGAAGAGCTTCACGAAGAGAACGCCGCTGGCCGATGCGATTACGAAGGCCATGAATCCGAGAAGGAAGATGCGGATAGTCTCTGAGGTGAGGAACTCTGAAGCCTGGGTGGATGCGCCGACGGTCATACCGAGAAGGATGGTTACGATGTCGGTGAGGGCGTTGCTGGCGGTCTTGGCCAGACGGTTGGTCACGCCACACTCACGCAGGAGGTTGCCGAAGAAGAGCATGCCGAGCAGCGGGAGACCCGAGGGCACGACGAAGCAGGTGAGAATCATTCCGACGATGGGGAAGATGATTTTCTCGTTCTGCGAGACGGCGCGGGCCGGCTTCATCTTGATGACGCGCTCGTGTTTGGTGGTGAGCAGGCGCATCAGCGGCGGCTGAATCACTGGCACGAGGGCCATGTAGGAGTAAGCCGAGACTGCGATGGCACCCATGAGGTTGGGGGCGAGTTTCGACGAAAGGAAGATGGCTGTGGGGCCGTCGGCACCGCCGATGATTGCGATGGCACCTGCCTGGTCAGGAGCGAAGCCGAGCAGGAGGGCTACCATGTAGGCACCGAAGATACCGAACTGGGCGGCAGCACCGATGAGCATGAGTTTCGGGTTGGCGATCAGGGCCGAGAAGTCGGTCATTGCGCCGATGCCGAGGAAGATGAGCGGGGGATACCATCCGGCGCTTACACCATTGTAAAGAATATTGAGCACTGAACCCTCCTCGTAGATGCCGATTTCAAGACCGGCGGTGGTGTTGAAGGGGGCATTGCCTATAAGGATACCGAAGCCGATTGGCACGAGGAGCATCGGTTCGAAATTCTTCTTGATGGCGAGCCAGATGAAGAACAATCCCACGAGCAGCATCACGAGATGCTCCCAGGTGGCGTTGTAAAAACCTGTCAGGTGCCAGAACTCCTGAAGGTTTTGGAGTAAGAATTCGCTAAACATAATGCTTGAAGTTACTTAGATGTGAGGTTTTCAAAAATTTGAGGTTTTGGCTACGCTCACACTATTTATTCGAGGGTCACGAGGACGGCGCCCTGAAGTACGGAGTCGCCCGGAGTCACAGCGATTGAAGCTACCTTTCCGTCGCGTCCGGCATGGATGGCGTTTTCCATCTTCATAGCCTCGAGCACGACAACTGTGTCGGAGGCCTTGACAGTATCGCCGACCTTTACGCCGACAGACATAACGACACCTGGCAGGGGTGCTTCCACAGAGTAACCGCCCTGTACTTTGGGCTTGGCGATTACCTTTTCGCCGCTCTGGGTGCGCGGGGCGGCAGAGGGACGCGGGGCGGAAACGATGGTGACGGGCTTTTCAGTCTTCTGGAGCTCCACTTTGTAGGGAACGCCATTGACCTCTACCTTGGCGAGATTGTTGTCGATATCGCCGATTTTCACCGTGTAGAGGTTACCGTTGATTCTATATTTATATTCTTTCATTTCAGTTTGGGTGTTTCAAGTGGTTGAAGCGTTTTTTATTAAGTGGGGCTTAATGGCGGTTCGGAAGCTCGCGGAGGCTGTAGATCTTGGAGCTCCAGGGAGAGTAGGCGCGGCGCACCTTGTTGATGGTGAGGACGGTGCTTTCGCGGTCGTGAGCGTCGAGGTGCTCGGCGAGGGCCGCGGAGATTGCCGCGATGACTTCGCCTGAATCCTGCTCGTGGTGGTGATCCTCAACTCCTGTCTCCTCGTTGGCGAGGGCTTTCACCTTGCGCTTGCGCGAGATGGATGCGCCGATGCTGTTGATGATGTAGAAGCAGATCGAGAGTACGAGAAGGGCAGCAAACACGATGCACATTGCCATGACTGCCATGGCGAAGCCGTGGGGGTCATGTTCGGCAAAGCTGTCGACCTTGTTGTTGGTGCTCTTGATGATGTTGTTGCTCGAAGGGGTGATGTACTTCGATTCCGAACCGTCGCGCACTTCCCAGTCGTCGGGGTTGTTGATACCCCCTTCGCCGTCGGCTTTGCGGGCGTATGACTGGCCCGGGAGGAGGGAGCCGGGAACCACGATTTCGTCAATCAGCGAGATGCCGTTGGCGTCGTAGATGGCGATGTAGTTGTCCTGTCCGGGAGTGAACTTGAAATTGGTGTGGAAGGTACCTTTGTTCGGCTCGCCGTCTGCCCAGAACAGGATGTGCTGGCGCGAGGGAATCTCGGTGTTGACATCTCCTAAGGGGACGGGATAGAGCTTATTGTTGTTGCGGTCGTTGGTGAGGAAGACGCTTGAGATTTCCAGCGGGCCGAAAGTGGAGTTGAAAAGCTCGACCCACGCCGAGTATTGCCCGAAGTCGTCGACCACGCTCGTAGAGTCGTTGACGATCATCACCTCATTGATGCGAAGACCGCGGCGACCCTGGGCGCAGATGGAGCTCACGAAGGCGAGAGTCACCAGCAGCAGCGTTAAAAGTCTTTTGTTCATAACTTTTTTCTCTTGAATAGTTTGTGAAATTGCGGCGCTGTGGTCGCAGCGGCGTCGGAGCGCCGCCGGAACTGCGCCGGCAGTCTCTGTTTAGAGAGGAATGTTGCCGTGCTTCTTGGCGGGGTTGACAACCTTCTTTGTGGCGAGCTGCTGGAGGGCGCGGATGATGCGGAAACGAGTGTTGCGCGGTTCGATGACATCATCGATATAGCCGTAGCGGGCTGCGTTGTAGGGGTTGCAGAAGAGCTTGTTGTATTCCTCTTCTTTCTCCTGAAGCACCTTAGCGGGATCTTCCGACGCTTTGGCTTCCTTGGCGTAGAGGACTTCGACTGCGCCTGCGCCACCCATCACGGCGATTTCGGCTGTAGGCCATGCGTAGTTCATGTCGCCGCGGAGCTGCTTGCATGACATCACGATGTGGCTGCCGCCGTAGCTCTTGCGGAGTGTCACTGTCACCTTGGGCACTGTGGCCTCGCCGTAGGCGTAGAGGAGTTTCGCGCCGTGGAGAATCACACCGTTGTATTCCTGGCCTGTTCCGGGAAGGAAGCCGGGGACGTCGACGAGTGTCACCAGAGGAATGTTGAAGGCGTCGCAGAAGCGGACGAAGCGTGCGCCCTTGCGCGATGCGTTGCTGTCGAGCACACCGGCGAGATATTTGGGCTGGTTGGCCACCACGCCGACTGCCTGGCCGTTGAAGCGCGCGAAGCCGATAATGATGTTCTTGGCGAAGTCGCGCTGGATTTCAAGGAACTCACCGTTGTCGACGATAGCGTTGATGACCTCATACATATCGTAGGGACGGTTGGCTGAGTCGGGGATGATTTCGTTGAGCGAATCCTCGAGGCGGTCGATGGGGTCGTTGCACTCAACCAGCGGGGGCTCTTCGAGGTTGTTCTGGGGAATGTAGCTGAAGAGTTTGCGGATGATGCGGAGGGTTTCCTCGCCGTCCTCGGCTGCGAAGTGGGCCACACCGCTCTTCTGGGAGTGAACGGTAGCACCGCCGAGAGCTTCCTGGCTCACATCTTCGCCGGTCACGGTCTTTACAACCTTCGGGCCGGTGAGGAACATGTAGCTGATACCCTTTGTCATGATGGTGAAGTCGGTGAGGGCGGGAGAGTAGACGGCGCCGCCGGCGCAGGGACCGAGGATGCCTGAAATCTGGGGAATCACGCCGGATGCGAGGATGTTGCGCTGGAAGATTTCAGCGTAGCCTGCGAGGGCGTTGATGCCTTCCTGGATACGTGCGCCACCCGAGTCGTTGAGGCCGATTACGGGAGCGCCCATCTTCATGGCCATATCCATGATTTTGCAGATCTTGAGCGCCATTGTCTCGCTGAGCGAGCCGCCGAACACTGTGAAATCCTGAGCGAATACATATACGAGACGTCCGTCGATTGTACCGTAGCCGGTCACAACACCGTCGCCGAGGTAGCTTTTCTTCTCCTGGCCGAAGTTGTAGCAGCGGTGGCGGACAAACATGTCGATTTCCTCAAAAGAACCTTCGTCGAGAAGCTGTGCGATACGCTCGCGGGCAGTGTATTTGCCTCTCTCGTGCTGTTTCTGGATGGCTTTCTCTCCACCGCCCAGGCGGGCTTCTTCGCGGAGGGCGATAAGCTCTTTTACTTTTTCAAGCTGGTTACTCATCTGTTGGAAATTATGATAGGAATTTGGGAAATAGAATATTTCGGAATGTGTGATTATTTCTTATTGGGGTCCTCGCAGAGCTCGATGAGAGTGCCGCAGGTCGATTTCGGGTGAAGGAAGGCGATGTTGAGGCCCTCGGCACCCTTGCGGGGAGCTTTGTCGATGAGGCGGCAGCCCTTGCCCTCGACTTCGGCGAGTGCGTTGGCCACACCGTCCTCGATGGCGAAGGCGATGTGCTGGATTCCGCCGCGGCCACCGTTGTTGGCAATGAATTTCGAGATTGCGCTTTCGGGCGATGTGCCTTCAAGAAGCTCTATTTTGGTCTGGCCCACTTTGAAGAAAGCGGTGCGGACTTTCTGATCTTCAACTTCTTCGATGGCAAAACATTTAAGGCCAAGCGTGTTTTCGTAGAAAGCGATTGCTTCCTTAAGGTCGGGGACTGCGATACCCACGTGTTCAATGTGTGAAATATCCATGATAATGTGTTTGGTTGAATGAATTTTGTCAGTAAAATATACGGTTAACGGTGAAAGGGGTGCTTCCGTTAGGAAACCATACCTTTCACCGTTGCAAATTTAAGTATAAAAATCGGGTATGACAAACTAAAGGTTGTCGATAATGACCGAAAAATCAATAATTATGTTGCATATCATACTTTTGTCCGCAGTAGCCTACGCCTTGGCTGCGACGGCTGCCTGCTCGATGGCGAGACCGCGTTTGTAGTTCTCGATGTAGACGTTGAAGCCTTCGACTTCCTCGGGTGTGGGGGCGATTTCAGTGCCGGCGTCGCCGAGGAATACCGATTCGTTCAGGAAGCCTGCGAGCGAGAGCTTGCGGCCGTTGTTGACAAGGTATGAAGCGAGCAGAGCGATGCCCCATGCGCCGCCTTCGCCTGCCGTCTCCATGACAGAGATGGGCGAGTTGAGGGCTGCGGCGAGGATACGCTGACCCACGCCTTTGGTCTTGAACAGACCGCCGTGGCCGGTGATGCGGTCAACCTCGACTTTCTCTTCGTTGAAGAGGATGTCGTTGCCGATTTTCAGCACACAGACAGCCGCATAGATGTTGGCACGCATGAAGTTGGCAAGGCTGAACTTGTCGGACGCGGAGCGCACGAACAGCGGACGTCCTTCGGCAAGACCGGTGATGGGCTCGCCTGAGAAGTAGTTGTAGGAGAGCAGACCGCCGCAGTCAGCGTCGCCCTTGAGGGCATTTTCGTAGAGCAGACCGTAGACCTGGTTCATGTTGACGGGTATGCCGAGGAGTTCCTGGTATTCCTTGAAGAGATTTACCCAAGCGTTGAGGTCGGAGGTACAGTTGTTGCAGTGCACCATAGCCACGAGACTGCCGTCGGGGGTAGTCACCATGTCAATCATCTCGTAGGGCTTCGAGAGCTCTTTCTCAAGCACAATCATCGAGAAGGATGAGGTGCCTGCCGAGACGTTGCCGGTGCGCTGGAGCACGGCGTTGGTGGCCACCATGCCTGTGCCTGCGTCGCCTTCCGGGGGACAGAAGGGTATGCCGGGCTTGAGATGACCTGAGACGTCGAGACGCTTGGCGCCCTCGGCGGTGAGGGTGCCGCCATCGTCGCCTGCCACGAGGACTTCGGGCATGATCTCGAGAAGTTTCCAGGGGAAGCCCTTGGGCGCCACGAGATTGTCGAACTTCTCCACCATGGAGGCATAGTAGGTCTTGGTCTCGGGGTCGATGGGTATCATGCCGGAAGCATCGCCCACGCCGAGCACCTTGCGGCCGGTGAGCTGCCAGTGGATATAACCCGCGAGGGTGGTCAGATAGTCGATGTCCTTCACGTGCTCCTCGCCGTTGAGGATGGCCTGATAGAGATGCGAGATGCTCCAGCGCAGGGGAATGTTGTAGACGAAGAGCTCCGAGAGTTCGGCCGCGGCCTTTCCGGTGTTGGTGTTGCGCCAGGTGCGGAAGGGGACGAGGATTTCCTCATTCTTGCCGAAGGGCATGTAGCCGTGCATCATCGCGCTGATGCCGATGGCGGCGAGGTTTTCGATTTCGATGTCGAATTCCTTGCGGACATTGGCGCGGAGGTTGGCATAGCAGTCCTGGAGGCCATACCAGATGGCTTCGGTGCTGTATGTCCACAGACCGTCGGCGAGCTGGTTTTCCCACTCGTGACATCCCTGTGCGATGGGCTTGTTTTCCCCGTCGATGAGGACGGCTTTGATTCGGGTCGAGCCGAATTCAATGCCGAGTATCGCTTTGCCCTGTTCGATGGTTGATTTGGGGTCCAGTTTCATCGCTCAGGAATTAGAGATAGAGTGACTTGTTGAGCATATAGTAGACCTCGCCCATGCGGAGTGAGTTCTTGAACGACTCGATAGTGGTGTTCTTGTCGATGTGTACCATCTCGATGCCTGCGATTTCCGCATAATCTTCCCAGAATTCGGGAGTGATGGCATAGGAGAAGCAAGAGTGGTGTGTGCCGCCGGCGAGAATCCATGCGGTAGCGCCTGTCTCGAAGTCGGGCTGGGGAATCCAGAGAGCCGAAGCCACGGGGAGTTTGGGCAGGGGCTTGGATTTGATGCACTCGACGTCGTTGACGATGAGACGGAAGCGGTTGCCCATGTCGACAACTGTAGCTGTGACGCCCGCGCCGGGCTTGGAGGTGAACACGAGACGTGCGGTCTGAGCCTTGCGGACACCGATTCCGAGGAAGTGTACCTCGAGGCGGGGACGCTCTTCGGCGATGAGGGGGCAGACTTCGAGCATGTGGGCCTGGAGGATGGAGCTCTCCTTGCCGTTGAAGTTGAGGGTGTAGTCCTCAAGGAATGAGCATCCGCCTTCCATGCCGCGGGTCATCACCCAGAGAGTGCGGTAGAGAGCGGCGGACTTCCAGTCGCCTTCGGCACCGAAGCCGTAGCCCTCGGCCATGAGGCGCTGTGAAGCGAGACCGGGAATCTGGTCGAAACCGCGGCCGGTCACGTCGATGTTCACGTCGCCGAGGTCGTCGAAGTTGGTTGTGAAGCCCTTGGCGCCCTTGTCCTTGAGCATGGCGCGGAGGGTGAGTTCAGCCTTGGCTGCGTTCCACACTTTGGTATATGCTTCGCTGTTCTTGTCTTCGAGAGCTGCGTCGTGGGCGTAGAGACGGAAGTATTCGGCTACGAGGGCGTCGACGTCGGCATTCTTGATTTCGTCGAAATACTTCATGAGCGAGCTGAAGGGCATGTAGTCTACATGGTAGCCGAGACGGATTTCAGCCTCAACCTTGTCGCCGTCGGTCACAGCCACATTGTTCATCTGGTCGCCAAGACGGATGATGAGCATGTCCTGAGCGTCGGCCCAGCCGATGCAGACGCGCTGCCATACGGCGATGCGCTTGAGGGTCTCGGGGTCCTTCCAGTAGCCGGTGACAACCTTGCGGCGCACACGCATGCGGGCGCAGATGTGGCCGAACTCGCGGTCGCCGTGGGCGCTCTGGTTGAGGTTCATGAAGTCCATGTCCATGGTGTCCCAGGGGATTTCGGCGTTGTACTGGGTGTGGAAGTGGAGGAGGGGCTTGGAGAGAATCTTGAGGCCGTGGATCCACATCTTGGCGGGTGAGAAGGTGTGCATCCAGGTGATGATACCTGCACAGCGGGGATCGTTGTTGGCGGCTTTCATGATGTCCTCGACCTCGTGTGAGGAGTTGGCGGTGCCTTTGTAGACAACCTTTACGGGAAGAAGGCCTGAGTTATTGAGTCCGTCGACCATTTCTTTAGAGTGAGCGTCGACTGCCACCACTGCGTCACCTCCGTAAAGGAGCTGTGCGCCGGTGACCCACCATATTTCATAGTTTGAGTACATAGCTTTGTAGGGTTTTAAAGGGATTGTTATAAATATAAGGTAAATCAGATTTTGAATTTGGGGTGAGAGAGGTAGGCATTGTCATTGAAGCAGTAGAGGCTCGCGCCGCGGCGTGAACCGGTCTTGTCGATGAGGTCGGTTTTCTCGATGCAGTCCATTTCGGCCACACGTTTGCGGAAATTGCGCTTGTCGAGAGGCTCGCCGAGGATTGTCTCGTAGAGCGACTGGAGCTGTGTGAGGGTGAAAAGGGCCGGAAGGAGATTGAAGCCGATGGGCTCGTGCGAGCATTTGCTCCTGATGAGTCTGAGGGTCTTTTCGACCATTTCGGGATGGTCGAAACCGAGCGGAGGCAGGTGGTTTATGTCGACCCACACCGCCTCGTGGGTGGCGAGGAGGTCCATGTTGTATTCGTCGGGGCCGAGGAGGGCGTAGTAGGCGACTGAAATCACTCTTTCGCCCGGGTCGCGGTCTACGGCGCCGAAAGCGTGGACCTGCTCCATGTAGATGTCCTCCAGACCCGTCAGCTGCCGGAGCACACGCCTTGCGGCGTCATCGACACTCTCATTTTCCTGGACGAAGCCGCCCATGACTGACCATTTGCCCTTTTCAGGCTCGAAACGGCGTTTGGTGAGGAGAAGGCAGAGCTTCCCCTCGACCAAGCCGAATATGATGCAGTCGACCGAGATGAAAAAACGCGGGTTGTTTGAATAGAACATCGTCGGAACGTGTAGTTTATTACCAGAAATAAATGTAGAAAGCGACGGTGATTGCGAGGATAATCACAGAGTTGATTACATCCCAGTGATTCCAGCTCGCGCGGGTCTCGGCACGCTGTTCGGGAGTGGAGGTGCCGAACACGAGGCCCTGGATTTTCTCGGGCTCGGGTGCCTTGGTGAAGAGCGACACAATCACGCCCACAGCGAGGCAGAACACGAGCATCCAGCCGCAGAAGAAGAGCCAGTTTTCAGCATAGAATAGGTTGAAGAAGATGTCATTCACACCGTTTTTCTGTGCCCATAATCCCACAAAGTCGAGCTTGTTGCCGAAGGCATCCACTGTCGATAGTCCATCTTCCTTGAATTTTTCTGCACTGAAACCTGCGGCTGAGGCCGAAGTTGTGTACCAGATTTTCGCGCTTAGACGGGTAAGACCAATCAATAAGCCGGAAATCAGAGCCCACATACCGCCCTGTGCGGTGGCACGCTTCCAGAGGATACCGATGAGGAAGGCTGCTGCGATACCCGGAGCGAGGACGGACTGCACATCCTGGAGGTATAGGTAGAGTACGTCACCGATTGAACGCATTACAGGTATCCAAAGTATACCAAGGATGACAATGACTACAGTTGCGCTTTGGCCTATACGCACGAGTTTCTTGGGATCGGTATCAGGCTTGAAACGCTGGTAGAAGTCTATGGTAAACAAAGCTGCTGATGAGTTGAACAATGACGCCAACGAGCTCATCAATGCTGCAAGGATTCCACAGACAATCAGACCCTTGATACCAGCCGGGAGCAGTTTTGCCACGAGAGTCGGGAAAGCTGCGTCAGAGTTAGGCAGCCCACCTTCGGTAAGCGGGAGAAAATCGCCGAGGTTCTGATGAAGGGCAAAGGCTATCATGCCGGGAATGAGGAACAGGAAAACAGGCAACAACTTGAGATAGGCGCCGAAGATAGTGCCTCGACGTGACTCTTTCTCATCCTTGCCGGACAGTACACGCTGGACGATGAACTGGTCGGTACACCAGTACCAGAAACCGATGACGGCGGAGCCGATCAAGGCTCCAAGCCATGGATAATGCGAGTCACTGTTATCGCGGATAAGACTTGTCATGGCGTCTCCGGCTTCGTTGACTTTCACTGCCGAGCAGATTCTCATCATTTCATCCCAGCCGCCGAGTTCCTTGAGGCCGAGCACGAGGATGATGAGTGAGCCGAGAAGCAGAATCGGTGTCTGAAGCACTGAGGTGTAGAGCACTGATTTCATACCGCCGAATATGGTGTAGAGAGCGGTGAGAAGCACGAGGCCGATGGCTGCAATCCAGAAGAAATCCATGCCCCAAAGAGTCTCGATGCCGAATACCTCCTTGAACACGAGACCGCCGGCATAGACTGTCACGGCCACTTTGGTGAGCACATAGCTGATGAGCGAGATGGTGGCGAGGATGGTGCGCGACTGCGGGTTGAAGCGCTTTTCAAGGAATTCAGGCATGGTGTAGACCATGGAGCGGGTGTAGAAGGGCACGAATACCCAGCCAAGGAGCAGAATCATCCAGCCCTGGATTTCCCAGTGGGCCATAGCCATACCGGACGAAGCTCCAGCGCCGGCGAGTCCGATAAGGTGTTCGGAACCGATGTTGGATGCGAAAATCGAGGCGCCGATTGCAATCCATGTTGCGTCTTTGCCTCCGAGGAAGTAGTCAGCGGCATCGTTCTGTTTCTGACGCATCACCCAGAGGATGACGCCTATGAGAGCGAGGGCAAAAATACCGATGACAACCCAGTCAAGTAATGCCATAGTTTTCTAAGGATTATTAAGGTTATGAATTCGAGTTAGATTCTGTTGGAGTGTGGTTACTATTTCTTGTCTGTTGAGAACGCGAATACGGTGTGGCTTCTGTAGGTGTCGCCGGGACGTAGGAGGGTCGAGGGCCATTCGGGTTTGTTGGGGCTGTCGGGATAGTGCTGGGTCTCGAGGCAGATGCCGGCGCGCTGGTTGTAGACCTTGCCTCCCTTGCCAGTCACGGTGCCGTCGAGGAAGTTGCCGGAGTAAACCTGGATGCCGGGTTCATCGGTGTAGACGTTGAGCACGATGCCGGTCGAGGGTGACTGGAGGGTGGCGGCAGGAGCGGTGATGTCGCCCTTGGTGTCGAGCACCCAGTTGTGGTCATAGCCGTTGCCGTTCTTTATCTGCTCGAAGTCAGTCTCGTTGATGCGCTCGCCGATTACGCGGAGTGTGGTGAAGTCCATGGGAGTGCCGGCCACGGGGAGGATTTCTCCGGTGGTCATGAATGTGGAGTCAACCGGGGTGTAGGTAGCAGCGTTGACATAGAGCTGATTGTCGGTGATGGGAGCCGAGGGGTCGCCGTTGAGGTTAAAGTAGGCGTGGTTTGTCATGTTGATGACGGTGGGCTTGTCGGTAGTGGCTTCGTAGGCGATGTCGAGGCGGTTGTCGGCGGTGAGGGTGTAGGTCACGGTTGCGGTGACGTTGCCGGGGAAGTTGTTGTCGCCGTCGGGCGAGTGCATGGTGAGCACCACGGTGGAGTCGTTGGGCTGCTCGGCGTCATAGACCTGATACTGCCAGCCGGTGGGACCTCCGTGGAGGCAGTGGCCGAAGTTGTTCTGAGGAAGCTGGATGGTGTCGCCGTCGATGACGAGGTGTCCCTGGTTGATTCGGTTGGCGTAGCGGCCTATGGCTGCGCTGAAATCGGTCTGATTGTTTTCGGGATAGTAGGCTGCGATGCTGTCGAAACCGAGGACTACGTCGCGGAAGTTGCCGTCGCGGTCAGGCACGGTTAGCGAGACGATGCGTCCGCCGAAGTTGGTTATGCAGGCTTCCATGCCGTTGGCGTTTTCGAGGATGTAGAGTGCGGTCTGCTTGCCGTCGCGCTCTCCCGCGAACTTCGCAGGGTCGATACCTGATTTGGTGAGGGTGGCTTCTTTCTGCTGGCTGCATCCTGTGGAAGTCAGCATGACACCGGCTCCCGCCAGGAGAATACCGGCGCTGAGAGCTGTCATTTTAGTGAAGATCCGTTTCATGGTCGGCGAATTGATAATTTTTTTGTGATGAAGGTTAGAGGTTATAGTTTTTTTATCTTGATTCAGGTGAATTTCAGGTAGTAATATAATAAGTGTAGATTTCACACTTATTTGTGCCTACAAATATACAGACACTCCGCAAGGTGACAAAAAAAATTACTATGTTCTACAACATAAAAAACCTCCGCATGACAGTAATGTTGCGGAGGTTAACGTTTTTGATTCATACAGACATGCGCCGGCAGTGTGGTGCGGCGGCAGTCGCGCTAATCTTCTTTGGCTCGGTTCTTGGCCTTTGATTTCGATTTGGAGGCCGAGGAGTCCATGTCTTTCTCTTCCTGAAGGTCGATTTCGTTGCGTTTGCTGTCGAGGACTTTGTATTGCAGATAGGCGAGTGATTCGTCCGGGACGATGCGGAAATTGAATCCGAATTCGAGCTGCCACCGGCGGTAGAGCGAGGGGAATCCCTTTTTCAGATAGGCCGACACGAAAGGATGCACGTAGAGGATGAAGTTCTTGACATTGAGAGTGTGTACAAGATAGTCGAGTTTTTCGTGGAGAGTGTCGGTGAACAGGAGCGACGGGCGGACTTCGCCTTTGCCGTGACATGATGGGCACTCTTCGGAGGTGTTGATGTCAAGTGCCGGGCGTACGCGCTGGCGTGTAATCTGCATCAGTCCGAATTTGCTCAGGGGCAGGATGTTGTGGCGGGCGCGGTCGTTGGCCATCACCTCGCGCATGTGCTCGTAGAGCTTCTGTCGGTGCTCGGCCTTGTTCATGTCGATGAAGTCGATGACGATAATGCCGCCCATGTCGCGCAGACGGAGCTGGCGCGCTATCTCGTCGGCGGCGCGCAGGTTGACTTCAAGGGCGTTGCTTTCCTGGTCGGGGGCCGCTTTGGAGCGGTTGCCGGAGTTGACGTCGATGACGTGGAGGGCTTCAGTGTGTTCGATGATGACGTAGGCGCCGGATTTGAACGAGACGGTCTTGCCGAATGACGATTTTATCTGGCGTGTGATGTTGAAGTGGTCAAAGATGGGCACCTTGTCGTCGTAGAGCCTTACGATGTCTTTGCTCTCCGGCGAGATGAGGTTGACATACTTTGAAATCTGACTGAATATCTCCTTGTCGTTGACATAGATGCTCTCGAAAGTGGGGCTGAATACATCGCGCAGCATCCCGACTATTCGGCTCTCCTCCTCGAAGATGAGGGCTGGAGCAGTGGCTATGCGGGCTTTGGCTACGGTTTCGTCCCAGCAGCGGAGCAGTGTCTTGAGCTCATGATGGAGTTCCCTCACGCTTTTTCCTTCGGCGGATGTGCGGATGATTACTCCGAAATTCTTTGGCTTGATGCTCTCTATGAGCTGGCGCAGGCGGAGTTTTTCCTCCGTTGTCTTGATTTTCTGCGAGATTGAGATTTTGTCGCCGAATGGTATCAGCACCATGTAGCGGCCGGTGAATGTGATTTCCGTTGTGAGCCGCGGGCCTTTTGACGAAATAGGCTCCTTGACAATCTGCACCATCAGTTCCTGACCGGGTTCGAGCACGTTTGTGATGGAGCCGTGCTTGTCGATGTCGGGAAGGCGCTTGATTTTTGATACGGTGGTGTCTGCTTTCTTGTCGACGAGTATTGCCTTGAGGAAGGCCGAGTAGGTAGAGAATTGTGAACCGAGATCCAAGTAATGAAGAAAAGCGTCCTTTTCGTAGCCTACGTTGACGAAGGCGGCGTTCAGGCCGGGCATAAGTTTTTTGACTTTGGCCAGGTAGATGTCACCGACGGCGTAGGCGATGTTGCGCGACTCTTTCTGTAGGGAGACGAGCCGCGAGTCCTCGAGCAAGGCTATTGAAACCTCGCTGGGCTGTACGTCTACAATAAGTTCACTCTTCATTAGTCGGTTGTGATCTGTCTAAGATTCGATATGGGGCGAGAGGTGTGGAGGGAGCCGGACGGCCGCGTGTGGCGGCGGTGGAGCCGGCGGGGAGCATTGTCTGTGTTAACAACGCAAAGAACAAACCTTTAGTGGTGCCTAATGTGGTTGCGCCGGTCAAGAGTTTGTTCTTTGTGTTATTCACGCAGCTACGCAAGAAGTTGCAGGCTGAACCTGCTTATTTCTTCTTGTGACGGTTCTTGCGAAGGCGTTTTTTACGCTTGTGGGTGGCCATCTTGTGACCTTTTCTTTTCTTTCCGCTGGGCATAGTTGGAAGGTATTATATTATTGTTTGACAATAGGTTCTTATTTGAGATCTTTCACTTCTTCCATGAACACCTTTGCGGGCTTGAAAGCGGGGATGCGGTGCTCGGGGATGATGATTGTAGTGTTCTTTGAGATGTTGCGGGCAGTCTTTTCGGAACGAACTTTGGTGATGAAGCTACCGAAGCCGCGAAGATAAACGTTTTCGCCGTGAGAGAGTGACTCTTTCACAGTTTCCATGAACTTTTCAATGGTTTCGAGTACGTTGGCCTTGTCGATGCCGGTAGATTTCGAAATCTCGTTGACGATGTCAGCTTTAGTCATTACAATATTAATTTATAATTGGTTAATATCTTTGTGGTTGCGCAACCGGGAGGGCGCAATTTTTTGCAAGTGCAAATATCGGAACTTTTTTTGAATTATCAGCTATGTTTATGCGAAAAATTTACATAAAATTCACTTTCTCACCACGTTAGCGGACAGAAAGCTGATTTTGGCCTGTAAAGAGGCCGCTGATAAGACTCAAACGGGGGGTGACAAGGTGGGTGCCTGCGTCGGTCAGAGCCTCGGCCGAGGGGTCGAGAAGTATGGCGTGCCACCCGGCGCGGAGGGCCCCTTCGATGTCGGTGGCGCGGTTGTCACCTATCATCGTGTGGCGCGACGGCTCGCTGACTCCGGCGCGCTCCATGGCGTAGGCATAGAGGCGCGTGTCGGGTTTGTTGACCCCGATGTCGTCGCTGAGCACCATGAGGTCCACGAGCCTGTCGAGTCCGGTGTTGACGAGCTTACGGTGCTGGACATCCTTGAAACCGTTGCTAAGTACACCTATATTATAATCGTGCGCGCGCAGGAGAGCGAGAATCTCGCGTGCGCCGTCGATGAGCACCGTCTGCTCGGCGAGGCGCGAGAGATAGATGCTGTCGAGCTCCCGGGAGAAGTCGCGCAGACTCTCTTCGGTGCCGTCCCAGCGCGGACGCAGGGGTGTGGCGAAGCGGTCGCAGCGGAGAAAGTCCTGCGAGATTTCCGCACGGCTGTAGCGGTCCCACAAGGTCCGGTTGTGGGCCTCGTAGGTCTCTGTCCATTCCTCGGCCGAGGGGTAGTAGCGGTCGAGCCCGCACTCGCGGTGGATTATCCTGTGGGCAAGCCGCGAGTTGGTGTGGAAATCGACGAGGGTGTCGTCGAGGTCAAACCATATCCAGTCAGATTTCATTGATTTTCCACCATTTGTATGACATGTCGGGTGAGTCGGTCACGTCGCCTCCCTCATGGTCGCGCAGGAGCTTGACGGCCTTGAGGGTGACGGGGAGTATGAGGATTTCGTAGAGAGTCTTGAGCAGTGTCTGCGTGAGGATGAGCATGGCGATTTCGCCCCAGGGGAGGATGCCGCCGAAGGCTATTGGGAAGAATATCACCGAGTCGACTCCCTCGCCCCAGAGCGAGGAGACGATGGCGCGCAGCGAGAAGCGGCGGCCGCCGGAGGCGATTTTCATGCGCGACATCACGTAGGCGTTGACCATCGAGCCGCAGAGGAAGGCTATGAAACTTGCGACGAAAATGCGCGGTACGGCTCCGAATATCACGGTCATGGCCTCCTGTCCGGTCCATGAGTCCGCGCCCGGAAGCCAGATGCCTAACTGGAGGAGCAGCGACACGAGCAGGTTCATGCCGAAGCCGAGCCAGATGACGAGGCGAGCCTTGTTGAAGCCGTAGACCTCGACTATGCAGTCGTTGAGTATGTAGGAGATGGGAAACACGATGACTCCGGCGGTGATGGTGAGCGGCCCGAGGTCCACGGTCTTTATCTCCATGAGGTTGCTGACTATGAGGCAGACACAGAAGGTGACGGCCAGCAGCATGAAGGTGAGGGAAATCTTGACCTTGCTCATCGGCGTCCCTCCGTTTCGCTGAGTATGAGGTCGGCGAACTCGCGGACGCAGCCTTCGCCCCCCTTGAGATTCATGACGAGGATTCCCGGAAGGGCCTTCACTCGGGCCACGGCGTCGGCGGGACAGGCGCGGAGCCCGGCGGCACCGAGAAGTTCGATGCAGTTCACGTCGTCGCCTATGTAGGCTACCTCGTCGAGACTTATTGCAAGATTCTCGCAGATGTCGGCGCAGGCGGCGAGCTTACCGCCGTTGCGTTTGCCCTGCACGAGAAAATCGAGCCCGAGTTTCTCGGCGCGGCGTCTGACGAGCTGCGTGTCCTCACTTGTTATTATGCCCGTCTTTATGCCGGCTTTCTGCAGGAGCTGGAGTCCCATGCCGTCGCGGGCGTTGAACTTCTTCATGACGTCGCCGTCGGCAGTGTAATACATGCCGCCGTCGGTAAGCGTCCCGTCGACATCAGTCAGAAAAAGGCGTATATTTTTCATATATTTCATTCGTATGGTTGGTCCGGATTGCTGTTTCGGATTTGAGGGTGCAAAATTAGTCAAAAAAATCAGATTATTCCTCTAAAAATCGGTTAATTCTGCGTAACTTTGCACTCAGATTCAATCATTATCACATAACTCTTCCCACAATTATGCAGGAAAAGATTATCATTCTCGATTTCGGGTCGCAGACCACGCAGCTCATAGGCCGCCGTGTGCGCGAGCTCGGTGAATATTGCGAGATTCTTCCCTACAACAAGTTCCCTTACGATGACCCGTCGGTTATCGGTGTCATCCTTTCGGGCTCGCCTTTCTCGGTCTACGACGACAAGGCGTTCAGGACTGAGCTCGACCGCCTGCGCGGTCATCTGCCTGTGCTCGGCATCTGCTACGGCGCGCAGTTCATCGCCTATACTTCGGGCGGCAGCGTGGAGCCGGCTCCCTCGCGCGAGTATGGCCGTGCTCACCTGACCAAAATCGACACGACCAGCCCTCTGTTCAAGAATATCCCTGTCGGTTCGCAGGTGTGGATGAGCCACGGTGACACCATCACCTCGATTCCCGAAGGTTTCCGTACGGTGGCTTCGACCGACAAGGTTGCGATTGCAGCCTATCATGTCGAGGGCGAGCAGACCTGGGGCGTGCAGTTCCACCCCGAGGTGTATCATTCGGAACACGGAACCCAGCTTCTGCGCAACTTCGTGGTCGACATCTGCGGCGGCAAGCAGGACTGGACAGCCGAATCATTCATCGAGAGCACCGTGGCCCAGCTCAAGGAGCAGCTTGGCGACGACAAGGTGGTGCTCGGCCTCAGCGGTGGCGTGGACTCATCGGTTGCCGCAGTGCTTCTCAACCGCGCTATCGGAAAGAATCTGACCTGTATCTTCGTTGACCACGGCATGCTCCGCAAAAACGAGTTCCGCAACGTGCTCCACGACTATGAGTGCCTCGGCCTGAATGTAGTTGGAGTCGACGCTTCCGAGAAATTCTTCAGCGAGCTCGCCGGAGTGACCGAGCCCGAGCGCAAGCGCAAGATTATAGGCAAGGGCTTTATCGACGTGTTTGACGAGGAGGCTCATAAAATCAAGGATGTCAAGTGGCTTGCACAGGGCACCATCTATCCCGACTGCATCGAGAGCCTTTCGATTACCGGCACCACCATCAAGAGCCACCACAACGTAGGCGGTCTCCCCGAGAAAATGAATCTCAAGCTTTGCGAGCCGCTCCGTCTGCTCTTCAAGGACGAAGTTCGCGCCGTGGGCCGTCAGCTCGGCATGCCCGAACATCTCATCAAGCGTCATCCCTTCCCCGGCCCCGGTCTCGCCGTCAGAATCCTCGGCGACATCACCCCCGAGAAGGTTCGCATACTCCAGGATGCCGACGACATTTTCATCCAGGGTCTCCGCGACTGGGATCTGTATGACAAGGTATGGCAGGCCGGTGCAATCCTGCTCCCTGTGCAGAGCGTAGGCGTGATGGGCGACGAGCGCACCTACGAGCGTGCCATCGCTCTCCGTGCTGTGACCTCGACAGATGCCATGACAGCTGACTGGGCGCATCTCCCTTACGATTTCATGGCCAAGGTGAGCAACGATATCATAAATAAGGTGCGTGGCGTAAACCGCGTATGCTATGACATCTCCTCAAAACCGCCAGCCACAATTGAGTGGGAGTAACTGGCTGATTTATAATGATATAGAGCTCTGGTCGTTTTTTCGACCGGAGCTTTTTCTGTCATATAGGCCTGAGATAGCCGGCGGGATAGATTTTGTCAGGATCATGTGTCACAAATTGTGCATGAAATTGCAACATTTTAATGATTGCAACAAAATTGTAATCTTTATTTTGACGTGTAATGTGCGGATATATAGTATTTTAAATAAGATTGTGTCTGAAATGTTATTGTTTTAACATATTTTTGCATTATAAATGTTTTTATTCATAAGATTGGCAGTATTTTTGAGTCATCGAATTAAAAACAACACCAGTTTACAATCTTTTCTCTTTGAAAGACTCTCAATCCTTCAACTATAAAACATATATATTATGGGAACTCAGGAATTTCAGACAAAGCTTATGAGCCTTCAAGGTAATCTGCTTAATTTTGCCTACATGCTCACCTCAAACCGAGACAACGCTTACGATCTGCTCCAGGACACCACCCTGAAGGCCCTTGATAACGAGAGCAAGTATGTTGACAACACCAACTTCAAAGGCTGGGTTTTCACCATCATGCGCAACATCTTTATCAACAACTACCGCCGTGTGGTCCGCTCGGCTACTGTCATCGACCAGACCGAGGACCTCTACCATCTCAATCTTTCCCAGGACTCCGGTCTTGAGACTCCGGAAGGTTCTATCGGCGCCAACGAAATCTCCGACGCAATCAACGCTTTCCCCGACGAGTATCGCATCCCCTTCTCGATGCACGTCGCAGGCTACAAGTACAACGAGATTGCCGAGAAGATGAATCTCCCCCTCGGAACCGTAAAGAGCCGCATTTTCTTCGCCCGCAAGAAACTTCAGGTGCAGTTTGCCGACTATCGTTGAATATCAGATATTTCCGATGATTGTCGATTTCGCCCTTATTGGGTGTTAAGGTTAAAAAAGATTGGTTTTAAGGTTCGTATTAAAGATTTTAAGGTATTGATTCAAGATTGGTTAAATAATAAATAAGATATTACGACTAAGATTTTTCATGTTAAGGTATTTTACAATCTGTTCTAATTTTTAAGACTATAGGATTACACACAAAAAATAAATCGCGCCGACGAAGTGATTCGCCGGCGCGATGCTTTATAGGTAGTTCAGGTTATGCGTTCTTGATGTAGTCCACAATCCATGCGCCTACGGCGTCGGTGCCGTAGGTTGCGCCGCCTTCAACCTGGATTTCGGGTGTTCGGACATCGGCGTCGAGCGATGCGTTGACTGCCTTGCGGATGAGAGCGCCTTCTTCGGTGAGATTGAAATATTCGAAGAGCATCGCCACGGAGAGTATCTGGGCGAGGGGATTGGCTATGTTCTTGCCCTTTGCTTGCGGCCATGAGCCGTGGATGGGTTCGAACACGGGTGTCTTTTCGCCGGTCGAGGCCGAGGGAAGGAGGCCCATGGAGCCGGAAATAACCGAGCCCTCGTCGGTGAGGATGTCGCCGAAGGTGTTTTCAGTCACCATCACGTCGAAGAAGCGGGGCTCCTGAATCATGCGCATGGCGGCGTTGTCGACATACATGAAATCTGTTGTCACGTCGGGATATTCCGGGGCGATTTCCTGTGCAACCTTGCGCCAGAGGCGTGACGAGGCGAGCACATTGGCCTTATCGACCACTGTGAGGTGCTTACGGCGGCGACGGGCATAGTCGTAGGCCACACGGAGTATGCGCTCGATTTCCGGACGGGTGTAGGCGTTGGTGTCGTATGCGCGGTCGTTGTCCTCATATTTCTCGCCGAAATACATACCGCCGGTGAGCTCGCGGATGCAGATGAAGTCGGCGCCTTCCACGAGTTCGGGACGCAGGGGCGATTTATGGATGAGGCATTTGAAAGTCTCCACGGGGCGTATGTTGGCGAAAAGACCAAGTTTCTTGCGCATTGCGAGCAGACCCTGCTCGGGACGCACCTTGGCGTTGGGGTCGTTGTCGAACTTGGGGTCGCCGACGGCCGAGAAGAGAACCGCGTCGGCCCACAGACAGGTTTCGAAAGTCTCGTCGGGGAAAGGATTTCCTACCTTGTCGATTGCGTCGGCGCCGCAGATGGCATAGCGGTATTTAACATTGTGGCCGAATTTCTCGCACACGGCTGTCATCACGTCGACTCCCTGACGGGAAATCTCGGGACCGATACCGTCGCCCGGGAGGACTGCTATTTTCAGATTCATAATATATAATAGGTGGTGTGGTTAGTTGATAATCGTTTCGATGAGGTTGAGCATCTTGACCGTGGCCTGGATAGCGGCTTCGGTCTGGTCGGGGTCGAGACCGCGGGTCTTGAACACATTGCCTTCGTAGTTCCATGTGATGGTGGTGTGGACGAGGGCGTCGGTCTTGCCGCCGGGCGGGATGTTGACCGAATAGTTGACGAGGGTCGGGAAAGTGCGCTGGAGCTTGCCGCGGTAGATGTTGCGGACGGCGCGCATGAAGGCGTCGAACTGGCCGTCGCCCACGGCCGACTCCTGAAATTCGGCCTCGCCGACCACGAGTTTCACCGTGGCCGTGGGGCGCAGACCCTGCGTGAGAGTCAGCGCGTAGTTGTCGACGCGCACATTCGAGGGGAGGGTGGAATGTTTGAGCACATCGGCTATGATGAACGGCAGGTCGCTCTGCGTGACAATCTCTTTCTTGTCGCCGAGGGCTATGATGCGCTCCGTCACCTTGCGGATGTCGGCGTCGGAGAGCTCTATGCCGAGAGCCTCGAGATTTTTCTTGATGTTGGCCTTCCCGGAAGTCTTTCCGAGAGCATATTCGCGCTCGCGGCCGAAGCGCTCGGGCAGGAGCTCGTTGAAATAGAGCTGACTCTTATTGTCGCCGTCGGCATGGACGCCGGCACACTGGGTAAAGACGCTGTCGCCGATAATTGGCTTGTTGGGGGGCACGAGTATGCCCGAGAAGGATTCTACGATGTGGCTGACCTTGTTGATTTTGCTCTCGTCGATGTCGGTGCTGTCGCCGAGCTGGTCGTGGATTACCGCCACGGTGCTTGAGAGGGTGGCGTTTCCGGCGCGCTCGCCCAGGCCGTTGATGGTGCAGTGGACTCCGCGCGCTCCGCCTTTGACGGCGGCAAACACGTTGGCCGTGGCAAGGTCGTAGTCATTATGGGCATGGAAGTCGAAATGCAGACCCGGATAGCGCTTGACAATCGTGTGGACATAGGAGAGCGTGTCATACGGATTGAGGATGCCGAGGGTGTCGGGGAGCATGAAGCGGCGTATCGGCAGGTCCTTTATGGCCTCCATCAGAGCGAACACATAGTCGCGCGAATGTTTCATGCCGTTTGACCAGTCCTCGAGATAGATGTTGACGTCGAGACCGGCCTCGCGCGCGCGGCCCACTTCGGCTGCTATCGCCCTGAAATGCTCCTCAGGTGTCTGCTTTAGCTGCAGGCGGCAGTGCTTTTCAGAGCCCTTGGCCAGAAGATTGATGACCTTTCCGCCCACATCGCTTATCCAGCGGATCGATTCGCCGCCGTCTAGGAATCCGAGGACCTCTATGCGGTCGATATAGCCTGTCCGCGAAGCCCAGGAGCAGACCTTGCGCACCGTCTCGCGCTCGCCGTCCGACACGCGCGCCGAAGCTATCTCGATGCGCGGCACGTGGAGTTCCTGCAGGAGCAGGCGCGTGATTGCAAGCTTTTCGGAGGTCGAGAACGACACGCCCGATGTCTGCTCTCCGTCGCGGAGAGTCGTATCCATTATTTCAACATACATGCCGGTAGGTAGAATGTGTAAATCAGTGAGAGTGTTGGCCGGGGAGCATCAGCGCGATGCTTCCCAGGCTTCGATGTCTGCTTTCTTGGAGAGGAGATATTCGATATCGTCGAGGCCTTCGGAAAGACACTGCTTCTTGTAGGCGTTGATGTCGAATTTCTCGCTCTTGCCTGTGGCGAGGTTGGTGATGGTCTGCGAGGGGAGGTCGACTTTCACTTCTGTGCGCGGGTCGGCGGCTATCGAGTCGAAAAGCTCGGCGAGGAAAGGCTCGCTGACCACTACGGGGAGCACGAAATTGTTGAGCTCGTTGTTTTTGTGGATGTCGGCGAAGAAGCTCGATACTACCACGCGGAAGCCGTAGTCATGGATGGCCCATGCAGCGTGTTCGCGGCTTGAGCCGGAGCCGAAGTTCTTGCCTGCCACGAGGATGCAGCCCGAGTAGGTCGGGTCGTTGAGCACGAAGTCCTTCACGGGGTTTCCATCCTTGTCGTAGCGCCAGTCGCGGAAGAGGTTGTCGCCGAAGCCTTCGCGCGAGGTGGCCTTGAGGAAGCGGGCGGGAATAATCTGGTCGGTGTCGACGTTTTCCATCGGCAGTGGAACGCAGGTCGACGTTATGGTGGTGAATTTTTCTTTCATGATTCGTAGTGTGGGGCGGTTCTGATTACATGAGAGTGCGGGGGTCGGTGAGGACACCGGTCACGGCTGAGGCTGCGGCCACGAGCGGTCCGGCAAGGATGGTGCGGGAACCGGGACCCTGACGGCCTTCGAAGTTGCGGTTTGAGGTCGAGACCGCGAGTTTGCCGGCAGGCACCTTGTCGTCGTTCATTGCGAGGCATGCCGAGCAGCCGGGCTGACGGATTTCAAATCCGGCTTCGTTGAGGATTTTGTCGAGACCCTCCTCGCGTATCTGCGCGTCGACTTTCCACGAGCCGGGCACGAGCCATGCGGTCACGCCGGGAGCCTTCTTTTTGCCCTTGACAAAGTTGGCGAAGGCGCGGAAATCCTCTATGCGGCCGTTGGTACAGCTGCCGAGGAACACATAGTCGACCGGAGTTCCGGCGAGAACCTGTCCAACCTTGAAGCCCATATAGTCGAGCGACTTCTCATAGCTGATTTTTCCGGCCTCGTCCTCCGGGTCCGGAGCGGGAATCGGGTCATTGATTCCGATACCCATGCCGGGATTGGTGCCGAAGGTGATGCGGGGTTCGATGTCGGCCGCGTCGAAGTTGATTTCGCGGTCAAATTTGGCGTCGGCGTCGGAGGGAAGAGTGCGCCAGTAGGCCACTGCTTTTTCCCATTCCTCGCCCTTGGGGGCGTATTCGCGGCCCTCGACGTAGGCGAAGGTCGTCTCGTCGGGTGCTATCATACCGCCGCGGGCTCCCATCTCTATCGAGAGGTTGCACACTGTCATGCGCTCCTCCATGGAGAGGTTGCGGATGGTGTCGCCGGCATATTCCACGAAATATCCAGTGGCGCCGCCGGTGGTCATCTTGGCTATGATGTAGAGCGCGATGTCCTTGGCGGTTACTCCGGGGCGGAGCTTGCCGTTGACATTGATGCGCATTGTCTTGGGCTTGGGCTGGAGGATGCACTGCGATGCGAGCACCATCTCCACTTCGCTGGTGCCGATACCGAAGGCCACGGCTCCGAAAGCTCCGTGGGTTGAGGTGTGGCTGTCGCCGCACACAATCGTGTAGCCGGGGAGGGTGAGGCCGTTTTCCGGGCCGATTACGTGTATGATACCGTTTTTGGGATGGCCGAGCCCGAAGAGCTCTACGCCGAACTCAGTGGCGTTGCGGGTCAGGGTCTCTACCTGATTGCGCGACACGGGGTCAGCTATAGGCTTATCCTGGTTGAGTGTGGGGATATTGTGGTCGGGGGAGCAGAAAGTCTTTTCCGGACGGAACACTTTCAGACCGCGTGTGCGGAGTCCCTCGAAAGCCTGCGGGCTGGTGACTTCGTGGCAGTAGTGGCGGTCGATATAGAGTTGGGAGGGTCCGCCCTCGATGTTGTTGACAACGTGGGCGTCCCAGATTTTATCGAAAAGAGTTTTTCCCATAGTGATTGCTGAACTTGTTGGGGGGATGGTTATGTGTGTGGAATTAGCGGACGAATTTGTTGATGGCGTCGATGAAGGCCTCGGCGCTGGCGCCAACGATGTCGGTGTTGGCCGAGAAACCGTAGTAGGGCACGCCCTCGTGCTCCACGGTCATGTGTACCTTGCCCACATCGTTGCTGCCCTTGTTGATGGCCTGGATAAGAAACTCCTTTACGAGCATCTTGCGGTGGATGATGAGCTTGATGGCGCTGATGGCCGCGTCGACCGGACCGTTGCCCGAGGCGCAGGCCTCAAATTTCTCTCCTGCTATGTCGAGACCCACGCTCGCTACCGAGTGGACTCCGACACCGCTCGTCACCTGGAGGAAGTCGAGCTTGATGCGGTTGAGCGACTTGCGGTGCTGTCCGGCAATCATGAGCACATCGTCGTCGTTGATTTCCTTCTTGCGGTCAGCCAGACGGAGGAAGGCTTCGTAGGCCTTGTCAAGAGCCTCCGACGACATCTCGATGCCGAGCACGTGGAGGCGGTGTTTGAGCGCCGCGCGTCCGCTGCGGGCCGTGAGTACGATTGAGTTCTCGTCGACACCCACATCCTTCGGGTCGATGATTTCGTAGCTCTCGCGGTTTTTCAGCACACCGTCCTGGTGGATACCCGACGAGTGGGCGAAGGCGTTGCGGCCCACAATAGCCTTGTTGGGCTGCACGGGCATGTTCATGAGGCTCGACACCATGCGGCTGATGCCGGTGATTTTGGTGGCGTTGATGTTGGTGTCGATTCCGAGGTCTTTGTGAGAACGGAAGGTCATCACCACTTCTTCGAGCGAGGTGTTGCCCGCGCGCTCGCCGATACCGTTGATGGTCACTTCGGCCTGACGCGCACCGTTGATGACGCCGGTCACGGTGTTGGCTGTGGCCATGCCGAGGTCGTTGTGGCAGTGTGTGGCGATGACAACCTTGTCAATCCCCTCGACATTGTCGATGAGATATTTGATTTTCGCTCCGAATTCCGAGGGGAGGCAGTAGCCGGTGGTGTCGGGGATATTGATGACGGTGGCACCGGCGCGTATCACGGCCTCGACCACGCGGGCGAGAAACTCATTGTCGGTGCGGCCGGCGTCCTCGGCATAGAACTGCACGTCCTCCACGAATTTCTTGGCGAAGGACACTGCTCCTACGGCGCGCTCGAGGATGTCGTCGCGTGTGGAGTTGAACTTATATTTGATGTGGTAGTCCGATGTGCCGATACCGGTGTGGATTCGGGGATGTTTTGCATATTTAAGCGCCTCGGCTGCAACGCGGATATCGTTTTCGACGGCGCGTGTAAGGGCGCAGATGGTCGGCCATGTGACCGCCTTTGAAATTTCAACCACTGAATTGAAATCGCCCGGACTCGACACGGGAAAACCCGCTTCGATTACGTCGACACCGAGGGCTTCGAGAGCCTTGGCGACTTCAATCTTTTCTACTGTATTGAGCTGACATCCAGGCACCTGCTCTCCGTCGCGCAGTGTGGTGTCAAAAATGAAAAGCCGGTCACTCATATATTGGGAATTATTATATTTTGTGAGAATTAAATTGGAAACTTACCTAAAACGATTATCCCTGACAATGCTTTCGGAATAATTAGGCGCAAAGTTACAAATTATTTAACAAACACACCAATAAACTTACAAATTAAATGCTTATCGAGGCGCGATTATTTAAAATTGAAAGAAATATGAAAAATCTGTCAATGTTCCGCAGCCTCTCGCGGCCGGGCGCCCGTCCATACGGCGGTTGAGGCAGGGGAAGAAGTTAAATTATATTTAATATAGGGCCGTGTATTTGAGGATATATAAATTAGTTGTACTTTCGTCGGATAATCTCCCTCTTTTGCAATGGAATTTCTAAGGAAGGCTTTTCTGTCAGTCATTTTTCTGATTCTATCGGTCTCGGTCATCGCCGGAGTCTCTGCCTCGCCCGCTGTAAGGGCCGTGGCTGCGGGCGCGTGTGCCGACCCCGACAGTCTGGCCATAGCGGAGGCGGATTCCCTCTTCAGCAGCATTGAGCTTGACGAAGTGGTGGTGACAGCGCAGGTCAAGCCCATAGTCGTGCGCGGCGACACCACCGTCATCAATGCGTCGAGTTTCGGTGTCGACAAAAATGATGACCTCGAGGAGCTGGTCAGGCGCATACCCGGCATGGAGTACGACAAGGAATCAAAGACACTGAAATATAACGGGCAGGTGATTCACGAGATAGTGGTCAACGGGCAGAAATTCCTTGAGTCAAACATCTGCGAGGGACTCCGGATTCTGTCGGCAGGCCTCGTGGATAAAATCAAGGTCTACGACAGGCGCGATGAGGAGGAGACGCTGATGAACATCCGGCGCACCACGAAGCATCTTGTCCTCGACCTCCAGACGAGCCGGGAGTTCAACGGAGTCATGTCGCTGTCGGCTGTCGCTGCATGGGGCGACCAGGACAAGAAGCAGTTCGGGCTGGGAGCGCAGCGGTTCGACATGGGTGGCGACAATTTTATGGTCGATGTGAACACCGGCAATCAGAATATCGACACGAGATATAAGGGAAACCGCCGCGACGGTGCCAGCCTCAACATAAGCAAGAAAATCACGGAGAAATTTAATCTGTACGGCAGTTTCCTATACACCCGCAGCAAGGAAGGTAACGATTTCGCTACCTACAACGAGCGCTATCTTCAGACCGCCACCGACTATCAGTATCTCCGCTCTGACATGGTGTCGAAAATGAAGTCGCTCATGGGAAATGTAGGCTTTCACTGGAATGTCGACAAGAATACCATAATCTCCCTCAACTCTTCCTTCAACGGCAGCGACAGGAAGAACGGCCAGCAGAGCCGGCAGGCCACATTCGATTCCTATCAGGGACTGAATGTCAGAAATCCTTTCGAGGGGGATGCTTTCGAAAAGACCGACCCTGCGTCCCGCATCAATGCCACGGAAAATGTCACGCACTCGGATGGCTCGAATCGGAACCTGCGCGTCGGTCTCGACATCACGCGTAAGCTCAACGAAAAGGGTTCGGCGCTCAATTTCTCGGCCGATATAAGCGCCGGCAACAGCGACAACCGAAATTTTACCCTCTCGCAGACTCATTATTACCGAATCAGAAATTGGCTCGGTGGTGACTCGATACTCTACCGCAACCAGTACACCAACGGCCCGACGCGGAATTTCAGTCATTCCTACGGCCTGACATTCTCGCAGCCGCTTGTCAGGAATCTCGTGGTCGACCTCTCCTATAAGTTCGGATTGTCGCGTGACCGCAGCCGCCATGCCGCCTACGACCTATCTCCGTTTTTCGACGACTCCCCGGACACACCCGTGACCTCTCTGCCTCCGGGCTATGAAAACGAGTATATCGACAGTCTGAGCAACCACACCGTAGGCAATACCGTGTCGCATCAGGGCGAAATCGGCCTGAATTACTACGGCGAGAAGCTCTCGGTGGTGGCGCGCTGCATTGTGAGACCGCAGCGTCAGACCCTTGACCAGAAAACCGGTCTGATGCAGGCCGATACTGTGAGAAATTCCGTCAATTTCAATCCCAGTTTCATGGCTTCGTGGCGCAACAGTAAGGTGGACCTGAATCTGAACTACAGCGGACAGACCTCGCAGCCCGAACTCTCCAGCCTGCTCTCGCTGACCGACAACAGTAACCCTCTCTACATCACCCACGGCAATCCGAATCTGAAGGCGTCATACAGCCACACCCTGAGTTTCCGCGCGTCCTCGATGGAAAACGGCCTCTCGGCCGACGGTTCGCTGACCGGAGTATACAACAGTCAGACTTACGCCACCTTTTATAATATGGAGACGGGAGGTTCGGAGACCTATCCCGTCAATGTCAGCGGCGACCGCAATGCCAATGCCTCTATCAGCTATTTCAAGTTTACCGACGGATGGCTTTTCTACGGTTCAATGTCCGGACAGTGGGCCCGCAACGTGGGTCTCGTCAATGAGAATCAGAGCGAGCAGCCACAGCGGAGCATCACGAACACTACCGGCTATAACGCCGACTTCCAGGTGCGTAAACATGGCAGGTGGGGCTATGCGGAGCTCTCGGGGCGCTGGTTTTTCAACCGCTCCTTCAACCGGCTGCGCGACGCCCGTCTATATACGCGCAATTATGTGGCCGGCCTGTCGTGGAGCATCAACATTCCGGGCAATATCGAGTTTCACAACGATTTGAATTTCACATACCGCAACGGCACGAATGTAAATTCGCGCGAGGATTCGCAGGTGTTGTGGAACATGGAGCTGCAATGGAGTTTCCTGAAAAACAAGGAGGCGACAGTTGCGGTGAAATGGTATGACATACTGAGCGACACCAAAAACATCTCCCGCCATTCGTCTGCCACCGGCTTCACCGAGAGTTTCCGCCGTCAGATCGGCAGCTATTTCCTCGTCTCGTTCAGATACCGTCTGCGCAAGGAGCTTTAGAGTGTACTTGACTCCTCGGGATGGATTGCAGGTAAATTGTGCATAACAGGAATATGTAAGCGCGCGGGTGTTGCATATCTGTATGTAAATGATTGGAATATTAACCCAGTCGCCGTTAAATATCGCTATCTTTGCGATGTTGTAAACTCATTATCATAATTCTCCTTCATCATGAAAAAATTTCTACTGCTTCTTCTGTGCTGCATCTGCCTCAGTTGTAGTGACGACAATGATTCGTCGATTTCCGGATACGATATTCCCACAGGGCTGTATCCCGATATAGAAAAGGAAACTGTCGTTATCATCGACAGCGATGCAGCCTTCAGAGAGGCGTTTGCAAAGACCGAAGGCTCACTTCCGGCAATAAATTTCAGGGAGTGGAATCTTCTGCTTGTTTCCGGAGTATCGACCTCCGGTATAACGGATGTCAACAGCCGTTTTGTTAAGGATGGCGAAAAATATCGGCTGACTATTGCCGTTGAGCAGAACCTAACGACGGTTGTCGAGCCCTGGTGCATAGCCTATAGGATTCCAAAGAACCTGAACAGAGGCGATATAAATCTGACTATCTCGTATTCTCTCGAACAATAACATAAGCTTTCAGGCTATATAGCTTGAAAGCTTATAAAAGGAACAAAAGCCGTAACCCGGGGAAGGGGATTACGGCTTTTGTTGTTTTTATCAGTTTTCGAGAAGGGCTGAGGCGGCGTCCCAGTCGCGGTAGAAAACCAGCAGGCGGATGCCGGTGCGTATCTGAGGCGAATAGACCTCGCCTTCGTTGGCGACCATCGCCGGAATACCGTTGGCGGCAAGGAGCCCTTTGGCTATGTAGGCCTCGCCGCTTGTGCGGTAGATTCTTATGGCCACGAGCTCATCCGGTTCGGGCGGCTTCGTGTCGGTCAGTAGTTTTTTGATTTTTGAGAGCAGAGACATAGGTGGAGAGCTTTTCCGTGAGGGTTAGGCGAGGGCCTGTTCGAGATCAGCTATGATGTCGGCCACATCCTCGATACCCACGGAGAGGCGGATGAGGTCAGGGGCTACGCCTGCCTCGCGCAACTGCTCGTCGGAGAGCTGACGGTGGGTGTGGCTTGCGGGATGGAGCACACAGGTGCGAGCGTCGGCCACATGGGTCACAATGGCGATGAATTTCAGGCGGTCCATGAACTTGATTGCGTCCTCGCGTGAACCTTCGAGACCGAGGGCTATCACGCCGCAAGAGCCGTTGGGAAGATATTTCTGAGCGAGTTCATGATATCTGTCGCCGGGGAGTCCGCAGTATTTCACCCATTTTACTTTCGGATGGTTTGCGAGCCATTTTGCAACCGTCATGGCGTTCTCGCAGTGGCGGGGCATGCGGAGGTGGAGGGTTTCGAGTCCGAGATTGAGCAGGAAGGCGTTTTGCGGCGACATTATCGAGCCGAGGTCACGCATGAGCTGGGCCACAGCCTTTGTGATGTAGGCGCCTTTGCCGAATGACTTGGTGTAGGTCAGTCCGTGATACGACTTGTCGGGGGTGGTGAGGCCGGGGAATTTGTCGGCATGCGCGTCCCAGTCGAAGTTGCCGCTGTCAACGATGGCTCCGCCGACGGCCACCGCATGGCCGTCCATGTACTTGGTGGTGGAGTGGGTAACTATGTCGGCGCCCCATTCAAACGGACGGCAGTTGATGGGAGTGGGGAAGGTATTGTCGACGATGAGGGGCACGCCGTTGGCATGGGCCACTTTCGCAAACTTCTCAATGTCGAGCACCTCGCCGCCGGGGTTGGAGATGGTCTCGCCGAAAAGCACCTTGGTGTTGGGGCGGAAAGCCGCCTGAATCTCTTCCTCGGTGGAATTGGGGTCGATGAACGTACATTCGATTCCGAGCTTTTTGAGGGTCACGCCGAAGAGGTTGTAGGTGCCGCCGTAGATGTTGGAGGAAGATACGATGTGGTCGCCTGCCTCGCAGATGTTGAACACGGCATAGAAATTGGCTGCCTGTCCTGATGAGGTAAGCATGGCTCCGACGCCACCTTCGAGAGCGGCTATCTTTGCGGCCACGGCGTCGACCGTGGGGTTCTGGAGACGGGAGTAGAAATAGCCCGAGTCCTCGAGGTCGAAGAGGCGCGCCATCTGCTCGCTGGTGTCGTATTTGAAGGTTGTACTCTGGATGATGGGGAGCACTCGGGGCTCACCCTTGGTCGGTGTCCAGCCGGCCTGCACGCAGAGCGTGGCCGGGGAATATTTCTTGTCGTTGTTCATCGTCAGTGAAGTCAGTTATGTGTAAATCGGATAAGAAGCCGCGGAGGAGAGATGGCGTGCGGCCGCGCTTACGGCACTGGTGCCGTAGCGGAGATATAATCAAAGGCTTCCCTTTTGAAAAGATTTCAGAGGGGAAGCCTTTGGTTCGGTATGGCTAATGTAATTTTGCCTTAGGCGTTCTTTACCTTGTCAACGATAGCCTTGAAAGCGGCGGGATTGTTGAGCGCGAGGTCGGCGAGGACTTTGCGGTTGATCTCGATGCCTGCTTTGTGGATAAGGCCCATGAGCTTGGAGTAAGAAAGATCTTCAAGGCGTGCTGCTGCGTTGATACGCTGGATCCAGAGGGCACGGAAGTTGCGCTTCTTGTCCTTGCGGTCACGGTAAGCGTAGGTGAGACCCTTTTCCCAGGTGTTCTTGGCTACGGTCCACACGTTGCGGCGGCAACCGAAGTAACCACGGGTGAGTTTAAGGATTTTCTTGCGGCGAGCTCTTGAAGCTACATGATTTACTGATCTTGGCATTTTGAAAAATGGATTGTGGACGTCAGCGGCACGTCAATGCACTTAGATTCATTTTTTAGGTGGCTGTCCGTCCGGTTAAAGAATTGAATTAGAAATCACGATTTTAATTACAAGTGAAAACCGGGCCTTTCTTACTTGAGGGCGAGGAGCTCCTTGACGTTTGAAGCGTCGCAGCGGGCAACGAGTGAGAAGTGAGTCAGGTTGCGTTTCTGCTTTTTGGTCTTCTTGGTCAAGATGTGGCTCTTGAAAGCGTGTTTTCTCTTGATCTTTCCTGATCCGGTAAGGGCGAACCTCTTTTTGGCACCGGAGTTAGTCTTAATCTTTGGCATTTGTTGTGATTGTTAAATAATGATTTTAATTCTATGTAGTGTGACACCGCAGAGATGCCACGCTTTTTCACTGTTTATTTTTTCTTCGGGCTGAGCATGATGATCATGCGCTTGCCTTCGAGGATGGGCATCTGGTCGACTTTGCCATACTCTTCGAGGTCGTTGGCAAAACGGAGCAGAAGCACTTCGCCCTGTTCCTTGAAGAGAATCGAGCGGCCCTTGAAGAACACGTAGGCTTTCACCTTGGCGCCTTCCTGGAGGAAGCCGATGGCGTGTTTGAGCTTGAAGTTATAGTCGTGGTCATCGGTCTGAGGTCCGAAACGGATCTCCTTCACGACGACTTTGGTAGCCTTGGCCTTCTGTTCCTTCTGGCGCTTCTTCTGCTGGTAGAGGAACTTCTGGTAGTCGAGCACGCGGCACACCGGGGGCTCGGCGGTGGGTGAAATCTCGATGAGGTCGAGGCCGAGGCCGTCGGCAATCTTCAGCGCTTCCTGGATGGAATAAATACCGTTTTCAACGTTGTCACCGACAAGACGCACCTCGCGGGCGCGGATGTGGTCGTTGATAGCGTATGGTTCCTCTTTGCGGTTGGCTGTCTGAGGACGGCGTGGACCGCCGGTGGTGGTTGGGCGCGGAGGGCGCGGGGCGAAAGGTTTTTTCTCCATTCAGGGGGTTATTGATTAATCATTTCGTTGACTTCATGAGCCAAATCGTCTGCAAAGGTAGCAATTTTCATCGAACCTTTATCACCTTCACCCTGTTTTCTTACAGAAATTTCACCATTTTCAGCTTCTTTTTCACCGACAATGAGCATATAGGGTATTCTCTTGAGCTCGTTGTCGCGGATTTTTTTGCCGATTTTTTCATTTCTGTCGTCAACCTGGGTACGGATGTCGAGGGCGTTGAGCTGCTTGGCCACCTCGTAGGCGTAGTCGTTGAACTTCTCGGAGATGGGGAGCACGACGGCCTGCTCGGGAGCGAGCCAGAGGGGGAAGCGGCCGGCGGTATGTTCGAGGAGCACAGCTACGAAACGCTCCATCGAACCGAAGGGGGCGCGGTGAATCATCACCGGACGGTGTTTCTGGTTGTCAGAGCCGGTATATTCGAGCTGGAAGCGCTCGGGGAGGTTGTAGTCGACCTGGATTGTGCCGAGCTGCCACTTGCGGCCCAGGGCGTCCTTCACCATGAAGTCGAGTTTGGGGCCGTAGAAGGCGGCTTCGCCATATTCCTTGCGGGCTTTGAGGCCCTTTTCCTCGCAGGCGTCGATGATGGCCTGTTCAGCAAGGTGCCAGTTCTCGTCGGAACCGATGTATTTTTCCTTATTGTTGGGGTCGCGGAGTGAAATCTGAGCCTCGAAGTTGTCGAATTTGAGTGCCTTGAAGATGTAGAAGATAATGTCCATCACCTTGAGGAACTCACCCTTGATCTGGTCGGGGGCACAGTAGATGTGGGCGTCGTCCTGCGTGAAGCCTCTCACTCGGGTCAGTCCGTGGAGTTCGCCGCTCTGCTCGTAGCGGTAGACGGTGCCGAACTCGGCAAGGCGGAGGGGCAGGTCTCGGTAGCTGCGGGGGAGTGCGCGGAAGATTTCGCAGTGGTGGGGGCAGTTCATCGGCTTGAGCAGGGATTCCTCGCCTTCTTCCGGAGTGTGGATGGGCTGGAAGGAGTCCTTGCCGTATTTAGCATAGTGGCCCGAGGTCACATAGAGGTTCTTGTTGCCGATATGGGGTGTGATTACCTGCTGGTAGCCATACTGCTTCTGAATCTTGCGGAGGAACTGCTCGAGGCGGTCGCGCAGAGCGGTGCCTTTCGGGAGCCAGAGGGGAAGGCCTGCGCCTACGTTCTGCGAGAAGGCGAAGAGTTCCATCTCCTTGCCGAGCTTGCGGTGGTCGCGCTTCTTGGCTTCCTCGAGGAGCACGAGATACTCGTCGAGCATCTTTTTCTTGGGGAAGGTGATACCGTAGACTCTGACGAGCTGGTTGCGCTTCTCGTCGCCGCGCCAGTATGCGCCGGCGAGTGAGGTCACTTTCACAGCCTTGATGGGCGCGGTGTTGGCGATGTGCGGTCCGCGGCAGAGGTCAGTGAATGAGCCCTGGGTGTAGGTGGTGATGTTGCCGTCCTCGAGTTCGCTGATGAGCTCGCATTTGTATTCCTCGCCGCGGTCGCCGAAGAGCTTGAGGGCGTCGGCCTTCGAAATGTCGGCGCGCACGATGTCCTGCTTCTGCTGGGCGAGTTCGAGCATCTTTTTCTCGATGCGGGGGAAGTCGGCTGATGTTATGGTGTGTTCGCCCGGGTCGATGTCATAGTAGAATCCGTTTTCGATAGCCGGACCGATACCGAACTTCACGCCGGGGAAGAGCTCCTGGAGAGCTTCGGCGAGAAGGTGGGCCGACGAGTGCCAGAAGGCGTGTTTGCCCTCGGGGTCATCCCATTTGAAAAGACGGATAGTGGCATCCTCGGCGATGGGGCGGGTGATGTCCCATTCCTTGTCGTTGACTGATGCTGCGAGGATGTCGCGGGCGAGCTGCGACGACAGAGATTCGGCAATCTGGAGAGGGGTCACGCCGCTCTCGAACTGCTTCACGCTCTGGTCGGGGAAGGTGATATTGATTGTTGCCATTAGATATAATGTATGTTTCGGGAGCCATACGAGCGACTCCTGTTATTTTTCAGCTTGCAAAGATAGAAAATAATTCTTGAAACAGCTTAATATAATATGGTGAATTTTTGACGGATAAATGCTGATGGAGGCGGATTTTGCAGAAATTTCACGCGCTTTTGCCTTCCGCGAGGGTGTCAGACGGTGGAAATGCCTCTTTTATCAGCAGATTAGCGAGTATGAAGTGGCTTTGTCGCCGCAGTGAGACTCTCCTGCCTCAAGTAGCCGGAGGGCATGCTTTATGCCCTCAACCGCCATCTGCTGCGCGTATGCGTCGGCGGTGGCTGTGAGCCAGCCCTCTTTCAGCAGAGGGGTCATGACTGCATCGTTGTCGAATCCTGCGATTTTTAATTCACCGGGCTTTTTGCCCGAGTCTTTAAGCACCCCGATAACGCCCAAAGCCATTGCATCGTTGCAGCAGAACACGGCCTTTATGTCGGGGTTGGCGGTATATAATTCCCGGAATACGGTTTCGGCTGTTGCGGTTTCCCAGTTGGCAGGGGCGGTCGCCACGCAGTCGAGTTGCGCCTCGGCGATGGCTTTGCTGAAACCGGCTTTGCGCTGTCGGGCATTATCGGCGGCGGGAAGTCCCTCAATCATGATGACTTTGTCGCCTGCGGAGAGCTCTGAGGCTACTTTCTGACCCACGGCATAGGCGGCGGCGAAATTGTCGGGGCCTACGAAATCAACCGCCACGCCGGAATCGCGCAGCATGTCACTGTCGAGCCTGATGTCGATATTTACAACCGTGATGCCTTTCTTCGCAGCGTCGGCTACGGGTCTGACAAGCGCTTTGGAATCGATGGGCACAACCACAATGGCATCCATACCCTCGGCGGCAAGCCTGTCGACCAGCGCTATCTGCTTTTCTGTCTCTGTCTGGGAGTCGGTTCCGACCGATGTCAGTGCGCAGCAGCCGGTCTCGTTTACGAACTCTTCGGCACCCTGCTGCATTACCTTGAAGAAGTCGGCCTGGAGCGATTTCATCACGAGGCCGATTCTGATTGATTTGTTTTCCATGATATAAACGTGATATAAACGTAGGTGTTGATGAAAATTCAGTAGTGTAGTGGGGCAAAGTTAATGAAAATTGGGCTAACTTTGCAGTCACGATGAAGAAAATTGATAACGCGACAGTACAACGTATTCTCGACGCCGCCGACATTGTGGAGGTGGTGAGCGACTTCGTGACTCTCAAGAAGCGCGGAGCCAATTACGTGGGTCTCTGTCCTTTCCACAACGACCGCTCCCCCTCGTTCTATGTCTCCAAGGCCAAGGGTATGTGCAAGTGTTTCAGTTGCGGCGAGGGGGGCAGCCCGGTCAGCTTTATCATGAAGCTCGAGCAGATGTCGTTCACCGAGGCGCTGCGCTATCTCGCTAAGAAATACAATATCGAGGTCGAGGAGCGCGAGATGACTGACGAGGAGCGTCGTGCGGAAAGCGCCCGCGAGAATATGCTCGCCCTCAATGACTTCGTCATGCGTTATTTCGAGAAGAACCTCCACGATACGCAGGAGGGGCGTGACATAGGCCTGTCATATTTCCGCTACCGCGGCATAAGCGACGCCATGATTGAGCGTTTCCATCTCGGCTATGCTCTCGAAGGGCGCGACGAGCTGTTTAACGCCGCCGTAGCCCGCGGCTACAGCGAGGAATATCTCTTCTCGACCGGAGTCTGCACCCGCACGGACGACGGACGCGTCTACGACCGTTTCCGCGGCCGTGTGATTTACCCCATCCTCTCGCTCTCGGGCAAGGTGGTGGCCTTCGGCGGCCGCACTCTCAGCAAGGAGAAGAAGATTGCCAAGTATGTCAACTCGCCCGAGTCCGACATCTACATGAAGCGCCGTGAGCTCTACGGCCTCTATCAGGCTAAGCAGGCCATCTCCAAGGCCCAGCGCTGTATAATAGTTGAGGGCTACATGGACGTCATCTCCATGCACCAGGCGGGAGTGTGTAACGTCGTGGCTTCTTCCGGTACGGCCCTGACCGTGGAGCAGGTCAGACTCATCAAGCGCTTCACAAACAACGTCACGCTTATCTACGACAGCGACGCCGCCGGCATCAAGGCCTCTCTGCGCGGTATCGAGCTGCTCTTGCAGGACGGCATGAACATAAAGGTGCTGCTCCTGCCTCCCGGCGACGACCCCGACTCTTTCGCCCAGAATCATTCGTCGACCGAGGTCGAGCAGTATATCAGCGAGCATGAGACTGACTTCATAAGTTTCATGGCGCGGGTGCTGATGGAGGGAGCGGCAGATGACCCTACGCGCCGAGCGACGGTGATTACGCGTCTCGTGAAAACCATCGCGCTCATTCCTGATGAAATCACCCGCAGCGTCTATGTGCAGGAGTGTTCGCGTATCCTCTTCATGGACGAGGACATACTGAGGCGCGAGGTGGGCAAGTATTACAATGAGTTCCGCCTCAAGTCTCGTGAGGAGCGGCAGCGAGAGGAAGCCTTCACTTCCTCGCCGGCCGACAGTCCAGCTGTCGACGCAACTAATGTCGCCGCGGGCGCCTCTCAATCGCAGTTGCAGGGAGCTCCGGCGTCGTCCGGATCCGATACGGGATATGTGAAATTTCTGCGCACCTATGAGCTCGCCATCCTCCGGCTGATTGTGAAATACGGCAATTATGCCTTTGCCGAGGGTATTGACGACGAGGGCAACACCGTGCCGATGACTGTGCTTGAATATATCGAGTCGGATCTGATGGCCGACGATATCCATTTTCTCAATACCGACCTCGGGCACCTCTTTGACGTGGCCCTGCGCCTGAGCCGTGAGACCTGGGACTCCGATCTGGAGCGGCGCCGGGCCGAGCTTGAGATGAAGCGTCAGCAGGATTTCGCCGCCGGTGTGGAGGCCATACGTCTGAAAGCCACCGATGTCGGCAGCATTTCGGCGATGGAAAAGAATCTGCGGGAGCATGTCGATACCGCTTATGCCAAGGGGGTAGAGGAATTTGCCGCGACATATCTCTCACGACTCATGTGTTCGTCGCCCGACGATATTGTGCGCAATCTCGCCACTGACCTCGTGGTCGACCGCCACATACTTAGCAAGGTTCACACGAAATATGCCAAAGTCGACACAGAGCAGGATTTACTGGGGGAACTCGTGCCTCGCGCTCTTCATGAACTGAAAGACGCTATCCTGTGGACGCGCCTCACCGAAGCGCGCCGGAGAATGGCCGCCTGCGCCGCGGACTACGACAGCGCCATCGCCCTCATGCGCGAAATCCAGGAGATAGAGAGCGCGCGCTCCGAACTTGCAAAACTGATAGGCGACCGCGTGATTGCTCCGCGCAAATGACCCCATCCTCCCATTATATTAGATTTGTTTTATGGGGGCGTTTTATAGGGGCGTTTTTCAAAACACCTACATCCCTACTGCCCGGGTTTTGCTCCATTTCCCATATTTTTTTTCGTAAAAAGAACAAGGAGGACGAACCTCACGGTCAGTCCCCCTCTTCTAATCTACAATCTTGTAAAAACACATATATTGAAAAAACGATTCCGTCAATATGGATTGGTGGAATCAGAGACATTTTTCAAATGTGGCTCCGGTGATTGTAAATAGTTTGGAAATAAATGTTAGGATGTTTAAGTCCTCGTTGATTTTTGTTTTTTATAGGTTTGCTTTATTGAGTTTCATTAATTATTGTTGCTTCGGGGGATGTCTGACAGGCAGCCGCTTCGGTTTTGGGTTGTTGCACTGTGCCGGCTGCCGGAGATGTAGGTTTGGTATTGCAAATGTAGACATTCGATTTTACAAAAACAAGAAAATCGGGCGATAATCGACGATTTTCAATCATGTGTAGCCACTTGGTAGACAGTATTGTAGCTTATTTGGGGACAAGTGTCGCCAAATGTTCGACACTTTCGCGAAAAGTGCCATGAAAAATGGTTGGGAACCGACGTTTTTGCCTATTTAACAACCGGTCCCCTCTATTATTAGTTTTTTTTCACTCACTCTGAATGGTAGTTAACGAAAATCTTGTTAACTTTGCATCTTGAAATTGTGTTTAGATTCGTCTAAACTCCCCTAAAACAACGAAATAGCAAACAAACGCACCTCTCCCCCGGGGTCAATATCACATTATGACAAAAAGATATCCGTTATACATTCTCTTGACTGTCATGCTGATGGGTCTTATATCGGCATGTAACGGCGACTCGGATTCCTTCGTGGCTGAAGGCGATTTCGGCAACTGTTCGGTCACATCTTTCAGCCTTGCGAAAGACGACAGCGTGCTTGCCCGTCTCGACTCGGTTTATTTCTCGATTGACCTTGTCAACGCCGTGGTTTTCAACGCCGACTCTCTCCCGAAGGGCACCAAGACCGATAAACTGATTGTGAAAATCGGCACATCATCGGCCAGCGCATGTGACCTCACATACCGCATCCCCGGCACACAGCGCGACACCACCATCAGCTATCTCGAAAGTCCCAACGACAGCATCAACTTCGCCGACGGCCCCGTGAAACTGCTCGTCACATCATACAACGGCCAGTTCAAGCGCGAATACACACTGAAAGTCAACGTCCACAACGTCCAGCCCGACACTCTCTACTGGGACAAGGCCGCATGCCGCCGTCTGCCCGGAAATGTGAGCGCCCCCGTCGCACAGAAAACTGTGGAGTTCAACGGCAAAGTCTATTGCATGACCTCGTCAGCTTCCGCAGCTTCGGTCGCAGTCTCCGAGGACCCCTTCAAGGATGACTGGACCGTCTCGGCCGCAGCGCTCCCCGCCGGTGCCGATGTCACCTCTTTCGCCGCAAGCTCCGACGCCTTCTATATGCTCGACCGCTCGGGCAATCTCTACGTTTCGTCCGACGCTCTCTCATGGACTTCGACCGGCGCACGCATGGACCACATCTATGGCGGCTATACCGACCGTGTGCTCGGAGCCCGCAAGGATGCCGACGGATGGAAACATGTCACTTCCCCCGCCTCGGCCGAGGTTGCCATCCCCTCCGGATGCCCCGTCAGCGGTTCCGGTCAGATGATTGTCTACGAGACCAAATGGAGCTCGATGCCCATGGCCATGTTCGTGGGTGGCCGCGATGCCTCCGGACTCCTTGTAGGCTCGACATGGGGCTACGACGGAGAGGTGTGGGCCCGTCTGAGCACACGCGACATCGACGAGCGCGAGGAGGTTTCGCTCTTCCCCTATTTCACACCACGTGTCAACAAAAACAACTGGAAAGTCACCGAGCGCTCGGTGCTCGTGGCCCTCGGCGGAAGCTATGAATCTACCGCAGGACAGGTCGTGTCTAAAAACGTATATGTATCCTACGACCAGGGTATCACCTGGGACGAGGCTTCGGACTATATGCAGTTGCCCGACTACATTCCCGGATTTGCCGGCGCGCAGGCCATAGTGGTGCCCACTGTCCTTGACGAATCCACTCCCCGTAGTGCCTCGGCATGGAAAAGTTTCGCCAGCCGTGCGCTCCCAGTCTGGGCCACGCCGGTGCATCCTGCGGTCAGCCGCGTGAACGCTCCGATTGACGAGTGGGAATGTCCCTACATCTATCTCTTCGGAGGCACCGATAACAAAGGCAAGCTCTACGACACTTTCTGGCGCGGTGTCATCCGCCGCTACACTTTCCGTCCCCTATATTAATAATGTGGAACTGAAATGAAATCTCTCCTTCTGTCCTTGTTAATGACACTTTCGGCTCTGGCTTTTCCGGCCCGGGCTTTCGCACAGACGCAAGAGAGCGTCGAGGAATATAAATTTGACATAGGAGCCGGCATAGGCATGTCGGGCTATCTTGGCGATGCAAACGAAAGCAACATGTTCGCGCATCCCGGCGTAGCCTTCAATGCCACTTTCCGCTATCTCATCAACAGCCGCTGGGCCATCCGCGGCATGCTCACCGGTGTCTCTCTCAGCGGCTCGACCGCCGATATGGACAATGTGCTCCCCGAAGGCAAGGTCTACGATTTCAAGTCGTCGGTCTATGACCTGGGGGCGAGAGCCGAGTTCAATTTCTTCAACTACGGCATAGGGGAGACCTACAAGCGTCTCACACGCATCTCGCCCTATCTGAGTCTCGGCCTCGGAGTGGCTATGGCGAGCTCCGGCGGCGACACATCGGTGGCTATGAGCCTCCCTATGGGATTCGGAGTGAAATATAAGCTCCGTCCGCGCCTCAATCTCGGTCTGGAGTTCTCGATGACAAAGGTTTTCGGCGACAAGGTCGACAGTTCCGAACTGACCGACCTCTACCAGATCAAGAGTTCCTTCCTCAAGAATACCGACTGGTATTCATCGCTGATGTTCACAGTCACCTACGAGTTCGGCAAGCGTTGCGTCACCTGCCACCGTATCGACTGAGAACCCCGCAGCTGCTTTTTGAAACAGAATTAAAACCAATCTTCCCCGTCGGTCAGCCGCAAGTCGGTGTGGCGGCGGATTCATAAAGAGAATATGACAGAAGAAATAGACAGAAATTGCCTGCCGCACCATGTGGCCATCATCATGGACGGAAACGGTCGCTGGGCCAAGGCCCGCGGACTGGACCGCAGCGAGGGACATGTCGAGGGTGTCAACACCGTGCGCCGCATCACGGAGGTGGCATCGGAACTCGGCATTGGCTATCTCACACTCTACACATTCTCAACCGAAAACTGGAACAGACCTCAGGAGGAAGTCGACGCACTGATGCACCTGATAGTGATTGCCATCGAGCGCGAGACCCCCGACCTGATCAAGAATAATGTGCGCCTGCAGATGATTGGCGACAGCTCGCGCATGCCCCGCGAGGCCTATGAGCGTCTCCAGCAGTGTATCGCCGATACCTCGCATTGCACGGGCCTCACGCTTGTCCTTGCCATCAGCTATTCGTCGCGCTGGGAGCTCGTGCGCGCCGCCCGTCTTTTTGCCGAGGATGTGGCCGCCGGACGTGCCGAAGCATCCGCGATGGATTCCGACGCCGCTTTCTCCCGCTATCTCACCACCGCTTCCTATCCCGACCCTGACCTGCTCATCCGCACCGGGGGCGACCACCGCATCAGCAACTTCCTGCTCTGGCAGATTGCATATTCCGAGATATATGTGACAGACACATACTGGCCCGACTTCTCACGCGAGGATTTCATCCAGGCGCTGAAAGACTTCCGCGGCCGCGAGCGCCGTTTCGGTCTGACCTCGGAGCAACTCGGACAATCCACCAAATAACTGAAAACCATCCCTCCACACAAACTTCTGACCAATGCGTCTTAAATTCATCACATTCCTGCTTCTGCTCTCATCAATCACCGCATTCTTCGGCGCCTATGCCCAGGCTCCGACCGACACGGTCTATAATCCCACCATACTTTTCACCGGCCTCCCCAAGACCTACGAGATTGCCGACATCCAGGTGAAGGGTGCCGACAACTATGAGGATTACATCGTCATCGGCTACACCGGACTGAAAGTGGGTGACATCATCACTATCCCGAGTTCCGACATCACCGACGCTTCGAAACGTCTGTGGCGCCAGGGCCTTTTCTCGAAAGTGCAGATTACGGTCGACAAGGTCGTAGGCAACAAGGCATATCTCACACTCAATCTGCGCCAGCAGCCGAGAATCTCGGAAATCAACTACAATGGCGTAAAGAAAGGTGAGAAGCAGGATCTCGATGAAGCGCTCCAGCTCAGAAAGGGCAATCAGATTACCCAGAACATCGTCAACCGTGCGGAGCAGATTATCACGAAATATTATGGCAACAAGGGCTTCGGCAACGCTACTGTCAAAATCAATCTCACCGAGGATCTTTCGCACCCCAACGAAGTGATTGTCGACATCAATGTCAACAAGAACGACAAGGTAAAGGTCCACAAAATCTATATCGACGGCAACGAAGTGCTCAGCGACAACCAGCTGCAGCGCGTCATGAAGAAAACCAACGAGAAAGGCAAGCTCCTCAACCTTTTCCGTCAGAAGAAATTCGTGGAGAGTGACTATGAGGACGACCTCAAGCGTATCATTCAGAAATATAACGAGAAAGGTTACCGCGACGCCGTGATTCTCGCGGACTCCGTGGTGCCCTACGACGAAAAGACGGTCGATGTCTACATCTCGCTCGAAGAAGGCAAGAAATATTACCTGAACGACATCACCTGGGTGGGCAACACCGTCTATTCCACCGATCTTCTCTCGGCTGTGCTCGGCATGGAGAAGGGCGATGTCTACAATCAGAAGCTCCTCGACAAGCGTACCAAGGACGACGAGGACGCCATCGCCAACTATTACATGGACCGCGGCTACCTCTTCTTCGACCTCACTCCGATTGAGAAGAATGTGAGCGGCGACTCCGTCGACCTCGAGATGCGAATCATCGAAGGTCCGCAGGCCCGAATCAATAATGTGATTATCAACGGTAATGACCGTCTCTATGAGAAGGTGATCCGCCGCGAGCTCCACGTCAAGCCGGGCGAGCTCTTCAACAAGAGCGACCTCATGCGTTCAGCACGTGAAATCGCCCAGACCGGTCACTTCGACCCGGAAAACATGGACATCCGCCCCGAACCCAACCAGGAGGACGGCACCGTGGACATCCTCTTCAACCTTGAATCCAAGTCCAACGACCAGTTCGAGTTCTCGATGGGCTGGGGTCAGACAGGTGTCATCGGTAAGGTGGCCATCAAGTTCACCAACTTCTCGATAAAGAACCTCTTCTATCCCAACAGCTACAAGGGTCTCGTCCCGCAGGGCGACGGTCAGCAGCTCACCATCTCCGCGCAGACCAATGCCCGCTACTATCAGGCCTACAGTATCTCCTTCCTCGACCCGTGGTTCGGCGGCAAGCGACCCAACTCGCTCTCCGTATCGGCCTACTACAGCCGTCAGACCGGTGTGAACTCGTCATACTACAGCAACCTCTATAACCGCTACGGTTACGGCTACGGATATGGTTATGGCTACGGATATGGCTACGGCAACTATGGCTATGACAACAACTACTCTTACGAAAACGCCTACGACCCCAACAAGTATCTTCAGATGCTCGGCGTGTCGGTCGGTTTCGGAAAGCGTCTCAACTGGCCTGACGACTACTTCACCTTCCAGGCCGAGCTCGGCTACAGCTGGTATAACCTGAAGAACTGGAACTACCTCCTTCAGATGACCAACGGTACCTCAAACTCCTTCACCCTCGGCCTGACCCTCGCCCGTAACTCTACCGACAATCCTCTCTACACCCGTACCGGTTCGGACTTCTCGCTCAACCTCCAGCTCACTCCTCCCGCTTCGCTCTTCGGCAAAAAGGACTGGAAGAAGCTCTACGAGAAGGCTGAAATCAGCAACTCTTACTACTATTATCAGGACTCGAAGAACAAGGAAGTCAACCAGGCCCGCCAGGAACTCTATCGCTGGATTGAATACTGGAAGCTCCGTTTCAAGTCGCGCACCTATACTCCGCTCACCAACAAGGACGGCAAATATACCCTCGTGATGATGACCCGTGCCGACATCGGTCTCCTCGGCAGCTACAACAAGTATCTCAAGTCACCTTTCGAGACATTCTACGTCGGTGGTGACGGTATGTCAGGCTCCTACACCTACGCGCAGGAGACCATCGCCCTCCGCGGTTACGACAACGGTCAGCTCACCGGTCAGGGCAGTGGCTATGCCTACACCCGTTTCGGTGTCGAGCTCCACTTTCCCTTCATGCTCCAGCCCACCACAACAATCTACGGTCTGACCTTCATCGAAGGCGGTAACGCGTGGACCTCAGTGAAGAATTTCTCACCCTTCGACCTCAAGCGTAGCGCCGGCGCCGGTGTCCGCATCTATCTCCCGATGATCGGTATGATGGGTATCGACTGGGCCTACGGTTTCGACACCGCCTACGGCGAGAAGGGTGGCTCGCACTTCCACTTCATTCTCGGTCAGGAATTCTGATGGATTGTCTGAATCCATATAATTCGGACTTTGAGAGGGATTTCTGAGCGCCGCTTTAAACTTTTCACATGCTGGTGCGTCTATATTATATGAACATATTCCAACTACTTAACACCGCCAAGGTATGAAAAAGATTTTTCTGACATTAGCCTTCATGCTCGCATGCTTCACCGGAGCCTATGCGCAGAAGTTCGCGCTTGTCGACATGGATTATATCCTCTCCAACGTCCCTGCCTATGAGATGGCCAACGAGCAGCTCAACCAGATTTCCCAGCGCTGGCAGAAAGAGGTGGAGGCTGTCGCAAAGGAAGCCGAGACACTCTATAAGAACTATCAGAACGAGATGGTGTTCCTGACCGACGAGCAGAAGAAAAAGAAAGAGGAGGAAATCGTGGCCAGCGAGAAGAAGGCCGCCGAACTCCGCCAGAAATACTTCGGCCCCGACGGTGAGCTCTACAAGAAGCGTCAGACTCTCATGAAGCCTATTCAGGACGATGTCTACAACGCCGTCAAGAAGGTTTCCGAGGAGCGCGGCTACCAGTGTATCTTCGACCGTGCCTCCGCTGCCGACATAATCTTCGCCTCGCCCCGTATCGACGTCTCCAACGAGGTTCTTGAAAAGTTAGGTTATTCCAAATAATTTGCCTATCTTTGCAACCGCTCCGTCGTGATGACAAAGCGTCGCCACGTTTCCAGAATCCGCAGTTTAATAACTAAAAATAAAACTACTCAATACAACGATGATTAAGAAACTTTTGCTCGCAATCATGATTGCGTTCCCCATGAGCCTCTTCGCACAGAAATTCGGTGTGATCAACACTCAGGAACTCATGCAGGCTCTTCCTGAAATGAAGACCGTTCAGGAGCAGATGCAGGCTGCAACCAAAAAGTATGAAGATGAGTTTGCAAAACTCCAGGAAGAGATGAACAAGAAGTTCCAGGAATTCCAGGCTCTCGACGAAAACACTCCTGCCACCATCAAGGACCGCCGCACTCAGGAGCTCCAGGAAATCGACAATAAGATTCAGCGCTTCCGCGAGACCGCACAGCAGGATCTCCAGCGTCAGAACCAGCAGCTTATGGCTCCTATCCAGGACAAGGTGCTCAAGGCCATCCAGGGCGTAGGCGCTGAAGGCAACTACACTTTCATCTTCGAGAATGTGATGCCTATCTACACAGGCACCGATGTCACCGACGTGACTCCTCTGGTCAAGACCCGTCTCGGCATCTGATTTGCCCCCCGGTTCTTCCCCGAAGAAAGATTTAAGATAAAACACCCGTCCGCCATGTCATCCGCACTACGCGGATAGCATGGCGGCGTCGGGTATTAATCCCCTCCATATTCAAAACCAACCGTCACACCACCACACATCCCCCGCTTCTGCTATGTTTCGAATCAAGCGCATGGACATCTTCATCCTTCAGAGCTTCCTGCCTCTGTTTCTGATGACGTTCTGCATCTGTCTGTTCATAGTCCTCATGCAGTTCCTATGGCGCTATATCGACGAACTGGTCGGTAAGGGACTCGGTGTGGATGTCATCGGCGAGCTCTTCTTCTACGCCGCGCTCACGATGATTCCGATGGCGCTCCCGCTTGCCATCCTTCTCGCCTCGCTGATGACCTTCGGCAACCTCGGCGAGCAGTTTGAACTCACAGCCATGAAAGCCTCGGGCATCTCGCTCCTGCGCACTATGGCACCCCTGATTGTGCTGATGGTGATGATTGCCACCGGCGCTTTCTTTTTTCAGAACGATGTGCTCCCCGTGGCGCAGACAAAGATGTGGACGCTCCTCTATTCGATGCGTCAGAAGTCGCCCGAGCTCGAAATCCCCGAAGGTGTGTTCTATGACCAGATTCCGGGCTACAACCTCTTCGTGCAGGAGAAAAATCGCGAGACCGGAGTGCTCTACGAGGTGATGATCTATGATGTCTCGAAGGGATTCGAGAACTCCTCGATTATTCTCGCGGATTCAGGCAAGATGTCGATAACCCCTGACAAGACCCACCTTTTTCTGCGCCTCTGGAACGGCGAGTCGTTTGAAAACCTCAAGGACGCCGGTGCCTCCAACATGCGCAATGTCCCCTACAGGCGTGAATCTTTTGACATCAAGGAAATCATGCTGAAATTCGACACCAACTTCAACCGTATGGACGAGGAGGGCATGCGCCGCCAGTATGTCGGCAAGAATATGGCCGAACTGCAGGCCACAATCGACTCCGTGGGCGCGCGTGTCGACTCCCTCGGCAATGACTACGGCACCGCACTGCGCGAATATCCCTACCTCGGACTCAGAAACTATCAGACACGCACCGACAGCGGTCAGACCGTCAGGGTGCGCCGTCCCGACGTGGCTCTTCAGAAACCTGTTAACGTCGATTCGCTCCTGCGCGGCTCCACCTCGGGCATGCGCCTCAATTATCTCAACCAGGGCCTTGCCAAAGCGCAGCGCATGCGTCAGGAATACGAATACAAGAGCCTTGCCATGGCCGACGACATGAAGAGCCTGCGCCGCCATGCCATAGAGCTGCAGAAAAAATTCACTCTCTCATTCGCCTGCATCATATTCTTCTTCATCGGCGCCCCCCTCGGCGCGATTATCCGCAAGGGCGGTCTCGGAGCCCCGCTTGTCATATCTGTATTCCTTTTCATATTTTACTATATCATAGACAATACCGGCTATAAGCTGGCCCGCGACGGCAAGTGGGAGGTATGGCAGGGCATGTGGCTCAGCGCCGCGGTGCTCCTTCCGCTTGGCATATTCTTCACCTACAAGGCTGTCAACGACTCTGCCGTGTTCAACAAGGACGCCTATCTCAACCTCTTCCGCAAATTCTTCGGCGTGAGCGAGGTGCGCCACGTTGAGATGAAGGAGCTTGTGATGGAGGAGGTGAACCCCGCCGACGCCGTTGAGCGCCTCGAAGTGCTCAAGCAGGAGGTGGCCGCATATCTGCACGACAACAAGGCCCGTCAGAGCTATCCCGACTACTGGCTCCGCGGCTATGACCGCGACAGCCTCCACCGTCTGCGCGACACCATAGAGGCCGATGTCGACTATCTTTCCAATTCGCGCGAGAAGATGGTGATCCTGAAACTCATGGACATGCCTATTCTCCGCAGCCTGTGGTTCCAGCAGCCTTCCACAAAGAAATGGCTGTCATGGACCATGATGCTGCTCTTCCCTGTGGGACTCCCCGTGTGGTTCTACGGCCGCAAGACCCAGGCGCGTCTGCGCGACGAGCTCGGGACCGTGACGAAAGTCTCGGACCAGCTTATCGAGCTGATAGCTCCCCATAAGACAGATTCTCCCTTTTCTACCTTAACCAATGATAAACCCGATGGAACAGAACATTAAATTAGATACTATAGAAGAAGCTCTCGCTGATTTTCGTGAGGGTAAATTCGTGATAGTGGTCGACGACGAGGACCGCGAGAATGAGGGCGATCTCATTATCGCAGCCGAGAAAGTGACTTCAGATGCCATCAATTTCATGATTACCAACGCCCGCGGCGAGCTCTGTGCCCCTATATCCATATCGCGCTGCAAGGAACTCGGTCTCGAGCGTCAGGTCGAGGACAACACCTCCATGCTCGGCACCCCCTTTACCGTGACTGTCGACCTCCTTCCCGGCTGCACTACGGGCGTGTCAGCCCACGACCGTGCAGCCACCATCCGTGCGCTTGCCGACCCCTCGGTGCGCCCCGATATGTTCGGCCGTCCCGGACACGTGCATCCGCTCTATGCGCAGGATGCCGGAGTGCTCCGCAGAGCCGGCCACACTGAAGCTGCCATTGACCTCGCACGTCTCGCCGGTCTGCAGCCCGCTGCCTCGCTCATCGAGATTCTCAACGAGGATGGCACTATGGCCCGTCTGCCCCAGCTCCGCAGCAAAGCCGACGAGTGGGGCCTGAAACTCATATCCATACGCGACCTCATTGCCTACCGTCTGCGCAAGGAGCTGCTGGTGGAGCAGGGAGTGGAAGTGGACATGCCTACCGCCTATGGTCATTTCCGCCTGATTCCTTTCCGTCAGAAAAGCAACGGGCTCGAACATATCGCGCTCATCAAGGGCGACATAAGCGGCGAGGAGCCTGTGCTGGTCAGAGTCCACTCCTCCTGCGCCACAGGCGACATTTTCGGCTCTATGCGCTGCGACTGCGGCGAGCAGCTTCACCGCGCCATGGAGCTTATCGACAAGGAGGGCAACGGAGTCATCGTCTATCTCAACCAGGAGGGACGCGGCATTGGCCTCATGGAGAAAATCAAGGCCTACAAGCTCCAGGAAGAGGGCCTCGACACCGTAGACGCCAATCTCCATCTCGGCCACAAGGCCGATGAGCGCGACTACGGCGTGGGCGCTCAGATACTCCACCTGCTCGGTGTCCGTAAAATGCGTCTCATCACCAACAATCCCGTGAAGCGTATAGGTCTCGAGGGCTATGGTCTGCAGGTTGTCGACAATGTGGGCATAGAGATAGAACCCAACCGCTACAATCTGCGCTACATGCTCACCAAGCAGAAGCGCATGGGTCATACTCTTCACATGAAGGAAGGTACCGACCCCAACAAGGAGATATAATCAGGCTCCGGCCGGTAAGGAATCCGGTTTCGCGAATCCCCGACAGCCATAAACAGACAAAAAAGAGACAGAAGAACGAGGCCCGTCTGAAGCCTGATGATTCTTCTGTCTTTTTTGTATATTTATGTGTCCGTGGGGACAGGATTTGTCGGTAGGGGAGTGGTCAGATTGCACGCGCCACCCAGTGGCCCGCGTAGGCGAGGAGTAGACCTATCGTGAAACTTGCGCCCGCATAGAGCGCAACCGTGGGGAAGCCCGAGGAGCCGAACAGCAGATAGTTTTCGTGGACAAAGGTGGAGAATGTGGTGAATCCGCCGCAAAGTCCCACCGTCAGAAAGGCCTTCATCTCGGGGGAGAGACTGAAACCACGGTCAAGCAGTCCGTAGATAAGTCCGATGGCAAAGCAGCCGATGATGTTGACCGCAAACGTCCCCCAGGGAAACGCCGCGCTTCCGGCATGTTCCTGAATCGCCCGCGTCAGAAGGAAACGCGCCACACCTCCGATGCCGCTCCCCGCGGCTATATAGATTATGGTCTTAATCATGGCTTTCGTCGCAGTCGCAGTCATAGTGGACGTGATGGTGAGCCGAATGACACTCCGTCAGCGTGTGGTCTATTATCAGATGGCGGTTTGCCATGCCTGCTATGGTCGACATTTCGTGTGAGACGAGCAGCAGTGTGGTGGTCTTTGCGAGGTCGGCCATGAGGTCGTAGATATAGTGTTCGAAACGCTTGTCGACATAGCTCAGAGGTTCGTCGAGCACGAGCACCTTCGGGCGCGAGATGATTGCGCGGCCCAGGAGCGCGCGCTGGAGCTGTCCGCCCGAAAGATTGCCGATGCTTGCTTCAGAGTGGCTTTCGAGCCCCATGAGGCGTGTGACCTCCCCGACCCGCGCCTTCACTTCATCTTTCGGCAGCTTCTCGCCGATAAGCCCCGAGGCTATCACCTCGCGGACCGTGATCGGGAAGTGGGAGTCGATGAGATTTTTCTGCGGCAGATAGCCGATGGAAAGATCCTTGGCCGGTTTGCCGTCACGGTAATATGTCACCGTACCTTCGCTCGGTTTGAGCAGGCGGAGCAGTATGCGCAGCAGTGTTGTCTTGCCGCCGCCGTTTGGCCCTGTTATAGCAATGAAATCACCCTCGCGGACATCGAAGTTTATGTCGGCGAGGGCTGTTTTTCCGTCCCAGCGTTTGGTTATGTCGCGCAGGGATATGATTATCTTTTTTTCAGAATCGTTTCCCATTGAAAATGCTGTGGAATTTTTGGAAACTGTCTTACCCCAGTGATTGAAAAGGACGCTATTATTGAGCGCTGTCGACAATCGCGTTGGCGATGCCGGTAATCTCTTCCTCCCAGTCGTGAGAGAGCGGATTGATGCTGACGCGCTTGACTCCGAGCTGGTCGCTGAGAGTCTCGGCCTGTCTGCTGTCGAGGTCTTTCTGATAGAAGAACACCTTTACGCCATGTTCGTTTGCATGGTCTATCACATCCTTGAGCGCACCCATGGCTATCTCCTTGTTGTCGGCATTGCCGGCTGGAATCTGTTCGAGGCCGTAGTCGCGGGCGAAATAGCTGAGCGAGGGGTGCCAGACCATAAAGGCCTCGCCCTTGAACGGAGCAAGCTGACGGGTTATGGCGCCGTCGAGCGAGTCGAGGTGCTGGGCGAAGCGCTCGTGGTTTCGGCGGTAATAGTCCGCGTTGGCAGGGTCGATTTCAACCATGGCGTTGAGCATGTTGCGCGCAATGATTTTCGCGTTCTTGACTGAAGTCCAGGTGTGGGGGTCGATGATGCTGTGGGTCACGCCGTCATGGTTGTGTGTGCCGGTGACGGGGATTACACCGAGCGAGGTGTTGAAAATCGGCAGGTCCGGATTTTCGGTATGGATTTTGTCGAGGATTGCGGCCTCAAATCCTATATTGCCCATGCGCAGGAATCCGATTGACTTGGTCAGATTCATGATATGGTTGACGGAGGGGTCGAATGTCTCCGGATTGGCGCCATTGGCAATGAGCGTGCGCACCTCCACACGGTCCCCGGTAATCTGTTCAAGCAGATATTTCTGAGGCTCGATGCTGACGGTGACTATGGCCTTGTCGTGGCTGGGGGCGGAACATGCGGCGAGGAGGCCGAGCCATGCCGCTACGGTCACAAAAACGGGTATGTATAGGGTATTTAATCTCATTTTGCAGAAATATTTGCAAATATAAGCATTTTTTAGCAATTGCAAGCAATTTGTTAAGAAAAATTTTGAATAGAGGCGCCGGGTTGTCCCGGCGTTTACCTGCAAGTAGTCGCCGACTTCGGCGGAAACAGATGGTTTTGAGTGCGTGGGTCAACGATTGGGGGCCGGCAGATGGTGTGATTCGGATTTTTTTATTAACTTTGCACATTCCAAGAAGTATCTAATCATTTCGATAAGAAAATCTAAACATTTCCACTATATAACCCCGAAATGGCAACACAAGAAGACGTTTTTAAGAAGATAGTAAGCCATGCCAAGGAATATGGCTTCGTGTTTCAGTCAAGCGAGATCTACGACGGACTTTCAGCCGTCTATGACTATGGTCAGACCGGTGTTGAACTCAAGAACAACATCAAGCGCTACTGGTGGGATTCGATGACCCTCCTCCATGAGAATATCGTCGGTATCGACTCTGCGATTTTCATGCACCCCACAATCTGGAAGGCTTCAGGCCATGTCGATGCCTTCAATGATCCTCTGATTGACAACAAGGATTCGAAGAAACGTTACCGCGCCGATGTGCTTATCGAGGAGCAGATTGCCAAAATCGACGAGAAAATCGAAAAGGAAGTGGCAAAGGCCGCAAAGCGCTTCGGCGACAGCTTCGACGAGGCCATGTTCCGTCAGACCAATCCCCGCGTGCTTGAGCACACCGCCAAGCGTGAGGCCCTTCACGAGCGCTTCTCCAAGGCGATGAACGACAATAATCTTGACGAGCTCCGTCAGATTATCATCGATGAGGAAATCGTCTGCCCGATTTCAGGCACAAAGAACTGGACCGAGGTGCGCCAGTTCAACCTCATGTTCAAGACCGAGATGGGTTCCACCGCCGACGGCGCAATGACTGTGTATCTCCGTCCCGAGACCGCACAGGGTATCTTCGTCAACTATCTCAACGTGCAGAAAACAGGCCGCATGCGCATCCCCTTCGGTATCGCCCAGATAGGCAAGGCCTTCCGCAACGAGATTGTGGCCCGTCAGTTCATCTTCCGTATGCGCGAGTTCGAGCAGATGGAAATGCAGTTCTTCGTGCGCCCCGGCACCGAGATGGAGTGGTTCAACAACTGGAAGCAGTTCCGTCTCCGCTGGCACAAGGCTCTCGGCCTCGGCGACGAGAAATACCGCTACCACGACCACGAGAAGCTCGCCCACTACGCCAACGCAGCCACCGACATCGAGTTCCAGATGCCTTTCGGCTTCAAGGAAGTTGAGGGTATCCACTCGCGTACCAACTTCGACCTCTCGCAGCATGAGAAGTTCTCGGGCAAGAAGATTCAGTATTTCGACCCCGAGCTCAATGAAAGCTATACCCCCTACGTCATCGAGACCTCAATCGGTGTCGACCGCATGTTCCTCAGCGTCCTCTGCTCGTCATACGAGGAGCAGGAGCTCGAAGGGGGCGACAAGCGTGTCGTCCTCCATCTTCCCGCGCCCCTCGCACCCGTCAAGTGTGCCGTGATGCCCCTCGTGCGCAAGGACGGTCTGCCCGACAAGGCACGCGAGATTGTCAACGAGCTCAAGTTTGACTTCGCCACTCACTACGAGGAGAAGGATTCAATCGGCAAGCGTTACCGCCGTCAGGATGCTATCGGCACACCCTTCTGTATCACCGTCGACCATCAGACCCTGGAGGACAACACCGTCACTCTCCGCGAGCGCGATTCAATGGAGCAGAAGCGCGTGAAAGTCGAGGATCTCCACAAGCTTATCCACAACGAGGTATCGCTCAACGCACTCCTCCGCAAACTCGGATAACACTAACAATGGCACCGCACTTTCCGGCGACGCACCCGGCGCCGCCGGAAATCCACGGGCCCATCATTATAACTTCACTCCCTCCCCGGACAAATGAAAACAATCAGACTATTATTGCTCATCGTCTGCATGCTCCCCATGCTGACGTCATGTAACTACAACTCTCTCGTCGAAAAGAAACAGGGCGTCGAGCAGTCGTGGGCCGAAGTGCAGAACCAGTATCAGCGCCGCGCCGACCTTATCCCCAACCTCGTGGCCACAGTCAAAGGCTATGCCACCCACGAAAGCGAGACTCTCGAAAAGGTGACTCAGGCACGCGCAGCCGCCACCTCTGTCAATATCAACGCCGAGGACCTCAATGAAGAGACCCTCGCAAAATTCCAGGCCGCGCAGAATCAGCTCACCGGCGCGCTCAAATCGCTCCTCGCTGTCAGCGAAGCCTATCCCGACCTCAAGGCCAACGAGAACTTCCGCGACCTCCAGGTGCAGCTCGAAGGCACTGAAAACCGCATCGCCACCGCGCGCGGCCGCTACACTCAGGTCGTGGCCGACTACAATACCTCAATCAAGAAATTCCCCACCAATATATATGCAGGGTGGTTCGGCTTCGAATCGCAGCCTCAGTTCAAGGCTGACGAATCGGCCCAGCGTGCGCCTGAAGTGAAATTCTAAACAGAAACTATGTCAAGACTCAGACTTTTTCTCCCCCTGATTGTCGTGGCCTGCATCGGCTGCATGTTTGCCGGATGTGACAGCGATGATGACGTGTGGGATGAATACAAGGACTGGCGCATCGCCAACGAACAGTTTTTTGAGGAACAGCGCTTTCTCATAGAGGATGGCACCAATGTCTATCAGACCCTGTCGCCCGCATGGAACACGTCGGCCAAGGTTCTCATCCGCTATCTCAACGACCGCAGCAAAACCGTAGGCAATCTCTCGCCCATGCTCACATCCACTGTCGATGTAAAATATATCGGCCGTCTCTACGACGGAGTGGCCTTCGACTCCTCCTACAGAAATGTCGACAGCCTCTCGCGCTTTACCCCCTCACAGCTCATCCAGGGCTGGACAATAGCGCTGATGGATATGCGTGTCGGCGACAGCGCCCGCATCGTCATACCTTACAACCTCGGCTACGGCTCGTCGAATTCGGGTGTCATCAAGCCCTATTCCACACTGATTTTCGACCTCAAGCTCGTGGATATACCTTATTATGAAGTGCGTCCCTGACGCGGGGCTGTATCGATTCATACCTGTAAGGACATGGATTTCAAGTTAGAAGCAACAGCTCCCGACTCAGCGGCCCGTGCGGGTGTCATAACCACGGACCACGGCCAGATACGCACCCCGATATTCATGCCTGTCGGCACTCTCGGCAGTGTCAAGGCAGTGCATCAGCATGAACTGCGCGACGACATCAAGGCCCAGATAATCCTCGGCAACACTTACCATCTCTATCTCCGTCCGGGCATAGAGATTCTGGAGCGTGCCGGTGGTCTGCACAAGTTCAACGGCTGGGAGCGCCCCATCCTTACGGACAGCGGCGGCTTCCAGGTGTTTTCTCTCTCCGCCAACCGCAAGCTGACGGAGGAGGGTGCATGGTTCCGCTCGCATATCGACGGATCGAAACACCTTTTTACCCCCGAGAAGGTTGTGGATATAGAGCGCTCGATAGGTGCCGACATCATGATGGCGCTTGACGAGTGTCCTCCCGGCACCGCCGAATACAGCTATGCCCGCAAATCGCTCGACCTTACCCACCGCTGGCTCGCCCGCGGCTGGAAACGCTATAAGGAGACCGAAGGAAAGTATGGCTATTCGCAGGCCTATTTCCCGATAGTGCAGGGCGTCACCTATCCCGACCTGCGCCGCGAGTCGGCAAAGTTTGTCACTGACCTCGGAGCCGACGGCAACGCAATCGGCGGTCTCGCCGTTGGCGAACCCGCCGAGGTTATGTATGACATGATAGAGGTGGTCAACGAGATTCTTCCCGCCGACCGTCCCCGCTATCTCATGGGCGTGGGCACCCCGGCCAACATCCTTGAGGCGATTGACCGCGGCGTTGACATGATGGACTGCGTCATGCCTACGCGCAACGGTCGGAACGGCATGCTCTTCACGCGCCACGGCATCATGAACATGCGCAACAAGAAATGGGCCGATGATTTCTCGCCCCTTCAGGAAGATGGCCCGAGCTATGTCGACACGGCCTACTCCAAAGCCTATGTGCGCCACCTGTTCATAGCCGATGAGATTCTTGCCATGCAGATTGCGTCGATCCATAACCTTGCCTTCTACCTCTGGCTTGTGGATGAGGCTCGCCGCCACATCCTCGCAGGCGACTTCAAGCCGTGGAAGCGAGAGATGATTGAATGTGTCACCCGCCGACTCTGATACCCCACACCATTTATCAGTCGGAGTCACGATAACCCCATCATTATTGCCTTGTGAAGATACTTGACTGGTACATCATCAGGAAATTTCTCGGAACATATATCTTCGCGATAGCCCTGATTCTGGCCATCACGATAATGTTTGACATCAACGAGAAGCTCGACGCCTTCCTCAAGGCGCCGCTTAAGGCCACGGTGTTTGACTACTTCCTCAACTTCCTGCCCTATTTCGCCAACCAGTTCAGCCCGCTTTTCACCTTCATCGCGGTCATCTTCTTCACCTCCAAGCTCGCCGACAATTCCGAAATCATAGCCATGCTCTCTACCGGCATGAGCTATCAGCGCCTGCTGCGTCCCTATATGATAAGCGCCACGGTCATCGCGATAGCCACATACGTCCTGAGCGCCTATGTCATCCCTCCGGCCAACGTCAAGCGCATTGACTACACCAACACATACGTCAAGAACAAGCGCGTGGACTATGGTACCAACATCCAGCTTCAGGTGGCCAAGGGCGAGATTGCCTATATGTCGCGCTACGACAACAACAACAAGACCGGCTACAAATTCTCGCTCGAATCATTCGAGGACAAGAAGCTCGTGTCGCGTCTGACGGCGCAGACAATCCGCTGGGACACACTCTATCAGTGGACCGTGCGCGACTACATGATTCGTGATTTCGAGGGTCAGCGCGAGAAAATCCGCCGCGGAAGCCGCCTCGATACCATAATCCCGATTGAGCCCCGCGATTTTCTTATTTCAAAGAATGACCACGAGACTATGACCTCGCCTGACCTGCGCGAATACATCGCACGGCAGAAGGAGAGGGGTGTGGCCAATATAAAGTCGTTTGAGATTGAGAACCACAAGCGTTATGCCATGACCGCCGCAGCCTTTATCCTCACGGTGATAGGCATGTCGCTGTCGTCGAGAAAAATCAAGGGTGGCATGGGTGTCAACATCGGCATAGGTCTTGTGTTGAGCTTCAGCTACATCCTCTTTATGACCGTGACATCTACTTTTGCCGTGTCGGGCTACACGTCGCCTATGGTGGCAATGTGGATTCCGAATATACTTTATGCCATAATAGCCCTCGTGCTCTATTATAAGGTATCGCACCAATAGCGATACGGTAATACAGAATAACACAAGAGGAACAGGATTTAATTTCAGCCGGACTGATTGCTGAAAAAATCCTGTTCCTCTTGTGTTATTCTGTGTCCCGAAATCCGGAAATGAGAAGTCTTAGACAAACTCTTACATTCCGAAAGTAAGGGTGGTGAGATAGCGTCCCATCGAATTGGCTCCGAATGTCAGGGTGATGTAGCCGTTGTTGCCGCCGAACCATGTTGCCCCCAGGGTATTGACTGCATTGTTGATGGCTACGGGAGCTCCGTAGGTAGCCACGAGAGTGTTGTAGACATTATTGTAGCGTGCAAGGTCGTAGCGCGGAGTGGAGTAGTAGAACGATGAGGCGTCGAGTCCTCCGGCACCATAGTAGAGCGCTGCATCGGTCCAGATGTAGTTGAGCGCCGGCACGTTGCGGAGATAGACTACGTCGTTGGTATAGCCGTCGACAGTGTAGCCCTGATTGAAGAGGAAATCAAGTGATAGATTGATGGCTGTGCCGAATGTCAGACCGAGAATACCGCGGATTACGGGCAGCGGCCGTATCGGGCGCCATCCGCGCGGAGGCATGGGGCGGTAGTGCGGGCGGTGCATCACGGGACGGTGGGGACGTGGCGGAGGAGCCATCATTGGAGGACGCGGTCCGGGATGGTGTCCACCGGGACGATAGGAATTATGGCCGTAATCGGGACGGTTGTTGTGGCCCGGATTCAGATTCGGACGGTAATTGTTGCCGGGATGGTTACCGACGCCGGGACGGTCAGGTCGGTTATGGTTTCCGTTGCCGACATCGGGGCGGTTTGGATGATGGTTATTGTTGCCGTTACCTACGTTGGGCCGGTTGGGGTGATTGTTGTTGCCGCCATTACCGAATTCGGGGCGATTGGGGCGGTTATTATTGTTCCCGTTGCCTATGTTTGGTCGATTGCTGTTGTTGCCTATGTTCGGGCGGTTATTGCTATTGCCGTTACCAACGTTTGGACGGTTCTGATGATTGTTGTTGGAGCCGTTGCCTATCGAGGGCCGGTTATTGTTATGGCTGCCGTTTCCAAGGCCGGGACGGTAGGAATTGCCCGGACGGGCTGAGCTGTTGCCCGGGCGCGAGGAGGGAGTATTGCCGCGTGAGGGACGTGATGACTGTCCGCCGTGCGAGCGGTTGTCGTTGCCTCTGTTTCGTGACGATTGTTCGGTACGTCCACCTCTGCTGCCGCCATGACGGTCCTGAGCCATAGCCACAGGTGCTGCGAGCGACACACATAGCAAAGCTATGCCTAAGTTGCGTAAAATTCTTCTCATGTTACTGAAGTTAATGGTGGTGGATTAATAGTCTTTATAAGTTAGAACAAATCCGCGCGTAAAGGTTTAACGCGCGGATTTATAAAATACCTTAAATGGAATTTTCTGTACCCATCGTGCGGTCTGTGGCGTGGTCTTGCAGTCGCCGGTCAGTCCTCCTTATGCGCGGGAGCGGCGAGGGGATTCCAGCCTTGGGCGCGGAGAGGAATCTCGGTGCCGTCGCGGGTAATCATCGCACATCCGAGCGATGGTTTGGTGATATGGCCTATGAGTTTCACGCCGGGGAGCTTTTCAATCTTCTCGTGGCAGTGGAGGGGCACGGTGAAAAGCAGCTCGTAGTCCTCGCCGCCGTTGAGCGCGGCCGTCACAAGGTTCATGCCGAGTTCCTCGGCCATGACAGCAGTCTGATAGTCGATGGGGATGCGGTCTTCATAGATGCGGCAGCCGGTATCGCTCTGCTTGCAGATATGGAGGAGTTCGGAGCTCAGGCCGTCGCTGATATCCATCATTGCCGTGGGCACGATTCCGGCCTTGGCGAGTTCCTCCACGATGTCGCGGCGCGCTTCGGGCTTGAGCTGACGCTCGATGAGGTATTCCTTGCCCTGAAACTGCGGCACGAAGTCTTTCTGTCCCGCCGAGGCCACTTTCTCACGCTCGAGAAGTTGCAGACCCATATAGGCAGCGCCGAGGTCGCCCGACACGCAGATGAGGTCTGTGTCCTTTGCCCCGGAACGGCTCACGATTTTATCTGTCGGAGCCTCTCCGATACATGTGATGGAAATAACGAGGCCCTGACGCGATGAGGTGGTGTCGCCTCCCACGAGGTCAACGCCGTAAATTTCACACGCCAGTCTGATGCCTGCGAAAAGCTCCTCGATATGCTCTACGGTGAAGCGCTTCGATATGCCGAGCGACACGGTGATCTGCTTGGGAGTACCGTTCATGGCATAGACGTCAGAGAAATTGACCACGGCCGACTTGTAGCCGAGATGTTTCAGAGGGACGTAAGTGAGGTCGAAGTGTACGCCTTCGAGCAGAAGGTCGGTCGTGACGAGGATGTCGGTGTCGCGGTTGCGGATTACCGCGCAGTCGTCGCCGACACCTTTGACTGTCGATGTATTGACCGGGGTGAGGCCTTTGGTGAGGCGGTCGATAAGACCGAATTCGCCTAATTCAGATATTTCCATATTGATTTATGAATCGGATTGAGTTGGTTGTGGGGGCGGTGGAGAAATTCAGAAGCGGTTGACGAGCTCCTTCATGATTTCGAGACACTTGGGCTGTGCGATGAGGGCTGCCTGCTGCACTTCCTCATGAGTCGGAACCTGGGTGACGTCCTTGCCTCCGAGGTCGGTGATTACGGAGAGGCCGAACACGCGCATGCCGGCATGGTTTGCCACGATGACTTCGGGCACTGTCGACATGCCCACGCAGTCGCCGCCGATGATGCGGTAGTATTCATATTCGGCCGGAGTCTCGAATGTCGGTCCTGTCACGCCGACATACACTCCGTGCATGAGGCGGATTCCCTTCTCGGATGCAATCTGGTCGGCCAGGGCCATGAGTTCCTTGTCGTAGGCGTTGGTCATGGCGGGGAAACGGGTGCCGAGTTCATTGTAGTTGTGGCCGCGCAGCGGATTCTCGGGGAAGAGGTTGATATGGTCAGTGATTACCATCACGTCGCCGACCTTGAACTCCTTGTTCATGCCGCCTGAGGCATTGCTGACGAAAAGGGTGTCGACGCCGAGCGCTCTGAACACGCGCACGGGGAAGGTCACCTGCTTCATGTCATAGCCTTCATAGTAGTGGAAACGGCCCTGCATGGCGATGACGCGTTTGTCGCCGAGCTTTCCGAATATCAGGTTTCCGCTGTGGCCTTCGACGGTCGACACGGGGAAATTGGGAATTTCAGAGTAGGGGATGTAAAGTTTATCGTCCATGTGATCCACGAGAGCGCCGAGTCCGGTGCCGAGGATGATGGCTGTCTTTGGCATTTCGTCTACCTTTGAGCGTAGGAAATCAGCCGTCTGCTTGATTTTTTCTAACATGTTTCTATGATATTGATGATTATGGAATAGGAGCCGTCAATAGGTGCCCGGAGTAAGGATTTCCGGGATGTGCTGTATAAACCAAGTGGCCCTTAAGATTTAAACAAGCGGGAGTCGCGGATGGTTTTTTCAAGTCCGGCGGTAAATTCGGTCTCTCCGCGGTCGATAAATTTAACCTTTATCGGTATGTAGAATATGGATTTCTTGAGCCGGTGGGGGAAATAGGGATTGTTGAGGATGCGCACAGCGTCTTTCTCTGTGGTGAAGATATACTTGTCCGTGCCGGGCATCTCGTCGTAAAGGCGGCTAATCTCCTCCATGTCCGACGACGTGAAATTATGGTGGTCGGTGAAGCGCTTGAGCTTTACCTTTGCCTTGTGGCGGCGCAGATAGCGCACGAAGGGTTTGGGATTGGCCACACCGGTCACCACAAGAATCGACGAAGCGGCGCTGAGTCTGTCGAGCGCGGGAATGTCATGGCCCTCATCAGGGAACACCGGCACGAGGTGGCCGTAGTTGTAGCGTGAGAAATAGAGTTTCTGATAGGGGAACAGCTTGAGATTTTCCTCGAATATGCGGTATTGCATCGGCTTCATGTCGGGCGGGCATTTCGTCACTACCACGATGTCCGCGCGGTTGAGCGCCCGCGCCGGCTCTCGCAGACGTCCGTAGGGGAGGAGCTTGTCGTTAAAGATGGGGCGGTTGTATTCCGTGAGTATGATGGAAACCGACGGCTTGACGTATCGGTGCTGGAACGCGTCATCAAGGATTATCATGTTGAGACCGGGATTGATTTCCCGCATCTTCCTGATGCCCTCGGAGCGCTTCTCGCATACGGCCACCGTGATGTCCGGTCCGAATTTGCGGTAAATCTGATAGGATTCGTCGCCTATATCCTCCGGACGCGACTGCGGGGTGGCGAGGACAAAGCCCTTTGTGGCGCGTTTGTAGCCTCGGGAGAGGACGCCGATATTGTATTTCCCTAGCAGTGACTCGACGATGTATTCGACGTGAGGAGTCTTGCCGGTGCCACCCATGGCGAGGTTGCCCACAACCACCAGTGGGATGTCGAATTCCTGCTGTTTGAGCATGCCGGATTCAAACATCTTGTTGCGCACGGCCATACCCATCCCGTAGAGTTTCGAGATGGGATAGAGCAGGAGCATTGACAGGAATTTGTTGCGGGCCAAGTCGGGTTATAATTTTAGGGGAAGTGAGAAATATCAGAGTGAGATATCGACGAAGTCCATGCGGCACTGCAGTGTCGACATGCCTTTCACGCGACGGAGGGTGTCGTAGAGCGAAGCCATTTCGCCGAGTTCGTCACGCACGAGCGAGGCCTTGAGGTCGGAACCGGCCTGAAGGAGCGGTGCATACCATTTCTGCTCCTTGTCGGGATAGACGGAGATGGTGTATGACTCGACATTGAGTTGCTTGGCCATGGCAGCTATGGCTGCGTCGAGGCCGCCGAGTTCATCGACAAGACCGAGCTTGAGAGCCTCGCGGCCATCCCACACGCGGCCTTCGCCTATCATCTTGATGGAATCCTGCGACATACCTCTGCCCTGTGCGCAGCGCTTGGTGAAGAGGTCGTAGCCGCGCTCCACGTAGGCCTGCATAGCGGATGCCTGGGCGGGAGTCATTGGTTCCATAATCGACGGGAAATTGCCGTTGGCGTTGGTCTGCACGGTTCCGGTGTTGATGCCGAGTTTCTCGTTCATGAGGCGCTTGGCGTTGGGAATCATGCCGAAAATGCCGATAGAGCCGGTGAGAGTGACGGGCTGGGCGAAGATTTTGTCGGCTCCGCAGCTGATATAGTAGCCACCGGAAGCCGCATAGTCGGCCATCGACACATAGAAGGGTTTGCCGGTGATTTCCTTGAACTGTTCGAGCGCTTCCCAGATCTGCTCCGAGGCGAAAGCACTTCCGCCGGGAGAGTTGACATACATGATGAGAGCGTCGATGTCGTCGTCCTCCGCAAGAGAGAGAATCTGGGGAACCATGTCGGAGGCCACGATACCGTCGCCTTCGGTGTCGGTGATGTCGCCGCAGGCATAGAGTATGGCTATTTCGGCGCCCTTGCCGTTGCCCACCTTGTTGAGCTCGGCGCTCTTGGCATAGTCGGCGGTGCCGATGTAGGGAATATCCTTGGCCTTGCCGCAGTCGGTCAGGGCCACGAGCTTGTCGTCGAACTCATGGCGATACACGAGACCGTCGGCCAGCTTCATGGGCACATAGTCGGCTGTGGGGCGGGTGAACACGAAATCGTCGGCCCACTCGTTGACCTTGGCCACGTCGACTCCGCGGGCTTCCGCGATGGACGAGGTGAGTGTCTGCCAGATGTTGCCGAGATAGAGCTGCTGCTGCTCGCGCGAGGGCTCGCTCATCTGGTCGAGGATGAAGGGCTCGACCGCGCTCTTGTAGGTACCCACTTTCACAACCTGAACCTCCACGCCCACTTTTTGAAGGAGCTGGTGGAAGAACATTGTGGTGGCCGAGAGACCGTGGATGTCAATCTGGCCTATCGGGTTGATGAAGATGCTGTCGGCGGCCGCGGCTATGTAATAGTCGCCCTGGGTGTACATGTCGCCGTAGGCATAAATCCATTTGGAGGGAGCGGCTTCCTTGAATTTGTGGAGCGCCTCGACAATCGCCGAGCGCTGTGCGAGGCCTGCGCCCGCGCCGTTGGCCGAGATGACAATGCCGTCGATGCGGTCGTCGGTGGCGGCGGCCACGATGGAGCCGGTTATGTCTGAAAGAATCTGTGAGCCTTTCTCCTCGCCGCGGACCACGGTCATGAAATCAATCTTGGGTTCCGTGTCGAGGATAGAGCCTGAGAGGTCAACCTTGAGTATCGAATGTTTCTTGATCTCGACAGTCGATGAGCCGATGGAGGTGGCCATTGCCGCACTTATCACGAGGATGAATCCGACGAAAGCCAGCAGCAGGGAGAACCAGATGCCGGCGAGTGTGGCGAGAAATGAGATGAAAAATTTTTTCATTCCGTATGTTTAAATGAATGGTTATAGCGCTAAAACTCTACAAAAGTACGACATCGCGCCGTCAATAACAAATTTTTCGGCCATATATAATTAATATAGGTAGAAGAACGGGTCCCTTTCCGCCCATGAAAAGTCCGGTTTGCCCCCTCGGGAAGCGGCGCAGGGTTGTCGGCTGACTGTCAGGTGACTGTGAAAACCGATACTTTTTTAACAAAATTATGTCAAATTTAGTCAAACCGGCCCGAAAATACGCTTTTTTTGCTTTCATATCTGAAATAAATGTTTAACTTTGCCAAGGAACCTTTAGGATTCTCCGGAATCCACCTGATGAAACTTCTTACCGTATTCTTTCTTTGTTACCATGAATAAGATCATAACCGAAATCACTCCTCTTTCGGAGAAAGATTGCTTCTATCTGATTGACAGATATAAAGACAGGTTCACCTATCCTGTCCACCGCCACGGTGAATATGAGCTCAACTTCGTAGCCAACTGCGAGGGAGCGCCCCGTGTGGTGGGAGATTCGATAGAGACTCTCGGGCAGTATGATCTTGTGCTCATAGGCCACGGAATAGAACACGGCTGGGAGCAGCACGAATGTACAAGCGACAAGATTCGCGAGATAACGATACAATTTTCACCGGAACTCTTCGGCGAGTCGCTCATGGCCAAGACTCAAATGGCGAGCATCAGACGCATGCTCGAAATCAGCTCCAACGGCATAGCCTTTACCTGCGAGGGCATCATGAGGGTCTACAACAAGCTTGACAATCTGACCAAAATCGAGTCGGGTTTCTACAGGATGCTCGAACTCATGGCGATTCTACACGAACTCGCCGAGGACGGCCACTATCGCAAGCTCTCGAGCTCCTCGTTTGCTTCGCTGAAGCCTTCGGGCGACAGCCGCCGTGTGCAGAAGGTGAAGGACTATATCAATGCCCACTATAAGGAGGATATACGCCTGAACGAACTGGCCGATCTCGCCGGAATGACCCCGACCGCCTTCAGCCGCTTCTTCAAGCTCCGCACCGGCCGCTCGATTTCCGACTATGTAATCGATATCCGTCTCGGCCACGCCACCCGCCAGCTCGTCGACTCGACAACATCGGTCGCCGAGATATGCTACGGATGCGGATTCAACAACGTGTCGAATTTCAACCGCATTTTCAAGAAGAAAAAGGGCAATTCGCCCAAAGTGTTCCGCGAAATCTACCAGCACCATAAGGTCCTGGTCTGATTCCTCCCTCGCGCAGTCTCCTGTAGCCTGTGCGCCGGATAAATAATGCAAATACCAAGTCAAAACCTCACATTTCTTATCAATATATCATTATACCAAATAACCGTATGAAATCACTGTTCTTCTCGATTGCCTCCGCATTGCTGCTCTGCGCGGCGGCAGGTTGCGGTCAGCGCAACTCCGGCTCGGCCGACGGCGCTGAGGGCGCCGATACCACAGCCACCCTGCAGGTGAGTCCTCTCAGTGTCAGAGGGACCGCACTCGTCGGTATCGACGGCGACACGGTAGTGCTCAACGGCCCCTCGCTCGGCTGGCACAGCAACTGGGGGCGTTTCTACAACGAGGGAACAGTCAGGGCGCTGAAAGAGAAATGGGGCGCGAATATAGTCCGTGCGGCCATCGGCGCGCATCCCTCGGGCGACTGTGTCAACGGCTATTCTGTCGATTCGGCCAATGCAGTCAACCTCGCGGTCAATGTGATAGACGCCGCCATAGCCAACGGCATGTATGTCATCTGCGACTGGCACTCCCACAACAACACTCTCGCCGACGCAAAGAAATTTTTCACCGTCATAAGCGAGAAATACGGCGATTCCCCCAACATCCTCTACGAGATATGGAATGAGCCTCTCGAAATCCCCTGGCAGGAAATAAGGGACTATGCCGACGAGCTCATCCCCGTCATCCGCCGCAACGCTCCCCATTCGGTAATCATCGTCGGCACTCCCAAATGGGATCAGGATGTAGATGTGGCGGCTGAAAATCCGCTCATGCAGCCAAATCTACTCTATTCGCTGCATTTCTACGCCGGTACTCACAAGGACTGGAACCGCGGCAAGGCCGAGACAGCCATCGCCGCCGGTCTGCCTCTCATTATCTCGGAGTGCGGTTCGATGGACCACACCGGCGACGGCCCGATTGACTATGAATCGTGGCGCGAGTGGATGGATTTCGCCGACAGCCACAAGCTCTCGGTGCTGATGTGGGACATCGCCGACAAAAACGAGACCTGCTCGATGATTTCGGCCTCCGCTCCGGACAACGGTATGGAATGGAGCGAAGAGGACCTCAAGGAGTGGGCGCAGCTTGCCAGAAAGACTATCCGCGAGCGCAACGGCGTGGAATGACCCGCGTAAATAACGCTCCCTCACCATTATCAGACTGATATAACATCATAACATTTCTTTTTATCGGATAATAAACCAATCAAGAGACCTATCATGCAGATTCTCAGCCGCACTTTATTTTCGCTCTCTCGCAGTGTGTCCGCTGGCCCAGTATGCAGTGGAACTTCCCGACATCATCAGTGACAACGCTGTCCTTCAGCAGAATTCCAACGTGAAGCTGTGGGGATGGAGCGAGCCCGGACGCACGGTAAAAGTGACTCCCTCGTGGGCGCCTGAAAAGAGCTATACAGCCAAGGCTGCCCCCGGTACAGGACGCTGGGAGGTGGAGGTGGCTACTCCCGCCGCATCTTTCACCCCTCAGAGCGTTAGTTTCGACGACGGCGTGGCCCCTGCGAAAATCGATAATGTGCTTATCGGCGAAGTGTGGTTATGCTCCGGGCAGTCCAATATGGAAATGCCCCTGAGAGGTTTCTGGTGTCAGCCGGTCGAAGGCGCGGCGCAGGCCATAGCCTATTCCGGAAAATATCCCGGCATACGTGTGGCCACTGTCCCCAAACGAGGTGCATACGAGCCGCAGGATAAGGCTGAGGGAAAATGGATGCTCTCAAAGCCTGAAAACGCACATGAATTCTCGGCTTTGGCCTATTTCTTCGCCCGCTCGCTCACTGATATGCTCAACGTGCCGGTAGGAATCATCAGCTGCGCCTACGGAGGCTCAAAAATCGAGGGCTGGATGCCTGAAGCGTTGGTCAGCTCCTATCCGGGCTGGGATGTAGAGGCCGAAAAGAGCAGACCCGACTCAGTCTTTCACGAATATGAGAGAAGCAGTGTGATGTATAATGCTATGCTCCATCCCGTTATAGGCTACACCGTCAAAGGCTTCCTGTGGAATCAGGGCGAGTCGAATGTCGGGCGCCACAAGGAATATCCCGAACACCAGCGCGACATGGTTCAAGCCTGGCGTCAGGAGTGGGGCGACGACAACCTGCCATTCTATTTCGTTGAGCTCCCCGGCTGGAAATACGGCAACGGCGAGGAGACTGCCGCAGCGTTTTTCCGCGAGTGCCAGCATCGTGCGGCCGAAATCACCCCCAACAGCGGGATTGTCTGCACCACAGACCTTGTGTATCCCTTTGAAATCGAGGATATCCATGCGCGGAAGAAGCAGGAGATAGGGGAGCGCCTCGCGTTTATGGCCGCAGACCGCACATACGGTGTCAGAGGTGTGCCCTCGACCTATCCCCGCTATAAATCAGTGGATCTTCTCGGCGATAAGGCTGTGGTTCATTTCAGCAATGCCGACGCAGGTCTCAATCCCAATATGAATCTGAAGGGCTTCGAAGTGGCCGGTGCCGACCGGATTTTCTATCCCGCCACCGCCACCGAGGACTGGAACGCGCGCACCGTCACCGTGAGCTCCGACAAGGTTCCCGACATCAAGGCCGTGCGCTACTGCTTCAGCAATTTCGCCATCGGCACGCTGAAGGACATGTATGGCATGCCCCTCGTCCCCTTCCGGACAGATGACTGGGACGACGCCCGCCGCGCATGCAATCTTAAATGATTTTACATCTGCGGAAAGAAATATGTAATTTTTGACATTAAGATATAAACCGGATAATACAATTTCTAAGCTAAGATTATCTAACAATTCTCCCTTTATTTGCAAAATTGCCATGAAAATCCGTAAACGCATGATGATTCCGACCATTGTCGGAGCTATCGCCGTGGCCTGTTCAGGGGGTGGCGCGTCATCTTCGAAATCGACTGTGAACCACGACACAGATTTTGTGACTGTCCGCGACGGAGAGTTCAGAATCGGTGATTCCACCTACAGGTATATAGGTACGAATTTCTGGTATGGCCCGATTCTCGCATCCGAGGGCCGGGGCGGAGACCGTGAGCGTCTTGCCCGCGAACTTGATTTCCTGCAGGAACTCGGCGTGACGAATCTGCGTGTCCTCGCCGGTGCCGACGGCGCCGAGGGGCTCGCCTCGCATGTTGAACCCGTGTTGCAGACCGCGCCGGGTGTCTACAACGACACTCTCCTGCGCGGTCTCGACTACTTTCTCGCCGATCTTGAGAAGCGCGGCATGAAGGCCGTGGTCTATCTCAACAATGCCTGGGAGTGGAGTGGCGGTTTCTCCACCTATCTTGAGTGGGCCGGTGCGGGCGAGGCCGTCAATCCCGCCGACGCAGGCTATCCGGCCTACATGGAATATGCCTCGGGCTTTGTGCGCAACGACTCGGCCAAGGCGCTCGCCGCCTCCCATGTCAGAAACATCGTGGGGCGCGTCAACACCGTGACCGGCAGGCCATACGCCGAATCCCCGGCCATTATGTCGTGGCAGATTGCCAACGAGCCGCGTCCCTTCTCGCAGGAGAGCATGCGCCCCTTCGCGGAGTGGATAGGGGAGACCGCGCGGCTCATCAAGAGCATCGACTCCAACCATCTCGTATCGGTAGGCAGCGAGGGTTCATGGGGTTGTGAGAACTCTGTTGAGCTCTGGAACGAAATCCACGCCATCCCCGAGGTGGATTATGCCACCATCCACATCTGGCCCTACAACTGGAGCTGGGTAAGTCCCGACGCGATTACCGACAGCGTCGATGTGGCCATTGCCAACACCGACGCCTACATAGCCGAGCATCACCGGAGCCTTGCCGCCGCACTCGCCGGTCCCGACGGTCGGGGGAAGTCAAAACCGATAGTGCTCGAGGAGTTCGGCTATCCGCGCGACGGCATGGCCATAGCCCCCGGTTCGGCCGTGAGCGGACGCGATAGATACTACAGCTACATTTTCGATGAGGTGGCGGGCAAGGGACGTCTCGCCGGAGTCAATTTCTGGGCCTGGGGCGGATATGCCGCTCCCGCTCATGAGACATGGCGCCGCGGCGAGGACTACACCGGCGATCCCGCGCAGGAAGCCCAGGGCCTCAATTCTGTTTTCGCCGCCGATTCGACCACTCTCGCTGTCATCAGAAAAGGAGTGTCAAAACTACACTAATTCCAACATAACTACGGCTTTAACACCATTTGCGGCCGAGCTTGCAAAACAATGTTATTAGGTGATAAAAAAGTGTAAGTCTCAATGGAGACTTTGCACTACTTTTGTCATGTCACAATTATGCTGTACTGCCCTTGTAATGATACAAAAAGTATACCTTAAATATAAACTATTGACATCCCGATGAATTTTTAATCTCTTACCTTAAAATTGCAATATGAAAAGTAGATTTTTGGACCTTAGGGCTCTGCTGACGTCGCTGCTGATGCTGTGCATCATGCTCCCGGCCGTAGCGCAGGTCTCAGTCAAAGGTATCGTGCAGGATAAGACGGGCGAACCGCTTATCGGCGCGACAGTGCAAGAGAAGGGCAACGTCGCCAACGGTATCGCCACCGGCATCGACGGTGACTTCGCGCTTAAAGTGAAGTCCGACAAAGCCACTCTCGTAGTTTCTTACGTGGGTATGAAAACCCAGGAGGTCGCCCTCAACGGGCGCACCGACATCACAATCACCCTTCAGGACGACGCTGAACTTCTCGACGAGGTTGTGGTCGTCGGCTACGGTACCATGAAGAAAAGCGACCTCGCCGGCGCCTCCGCATCGCTCAACGAGGACGCTCTCCGCGGTTCGGTAATCACCAATATGGATCAGGCTCTGCAGGGCCGTGCCACCGGTGTCGTTTCGATGGCTTCGTCGGGCGCTCCCGGTGCGGCTTCATCCATACGTGTGCGCGGTCAGGCCACAATCAACGCCAACGCCGAGCCTCTTTATGTGATTGACGGTGTGATTGTCCAGACCTCGGATCAGAACGGTTCCGGTCTCGGTCTCGGCGACAAGCTCGGCAACGGCCAGGCATCAGCCGTGTCACCCCTCTCCACCATCAACCCCGCCGACATCGTGTCGATGGAAGTGCTCAAAGACGCCTCCGCTACAGCCATCTACGGTGCGCAGGGCGCCAACGGTGTCGTGCTCATCACCACCAAGCGCGGTAAGGCTGGTCAGGCCAAATTCACCTACGACGGCATGGCCGCGTGGCAGCATCAGAGCAAGCGTCTCGACATGATGAACCTGCGCGAGTATGCCGACTATTATAACGATTTCGCTGAAAACGGCTATATCACAAACCCCGACAAGCAGTATTCCGACCCGTCGATTCTCGGTGTCGGCACCAACTGGCAGGACGCTATGCTCCGCACTGCCTTCCAGCAGCAGCACACCATCAGCGCCCAGGGCGGTAGCGACAAGGTGCAATATTTCGTGTCCGGTTCGTTTCTTGACCAGGACGGTACTCTCATCGGCACCAACTTCCGCCGCTTCTCCGTGCGCTCCAACCTCGACGCCCAGCTCAAGGAGTGGCTCAAGCTCGGCATGAGCACCACCTACTCCAACACCAACGAGCGCCTCCAGCGCGCCGAGGGTGACGAAGGTATCATCACCTACTCTCTGACCTCGCTCCCCGATGTGCCCATCTATGACGTGGACGGCAACTATGCCTCCGTTGTCCGTGAGGGCTACACCAACCCCAACCCGATTGCACGCGCACTCCTCCAGGAGCGCAAGCTCAACCGCACGAAACTGACAGGCAACATCTTCCTCGAAGCTACACCTATCAAAAACCTCGTATGGCACGCCGAACTCGGCTATGACATCTCCTCGTCCATGGCCAAGACCTACGACCCCCGCATCGACCTCGGCAACTGGGTGCAGGACAACAACGAGGCCCGTCATCAGAAAAATTCCTCCTGGTTCTGGCAGCTGAAGAACTACATCACCTACAGCGGCGAGTGGAACAAGCTCTCCTATACCGCCATGGTCGGCCAGGAGTGCTGGGAGTCATCCTACAACTATACTTCCGTCTACGCAACCGGCCTTCCTTCCGACAATGTCCACAATCCCGCTCTCGGCGACTCGAAAACATATCAGATAGGCGCCGGCTACGGCAGTTCGGCAATGGCCTCGTTCTTCACCCGTGAAAACCTCAACTGGGACGGCCGCTACCTCCTCACCTACACCTACCGCTACGACGGTTCGTCGAACTTCGGTCCCGAAAACCGCTGGGCCGGCTTCCACTCCGTAGGCGCGGCATGGCGTTTCTCAAACGAATCATTCTTCAAGGGCATCACCGAGTGGTTCAACAACGGTAAACTCCGCCTCGGCTGGGGACAGACCGGTAACGCCAATATCGGCGGCTACAAGTGGGGCTCTCCGATGTCTGTGATGGACTCCGACCTCGGCACAAGCTACCGCCCCTCGCAGATTGCCAACAAAGCCATCAAATGGGAGACTCAGGAACAGTGGAACCTCGGTCTCGACCTCAGTTTCCTCAACAACCGCATCAACTTCACCGGTGAGGCCTACATCAAGACCTCCAAGGATATGCTCATGCAACTCCAGCTCCCTTCCTATATGGGTACCTCGGGCAACGTCTCCTCAGCCCTCGCCGCCCCCTACGGCAACTACGGTGAAATCCGCAACAAAGGTCTCGAATTCGAGCTCCGAGGCATGCCTTTCGTGGGTGACTTCGAGTGGGAGTCGAGCTTCCAGATTTCATTCAACAAAAACGAACTCGTCCGCCTCTCCGGAACGGAAAACGCCCGAATCGTGGGCTACGGCCAGTGGAGCGACGTCGTATCCGTGTCGGAAGTCGGCAAGCCCCTCTACAGCTTCTACGGCTTCAAGACCGACGGCATCTACCGCGACCTCGAGGACATTCAGAACTCTCCGAAAACCGCACAGTATCCTGAGGATGGAGTATTCAACAAGAGCAACACCGTCTGGGTCGGCGACATCAAGTATAAGGACATCAGCGGTCCCGACGGCAAGCCCGACGGCATCATCAACGACTATGACCGCACCGAAATCGGCAACCCCATGCCTGACTTCACCTTCGGCTGGAACAATACCTTCCACTGGAAAGGCTTCGACCTCAACATATTCATCAACGGTTCCTATGGCAACGACGTGATGAACTACCTCTCGCTCCGCCTCACCGACATGAAGAGCGTGTGGACCAACCAGCTCGACCGCGTCAACGACCGCGCCCGCCTCGTGCCCATCGACCCCAACAAGGTTTATCCCGCCGGTCAGACCTGGCACGACGATATCACAAACATCCGCGTGGCCAACCCCGGCACAAGTGTGCCGGCCGCCCGTCTCAACGACCCGGGCGACAACGACCGTATCTCTGACCGCTATATCGAGGACGGCTCCTATATCCGCCTGAAAAACATCACTCTCGGCTACACTTTCCCGAAAAAGTGGCTCCGCCCTCTCCGCCTGGAAAATGTCCGCCTCTACTGCAACCTTCAGAACCTCCACACATGGACCAAATATAAAGGCTATGATCCCGAGGTCGGTTACAATACCCAGGACTCCTCCGGTCACACCTACGGTTTCGACTCCGGCCGCTATCCGTCGCCGACCACCTATTCGTTTGGCCTGAATTTCTCTTTCTAACAATCATTTTCAGACGATTCAACCATGAATATCAATAAATATATAAAAGTCACGTTTCTGGCTTCGGCTCTTGCGGCAGGAATGACGTCGTGTGGCGATTTCCTCGACAAGCCCGCTGAGGACCAATACAACAATGACAATTTCTACGCCAACGACGCGCAGTGTTATCAGGGCGTAAACTATATCTATAACTCTCCCTGGTATGACTTCCAGCGCGGCTTCATCAAGGTCGGCGAGGTTATGTCGGGCAACATGTACTGGGGTTCGTCGCCCTACCTTGTGTTCAACGTGCAGAGCACTGACGAGGACCTCCGCAACATGAGCTACTCGCTTTGGGCCGTAATCGGCCATGCCAACCAGGTCTATGCCAACGTAGCCAGATCCGCAGGTCCCTCTCAGGAGGTCAAGGACGCCGTGCAGGGCGAATGTCTGACCATGAAGGCGCTTGCCTACTTCTTCCTCGTCCGCACTTTCGGCGATGTGCCCCTCATCCACGACAACTCTCAGGAACTCGCCTCCGGTACCTATAATGAAAAGTACAAGGTAAACAAGGCCGACATCTACGAGTATATCATCATGACTCTCGAAAAGGCCATGGAGCTCCTTCCTCCGTCAGCCGACCCCGGCCGCATCGACTATTACTGTGCCGAAGGCCTTCTCGCCAAGGTCTATCTGACCAAGGCCGGTCTCGGTCAGAGCGGTTCGCGCAATCAGAGCGACCTCGACAATGCCGCTAAATATGCCAAGGACGTTATCGACAATTCCGGCCGTCACCTCCTGCCCAACTACTCCGATGTGTTCCGTCTCGCCAACAACAAGAGCGAGGAGAGCCTCATTGCCTGGCGCTGGACGGTCAACGGCTCCGCATGGACCCGTCAGAACACTCTTCAGAGCGACCTCGCGCCCATCGGCTTCGATGAGAACGGCGACTGCTGGGGCGGCTACTCTGGTCCGTCGGTTGACCTTCAGGATGCTTTCGGTGTTTCTCCGCTCGACGATCCCTCGACACGTATTGATGTCGACACGCGCCGCAAGGCCTGTCTGATGCTCCCGGGCGACAAGTATGATTATTTCTGGGTCGACAAAGGCGGTTTCGATGTGCTCCGCTTCTGCTATGACCCCGTCTACGGCAAGGGTGGCCCCGGCGAATGGCAGTGTGGCACCGGCTCCTACAACGTGAAACATTGTTTCGGCAACAACGGCGACCATGAGCTCGGCACCGGAGTACCCGCGCAGCGCATGGCCAACTCGCTCGCCACTCATATCCTCCGTCTTTCGGATGTCTATCTGATTTATGCCGAGGCTGTTCTTGGCAACAATGCCTCCACGTCCGATCCCTCTGCTCTTGAAGCATTCAACTCAGTCCGCTCACGCGCCATCCCGACCGCCACTCTCAAGACCTCCATCACATTCGACGATGTGTGGAAAGAACGCCGCCTCGAACTCGCGGGCGAGGGCGACCGCTGGTATGACTATGTGCGCCGCAGCTACTATGACCTCCAGGGTTGCATCGACGAAATCAAGAACCAGCGCCGCAACACCTACTGGAACACCAACGCGCTCTTCAAATACTACTATGAGAACGGTATCTGGGACATCTCGCTCGCAGCGAGCGCCAACGACGGCGCCGAGGCTACCTACGACGACCAGACTCTGGCCCCCAACGTGACCGCATCGTCATTTACCCTCCCCTTCCCGAATGAGGATGTCGTCTTTAACAAGCATCTCATGGAGGACCCCATCCATGTCGATGTGCGCGCTGAATACTCATACTAATCATCCATCAGATATTCAAGACAATGAAAAATATATTCAAAAACAAATGGTTTGTCTGCGCGGCCGCTCTCGCAGTCGGATTCATGGCTGTTTCGTGTGAGGACGAGCCCGACAAGTTCGAACTTACCGGAGGGCTTCCGGTGGTGAAATATGTGCGCACCGTCGACCCCGCCACAAAGGACTCGCTTCTCACCGGCGCCTATCTCGATAATCAGATCTGTCTCGTTGGCGACAATCTCACCTCTATCTATGAGATTTACTTCAATGACCGCAAGGCCATCATCAATACCTCGCTCGTCACCAAGAACACCATGCTCGTGACCGTCCCCGGTTCAATTCCCGAGAAGGTTTCAAACAAAATCTTCATGTATAACAAGAAGGGCGATGTGGCCGAATACGACTTCAAGGTGCTCGTGCCCGCTCCCTCTGTCCGCTCCGTGTCCTGTGAATATGCGAAGCCGGGTCAGATTGCCACAATCTACGGCGACTACTTCATCGACGAGGAGAGTGTGCCCCTGCAGGTATTCTTCGCCGGCAATGTCGAGATTCCCCGCGAGAACATAAAGAGCATACAAAAGACCGCCATCTCTTTTGTTGTCCCCGACAACTGGGTTGAGGGCTACATGACCGTGACCAGCATCTATGGCTCTTCCCGCTCGGCATACAAGTTCCACGACACAACAAATGTCCTTTTCGACTGGGACGGCAGCCACGGCGGTCTCACCTCGGGTCTGGGCTGGCGCACCGGCAAGATTCACGCTCCAGGCGAGGACGCTGATGTGGAGGCTATCGACGGCAACTATATCTTCTTCGGTGATGCCGCACTCGACGGCGAGGCTTCGGCTTCCTGGCTTGAGGACAACTTCTCGTTCAACTACTGGCCTGAGAGCGGTACCTCCGGTGTGCTGTCCTCCCGTCCGGAATTTGCCGACCTTATCGACAAACACGGTATTGCAGGCCTTCAGTTGAAGTTTGAAATCTGCGTTCCCTCCGCCGCTCCCTGGAGTTCAGCCGCATTGCAGATGATTTTCACTCCCGCAGGTACCAGCACCAACGCATTTATCGCTGACACAGCCACACCGCGCGGCCTCTGGGCTCCGTGGATTTCCACCGGCTCATATTCGACAGACGGCGAATGGCGTACAGTATCCGTGCCCCTCTCCAACTTCAACTTCACCCATGAAGGCGGCAAGTGCGGACGCGGTCTTGTCCCGGCCGACCTCGCCGGCCTGACATTCTTCGTCTACCACGGCGGAACAAACGGCACTACATGCGAGCCGCGCATCTTTATCGACAATATTCGCGTAGTTCCTATTGAATAACCTCAAAAGCGAGATTGACACAATGAAAAAATTACATAACATAGCGGCATCCGTCCTGGCATGCCTGCTGCTCGGCTCGGGCTTCGCACTCACTTCCTGCGACGACGACGACCTCAGCACCAACCAATACATCGGAGGCGTCAACCTCAACGTCTTTGGTCCCAGCCCCGTGGCCCGCGGCGGTGAACTCCGCTTCCTCGGCTCCGGAATGAATCAGATTACATCGATTACCCTCCCCGGTGCCGGCGACATCACCGACATACAGGTCATTTCTCCCGAGGAAATCCGTATCATAGTGCCTCAGACAGCCGAGCCAGGCTATATCGTGCTCCATCACGCAAAAGGCGACATCACTACCAAGACCCTGCTCTCGTTCACCGAACCTATCTCCATCGAGTCGGTGAGCCCGCTTTCGGCCAAGGCCGGTGATGAAATCACCATCAAGGGCGATTATCTAAATCTCATCCACGAAGTCATCTTCACCGACGATGTTGTGGTGCCCGAGGAGGACTTCATCTCCCACAGCCGTTACGAAATCAAGCTCCCCGTGCCTGCCGAGGCTCAGAGCGGCAAGATTATCGTCAGCGACGCCAAGGAGATGCCCAACTACATCTATTCCGACGATGAGCTAACCGTCACCCTCCCCTCGGTTGAAAAGACTCTCGATTTGACCAAGGCCAAGCCCGGCGACGAAATCCGCGTCAAGGGCAAGGACCTCGACCTCGTGACCAAGGTCATCATGCCCAACGAGGATGAGGTTGAGTTCAGTGTCAGCGAGGTTGGCGACGAAATCACATTCGTTCTTCCCGCCAATGTGACCGACGGTACCATCTGCATGCTACCCGCCTCAGGCGTCAAGGTTGCCATCGCCATCATCGGCGTGGCTCTTCCCGAGGATGTCGTGGCCGAGCCCGCGAGCGATATATGGGCCGGCGATGTCATCAGACTCAAGGGTGTCAATATGGAACTCGTCACAGACGTCGTTTTCCCGAATGTCGGGGAGGCCGTGAAGCCCGAGTCTAAGTCGGCGAGCGAGCTCACCGTCAAGGTGCCCGAAGGTGCTCAGAGCGGTAATCTCGTGCTCAACACAGGTTCCGGCGCTACTGTCGAGGTCGCTGTCAGCACTCTCAAGCCCGAGGCTGTCGGCTTCGAGCCCTCGCCCGCAGCCCTCGCAGGTCCGATGACCGTCAAAGGACGCAATCTCCAGCACGTCACCGCCATCACTTTCGGCGGTACGACTACGGTCGACATCAAAAACGCCACCGCCACTGAGTTCACCCTGACAGTTCCCGCCACTCTCGCTTCAGGCACAAATGCCGTGCAGCTCACACTCTCCAACGGCGAGATTGTCGAAGTCGGCAATGCCGAGCTTTCCGCTCCCGAATGTGCCTACGCCACCGTGCTCCCCGAAGAGGGCACTGAAATCAATGCAGGCGAGACCATGGTCATCAGCATCGCCAACGCCGACAAACTCACCGGCGTCAAGGTCAACGGCAACCCCGTGCAGTATATCCTCAACGGCGACCGCCTCATCATTCAGATTCCCGAGAGCGCCGGCAAGAACAGCAAGTTCACTCTCGTGTCGTCAAACGGTGAGATTTCCTACGACATCGCCGTCATCCCCGCCACACACGTCGAGAATGTAATCTTCAATCAGGTCATCGACCTCTCCTGGAGCGGCGACGAGGGTGTCAACAAGTTCCGTATCTACAAGGAGTCGTTTGACGGTGTTCCCTCCGGCGCGAAGCTCGTGTTCCACATCTCTCCCGCAGGCTCGCAACCTCAGATTCAGGTCAACGATGCCAACTGGGGACAGATTGCAATGTTTGAGCCCGCAGCCGACGCCACTCTCGCCGAAGTCGAGCTCTCGGCCGACGTCCTCAACCGCATCCTTACCACCGACGACGGATGGAGCACAACAGCCCTCATCGTCCAGGGTCAGGAGTGTGTCGTCAGCAAGGTACACGTAGAATGGGAAAACTCTCTCGAAACCACCATCTGGGATGCAGGCTGGACCTGCACCGGTTGGGCAGGAAATCAGGACCTCGCATGGGGCGGCTACGACTGGTCGACCGTGAAACCGGGTCAGATTCTCCGCTTCTACACCACTCCCACTGTCGCCGAAGGTGACTGGTGGTGCATCTCGCTGCGCCACGGAAACGGTTGGGGCAACCTTCCCGCACCGATTCCCGGTCAGTACGACAACCCAGCCAGTCCTCTCGAAGTCACTCTCACCGCTGAGATTATAGCTGACCTCGTAGCCGAAGGCGGATTGGTAATCACCGGCAGCGAATTCCATCTCAACAAGGTTACAATCGAGTAAAAACAACCCTGGACAGACCGGATTGCAGGATGCGATATTCCTGCAATCCCGGAGTCCGGAAAATTAAAACCGTAATACAGATGAACAAGTACAAATATATGCTTGCCGCGGCTATTGTCGGCCTCTCGCTCACAGCCTGTGATGACGACGATAAAATCTACGGCATGCTCGACGGAATCGGGATGGTCACCCGCACCGTGTCTCTTGCAGAGGGCAGTTCTGTCAGAGCCGAGGCGCTTCCCGCAGTCACAGTCAGCTACAACAATCTTGTCGGCATCAACCCCGACTATCCCATCACTCTCAACGGCCAGCCTGCAAAAGCCATAATCAATCCCCTCAACGGCATGGAGATAATCGTGACCCTCGACCTCCAGCCTTATCAGGATTATTCGCTCGTGATTCCCTCGGGCGCCATCTACCGCTCTGACGACATGAGCATCGTGGCCGACCCTCTCACTCTCAACTTCGACACCAAGACCGGTATCAACAAGAATTTGCTTGCCAACAGTCTCGTCAACCCCAACGCTACACCCGAGGCTAAGGCTGTCTACGCCACTCTTGTCGACCACTACGCCTACGAGCAGCTTTCCGGTGCGATGGGCGCAGTGGCGTGGGGCACAGGTTTCACCGACCTGATTTACAAGGAATCCGGCCAGTATCCCGCCATAGTAGGCTTCGACTATATCCATCTCTCATCCTCTCCATCCAACTGGATTGACTACGGCGATATCACTCCCGTGAAATCCGTGTGGGAGGCCGGAAGCATTCCCGCCATGACCTGGCACTGGAATGTTCCCACCAGCAAACCCGGTGAGGAGATAGTGTGGACTGGCGAGAAGCAGCTGCCTGCCGACTGGACAGGTTATGTGCAGCTCACCGACGCGGCCGCTCTCGACGTGCTTTCGAAAGCCGTGACCGGCGCCGTGCTTACCGTAAAGACCAAAGATGTGGCTCCCGGCGCGCAGGGTTCTGTCAAGAACAGCGGATGGTCGGAGCTCGCTTCCGGTCTTGAATACTTCGACATCACCGGCGACTACTCCGTCACCCTCACTCCCGAGATGGTGGCGGAGGTGAAGCAGAACGGCGTCATCATAGCCGGACATGACTACACCGTGACCGACGTGATGCTCACCATCCCCTCTGGCGGCTCTATGAGTTTCAATGCCGCTTCCGACGTGTTCAAAGCAGCCAATGTGCTGGTCGAAGGTTCATGGGAAAACCAGGTGGCTACCGCCGATGTCGAGAAGCTCGCGGGCTATCTCAAGCTGCTCCAGGATGCCAATATCCCGGTGCTCTGGCGTCCCTTCCACGAGGCTGCGGGCGACTACACCTGGGGCTCATGGTTCTGGTGGGGCAATTCAGGCGTGGAGACCACCAAGCAGCTCTGGTCATGGCTCTACAACAAGCTGACCATTGAGTATGGTCTCAACAACCTCATCTGGGTATGGACCGTGCAGACTTCCGACGAAGGCCGTCTTGCTGACATGGCCAAAGTCCGCGCCGCATATCCCGGCGATGACATGGTCGATATCGTCGGCGCTGACCTCTATGTCGACGCTCTCACCACTCAGACCGCCCAGTTCGACCTTCTCTACAATCTCGTCGGCGGCAAGAAGCTCGTTGCCCTCACCGAGTGCGGCAATCTTCTCGACGTTGACGGCGCCTTCGACGACGGCGCTCTCTGGAGCTACTTCATGGGCTGGTACGAAGAAGACGAAAACGGCCCCGCCTTCAAGGAGTGGAATACCAACGGCGAGTGGAGCACGGTGCTCAACAACATGCGTGTGCTCAACCGCGGCCAGTTTTCACTGAAATAAACCGAATTTTTCAAGGGGGTATCAAAACGACGACTCTTTGGCAACATTTTGATACCCCCTTCACCAATTTTGATGCCCTGCCCGTCACCCACCGAAAAGTCATTTTAGCTAAATTTGTAGATATGTAATCAACACAATCTACTAACTGAAATAACAACTGAAACCTCCTATGAAATACGGCTATTTCGACGACATCGCCCGTGAATATGTAATCACTGAGCCTCGCACCCCCTGGCCCTGGATAAACTATCTCGGCAACAAAGATTTCTTCTCCCTCATATCAAACTCGGCCGGCGGCTACAGCTTCTATAAGGACGCCAAGTTCCGCCGTCTGACCCGCTACCGCTACAACGGAGTCCCGATGGACGCCGGCGGCCGCTATTTCTATATCAAGGATGGCGACACTGTCTGGAATCCCGGATGGAAGCCGACCAAAACTCCCCTTGACGCATACGAGTGTCGCCACGGCATGAACTACACCATTATCAGGGGCGAGAAAAACGGTCTTGAGGCCCGCGCGCTTTTCTTCGTGCCTCTCGACACCCATGCCGAAATCACCAAGCTGACGCTTACAAACAAGACCGACAGTTCCAAGAGCTTCAAACTCTTCTCTTTCATGGAGTGGTGTCTCTGGAACGCCGCCACCGACATGGAAAACTTCCAGCGCAACTTCTCTACCGGCGAGGTGGAAGTGGACGGTTCGACCATCTACCACAAGACCGAGTATAAGGAACGCCGCAATCACTATGCCTTCTACACCGTGAACGCTCCGGTCGACGGTTTCGACACCGACCGCGAGACCTTCATCGGACTATATAATGGCTTCGACGAGCCCGAGGCCGTCATGGAGGGGCATCCCCGCAACTCCGTGGCCCACGGCTGGTCACCCATAGCCTCACACTATCTCGAAGTCACCCTCGCTCCCGGCGAAAGCCGCGACCTCATTTTCATGCTCGGCTATGTCGAGAATCCGCAGGATGAGAAGTGGGAGTCGAAGGGTGTCATCAACAAGACCCGCGCACGCGAGATGATGGCCCGTTTCGACACTCCCGAGAAGGTCGACAGGGCTTTCAGCGAACTCCGCGCCTACTGGGACGACCTGCTCGACCGCTTCACCGTCAAATCGGGCGACGAGCGCCTTGACCGCATGGTCAACATCTGGAACCAGTATCAGTGCATGATTACTTTCTGCTTCTCCCGTTCCGCCTCCTTCTTTGAGAGCGGCATAGGCCGAGGCATGGGCTTCCGCGACTCCAATCAGGACCTCGTGGGCTTCGTGCATCAGATTCCGGCCCGCGCCCGCGAGAGAATCATCGACATAGCCTCCACCCAGTTCCCCGACGGCGGCTGCTACCACCAGTATCAGCCCCTGACCAAGCGCGGCAACAACGACATAGGCGGCGGTTTCAACGACGACCCCATGTGGCTCATCTTCGGCACTGTCGCATACATAAAGGAGTCGGGCGACTTCTCGATTCTTTCCGAGCCGGTGCCATTTGACAATCAGCCGGGGTCCGAAGTGTCGCTCATGGAGCATCTGAAAGTCTCCTTTGACCATGTAATCAACAATCTCGGCCCTCACGGGCTCCCCCTCATCGGCCGTGCCGACTGGAACGACTGTCTGAACCTCAACTGCTTCTCCAACGACCCCAACGAGTCATTCCAGACCACCGAAAACAAGACAGAAGGCTCGAAGGCCGAGTCGCTGATGATTGCCGGACAGTTTGTGATCTACGGGCAGGAATATGTTGACCTCTGCCGCTATCTCGGCGACAATGCCGAGGCTGACCGCGCTCAGAAATATGTCGACGAAATGGTCAAGGCTATCAAGGCCCACGGCTGGGATGGCGAATGGTTCCTCCGTGCCTACGATTTCTATGGCCGCAAGGTCGGCTCTCACGAAAACAAGGAGGGCAAGATTTTCATCGAGTCGCAGGGCTGGTGCACGATGGCCGGAATCGGTCTTGAAGAGGGCCTTGTGGAAAAATCCCTCGACTCGGTCAGGAAATACCTTGACTGCGAGCACGGGATTGTGCTCAACAATCCCGCCTTCACCGAATATGTGATGGAATACGGTGAAATCTCCACCTATCCCGCCGGCTACAAGGAGAACGCCGGAATCTTCGCCCACAACAATCCCTGGGTCATCATCGGCGAGACAGTCCTCGGCCGCGGCGACCGCGCGTGGGAATATTACCGCAAAATCTGTCCCGCCTATCTTGAGGACAGGAGCGATCTGCACAAGGTAGAGCCCTACGTCTACTGTCAGATGACAGCCGGCAAGGACGCCGCCCGTCCCGGCGAGGCGAAAAACTCATGGCTCACAGGCACCGCCGCGTGGAATTGGTATGCCATCACTCAGTTCATCCTCGGCATACGTCCCGCCTACGGAGGCCTTGAAATCGACCCCTGCGTCCCCTCGGCTTGGGACGGCTACGAGGTCAACCGCCGTTTCCGCGGAGCCGACTACCGGATAAAGGTCACTAACCCTTCCCACGTCAGCCGCGGAGTCAAATCCATCACCCTCAACGGCGAGCCCCTCGAAGACAATCTCATCCCCGTCCGGCCCCAAGGCACCCGCAACACCGTCGAAGTCACCTTAGGTTGATTATTATGAATTATGCATTATGAATTGTGCATTAAAAGATTAAAAATGAACAAACTTCTCCCCCTCGCCGCCATGCTCGCGCTTGTCGGCTGTTCGTCCGGAAAGACCGGCACGGCAGACGCAACAGTGACAGACTCCGTCACACTGGCGCAGACACTGATAGCACGTCTCGACTCCGCCAGTCGCTCCGGAAACTTCTATTTCGGCCACCACGACGACACCGCCTACGGTCACACATGGCGTTATGCCAACGGTAATTCCGACGTCAGGTCCATAGTCGGCGCCTATCCCGGCCTCATGAGCTGGGACCTCGGTCTGATAGAGGTCGATTCGGCCCGCAATCTCGACGGAGTACCCTTTGAGTTCATAGCCGGACAGATTGCCGCCCAGGATGCGCGCGGAGGCATAAATGCCATCAGCTGGCACCCCCTCAACCCCATGACCCACGGCAGTTCATGGGACACTTCCGCCGCTCCGCTCGACGCCCTTGCCACTGACAAGGCTCTCTCCGACACGCTCGACGCCTGGATTGGCCGCGCAGCCGACTTCATCGGCTCACTCCGCGATGCCTACGGCAATCCCATAGCCGTGATTTTCCGCCCCTGGCATGAAAATTCCGGCTCATGGTTCTGGTGGGGCAAGGATCACGGCACTCCCGCGGAATATATCGACCTGTGGAAGCGCACTCGCGCCGGTTTCGACAAAAAGGGTGTCACCAACGTGGTGTGGGCCTATTCGCCTGACAAGGATTTGAGCCGCGAGGAATATTTCTCGACCTATCCGGGCGACGAATATGTCGACATCCTCGGAACCGACATCTATCACTTCGACGGAGCCGACGGCACCGTCCAGTATGTGAGCCGCATCAAGGCGCAGCTCTCGTACGTGATTGAGGAGGCCGGAAAGCGCGGCAAGATTGCAGCTTTCACCGAGACCGGACTGGAGGGTCTTGAGATTCCCGACTGGTACACCACGGTGCTCCAGCCTGCCATCAAGGGCCTGCCGATTGCCTACGTCTGCGTGTGGCGCAACGCAATCGAGAGCGAGAAGCCGAATCATTTCTATGTACCTTATCCGGGACACCCCGCCGAGGCTGATTTCAAAAAATTCGCCGAGACATCAGGCGCGGTGTTTGTAAAATAATTCTGTTCACACAATTCTGTATTATCTCATCTTACCCATCTGACAAAGCAATGGATATCTTCAACTATCGCAAAAATCTCGTCCTTGCCCGCTATGAGGAGCTTGTGACCCGTCCGAATACGCCCATCGAAGGCAATGGTATTTTCGAGCGTTACGTCAATCCGGTGATAACGGCCGACATGGTTCCGCCATACTGGAAATATGATTTCGACCCCGAGCGCAATCCCTACTTCATGGAGCGTATCGGCTGCAACGCCACCCTCAACTCGGGCGCTATCAAGTGGAACGGTAAATACGTGCTCATGGTCCGTGTGGAAGGCAGTGACCGCAAGTCGTTTTTCGCTGTGGCCGAGAGTCCCAACGGTATTGACAACTTCCGTTTCTGGCCCCATCCCGTCACCATGCCTGACACCGATGACCCCGCTGTCAATGTCTACGACATGCGTCTGACCCGCCATGAGGACGGCTGGATCTACGGCCTTTTCTGCGTTGAGCGTCACGACGATTCCAAACCGGGCGACCTCTCCGCCGCCACTGCAGCCTGCGGCATAGCCCGCACCCGCGACCTGGTCAACTGGGAGCGTCTCCCGGACCTGAAATCGAAGTCGCAGCAGCGCAACGTTGTGCTCCATCCCGAATTTGTCGATGGTAAGTATGCACTCTACACACGCCCGCAGGACGGATTCATTGACACCGGCAGCGGCGGCGGCATAGGCTGGAGTCTCGTTGACGACATGGCCAACGCCGAAGTCACCGAGGAGACCATCATTGACCCGCGCTATTACCACACCATCAAGGAGGTGAAAAACGGCGAGGGGCCGCACCCCATCAAGACCCCGCGCGGCTGGCTCCACCTTGCCCACGGTGTCCGCGCCTGCGCCTCCGGTCTGCGCTATGTGCTCTATCTCTACATGACCTCTCTCGAGGAGCCCTGGAAGAAGATTGCTTCGCCCGGCGGCTATTTCATGGCCCCCGTCGGCGATGAGTATATCGGCGATGTGATGAATGTGCTCTTCACCAACGGCTGGATTGCCGATGAGGACGGCAAGGTGTTCATCTACTACGCCTCGTCCGACACCCGCATGCACGTCGCCACCTCTACCGTTGACCGCCTTGTCGACTACTGCTTCAACACTCCTCAGGACGGTCTCTCGACCTCCGAGTCAGTCAGGACTCTCAACCGCCTGATTGACCGTAATCTTGAAATCATCTGACGCTTATGGCTCCTCTGCGTGAAAAAATCGGCTATGGCTTCGGCGACATGGCGTCGTCCATGTTCTGGAAAGTCTTCAGCTACTATCTTCCGTTCTTCTATGCCAATGTGTTCGGCATCAGCCTCGTCGACACCGGAGTGCTGCTCCTTGTCACCCGCATCTGGGACGCCGTCTCGGACCCGATGATGGGCATAGTGGCCGACCGCACCAAGACCCGCTGGGGCAAATACCGCCCCTATCTCCTATGGGTGGCCGCGCCCTTCTCGATTTGCGGCATCCTCCTCTTCACCACCCCCGACTGGGGCTATGGCGCCCGGCTCGTGTGGGCCTACGTGACATATATCCTGATGATGACGGTATATACCGGCATCAATGTGCCCTACGGCGCGATGCTCGGTGTGATGACCGACAATTCGCAGGAAAAGACGGTGTTCTCCTCCTTCCGCATGTTCTTTGCCTACGGAGGTTCCTTCATCGCGCTTTTCGCCTGGGACCCTTTGTGCCGCCTCTTTTCCGACAGCCTCGGCATGTCGCTTCAGACGAGCTGGCAGTTTGCCATGATTGTGATTGCCGCCTGCTGTTTCGTTCTCTTCCTCCTATGCTTCAGGCTCACACGCGAGAAGCTAACCACCGTCAGCTCCGCCTCGCTCGGCAGTGACCTCAAGGCGCTCCTTACCAATAAACCCTGGTGGCTTCTCAACGGCGCCTCGCTCTGCTTCAATCTGTTCAACACCGTGCGTGGCGCTACCGTGGCCTTCTTCTTCGCCGACGTAATCGGCGGCGAGCAGCACATCGTCATCTTCTCGCTGTCGATACTCTTCTACTCGGGTCTCTTCCTCGGCGTGGGCGAGGTGGCCAATATGATTGGTGTGGCGCTCGCGGTGCCCATCACAAACAAGGTCGGTAAGAAGCCCACCTTTATCATGGTCGATGCGCTGCTGATTGTGTTCAGCGTCATCTTCTTCACTCTGTCGCCCAACTCAAACGGCGGCCTGCTGCTGATGCTTCTGCTTCAGATTGTCATTTCAGTGCTGACAGGAGTGATGTCGCCCCTCGTGTGGTCAATGTATGCCGACGTCAGCGACTATTCCGAGCTGAAAACCCGCTCTGCCTCGACCGGCCTTATCTTCTCCTCGGCTTCGATGGCTCAGAAATTCGGCGGAGCCATCGGCGGCGCGGCTGTGATGTGGCTCCTCAGCGGCTGCGGCTATATCGAGCGCTCCGATGCCAATTCGTCGCTCAATATCGTGCAGCCCGAAAGTGCGATTACATGCCTGTGGATGCTCATGACCTTCATTCCCGCTGGTGTGGCCCTGCTTTCCATGCTTATCGTATGGCTCTATCCCCTCGGCACCAAGGAAATGAACGACATCGTGGCCCGTCTCAAAATCCAGCGCCGGCAGCCCGTCGACATCGACCCCGATGAATTTGTAGAACCTTGATTTAATTCATAATGCACAATTCATAATTCATAATAACCATCCGGTTTGCCTTGCATCGTTGACCATCTCGGCATTGTTGCCCATCGCACCAATCGGCTTGAAGTTTATTATGAATTGTGCATTATGAATTATGCATTAGATAAGTGCATTGAAAAATATTATGCATTATGAATTATGAATTATGCATTAAAGAAATGCGTCAGCATTTGTTAGGAAATTTGACCGAGAATATTCTTCCTTACTGGCTTGACCGGATGGAGGACCCGCGTGGAGGTTTCTATGGACGGCGTGACGGCAACAACAATCTCGACGCAGACGCGCCCAAGGGTGCCATCCTCAACGCCCGTATTCTCTGGAGCTTCTCGTCGGCCTATCTGCTGACCCGTAAGCCGGAGTATCTCGCTGCGGCGAAACGTGCCTATGATTACATCCGCGAGCATTTCATCGACCGTGAATACGGAGGCGCCTACTGGAGCCTCAACGCCGACGGGACGCCGCTCGACACCAAGAAGCAGTTCTATGCGATAGCTTTCGTAATCTACGGCCTGTCGGAATACTACCGCGCCTGTGGCGATGAGGAAGCACTCATGCTTGCCCTGAGCTTGTTTGATTGCATTGAAACACATTCGCTCGACCGGGAGAAGAACGGCTACATCGAGGCTACAACCCGCGACTGGCAGCCGATTGCCGACATGCGTCTGAGCGAACACGACGCCAACGCCTCAAAGACCATGAACACCCACCTTCACATCCTCGAAGGCTACACCAATCTGCTCCGTGCCCTGAAGGAGAAGCGCGAGGCCGATGGCGGTCCCGAGAAAGTCGGGTCGATTCTCTCCTCCGGTGTGGAGGATTTCGATTTCGGACTTGAGGGCAGGATTGAGACCGTAGGCGAGGCCACGGCCAATCTGCTGAACATATTCCTTGATCGGATTGAGAATCCGCACACGCATCATCTTACCCTCTTCTTCGACGACGACTGGAATCCGCAGCCCGGCGCCGAGAGCTACGGTCACGACATCGAAGCCTCCTGGCTCCTGCTCGAAAGCGCCCACATGGTCGGCGATGACGCCATGACCGCAAAGACTCTGGAGCATACCTCACATATCGCCGATGCCGGACTGCAGGGCCGCTGCTGGGACGGTTCGATGATTTACGAGCGTCACCCCGACGGCCGTTACGACAACGACAAACACTGGTGGGTGCAGGCCGAGAATGTCATAGGCCAGTTGTGGCTTGTGCTCTATCACAACCGTCCGGAATACCTCAGCCGTGCGTATCAGTCGTGGCGCTACATCGCCGACAATCTCGTGGACCCCCAGGGGGAATGGTATTGGTCGCGCCGCGGCGCCGACGGCTCCGTCAACCGCACCGACGACAAAGCCGGCTTCTGGAAATGCCCCTACCACAACTCCCGCATGTGCATCGAAGCCATCCGCACCCTCACCGCCCTCCGGGACAAATAGTTCGCTGTCTCCAGGCCACATAGTTCGATTGTTTAATATAACCCGAAAGAGAGTGTTGCAAAAATCTACCCGATTTTTGCAACACTCTCTTTTTCTATGGCGTATATATAATAAATTTCCCCCGCAGTCAATGGATAACGGCAGGGGAAATATCAACATTTACATATAACTAACGCATAACGTATTTCGTAGAGTTGTCGTGTCAGAAATTGAGTGAGATAAACGCTCTCAGTGAAGAGGTTTTCAGTTTCGATTTCGTGGATTCGCTGTAGTATCCGTCATACTCATCCTCTTCGGGCTCATACAAATCATACTTTGCCGAGCCCCACCGTCCCTCAATGCCAAATCCGAGACGGCGGTATGAAATTTTCAGACCGAGATTCATGAACACATTAAACGCCGCGTTTGATTCATCGTCCATGACCATGATTGAAGCCGACGGAGTGGCATGGAAATAAAGGGATGCGCGCAGAAATCTCAGGCCGTTGTTGTAGGACGCGAATGGCGCTATATTCACGGAGGGGCCGATTCCCATGCCTATGTCCACTTGCTGACGGTCAAAAGACTCGGTGTAGTCTCCGAAATCAAGCAGCTCGGATTTGTATTTGACGTAGGTTATGTCAGTCCAAATGGCGTCAATGCCGAAGCGTATCATTCCGAAGAGCGGTTTGTTATGCAGAAGATAGGTGTTTGAAAAGTGCATTGCCACACCGAATTTGCTCTTCAAATCATCTCCGCTTCCGGCCCCGTCATCCGATAAGGTTGAGCTGACATATCCGATGGTCCAACTGCGGCGTCGTGACCATACGCCTTTATAGTGTTCCTTCTCTTCAATATCGTTAAGCTCTTTTTTAATCGAGCGCAAGTCTGAACTGAGCGAGTCGAGGGCTGAGGCCTTAATCATTACCATACTGTCGGCGGCAACGGATTTTTCAACCTCGGGATTCTGTGCGTGACAGTAGATTGCGATGACGGCACAGACTATTGAAAGAATATACTTTTTCATATCGGTCGCTTACATTTTAGGATGATGTTTTTTCCTGAATCCGAATATACTGGGCCCTGCGTTGACCTTTTTATAGAGACCGCCGTCCGAAATTGTCTCGGGGGTGGAGAACCTGTTGTCTGAAGAGCGGCTACCGTAATAAGAATAAGTGAACTTTTCCACCGCTGAGCCGAGAGATACCGACTCGGTTGCAATAAGCTTATTGTCGGTAAATGTGTACGAGAACGTTAAATTATCCACGTGTATATCGCCATCTGATTCATCTATAGTTTCAATTCTCATCGACTTCAGGAACTTTGCCGGGCATTTGCCGAGCCAGCCTAATTCATTCAGCCCGGAAAAGCCAAATTGATAATAATAGCTCCATTGACCGAGAGGATTTTCCTCTGATGAATATGTGTAGGTAACAGTCTGTTTATCCGGATCGTCATAACTGTAATCCTCGTCCCATTTCACCAGAACACCGTTTTCCCATACAAAATATTGGGTTTCGGTATATCCTTCGGAATCTTTAATTACGATTTTCGACAGATAATCGCCGTCATATTCAAACGATGTGACGATTTCATCCCAGCCGTCGGTTGACCGTGCGCTGAGAAGATAACCCTTTGAGTTGAATTTTAGATTTGACACCGTCACACGTTCCTCTAAAGAGGATATTGTTATCTGTAGCGGATTATAGGAATAGTCGGTTGTAATATCATTGCGTCTGTCATCGACCGTTGTCAGGCGTCCTTCTTCATCATAACTATATACGATGTCACCGTAGGGAGAGGAGATGGTTTTGAGCCTGAATTCCCCCTGAGGAATGTCGGGAGTATCAGGATTGTCGTCATCATTGTCTGAACAAGAGAATCCCATGAAAAGCAGGGAGGAGCACAGCAGAAAAGGTTTTAGTAATTTTAAGTAAGGCATAGTTGTATTTCATTGCCTTGTCTGTCCCCTGAGTCGGCGATTTGATTGGTTTAAAAATAGAAAAGCGCGGGACATGTTCACTGCATATTCTTTACGAGGCATCGCCAAACGCCTAAACGGAAATATACAGTACCACCCCACGCCATGCCGATATATCGACCCCGTACCCGGGGTGGAATAGGCACGCATGAGCGCTTTGTGACTGCATTTATCTTTCCGTTTTGAAGTTTTGGCGAATTTCGTAAAGAAGATAAAGCAAAAACGCTGTCTTAAAATGTAAATAATGCAGGACTCTATCTGCATGTCGTTGCAAATTTAGGAGTTTTATTATTGATTTGCAACATTTATGAAAATAAAAGAAGCCGCCCGATAACAGAACCGCACCCCAAAAGTCCGGTGTTTAACTCTTGGAGTGCGGTGTGGGAAAGTTTCCCCGATAAGGCTTATTTGTTGACAAATACTCGGTATTCGCCGGGTTTGAGGGTGGTGGGGATTGCGGCGGGTTTGTCGGTGAAGAGGTCGACGGTGTTTTCGCCGATTTCAGGCATTGCGTCGGAGAATTTGACCTCCTTCTCCTCTGCGCCGAGGTTGACGAGGACTGTCACGCGGGAATCATCCTTTGTGCGGGAGAACACATAGAGGTCGGGGCTCACGGTGGCGAAGCGCACCATCGGCCCACCTTCCTCGCCTGCGAGAAGCGCGGCCTGAGAGTGTTTGAGTCCGTTAAGTTTCTTGTAAAACTCGAAATAGCTGTTGCGCGGTTCCCATTCGGGGGCCTTGTCCTTCACGAAAAATTCGAGAGCGCGGTTCATGCCTGTCTCCTGGCCGGTGTAGATGAGCGGCATGCCGGGAAGAGTGTAGGAGAGCACTGCAAACGCGTCAGCGAGATTGCCGAGACGCTCGAATTCAGTGCCTTCCCACGAGTTGAGGTCATGATTTGTAATCATGTTCATGATATAGGTGTCGCGGGGATATTCCGAAGCCTGCGAAGCGAGGAGCGAATCGATGTCGGTGGCGTGACGGACGGGGAATGTGCGCACCTCACCCTTGTCGTTCTTGAAAGTGTATTGTCCGGAAGTGGCGGCGATTTCGCTGAACAGGTCCTTCATCGGCCAGTTGTAGCCCATGTCGAAGCCGTTTTTCTGAAGAGCGGGCACGCTTGCCTCGGCGAGCATGAAGAGGTCCGGTTTCACGGCCTGGAGCTGCGGGCGGGTCTCATCCCAGAAATCCACGGGCACTTCCATGGCCACATCGCAGCGGAAGCCGTCCACGTCCACTTCGGTGAGCCAGAATTTGAAGGCGTCCACCATTGCGGCGCGCATCTCGGGGTTGGAGTAGTCGAATTTGTAGACGTCGGTCCAGTCATATGGGCCGAACATATTGCCGAGCGAGTCCTTGGCATACCAGTCGGGATGCTCCTCAACCCAGGCGTTGTCGCAGCCCGAGTGGTTGGGAACCCAGTCGAGAATCACTTTCATGCCCAGGTCGTGGGCCTTCTTTACGGTAGCCTTGAACTGGTCGAGAGTACCGAATTCGGGGTTGAAAGCCTTGTAGTCCTTCACGGCATAGTAGCTTCCGAGCTCACCCTTGCGGTTTTTCTCGCTGATGGGATAGATGGGCATGAACCAGAGGATGTCGACGCCGAGTTCCTTGAGGCGGGGGAGTTGCGCGTCGAAGGCGGTGATGGTGCCGGAGTCGGTAAACTGGCGCACGTTGACCTCATAAATCACGGCGTTGCGAGACCAGTCGGGATGCTGCACTGTGGTGAATGTCGAATCGCGCCCGGGAGCTGCGGCGTCGCCCTTCTTGGATGAGCCGCACGATACGACTAAAACCGTGACTGCGGCCACGGCGAGAATACATAGAAAAAATCTTTTCATTGGAAATGTTTGAAAAATGTGAGTATGACGCTGCGAAGATACGAAAAATTGTTTATATTCGCAGTGTGATAGCCGCTTATTGTTGCCACAATAATCAATCATTGCGAGCGTTAATATATAATCGGTAAAAAATCCTGTGCGCCGGGGTCTGTGGCTGCGGCGCACAGGCAAAAAAAGTGCTCTGCGCCACTCTTCACGAGCCGACGCAGAGCATATAATCAAAAAGCTAATTCTATTACGTTGTATGTCTTTTTGACTCGACGTATAGCCAAAGGTTTAATCTGTCTGTCTTAGATTTAACACTGTTTAACTTTAAGCATATAACTGATGAGCAAATCGACCCCAACACCTCTCGAACTCCTCGCTCCGGCGCGCGACGCCGAGACTGCGATTACTGCGATTACAGCCGGTGCCGACGCCGTCTACATCGGTGCGTCGAGCCACGGTGCGCGCCGCGCGGCCGCAAATTCCGTAGCGGAGATAGGGCGGGTGGTTGATTTCGCCCACCGCTTCAACGCCAAGGTCTACGCCACGGTCAACACTCTTGTCTACGATCCGGAGCTCTCCGAGGTGGAGCGGCTTGTCGGCGAGCTCTACCGTGCGGGAGTCGATGCTCTGATTGTGCAGGACATGGCCCTGCTGCGCATGGACTTGCCTCCGATTGAGCTCCACGCCAGTACGCAGTGCGACATCCGCGACGCGGCCAAGGCCCGTTTCCTTGCCGATGTGGGCTTCTCGCGCCTCGTCCTCGCCCGCGAGCTCTCGCTCGACGAGATTGCCCGCATCCATGAGGCCGTCCCCGATACGCCCCTTGAGGCTTTCATCCACGGCGCCCTCTGCGTGAGCTACAGCGGCGACTGCCGGGCGAGCTTCGCATCCACGGGACGCAGCGCCAACCGCGGCGAGTGCGCCCAGATATGCCGTCTGCCATTCGATCTGATTGACGGACGCGGCAACGCGATAGTCCGCGGCAAGCACCTCCTCTCGCTGCGCGACCTCAACCGCTCCGGCGCGATAGGGGAGATGGCTGCCGCAGGCGTCAGCTCATTCAAAATCGAGGGCCGACTGAAAGATGTGGCCTACGTCAAGAACACCGTCGGCGCCTACAGCCGCATCCTCGACCGCCTTGTCAGCGAGAGCGACGGCCGATATGTCCGCCAGTCGGTGGGCGCTGTCCGCCTCGGCTTCAATCCTTCGCTCGACAAGAGCTTCAACCGCGGTTTCACACCCTATTTCCTCACCGGCAAGGCTCCGGCCAAGGGGATAGCCTCAATAGCCTCACCCAAGGCTACAGGCACGAAGGTCGGCGTGGTGACCGACTGCAAGCCCAAGGTGATTACCGCACGCCTTGACACTAAGCTCTCCAACGGCGACGGTCTCGGCTATTTCACTCCCGCAGGCATTTTCGCCGGATTCCGCCTCAACCGCGTGGAGGGCAACAGGCTTTTCCCCGCCTCTCCCCAGTCGATTCCTGCCGGAACACCTCTCTACCGCAACCGCGACAAGGAGTTTGACGACGTGATTTCCGCCGCTAAGACCACGCGCACCATCTCGGTCGACATGGTGCTCCGCACCGTGGGCTCCGACCGCATAGCCCTCGAAATGAACGACGAGCGCGGCTGTTCGGCCTCGGTGATTATGGATGTGCCTGAGCTGCAGGAGGCCGTCACTCCGCAGGAGGGGCCGCGCCGACGCATACTCGACAAACTCGGAGGCACCGTCTACCGCTCTGGGCGCATCGTCGACCTTGCCGGAAAGCTCTTCATCCCCGCCTCCTCGCTCGCAACACTGCGCCGCGACTGCGTGGAAGCCCTCGACAGTGCTGCGAGAGCCACCTACCGCTATTCCTACCGGCTTCCTGAAAAGCCGGAGGCCGCCTTGCCGCAGGGCGAGCGTCTGACGGTGCATGACAACGTGGCCAATCGCCTTGCCAAAGAGTTTTATGAGTCGCACGGAGCCGTCGATATAGCTCCCGCCATCGAGGTTGCCCGCCCGGAGGACAAATCGACCGACGCTCCGGTGATGACCACCCGCTATTGCCTGCGCCGCGAGCTCGGCAAATGCCTGAGAGAGAAGTCGGGAAAGGACTGGACGGGCCCGCTTACGCTCGTCAGCGGCAATACTCGCCTGCGTGTCGAATTTGACTGCAAGGCCTGCCGAATGAATCTCTATGCCGAAAAGTAATTGGCTTAAGGGATTAATGGTTCAAGGGTTTAATGGTCTAAGGCTTTGGGTTTAAGGGTTGGATAAATGTGCGGCAGGAATCCTTCTGCTTCTTTGCGGCTAAAGGATTCATGCCTTTTTGCATAACCGCAGCTTTTCCGGGGTGCCGGGCGCATATATTTGTGCAAAAAATAACCAGCGCCTATGAAATCTCCCCGCTCCCCTCGCAAAGAAAAATGGGACATGCCGGTCTCCCGCAAATTTTACACCGGACTCCAGCAACGTGTGTCGTCGCTCCACTGGAATACCGACATGCCTATCACATCACTCGGCATAGTGCTGGACTACATGGAAAACTATGTGATGACGCGCCGTTCTCCCGACCGTTACACCGCCGACCATTATGCCTACATCGTATTCATCATCATCCGTCCTGAAATCGACGCAGCCCTGAGGCGTTCCGAAGTCTGCCGCGAGCGCGCCGCCGAGCGCCGCGCCCGCAAACTCGCAGCCATGGACGCCGAAAAAGCATCGGTAGATGTTCCCTGTCCGGCCATCTCGTCCGCCGACCCTTGTACGGCCATCGCAACCGCCGCTCCCTGTGCGGATATCGCAATCAGCGTTCCCTGTACGGCCATCGCATGCGGTGGCCTCCCCGCAGCAGCCGAAAAAAATAAAATTCCTGTTCCATCTCGTCCTCCTGTGCCCACAATTCCGGGGCCGGTCACCGCATGCGATGACCCTACAGCGCGAATCTCTTCGGTCACCGCATGCGATGACCCTACAATGCGAACATGCAATAATTCAACGGCACGGGGTTTTATTGAAATTACTCCATATCCGGGTTATGACCTGCGCGACGGGGTGTATTATCCCCGTCCCGATACCTTCCTCCGCAGATGCGGACGCTCCGTGTGGAGCGACGTCAGCTATCCATGAAAACCAGATAGACTGCCAGGATCAGCAGGCAGAAAGCAAGGAAATGGTTCCAGTGCAGCGCCTCCCCTTTGAAAAATATGATGGTGAACACCGTGAATACCATCAGCGAGATAACCTCCTGCATCACCTTGAGCTGAAGCAGCGAGAACTGGCCGCCGTTGCCGGTGAAACCGTAGCGGTTTGCCGGTACCATGAAGCAGTATTCAAACAGCGCTATGACCCACGATAGGATTATGACGGTGTAGAGAGGAGTGTTGGAGGTGATGACCTTCATTTCCGACAGTTTGAGCTGTCCGTACCAGGCGAAGGTCATGAAGATATTGGAGATGACGAGCAGCCCTACTGTTGACCAACCGTTCATGTATCTGTCTGTTTTTGAAATAAGTGTTTAGAAACTTCTCATTCTCTGTGTCTTGTCGGGGCTGGCAAGGAGGCTGTCGAGTTTGCCGTCGGAAATGAATTTGATCAGAATCTGATAGAGTACTTCCGGGCTGCGCGCAATCATGGTGCCGCGTTTCAGCGGCTCCATATAGTCGTTGCCGGCTGCGAGATAGTCGATGGTGGCCAGGCGGTAGGTCTTGGCCGGATTGATGGGCTTTCCGTCGATTGTGGCGCTGTTGATTTCCTTGGTCTGCGGGTCATAGACCACACTGACATTGCCGCTCACTCCGTTGCCGTCCTGCGAGGCCATAATTCCGAGATTCTCCAGCAGGTCGCTGCCCTTGATGTCCATTACCACGATGGAATTGTCGAAAGGAGCTATGTCGATTATCTCGCCCTGCGTGATTGTGCCGGCCGAAAGACTATTGCGGATGCCACCCTTGTTCATTATGGCGAGGTCCACCGGTTTGCCGCACAGCTCGGCGCCGCGCACTCTCACGAAGTCGCTCAGCAGATTGAGCATTTCGGGCGATTTGCGCTCGAACTCATAGGGAGAAGTGCCGATTTCCTTGGCTCGCATCTCGTCGACCTGCTTGCGGTAGGGGGCGATGATATTCTCGATGTTCGGGTCCACTCGGCTGTCAAGACGTTTGTCGACGGGGATGAGGCGCGCATTGACATCGCCGGTGTTGAGATTGATGTCGATTTCGCCGAGGTTCACACCGCTTGAGCCGGTCTGCACTACCACAATAGTATCGCCCTCGCTGTTGGGAACACGCCATTTCGGGACACCCGCACGCTTGTCGGCGGGGTCGATGACGGTGTGGGAGTGGCCGCCGATTATGATGTCGATATCCTTTGAAGCCTTGGCGATGTCCAGGTCGCTGTAGCCAGGCTCGTTTTCATATCCCACATGAGTCACGGCGATCACCATATCCGCTCCGTTCTCCTTGAGGATGGCGGCTTTCTCGTTGGCGGCCTTCACGCCGTCGATATATTTAATGCCCTTGTAATTCTCTTTGCTGACTATGCCTGCCGGGTCGAGATTGATGCCGATGAAACCTATGGCCTTGTCGCCGACTTTCCTTATCATGGCGGGGACGAAGAGAGAATCCAGCGGGGTTCCGGAGAAATCGTAGTTCGAGCTCAGCCTCACGGCATTGAGCTGCTTCCATTCTTTCGCAAGCTGGTCGAGACCCTTGTCAAACTCATGGTTTCCGAGAATCTGTATGTCGTAGCCCAGGGCGTTCATGAGTTTGCGCTCCACTTCTCCTCCGAAGAGAGTGTAGTAGAGCGACCCTTGCACGGCGTCGCCTGCGTCGATGAGCATGACGTTGCGGTTGGTACCGCGTACACTGTCGATGAGCACCTTGCGGCGTGCCACACCGCCAAGGTCATGGCGGTCAGGCTCAATGGCCGAATGAGTATCGTTGGTGTGGAGTATTACCAGATGGTCGTCGCCGGTTTTCGCGGTGTTGCCGCATGAGCTTGTCAGTCCGAGAGCGGCGGCTACGGCGCCGATTATGAAAAGTCTGTTTAATTTCATAGCGAAAGGAAAAATTTAGAGACTACAAAATTAATAATTAATCTCCGAAAAAGGCTCATTTCCTTCCGACTTATCGGCTGTCACTTATTCTGCTTCACGAATCTGACCACATAGCCTCCGCCGTCGCGCATAGTCGCCGTAAGAGCGTCGGTCCTGCGGCAATAGAGTTTGTCGCTCTTGATTGACGCGCCGTCGCCCGGGCGGTCTTTGTAGGCGGTGCCGACATACCATCCCTCGTCGAGAAACGAAAGCGGAAACTGGAGCGCCTTTTCACCCCTGCCGTTGAGCACGGCGAGATACCAGATGTCACCCTTGCGGCGGGCGAAGGCCGCGAGTTCTCCGATTTTGCTGTCGGGCAGGACTATCGTTTCGTCCCACTCGGCGGGCATTTCCCTGATGAGGTCGGCTGCGGTGTTGTCAATCATGGACTGTGGATGCGCTCCGAAGAAGATGACGGAAGAGTTGAAAATCAGTGCGGTGGCAACCTGATGGCACCAGGATGTATCCAGTCGGCGCTCGCCGAACACCACCGGGGTATAGTCGCCGTGGCCAGCTATGAAGCGCGTGAAGGGGAGGGTTACATTGTGTGTGGCCCATTCGAACTGGTTTTTGCCGTATTCGAGTCCTCTGATACCCTCGCAGCTCATTTCATTCGGCCATGTCCGCACCTCGCCGGTGGGCTTGTTGCCGCCGTGGATGTTGAGCATCAGCTTATGCTCCGCCGCTTCCCGCAGACAGGCCTGATAGAGATCTATGAACTCTTTCGATTCGTGGGTGAAGGAGTCAAGTTTCACTCCCACTATGCCCACTCTCTGACACATGTCGAAAAACTCCTTACGTTTCACGGGGTCACGCATATCGCGGGCATGACGCCATATCCATACTCCCACACCAAGCCCGGCGGAGTAGTCCACCAGTTCCTTGATCTGTTCTTCCGGCCAGCGGTACCAGTAGGCATCGACTGTGTTGTATTCGAACCCGAGTTCGGAGGCAAGTCTCGAAAATTCTTTCATACCCTCGGGAGTGCGTTCTCCTCCGTCGAGCCAGCACCATACTGAACGGCCCGGTTTCAGCCAGTCGGTATTCACGCCGTCGGGGAAGAGGCGCTTGTCGGGAGCCGGGGCAAGGTTGTTTATCAGATCGGAGTTTACCAGTCCGTTGAGGTCGTCGGCTATAATCACGCTTCGCCAGGGAGTGGTGACCGGGCCTTCAACAATGCCGGGTTCCGACAGACGCATCCCTTCCTCAAGGCTGAAATCATGTGCGAATGAGTAGCCAGTCGGCTGGGCATGCCCCAGGCGGGTCACGAGTCCGCGTTTGCCGTCGGCCTGGAGCGACATTCCGGCGTAGTTCATGAGCCCTGATTCGGAGATGCTCATGTAGCCCGTGCCGTCAGGGAGTTCTATCGTGACCGGAGTGGCGGCCCATTCCCCCTTTTTCAGACGGGAGATTTCATTTTTCTGATGGATTCCTTCGTAATGGGCATACATATCGTGATACCATACATTGCTTCCGGCCGGAATCACGAATGTGGTCTCTTCGTCCGGAGCGTGCTTCTCCTTGGCTCCGGCGGGGAAAAGAATACGGAAGGCGACGCCGTCATCGTATGCGCGGGCTTCGACGGTGAATTTCTTGCCGAGACTGTTTTTCATGTCGAGAGTCATGCCGTTGGCCCGGTTGACAGCCTTGGAGTGGATTCCGCGGGTCGGATATGTCTCGTCGACTGAATATGTCCGCAAATCCGACGCCACGCAGGAGCTGGTGAGCGCTTTGCCGTCAATCGTAAACACGATAGGCGATTTTTCGATTACGGTCACTCCGGATTTGGTCACTTCAAAACTCGGCGAGCCCCCGTCGTCGGTCAGTTCAAAGACTATCCTGCCGTCGGGACTTCTGAGTGTGGCGTTCATGGCTTCGGCTTCTGTGGCGACTGCCGACAGCAGGCAGGCCAGCGATATTACAAATGATCTCATGATATTTTTTTGTTTTTGATTCAAGAGTTCAGGCTTCCCTTCCTCTCGTTTTTCGATTTCAGTGCAAAAATAGCCTTCTGCCCTGTCATCGTTTTTAAGGATTATCCCAAACCCTTCAAAAAACATATCATCCGGGAGATTATAGCTCCCGGATGGCTTTTAGAGAGTGTTTGACTCTTGTTATTAAACACCCTTTTATTCATGAAATCTGTAATCGGATGCCCTGTTTCGGCAACAGAGTATCGCGTAAGTCTGAGACCGGAATGTCTACCGGATGTCGATGAGTTTGTGGGTCTGGAGGGAGAGGCGCCAGTGGGGATGGCCAAGGATGTAGGCCACGGTGTCGGCGGTGTTAGAGCCACCTTCGTAGCGCGGCGAGCTGCACGGCTGGAGGAAATAGTGCATGGCAGGCAGTGAGTTGGCGAGCGATTCCACATCCTGACCCTCGTAGACCACCTTGAGCTCGTCAATATGGCGCAGCTTCACGGCGCTATCGCCGGTAGCGGTCCCTTTGGGGGAGCAGGTGACCCAGTCGATGCCCTCGGGGAGCTGACGGGTGCCGTTGGTCTCTATCTGAATGAAGAATCCTTCGTCGTGGAGCATGTCGACAAGCATCTGGTCGAGCTGCAATGAGGGCTCCCCTCCGGTCACTACCACGTGGCGCGAGGGATATTCCCTGAGCCGGGCCACGATGTCGGCCGGGCTCATTTCGGTGAACTCCTCATGGCGCGTGTCGCAGAAGCCGCAGCGCAGATTGCAGCCACTGAAGCGGAGAAACACGGCCGCGGTGCCTGTGAAGTAGCCTTCGCCCTGGAGCGAATAGAAAATCTCGTTAATCCGGTAGCTCATGGGTCGGTGTGGGTTTATGGGGTGGTTGGAAATGATTCGTTCAGTCGTCCACGACATAGCTTGCGGTGTTGCCTTCGCTCTCCTGGACGTCGACGCGGTAACACATCGGAATCTGCTCGCATATCCAGCGGGCTATGTTTTCGGCGGTGGGATTGAAGGGGAGCAGCTCGTTGAAGTTGCCGTGGTCGAGATAGCCGACTATGCGTTCCTTGATGTGGCTGAAATCGACCACCATGCCGTCGGGGTTGAGCTCCCGGGCGCGGCAGTGGACGGTCACAATCCAGTTGTGGCCGTGGAGACGCGAGCATTTGCTCTCGTATGACAGTTGCAGGCGGTGGCAGCCTGCAAGTTCGAATCGTTTGGTGATGTAATACATAATATATGTATGTTGGTCGCTGATTCAGTTTTCCTGATTGTTTTCCTTCGGTGCGCCGGGAGTGCCGACGGGGACAAGGCCGTGTTCGGCGGCAATCTTAATCATCAGCTCGCGGGCCTCCCCGTAGTCGTTGTGGATGAGGCCGTCGAGGATGGCGTTTTTGATGGTGGTCTTGATTATGCCGATAACGGGGCTTCCGGTGATGCCGAAAGTCTCCATGATTTCGTTGCCGTCGACCGGCGGCTTGAAGTTGCGGATGTGGTCGCGCTCGTTGAGGTCTATCATCTTGCGGCGCACGAGGGCGAAATTGTCGAGAATCCGCCTCACTTTCTCCTGATTCTTGGAGGTGATGTCGGCCTCGCAGAGCGTCATGAGGTCCTCGAGGTCATCGCCAGCGTCGTGGATGAGACGGCGCACGGCGGAGTCGGTCACTTCATCCTCCACGAGCGCTATCGGGCGCATGTGGAGCTCGACGAGCTTGGCCACATATTTCATCTTGGCGTCCTGCGGCAGACGCATGCGGCGGAATATCCTCGGCACCATCTTCGCGCCGATGAAATTATGGTTGTGGAAGGTCCATCCGAGTTTGTCGTCCCAGCGCTTGGTGACCGGTTTGGCTATGTCGTGCATGAGGGCGCCCCACCGGAGCCATACGTTGTCGGACTTCTCGGCCACGTTGTCGAGCACGGCGAGGGTGTGGTAGAAATTGTCCTTGTGTCCGCGCCCTTTCACCACCTCCACGCCTTTCATGGCGGCGAGTTCGGGGAATATCAGCGCGAGGAGGCCGGATTTGAGCAGCAGGTCCCAGCCGATTGAGGGGCGGGGGGAGCGCATGATTTTCATGAGTTCGTCGACTATGCGCTCGTGGGAGATGATGCGGATGCGGGCGGCGTTGCGCTTTATGGCCTCGAAGGTCTCGGGGTAGATGGCGAAGTCGAGCTGCGTTGCGAAGCGGATGGCGCGCATCATGCGCAGGGGGTCGTCGCTGAAGGTTATGTCGGGGTCGAGCGGAGTGCGGAGAATCCGGCGCTCCATGTCGCCCAGCCCGTCGAAGAGGTCTATAAGCTCGCCGAAGCCGGTGCGGTTGATCCGGATGGCGAGGGCGTTGACGGTGAAGTCGCGGCGCGAGAGGTCCTCCTCGAGAGTGCCGTTCTCCACGACGGGTTTACGCGAATTGCGGTCGTAAGACTCACGGCGGGCGCCTACAAATTCGAGTTCGATGTCGCGGCGCTTCACCTGGGCTGTGCCGAAGTTGCGGAACACGTTGAGATGCGTTCCGCGGCCGAGTTTCTTGGCCACGATTTCGGCGAGCTCGATTCCGCTGCCCACGGTGACGAAGTCGATGTCCTTCGACGGACGTTCAAGGAAGAGGTCGCGCACGCAGCCCCCCACGGCGTAGCAGGGGCGGTCAATCGAATCGGCCGCGTCGCCGATGGTGTGGAAAAGAGGTATGTCGAGTTTTGTTACTATATTGTCAAATGACTGCATTTCGGGTTTTATTGTGGTAGAGAGCGGGTGTCGTGAGGCCCATTATCAGCGCTTCGGAGGTGGCCGTTTTGAAAAACGGCCCTATGACAAATCCCCGCTCAGGGATTATACGTCGAAAGCTCAGGGATTATACGTCGAAATAGGAGATGTCCTCGGGGGCGGGGGTGAGACACTCGACGTGGTCGGAGTAGACGGCGTAGGTGTTCTCGATGCCGACAGCGCCGGTGCCGGGGATTACGAATTTCGGTTCGAGGGCTATCACATTGCCTTCGGCGAGGATGTCGCGGCTGCGGGGAGCGATGACGGGAAGCTCGTTGATTTCGATACCGACTCCGTGGCCTATGAATCCGGCGTGCTGGCGGTGGCCCATGTAGTATGCCTCAAGGCTGTGTTCCCTGACGATGGCTTCGGCGCGGGCATAGAGCTCCTTTGCGGGAGTGCCGGGGCGCATCATTGAGCAGAGCACGCGGTGAATCTCAATCGAACACCTCTGTGCCTTGAGAGCGAGCGGTGCGAGATGGCCGAGGGCGAATACGCGGGTCATGTCGGTCATGTAGCCGTCGTAGTTGCCGTTCATGTCGACCATCACCGTGTTGCCGGGCTTAATCTGAGAGCCGTTTGCGCCGACGGGGAGGGAGGGGTCGAGGCCTTCGCCGCCCATGGCGAAGTCATAGGGCGAGGGAGCGTCGGCGTTGTCGCCCACGAGCACATTGCCCATATAGAGCTCCATCGAGTCGCCGCTGATGCGGAACTGGCCGAGGCATCCTTCGAGGCGGCTCACGCGCTCAATCTCAACCTGGAGTTCCATGTCGGTCATGCCGGCCTTATAGAGATGCGGGATGCGGCTGTAGACGTGGACATGCTTGACACCAGAGCGGCGAATCATGTCGATTTCCAGAGGGGTCTTGACGGCGCGGGCGTTGCGCATGACGGTGGAGGCGTTTTTCAGCTCGCTTTCGGGGAATATCTTTTTCAGGCGGGTGGCGGCGGAGTAGGGGAGCACGTCGAGTTCGAGGCCTATAGCGGCGGGGACATTGAGGCCGATGGTCCCGGCGATGTCCTCGGGCTTGCGGATGTAGACCACACCGTCGCCTTCGAGTTCAACGGGTCGGCGGACGAAGAAAATCACCGGTCCTTCCATCGGTATGTAGACGAAGCCTGCATACACGCGTCCGGTGAGATAGTATTTGTTGGCGTTGTCGGAGATGAGGAGTGCCGGAATCCCAAACTCGGCCATCTGAGCCCTGACGCGGTCGAGGCGCAGCCCGAACTCATCATGGCTCAGAAGCATGAGTTTGTGTAAATCAATCGGTTGCATGGGTATAAGACGTCTTTTCTGACTATCTGACTATTGAAAGCCTTTTTTGCTGTTTGTTCGGGTGTCGAGGGTTATTCCTCGCCGACCTGGTCGGGGGAGATGCGGATGAGGGTGAGAATCTGACGGCCGTCGGAATCCTTCATGATAGCCTGGTCCGCTGATGCACCTTCGACACAGGTATCGACCTGTTCGAGTGCGAGGAGGAAGGCCTGTTCAGTGGCGATGTCGGGGCAGGTCATGCGGGTTGTGGCGAGATCCTTGAACTCGATGCCGTCGCCCTTGTCAAGATTTACGACCACGGTGCCGTTGAGGATGTTGCAGCCGGCGTTGCCGTGAATCTTACATTCGTCCACGTCGATGACAACCTTGATTGCGGTCGAAGCGGGAACGGGGGTGCCCTGTATGGTTGTCACCTGCCATGCTCCGTTGAGGAAGGAGAGGTTGCGCTTGCGGAGAGTCATGAGTGCGGTGCCTTCCGCGGTGTTGAGCGAGATGGTGTTGTTGTCGATTATGCTGTAGGATGCCACGGAGTTGATTGCGCGGTTCATGGCGTCCTCATAGGGGGCGTCGTTGCATGCCTTGAGCGATGTGATGAAGGCGCCGTTGGGCTCGAGTTTGCTTCCGCGTACAATCCATGAGCCGTTGAGATAGTTGCAGCCGTTGAAGGCAATGACGAGGATTGCGGTCTTGGCGTCGGGGATTGACTCGAATGTTATCTGCGGGTGATTCTCTCCGTTGACCACCACGTCTTTGCCGCCGATGGATGTGACGGCCCAGCTTCCGAGCAGGGGGGCAATCTGCGATTCGTCGTAGGCCGATGTCCTGTTGCCCACTGGAGTGGTCTTTACTTCTGCGTTTTTATCGGTCACTGTAGTACCTGATTTTTTGAGTGTGCCGCAACCGCTGACGAGTGTCATGACAGCGAGGGCAGATGCAAATAGTGAAACAAATTTCATGATTACGATTGTTTTTAGAAGTCGCTTTTGTAGATGTAAACGATTGAGGAGGTGAGTTTGTGCGACAACATGTTTAAAGAAATTATAATTGACCCGCCCGTCGGCCTGAGCAGCAGCCCGAGGGTCGAGAGTTTACAAAAGTAGTCAAAAATCCCGACATGGGCAACGGCGGCACGTAATCATGGCGTAGAGGAGGGCCTACGGGTGGCGCTAAGATCAGTGGTGACTTCGCTTCCGGCGACGGTCGATTATGGCGAGGATAAAGTGGACTATGATTCCGTAGACGAGGGTGACGAGCAGCGCAAGGGCCTCGTTTATCAGGATGTTGAGATGAAGGGGCATCGGCCATTCGGGGCGCGACTGCCTGACGGCGGCAGTGACGGCGCACACGCTCAGGGCGATGAACACGGCAATCATGGACAGCGGGGCCGCGCCGAGCCGGTATTTGCCAATCTGTATCATGTCGTCCCGTCAGTCCGTCTTGATTCTGTCTTGTCTGATTCTAACCTTGCCGAAGAGGTTGCCGTTTCTGACCTCGCGGCGGTAGCAGAAATAGAATTTCGTGCAAAAACCGGTGATGCAGACGGCGGCGAGGAGATTCCACCACTCGAGACTTCCGTCGGCCACGCGGATTGCGCGGTCAACCACGCCGGCAAGCGACATAACCGCCAGCGCCAGCCACAGATTGCGTTTGACTTTGTTGCTTATCATAAAAGACTCTTAAAAACTAAATGTAATATGGTTTTGTCTCCGCGTTCAAGATATTTTATCATAGCTGATTATCTGATTTGAAATTCAACATAGGCGGTGTCGCTTTTCACTATCGGATAGGGCGGAAATGAAAATGTCTTTACCAGACGGTAGGTCCCGGATTTATCGCTTAAATCATAAATCCATGGCTTTACAGTTGTCCTGAACGAGCTGTTTGGACGAAGGCTATATCCGACATCATTAAAGCATACCCCTATACCTTTTGTTTGAAAATCAAGATACTTTATTGAGTATGGTGCCTCGTGCCAGTTGCCGTCCATAGACTTCTCTTCTATTCTGTACCATTCTCCAGTGGTCAAATCAACATCACGGGTATTTGTAAATTCTATGATAAGAGAATCCACAGGCTCTGTTATTTGGTCCGGGCCAACAATCTCCATGGTCATTCCATCCACAGTAGCATAACTTTTCTGGGGAATTATGTCCGGAATTCGGATTTTCTCGCCGAGGAAATGGGGCTGTTTGCCAAACCATATATCAAGCATCATTTTGTCTCTTGCGAGCCATTCGCGCAGGGCAAGCCGCGTCCTGACCCAGCGTCCGGCACGCAGAGGTGCGCAAACGGCTATGGCATGGATGCCGTTGGTCTCGGCAAGATATAACGCACGGGCGCAGTGGTCGGCCTGCGAAATTATTGTCAGCGAGTCACAACCGAATACCTCGCGGGCCCTTACGACGGAGTCAAGCGTGCGGAAGCCCGCGAAATCAAGGATGATTCTGTCAGCAGGCACTCCGTGGGCAATCAGTGAGTCACGCATTGCGGTCGGTTCGTCATACTGCCTTGTGTGGTTGTCGCCGCTCGCAATTATGTAGTCAATCTTGCCTGCATGGTAGAGTTCCGCGGCAGTCCGGATGCGGTTGGTAAAATATGAGTTGGGGCGTCCGCTCCGGTTCAGGGGGCTGGTGCCGAGCAGAAGCGCGACCTTATTGTGTGGAACAGAGTCTGCTACTGCATATAACATATCTTCGGCGGCGTTCTCCACACGGATGTTGGTGTAGAGTGTGAAGCCGACAAGCAAGAGGAGTAATAGGCTAAGGACGATAACGATGCGTCTGACTGATGATTTGTGATTCCGGCTCATGTCTGCAATGCGGATTGAGGATGTGAGGGAGGACCGGGTGGGGTCAGTTTTGGGAGGGGATGGAGCGGAGGGCTGCGGCGAGCTGGTCGGGGCAGGAGGTGGGTTTGTTGCCGCAGCGGATTCCTTCGAGCCGGGCAATGACGTCGGCGGGGCGCATCCCGCGGACGAGGGAGCCTATGCCCTGAAGGTTTCCGTGACAGCCGCCGACGAAGCTAACTCCGGCTATGAGGCCATCTTCAATCTCAATCTCTATGAGGCGCGAGCAGGTGCCCTGTGTAGCGTACTGATATTTCATGACTTAAACAGTGTGGGATTCCGGGTGGATATCAAATATTTTTCAATACCACAAAGGTAATACTTTTCAGCGAATCCACGGCATTGCCCATCAAATTGCACGATTTTATATACAAGTGTGTAATATTTTGAGATGAAATGTGCCATAATACAATAATTCTCACTACCTTTGCAGCAATAATTCAACCGAAATGGAACATAACGGCAAGCAAGATCTGCTCGACAGGCGCTATCTGCGCATGGCACGCATCTGGGCAGAAAATTCATACTGCGAGCGCCGCAAGGTAGGTGCTCTCATGGTGAAGGAGCGCACTATTATTTCCGATGGCTTCAACGGCACTCCTGCCGGATTCGAGAATGTGTGTGAGGATGCCGACGGACTGACGAAAACATACGTGCTCCACGCCGAGGCAAACGCAATCACAAAAGTGGCCCGCTCGAACAATTCGGCCGAGGGCTCGACGCTCTACGTGACGGCCTCGCCCTGTCTGGACTGTGCCAAACTGATGATACAGGCCGGCATAAAGAGAGTGGTCTACAGCGAGCTCTACCGTATCACCGATGGCCTCGACCTGCTCAAGCGCGCCGGTATCGAATGTTGCCATATACCTGACAATACTGACGGCTGTTGATTTTGACCCACTGCTTAATCAAACCTGTCGTTATCATATCCCGTCAAAAAGCTAATCTGTAAAAACCTTCTATGAATAACCGTCTGAAAAAAACATCCGTATGGATGCCGCTCGTCATAGCCCTGTCTCTTGTAGCGGGCATGTGGATCGGTAAACTGTTTTTCAACGATTCCGCCAAATGGAGCTCGCGCAGCAAGCTCGACACAATTATGAAAATAGTCGAGCGTTCATACGTCGACAACGTCGATACTGACAGTCTGCTCGAGGCTTCGCTTCCTGAAATCCTGGCCCATCTCGACCCTCACTCCGTCTATATTCCCGCGGCCGACCTGCAGGGTGTCAACGAGGAATTGGGTGGCTCGTTTTCGGGTATAGGTATCTCGTTCAACCTTCTCAACGACAGCATAAACGTGCTTGAGGTGATTTCCGGCGGTCCGTCGGAGAAAGCCGGGCTGCTCCCGGGCGACCGCATCACGGCCATCAACGACACTCTCGTGGCCGGACAAGGGTGGAGCGACGTGAAGGTCAAGAGCTCGCTCCGCGGCGAGAAGGGTACCACGGTGAAACTCACCGTTGTGCGCCACACGTCGAAGAAGCCGCTGACTTTCGATGTGGTCCGCGGCGACATCCCGACCACCTCGATTGACGCGGCCTATATCATAGCTCCCAAGACGGGCTATGTCAAGATAAGTAAGTTCAGCGCCAACACCTACAGCGAGTTCCTGACCTCGATGATGGACCTCGTGGCCGACGGTGCGGAGAAATTCGTGATAGACCTCCGCGGCAACGGCGGCGGCTTCATGGAACCGGCGGTGCTGATAGCCAACGAGTTTCTGCCTGCCGGCTCGCCGATTGTGAGCATGCGCGGAAAGACTTCGCCTGATTCGAGACCGACGATGAGCGACGGCTCGGGTACCTTCCTCAACAATGAGCTGGTGGTGCTCCTCGACGAGATTTCGGCAAGTTCGAGCGAGATTCTCGCCGGTGCCATCCAGGACAATGACCGCGGTCTGCTCATAGGGCGCCGCTCATTCGGCAAGGGCCTCGTGCAGAATCAGATGGAGCTGCCCGACAGCAGTGCCATCCGTCTGACGATTGCCCGCTACTACACTCCCTCGGGACGCTGCATACAGAAAACCTACGCTCCTGGCACCGACTATGACCGCGACATCATCAACCGCTACGAGCACGGAGAGTTCTATAACGCGGATTCCATCAAGTTTGACAAGTCGCTCGCTTTCGAGACCCTCCACGGCCGCACCGTGTATGGCGGCGGCGGAATCATGCCTGACATTTTCGTGCCCAACGATACGATAGGTATCACAAGCTATTATCTGAATGTGCTCAACGCGGGCCTGATTCAGAAGTACACCTTCGACTACACGGACCGCAACCGTCCGCGTCTCGAGAAGGCCAAGACCGCGGCAGAGCTGATGAAGCTGCTCCCCGACGACGAGACTCTGCTCCAGGATTTCGTGAACTACGCGCACAAGGCCGGAGTGCCCCGCAGACCGTATTACATAAACATTTCGCATGACTTGATTGTTAACCAACTGAAAGCCATGATTGCGCGTAACGCTCTCGGTGTGCAGGGCTATTTCGAGGTGTTCAATGAAGTTGACCCGACGGTACTCACAGGTATTGATGCCCTGAATGACGGCAAGGCGGCTTTCCCTATTACCACAACAGAAAAAACAGGGAACTGACCCAATGAAAAAGGATGATATAAGGCGTGCGATAAAGGCGCGCAAGACTCTTCTGAATGAGGAGGAGAAGCTGTCGGCGGCCGAGAGGGTGTTTAACCTTCTCGAGCAGACTGCCGATTTCATGCTTGCTGACAGGATTCTGATGTATCACTCGCTTCCTGACGAGCTTTCGACGCGCGCTTTCATCCGGAAATGGGCGGGGAGGAAACATTTCTATCTCCCGCGTGTCAATGGTGTGAATCTCGAGATTCTGCCATATAACGAGTCACGCCTGGCCCTGGGCTCGTTTCATATCGAGGAGCCGACGGGCAATGACACTTCGGCCATAGATGACATGGAGATGATAGTGGTGCCGGCTGTGGCATACGACCGCACGGGCAACCGCGTGGGCCGCGGAAAGGGCTACTATGACCGCTTGCTTGCCGGATGCCGCGCCCGAAAGGTGGGCGTCGGCTATGATTTCCAACTCGTGGACGAAATTGACGCCGACCCGCATGATGTCAGGGTGGACGTTATCATTACCGAAAGTAGGCTTGTCAAGGTGTTTTAGTATAGATTTAAAGTATAGAGGATATATAATTTAAAAGGCTTGGATAATATGGAATTATCCAGGCCTTTTTTGTCTATTGTCAACTCTATGCTAAAAAGAATCACCCGTGATACGCGATGAGGGAGGGCATGGGGGTGCGGGTGATGTTGCCGAGGCGGAGGTTGCAGCGGGTGGCGGCGGCGTGGAGCTGGGGACGGAAACTGACGGCTATCGATCCGATGAAGTTGACGGGCAGACGGTGGGCGTCGTCGTAGGCCATGACGTTGAAGCGGAAGAAGCGCTCGAACTCGTCGGTGACGAAGCTGTCGATTTCCTCGATGTCGATGTGGCGCGAAAGGAAGGGGGCGAAGGAGGCGAGGTAGGCGTTGGGGCGCTCGCTGCGGTAGACACGGCGGATGATTTCTGGGATGTCGGTGTCGGGGTATTCGTCGCTGAAGAGCTTTATGACCTCGTCGGAGAACTGGCGCTTGAAGATGTGGGCGATGAGACGGCGTCCGAGCACGGCTCCGCTGCCCTCGTCGCCAATGATGAAGCCGAGGGGTGAGACGTTGGCGACGATGCGCTCGCCGTCGAAGAGGCATGAGTTGGAGCCGGTGCCGAGTATGCAGGCTATACCGGGCTCGTGGCCGCAGAGGGCACGGGCGGAGGCGAGCATGTCGCTCTCGACGTGACACTCGGCCCCCGGAAAGAGTTCGCTGAGCTCGGCCCGGATTTTGCGGCAGTGCTCTCCGGCACATCCGGCGCCGTAGTAATGGATTTCACGTATGTCGTCGGCCAGCGATATGAGGATTGTGGCCTCTGTGCGTATGAGTTGCCGGAGCGAACCTTCGGCAGCGACGGCTGCGTTGTGGCCCGAGGTAGAGAACTGGAGTTCGATGTGTCGGTCAACGGACAGCACGGCCCATTCGGTTTTGGTGCTTCCCGCGTCAGCAATTATTATCATTTTTCCGTTGGGAAATTTAGAGTTGAAAGTTGAAAATTTAAAGTTTAAAATTGAAAATTTAAAGTTTAAAGTTTAGCGTTGGGTGTTTAGAGTGTGGTATAAAGTATAAAGTTGAAAGGAATGTTAGAGTTGAAATTTCAACTTTCAATTTTCAATTTTAAAATTATCTGTATAAGCGGTATATTTCGGAGCGGGCGCGGAAGGTTTCGACGTCTTTGTTCCAGAAGGGGGCGAGGTCGGAGACGCGGTAGCCGGTGGAGAAGAGCTGGCGGACTTTTTTGGAGCCGCAGACTTTGTCGAACATGGCGAGGCGCGCCGCGGTAGTCTTGGCGAAGGCTTTCTGAGTGGGATACATGGCGGCAAGCTCCTGCATGATGTAGAACTGGATTAGTGAGAGGGGTGATTTTTCCACATCAGTGACATATATTTCCACGCCGCTGAGGTTTTCGCCTTTGAAAAGAGCGTAGAAGGGCTTGTAGTGTATCGGTCGGAACTCCGTGGCGGGGATCCGGAGGGCGTTGAGGCGGTCGGCGAGCTGCTGGGCGTCAATCCAGGGGGCACCAGCGAGTTTGAAGGGGAGAGTGTAGCCCACGCCGATGGAAACGTAGTCGAGTTCACCCATTATGCCTGTAGCCGGATACATGACGGCGCTCGACGGGTAGGGGATGTGAGGCGAGGGGAGCACCCAGGGCATACCGGTCTGCGCGAAGGTCATGGAGCGGCGCCATCCTTCCATCGGAATGACGGTGAGGTCGGCTTTGACACCGCCTTTGAGGAGGCCTTCGGCGTTGAGATAGCGCGCGAGTTCGCCGGGGGTGAGGCCGTAGAGGTAGGGGATGGGATACTGGCTCACGAATGAACGGCAGTCGGGTTCCACGAGGTTGCCCTCAATCTTGTTGCCTCCAAGCGGGTTGGGGCGGTCGAGCACCATGAACTGCTTGCCGTTTTCGGCGGCGGCTTCCATGGCGAGGCCCATGGTGGAGATGAAGGTGTAGCTGCGGCAACCGATGTCCTGAATGTCGTAGACAATCACGTCGACGTCCTTGAGCATTTCGGGGGTGGGTTTGCGGGTCTTGCCGTGGAGGGAGTAGACGGGGACGCCTGTCCTGGGGTCGGTCTCGTTGAGAACGGTGGCACCTGCCACGTAATCGCCGCGGACGCCGTGTTCGGGGGCGAAGAGGGCGGTGAGTTTCACGCCGGGAGCTCCGGCGAGGATGTCGATTGTTGACTGCATCGAGTTGTCGATGCCTGTGGGGTTGGTGATGAGGCCCACGCGCTTGCCCTGAAGCGCTTCGAATTTGTTCTTTTTAAGCACCTCGATGCCCGGGAGGACGGGGTCGGAGGTGGCGCGGGGAGCGTCGGACGTGAAGTTTGTGCCGTCGCTTGCTGTGGCCGAGCTCTCGCCGGTGATGACGGATGAACTGTTGCCGCAGCTTATGGCTGCTATCGCAAGAAGCAGGGAGGAAATGAATCCGGTCATGAATCTGGGTTTATGTTTCATTGTCGGGTGGATGGGGATTGAACGAATGTCTGTCATACAAAATAACAAACAATCTGTCAGGGATGGTTGAGGCGGAGGTCAGCGGGCGGTCTTTTTACCGAATGAGGGGTCGATGCGGATGAGGTAGGTGACGCCGATGGTAGCGATGCAGCAGACCATGGTCCAGAGGAAGAAATTGCGGTAGCCGACGGTCTCCTCTATCCATCCGGCCGCCATGCCGGGGAGCATCATGCCGAGGGCCATGAAGCCTGTGCAGATGCTGTAGTGGGCGGTGCGGTGGCGTCCCTCGGAGAAGTAGATGAGGTAGAGCATATAGGCCGTGAAGCCGAAACCGTAGCCGAACTGCTCGATGAACACGCAGATGTTGACCGTCAGGAGGGAGGGGGAGTGGGCGAAGCTGAGGTAGACGAATGTGAGGCAGGTGAGCGACATGCTCCAGGCCATGGGGCGCAGCCAGAATTTCAGTCCGCGGCGGGCGGCGAGGATACCGCCGATGATGCCTCCGAGGGTCAGGCCGATGATGCCGACGGTGCCGTAGACAATGCCGACTTCGGCGGTGGAGAGGCCCAGGCCTCCGGCGCCCACGGGGTCGAGGAGGAAGGGGTTGATGAGCTTGACGAGCTGCGCCTCGGGGAGACGGTAGAGGAGCATGAAGATGATGGCCACTCCGACCTGTTTCTTGCGGAAGAACTCGGCAAAGACGTTGATGAACTCGCCCCATACCTGGCGGGTGTCGAGCCGACTGGTCGAGGCGGGATGCTCCACTTTCGGGAGGGCCCAGGTGTGGTAGAGGGCGAAGCAGAGGAAGAGGATGGAGAGGATTGCGAAAACTATCGCCCAGGAGAGGGGGATGTTGCCGGTGGATGTCTCAAGCGCTCCGGCCACTATGACGAGTATGCCCTGGCCCATGACGGTGGCTATGCGGTAGAAGGTGGAGCGGATGCCGACGTAGAGCGACTGCTGGTGTTCGGTGAGCGCGAGCATGTAGAAACCGTCGGCAGCGATGTCGTGGGTGGCGGATGTGAAGCCCACGAGCCAGAATACGGCGAGAGTGAGTGAGAAGCAGAAGGGGGTGGGGAGGGCGAAGGCTATTCCGGCGAAGGCGACGGCCATGAGCCACTGCATCGAGAGAGTCCAGCGGCGTTTGGTGCTGATGATGTCGACAAAGGGGCTCCAGAAGGGTTTTATGACCCAGGGGAGGTAGAGCCAGCCGGTGTAGAGCGCGATGTCGGTGTTGGAGAAACCGAGGCGCTTGTACATGATGACGGAGATGGTCATCACGGCCACGTAGGGGAGTCCCTGGGCGAAATAGAGTGTGGGAATCCATGCCCACGGCGAGCGTCGGGACCGTGCGGATGAGTCGGGATTATTTTTCATAACCTTCGTAGTAATATGACTGGTCAATGCCTTTGAATATCACATCGCGGTCGTCGATTTCCGACGTGAGGGCCTGAGTGAGAAGAAAACGGAGCTCAAGGTCGTTGATGGGGCTGCGCTCCATGGCCTGAAGATAGAGAGTCTTGTCGACCTTGCGCCAGTCAATGACCTGACCAAGCGATTTGCGGAGCATCATGTCGAGCCAGATGCGTGTGGCACGTCCGTTGTCCTCCATGAAGGGGTGGGCGATGTTCATCTCCACATATTTGGCTATGATTTCGTCGAAAGTGCCTTCGGGCATGTTTTCTATGACGGGCAGAATCGCGTCGAGATACATCGAATTGGCAAAACGGAAGCCTCCCTTGGCGATGTTGAGCGTGCGGATTTTTCCGGCAAAGTCATAGAGCCCTCCGAAGAGCGCGAGATGTATCTGCCGGAGGCCGGCCACGGTGCCGACCTCAATCTGATTTATGCGTCCGCTTTCAAAGAGTTCGTAGGCTTTTTCGAGACTCAGCCGGTCAATGGATTCTTTGTTATTCGCCATGGGATAGTGTGGAAACTGGTTTCGGAAGCTACAAAATTACGCAATTGTTCGGGAAAATCTGCCAGTGACGGCAAAGAATCTTTGCAAATAGGGCAGGCGGCAATCAGTAGAGCCGGGTGAGGGTGGCGCCGATGTAGTAGTGACTGAGAATCTCGCGGTAGGAGTAGCCGCGCTCGCCCATGATGGCGGCTCCTATCTGACAGAGGCCGACGCCGTGGCCCCAGCCTGCGCCGCGGAGGATGAAGCGGGCGGGGACTCCGGAGGCATCGGGGTCGAGAGCGTCAACGACGAAGGCGGAGCTGTAAAGATGGCTTTCGGAGAGAGTGCGGCGTATCATGAGCTCCTTGCCGATGATGCGCTCACCCTTTGTGCCGATGATTTTCAGCTCGCGGATGCGTCCGGAGGTGCCGCGGGTGAGGGGGACGAGGGCTTTTATGCGGCCGAGGTCCTCGCCGAGACGCGAGGCAACGAGGCGGGTGATTTTGTCCTGCGGGAGCTCTTCGGTCCAGCGGTAGAAGTCGGGGGTCTCGCGGTCGTAGCCGTTGAGAACCTGCGAGAGCACTGCGGGGTCGGAGGTGTTGCAGAAAGCGGCGGGAGAGTCGAGAATCCAGCGGCGGGCGTTTCCCTCAATGGTCAGATCGGGATAGTCTGTCTGATTGACGGCGTCGCGTCGAGCCTGAAGATAGGGGCGCGGACGGTCGTCCCAGCAGGTTTCGAAGAGCTCGAACACTCCGCCGCAGCATTTCGAGAAGCGGGTGTCGCAGAGCTCGCCATCGAAGGTAAGCACCTCGCCGCGGGTGTCGGCCACGGCTCCGGCGGCGACGGGGGTGGAGACGCGGCTGATGCCCTGATAGCGCTGACAATGGTCGTCGGCGCAGACGTCGAAGTTAAGATGGTCCTCGCGATCCCAGTATTTGATAAGCGAGGGGCCGGGATTGAGGGCGCGGACGTCGGGATGCTTACCGGCGGGTGGCAGAGGGCGGTCGCTGCGGCCCATCATCGAGAGTACCCATCCGCGGGAGATGACGGCGTGGGCGCGGAGAAGCTGGAGGGAAGAGGTGGAACTCATTTCGCTTGAAATCACGCTGACGAGATAGTCCTCCACGTTGACCAGGTTTATCGCCGTGAGCTTACCGTTTTCGACTATCAGGCGCAGGGATCCGCGGAAGCGCTGGTTTTCCTTGCGTTCCCAGTGGAAATCGACGCCGATAGTGACTCCTTCGAGCTCGAAAGAGTCGCCGGGATAGGAGGTGGGCTCGAATTCGACGGAGGTGAAGGTGGCGCCGTTCCAGCAGACGGCGAGGCCGGAGTCGCTGACGCGGGCTTCCTGACGGCCGCTGACGATTTCGCCGGAGGGGAGGGTGTAGAGGCCGGTCAGGGTGAAGGTGATGGCGGGGGCATTGAGGATTCCTACTTTGACGTGCGGTTCCTGAGTCATTGGAGTGAGGATTTTAGACGGTTGACGATTGAGTTGAAGGTTGAGAGCGGGAGGCCGACTTCCGAAAGTATCTCCGAGGCTGTGCGGGAGTCGACGCGGTCGAAATCCTCCTTGCGGGAGCAGACGATGGTGCCGAGCATCTCGACGGTGGCGGGGCTGACGAGCATCGGGGAGTCTGCTGCTGTGTAGCAGGCTGGGCGGTGCTTGCCGCGGGGTATAATGACAGTGCGGAGGGTGCGGCCGTCGGGGAGCAGGAGCATGACGATGTTCATCATCGGTTCGGTTTCACCGGGAATCGAACCGCTCAGGGCTTCGGTGAGGGTGGCGAATAGCGGGGGGAGGGCGCTGTCGGCTGTCGATTCGATTATGAAGAGGGGATAGGGGGCTGCGTCGGTGGCGGCGTAGAGCGTCGCGCCGTCCCTGCGGCAGACGGGGTCGGCGGGGAGGGGGAGATGGAGTATGTTGCCGCAGCGGTCGGGCCCGATGGCCTGAAAGTGGAAGTGGTCGGGAGCGGAGGCGCCGCAGCGGGGGCCGTTGTAGAACACGCACATCCCTTCGAGTTCGCGGGCGAGTGCGGCCATGTCTGCGATGCGGGCCGGTGTGATGGCCTGCGGCTCGTGGCGGAGGGAGGCTATGGTGAGATGGCGCTCTGAGAGGGGGAAGGGGTTGAGGAGCACTTCGTAGCCGCGCCAGAGCTCGGAGGTCTGTTCGGCCGGACGATTGGCTTTGCAGAGGAAGCAGGGGCGCGAGGCGATGCTTTTCGCGTCGGTACGTGCCGTGATGGAGGCGCGTCGGTGGTTGGCGAAAAGTTTTGAGAGTTTCCAGCCGGCGGGGGCGGCTCCCAGTTCGATATAGTGTCCTTCAGCGGCGCTCTGACGGATGCGGGCGAAGTTTTCGGCGGCGAGAGGCCAGGGGGCTAATTTACAATGCATAATTCATAATGCACAATGCATAATAATTTTTCGATGGATAATATTTTCTTCAAGCGAAATCACTTTATAATTCATAATTCAGAATATCGGGATGGGGTTAGCTTTGGGTGTTGAGGTGGATGCGGGAGTGGAGTTCGTGGGTGCGGATGCGGTCTTTATAGAGGTTGTTGCGGTTGATGCGCTCTTGGCTGAGGGCGTGGTCGGAGTTGCCTTCCCAGCGCCGGCAGGAGTAGAGGGATTCGTAGATACGCCCGATGCGGTAGCGGCGGCTGATGGCGAGTCCCATCGCGTAGTCCTCGCCGTAGCTGACGTCGGGGAAGCCGATCTGCCGGGCTATCGGGGTGAAAAATGCTCGCGGAGCGCCGAGGCCGTTGATGCGGAGGGCATTGTTGGGGCCGTTGGCGTCGGTCCACTCGGCATGGTCGATGAGTCCGGGAGGAAGCGGATGCCCCTCGAAGTCGGTGAGGCTGTAGGAGCCTATCACCATAGCGCAGCCACATTCACGGAATTTGTCTACGATAAGCCGGAGGGTGTCGGGACGGCTGTAGATGTCGTCGCTGTCGAGCTGGACGGCGAAGCGGCCGCAGTCGGGTGAGTTAAGGCCGAGGTTCCAGCAGCCCCCTATGCCGGGAGCGGGGCCGGGGAGGGTAACGGTGTCGATGATTTTCAGACGGGGTTCGGTGGCTGCGATTCCGGCGAGGATTTCGGAGGTGCCGTCGTCGCTGCGGTTGTCGATGACTATCACATTGAAATCAAAGGGGGCCTGCTGCGAGAGAGCGCTGCGGACGGCGTCGGCAATGGTGCGGTGACGGTTGCGCACGGGGATGATGACGGAGGCTTCGACCGGGAAAGTGCCTTCGGTCAGGCTGACGGCGGGGTGTCTGTCGCCGTCGATGAAGGCGCCTATTTCGCGCAGATGGGCCGTGGCCGCCTGCTCCATCTCAATCTGTGAGGCGCGGTTGCGCGGGTCCACGTAGCGGAACTGGGCTTCGCCCCCGCCAGTACTGTCGGCTGTCTCCGCAACGGCGACATAGAGAGGCTCCATGATGTGGGTTATCTTTCCGAGGCGTGAGAGGCGCAGACGGAGGTCATACCATCCGGCGCCCTCATAGTCGGACGTCATTCCGCCGACGGCCTCACGGAGCCGACGGCCGTCGACCATCACGGCCTTTCCGAAATCAAAATCGTCGCGCAGGGAACCCTCCTGACAGTCTATGAGCTGACAGAGGGCGCAGCTGCCGTCGGTCTCGCGGGTCATATAGTCGGAATAGACCATAGCGGAACCCGTGTCGCGGAGCACCTGCTCCATGCGCAGGCGTCCTGTCGGGGTAAATTCTATCCTGTCGGCCGTCAGACAGATGAGCACCGGGGCATCCGAGCTGTTTTCGGCGATAGCGCGCATGGCGGCTGTGGAGAGGCGTGCGTGAGAGGCGGTTTTATCCATTGCAGAGAAATATGATAATGATTTTTTTGATTCGTGAGTTGTTTGTATATGCTTATCTGTCAGATGTCAGGCCTGATTGCCGGAGAGGTCACGGTCGTCGTGACCGTGGCGGTTGCGACGGCGGCGGGTGGAGTCCTCGCCGCTGTCGGCAGTCTCGCGCGGGTCGAAGTCGCGGAAACTGCGGAAGGGGGGCACTGTGGGGCGTGATTCGAGTCCGATTATGGCGATGGTCTCGGGGATGACTTTCGGACGTGCGCCCGGATGACTTCCCTCCGGAGCGGTGAAGAAGTTAAGAATCTGAGCCATCAGCGCGTCGCGCTCGTAGGAACCGGTGATTGTCTCGAAGGGGAAGCCTATGGTGACGGCGCGGTGGGTGCCGGGGTCGTAGGCCACGCCTGCGATGTAGTCATTCTCGGTGTAGCGCAGGATTATTCCGCCGCTGTTGGTGTCAAGAGGCGCGAATGACTCAGGCGATTCGACGGCATAGCAGTCGGAATTGAGCTCCTGGTTGAAAGTCAGCGAGAGGCCGCCGCGAAATTCGGTGTAGCGCGAGCGGACTTCGCGGACCTTGCCGGTGATGGTGGCCTTCGCCTGCCGCCACTGGAGTCCGAGAACCGACTGGCCGAAATTGTAGTCGGCCACACGCTGCTCGCTGTTGCTCAGAGGATTGTCGAATAGGTCAGTGCCTATGTAGCTTCCGGAGACTAAAAGCGCGCCTCCCGAGGCGGTAAATTCAGCGAGCCGCATTTTCAGACTGTCGGTAAAGGGTTTGAATTTGCGTTCCTGAGAGGTGCCGACGGTGATTTCCTTCTGCTTGCCGAGGATAAGGTCGACAATGCGGGGTTTCTGTGGAGTGTCGACAAAGGCGTCGACACCGCAGGAGATGAAGGGATAGCCGGCCGCACGGATTGACCGGCCGTGGACAAAGACGAAATCGAAGGTATTGCCTGCGAAAATTTCCGTCTCATGGGTGGCGCGGCTCGCTCCGTGGCCCGGGGCATCGTTGGTCACCCATTTGACCTCCGGACGAAACTCCGTCTGCTCGCCGGTGAAATGTATGTCGCCATACTGTGCGACTCCGTGGTCATCCTCATAGTCGAACCCGATTTTTCCGTCGGCATAAATCTCGGCGGGGCCAGAGATACGGGTAAAACCGTTGACCACAAGTACCTGCGGTTTCTCCGAACCGGGCATGTCGCAGAGCGACAGAATCTCGGAGGGGAAACTCAGACCGCCGTCGTTGGCGGCCACTACCTTATAGCTGTATATGTGATTGTCGCTGACAGTGACGCTGACGCCCGGGTCGTCGACTACGGCGAGTTCGGTGAAAGCGCCTTCGTCCACGCGCTCATAGACTATATAATAGGTAGGCCGGGCGGTGGGTTCGAGAGGGTCGTCAACGCCTTGCCACGAGAGCTGATAGCTGCCCCCGGAACCTGTGATGCTGAAATGGCTGACAGGAAGTGGCTCGACGACGTAGGGGACACCGTCGACCTCATGGAGATATTTCAGTATGCCCTTGTAGATGGCTCGGCTCACGGTGAAGCGGAAAGTCGGGTCGAGGCCATAGCGCATGTCGGCGAAATTCTGATGGCTCAGAAGTTCTATGAGCATGGAGGGGACGCGGGGCTCCATGACCTCATGGTAGGGACGGTCGCGGAGGTTGCGGCGGTTCCAGGTGGGTTCGTAGAGTGTCTGTATGTCATTGACAATCTGATTAGTGACGAGCTCGGCATAGCGCTGCGAGGTGGTGCGGGGCTTGCCGTTGCCCAAAGGAGCGCCTTTGGTATATACAATAGGCATAGTGCCGATGGTCGAAGAGGCATCGGCGGTAGTGCCCGCATCGGTGTGGAAGGCAAAGGAGAGGTCTATCGGTATGCCGAGGCCCTTCTCGCCGGGGAGTTCTGAAGAGCCGCCCGCAAGATAGTTGACCCACATGCCGCGGGCCTTGTAGTCGTCCTCATAGTCGTTGGAGCCGCCGGTGACGCTGTAGACATTTGAGGGTATGCCGGCCCACTGCATCCAGTAGCGGGCACCCTCGGTGAAACGGGGGTAGCCGCTGACCACAGGCTGCGAACCGCCGGAGGAGCGGCTCACGTTGCCCATGCCGCCGCCGATTTTTACGGCATCGGCTGTAACGACTGTGCCCTCCTCGGAGGATACATTGCTGAGTTCGACCATCGGAGTCTTGCTTCTTCCGGCCGCGAAGGGGAAGGAGCCAAGATAAATCCAGGTGCCCCCTCCTATGCGCTGGTTGACTTCGAAGACCTCGCTTCCGGCAAGGGAATTGACGGTGTAGCGGGCGTCGCGCGCGCTGTTGGGGAGCGACGCATAGCTGACATAGACAGCATAAGTCCCAGCCTTTTTGAAATCAGCATACCAGGAAGCAGTGGAGGCACGTTTCGGGTCAGTAACGGTGCGGACTTCACGCACGGAGCCCATGCGGAAGGGATTGTCGGTACCCGAGAGGGTCTCCTTTTTGTAGGCGAAGCCGCTGACACCGTGGGGTGTCTGCCATTTCTGTCTGCCGTTTTTCTCGGAATAGCCGTCCTGGGCGAAACCTCCGTCCATGTCTATTATAATCTCAAGCGGGCTGAGGTCACGCTCGCGCGGCGTGAGGACATAGGCTCCGGCGTTTTCAAGCATCGGGATGAGGTAGGGGAGCACGTAGGCCTGCGCATATAGGTCCTCCACGGTACCCATCAGACGGGCGCGCTGCCATGTCCACCGGTCCTCCTTCTGGTCGAAATAGCGGCCGTGGCTTTGCCAGAGGGCAATGTTTTTCCCTTCGAGGCCGCTCTTTATGGTCGGGGCATCGACACGGCGCACGAATGGCTCGCGCGGAGGGCGCGGCACAGCTGGAGCCTTGACAACCTTAGAGGTCTTCGGTTTACGGGCTTTTCGCGCTTTCGGGGCTCGGGGAGCGGCTCCGGCGGCGAGAGCGCATATAATCATTAATACAGACAGAAACTTTTTCATATCTTATAGCCTCCTGAGATTTATAACATCTCGCACCGTCGGCAAAATCAGCCGTGAAGGTTAAAAAATTATTGATTTTAACAACTTTCGCTTTTCACGGCCAGATATTAACCTTCATTCAAATTACCTCCGGGGCATGTGGAGGAGTGATTGGGCAGGTAAAGTTAAGAAAAAAAGTTGAAAAAGGAAGTGTCTGAACGCGGCTTCGTGAGGAATCGGCTGGATTCCTCACGAAGCGGGTTGTGAACACCTCCTTTCTGACGGAGTCTTCCGTGAATTTTACAGATGGATTACATCAGGCATTGTGGATTGTCAGTATGAACGACGCGCCGGTGGTCACTTCGGTGTCAAGGACGAGACTGCCGTTGATTTTCTCGGCGCGGAGCGCGCAGATGGGTAGACCGAGGCGGTCGCCCTCGGCAATGTCGCACGATGAGGCGAAGGCCGTGAAAAGTGTCTCTCGCTCATTCTCCGGAACACCGGGGCCCGAGTCCGTCACGATGAACTGGTGGACTTTAGCGCCGCGTTTGCGGTAGGAGAGTGTGATTTTGCCACCCTCGGGAGTGTATTTCGCGGCGTTTTCGAGCAGATGGGTAAGAATTTTCCCGACTTCCATAGGGTTTATGCGGGCATAGCCCTTGGTGCCGTTGAGAGTCACCACCACGCGTGACTTGACGAGCGGACGGATTTTGGCCGCGATTGTCTCGCAGAAGGTATCGAGATTCACATCCTCCAGGCCGACATCATGTCCCCGGACGGAATTTTCGACGTCGGAAAGCTCGCCGACACGCTTGACATAACCGCGCAGATTCTGCACCGCGGGGTCATTCTGGTCGAGTTTTTCAAGGGTGGGTTCCATCTGCGACGACATGTTGTGGAGAATCGCACTTTTCGCCGCGCTCTGGGCGTTGGCCGCCTCGACTGTCTTTTTCATGCGGCGGTTTTTTACCACTACACGCCAGTAGAACAGGGCGCCGACGGCAAGGGCCGCGAGCGCGATGACAAACAGGGTGATGAAGGTGACAATCCAGCCTGTGCGGGTCTTGATGGTGTGTTCCTTCTCGGCTATTGTCTCCTGCGAGTCGGCATATTCCTTTTTCACCTTGCCGAGTTCGGTGTCGGCGTTGGCCGCCTCGATGGAATCGGACCAGCTCATGTAGTGTTCATAAGTGTGCTCTACCAACTCGGCGTCGCCGGCCGATACAGCGCGGTTGATGAGTTCGCGGTAGGCCTGGTTAGCCCCTTTGTAGTCCTTCGAGCTGTCGTATTGCTTGATGAGGCGGGCTATGCAGAGGTCGCCTTTGGCTGTCTGGTCCGTGGCATAATAATACTGGGCCTCGTTGAAGAGCATGTCGCTTGCGATTACGCGGTCAGCTGATTTTTTAGCGTATGCCGCCATTTTGCCGAGTGAATTTGCTGCGGAAGCGTTGTTGCCCATCTTGCGGTATGCCTCATAGCGGGCCTTCTCGGTGGTGTAGTAGACCTTGGGGAGTGAGTCGGCGGTCACACCTGCCGAGGCGAGCGCCCGGTTGAAATTGCCCAGGAGACGGAAGGCGCCGTCGTAGTTGCGGGCATTGACGCAGACCATGGCGGCCGCGGCTGCGGATTGAGCGGCAGGGAGATACTGTCTGGCGGAGAGCCGGGTATTGTATGCGTTCAGATGTTGGTTCAACTCGTTTTGGCTGTCAGCCCTCATTCCGAGGACAGCGACGGTCAGAGTCAGGACCAGTGTTATCAATCGTCTCATAATAAGAATAGTTTACGTGTTGCAATTTATACCTCTTTAACGCTTCTGCAAGTTCTAAGGTTTAAGAATAATCAAACAACCACTGTTTCTTAATAGATATAATTCCCGGATTGGCCGGTTTATTAACATTAATGGTGAGTTTTCAACATTTTAACACGTTTTGATAGTTGAAAGAGGCTCAGTTAGCGATAAATTTCTTTACTTTGCATCAGAAAACTGATAATAAAGACCTTATGGGTAAAATTATTGCCATCGCCAATCAGAAAGGCGGTGTAGGAAAAACCACAACGACTATCAACCTTGCGGCTTCGCTTGCCGCGGAGGGTAAACGCACGCTTGTAATCGACGCAGATCCCCAGGCCAACGCCACTTCCGGCTATGGTATCGACCCGAAGTCGATGGCCTCGTCAGTGTATGAATGTCTCGTCGATGACTATCCCATGGCCGGTTCGCAAGTTGCCACCTGCTGCGAAGGCCTTGACCTCGTCGGGTCGCGCATAGACCTCGCAGGAGCCGAAATCGAACTTATCAACAAATCCTCACGCGAGAATGTGCTGAAGAGATCCATAGCATCGGTAGCAGATTCCTATGACTACATACTGATTGACTGCTCTCCCTCACTCGGACTGATTACTGTCAACGCTCTCACGGCGGCCAATTCGGTAATCATCCCCGTGCAGGCCGAATATTTCGCGCTTGAAGGTATCACGAAACTTCTCAACACAATCCGCATCATCAAATCAAAACTCAATCCGGAGCTTGAAATCGAAGGGTTCCTGCTGACAATGTATGACGCGCGTCTGCGTCTGGCAAATCAGATTTACGAGGAGCTAAAGGGACATTTCGGCCCGATGGTGTTTGACACGGTGATTCCCCGCAATATCCGTCTCAGCGAGGCTCCGAGCCACGGTCTGCCGGCGATACTCTATGACCCGCTGTCGCGCGGAGCGACTTCCCACATCGCGCTTGCCCGTGAGCTTATTGCCAAGAACAGAGCCAAAGCCTCTTGAATAATGCACAATGCATAATTCATAATGGGGAATTATGATGCTGATTGGATTTACAATCTGAATTAATTATCTAAGAAAATGCAGCCAAAACGTCCGGCACTCGGCCGAGGTCTGGATTCGCTCATCGCAATGGATGACGCTCCCGCCCGCGGCACTTCTGCCATAAATGACATAGAGATTTCCCGTATCTCTCCAAATCCCGACCAGCCGCGAAGCCTCTTCGACGAGGAGGCTCTCGAGGAGCTGTCGCGTTCAATCCGGGAACTCGGTATCATCCAGCCTCTTTCTCTCCGCAAGACCGGCCCGGATACATATCAGATTATAGCCGGAGAGCGCCGCTACAGGGCGGCAATGATGGCAGGCCTGACGACAGTGCCGGCCTACATACGCACGGCCAACGATACGGAGCTGACCGAGATGGCCCTCATAGAGAATATACAGCGCGAGGACCTCAATGCTATAGAAATCGCCCTTACGTTCAGAAAGCTGATTGACCAGTATAATCTGACCCAGGAGCGCCTGAGCGAGCGCATAGGCAAGAAGCGCACCACGGTGGCTAATTTCCTGCGTCTGCTGCGTCTGCCGGCCGAGGTGCAGCTCGGTCTGCGCGACAAGCGTATCGACATGGGCCATGCGAGGGCTCTCCTGAGCATCGACGACCCCAAACTGCAGCTCCGTCTCTACGAGGAGATAGTCAGGCAGGGACTTTCGGTGCGCCGTGTCGAGGAACTCGCCAAGAAATATCAGCAGGCGGCTCTCGAAGGGAAGCGCCCCGAGGAAGAGGAGAAAAGATTTTCTAACAATGATTATGATATTTTAAAAAATCACCTCTCGCAGCGTTTCAACACCCCCGTAAAGCTGACCTGCGACTCTTCGGGCAAGGGTAAAATTTCATTTTCATTCAGAGATGAGGCTGAACTTGAAAGATTAATTGCTATCTTTGACACTGCAAAGCAGTGAGCTACCCTGACATGAGTGAAGGATTATGCACTTGTTTCCTTCTAATGTTTTGGAACTCAGTATTATAATCGAAAATGCAATTAGCAGCGGAAAAAGGTAGTCACCACATAAAACCTCTGTTTGGTGCGCTTGTCGGCATGATGCTCATCGTGCTGACATGCCCGTTTAACATTTTTTCTGAAACTCCGACCGCCCCGGCTCCCGCGGTTGCCGATTCGGTGGCCAGGAAGAGTCCGGTGCGCCCGAACAAGCCGGTCAGACCGACACGCCGCCACACTTCGCCAATCACCGCCCTTCCCGACAGTTTTCCTATCGGACAGCCGCTCGAAGCGCCATCCATGGTGGTACTTGACAGCCTGTCGGTAAACGGCGACTCGATTTCGGTGGTTCCGGTCGATTCCGTGGATGTGGCCAACGCTCCGCTGGTGAATCCCAACGATTCGATAGCGCGCAGGCTGACCGACACGGAGAAGAAATTCACCTTCAACCCCGACCCGACGAGGGCCGTGTGGATGTCGGCACTTTTTCCCGGCCTCGGACAGCTCTATAACCGCCGCTACTGGAAGCTCCCGATTGTGGTGGGCGCTTTCATGGGTCTCGGCTATGCCACGAACTGGAACAACACCATGTTGCGTGATTACACGCGTGCGTATTCCGATATAATGGACAGCGACCCGACCACGAAGAGCTATATGGACTTCTTTGCCCCCACGGTCAAGGAGGAGGACCTGGACAAATCGTGGCTGACCGACCTGCTGCGCCGCCGCAAGAACTACTACCGCCGCAACCGCGACCTCTGCATCATCTGCATGGTGGGCGTCTATGCCATTGCCATGATTGACGCCTATGTGGATGCGCAGCTGGCCCATTTCGATATATCCCCGGAGCTGAGTGTCGACATAGCCCCGACGCTCATACCGAGTGAGTCAAAGCGCGGACTGTCGCTCCCCGGCGTCGGCCTTTACTGGGCTGTCAATTTCTGAACCATCATCGCTAAACTCTCCACAATAGATAATACCGACAAATGAAAAAATCAATCCTTGCCACGTTGTTTGCAATCGGCCTCTCGACATTCTGCACCATGAGCGCGCGGTCGATTCTCGACATCAAGCAGTCTATTACCGACGATAATATAATAGCTCCAGAGAGCTTCGAGACACAGACCCGTCTGCTCGAAGAGAATTTCTACCTTAAGAATTATGTGGTTCCGGGCATGGACCTCGGAGAAGTGCAGACCGCTACTCCCCAGGATTATGAGCAGCGACTGAAAGTGTTGCCCACAGAGATAGAGATGCCATACAATTCGATTGTCGGGAGTTTCATCAACATGTATCTCACCAAGAAGCGCGGTCTGGTGGCCGATATGCTTGCGCTCCACAGCTACTACGGGCCGATTTTTGTCGAGGAACTCATCAAGGAGGGTATGCCGACTGAGTTGCAGTATCTTCCGGTGATAGAATCGGCGATAAACCCCAACGCCATTTCGCGTGCCGGCGCCGCCGGTCTGTGGCAGTTTATGCCCGCTACCGCCAAGGGGCTGGGCATGGAGGTGAACTCGCTCGTCGACGAGCGCCGCGACGCACGCCTCTCGTCGCGCAACGCAGCCCGCTATCTCAAGCAGCTCTATGAAATCTATAAGGACTGGTCGCTCGCCATCGCCGCCTACAACTGTGGTCCCGGCAATGTCAACAAGGCTCTGCGCCGCGCCGGAGAGGGCAAGAAGGATTTCTGGGAAATCTACAATTTCCTTCCGGCCGAGACCCGCGGCTATGTGCCGGTGTTCATCGCGGCCAACTATGTGATGAACTACTATGGCAAACACGGTATCTCGCCCACCATTATCAAGCGCCATCTGACCACCGATACCGTGGTGGTCAACAAGTATATCCACTTCAATCAGATTGCCGCGGTGCTCAATATTCCTGTTGATGAAATCCGCATGCTCAATCCGCAGTATCTCAAGGATATAATCCCCGGCGATTACAGACCTTACACCCTCACGCTCCCAACGCAGCAGTGTCTGAGCTACGTGATGAGCGAGAAACGCATCGTGGATTACGACGCCGAGCTCTACGCGCGCCGCAGCCATGTCGAGCCGGGTACAAGCGATGTGCCGGTAGCCCCGACGGGTGACAACGGTCTCGCAAATCTCGCCCAGGCGAGCAAGCAGACCCTCAATGCGGAGGTGAATCAGGAGATAGCCCAGACGCAGGTGACGGAACACATGGTGGTAAAGACCCACACCGTCAGCCGTGGAGAGAGTCTGCGCGACATCGCGCGTCAGTATGGCGTCTCGGCCACCGATATTAAGCGCTGGAACAAACTGCGTCGCGGAAAGGTCAAGGAGGGCGACGAGCTGAAGATTGAGGTGTTTGAGCGCGTGAGCCCGGATGACGTCAAGGTCGTGGCTGCTCCCGAAGTCGCTCAGGTCACTCCGCAGGAGCTACGCGAGAATCTCGGAGGCGCCGCACAGACCCAGCAGGGCGCAGAGACCAAGGCTGACACCGCGGCTGCTACCACTAAGGCCGCTAACACTGCTACCAAGGCTAAGGCTGCGGCTCCCAAGGCTCAGCCCAAGGCCGCCGCGCCCAAGACCACCACTTATAAGGTCAAATCAGGTGATAATCTCGGCGCTATCGCGGCCAAATTCGGCACTACCGTCTCGGCTATCCAGGCTGCAAACGGCATGGGTAAAAAGACCAATATCCGCGCCGGTCAGACTCTGAAAATCCCTGCTAAGCAGGCTAAGAAAACTTCACGCCGCCGCAGAAGATAAGCGGTGTCGGATTACATAGAAAAAACTACGTCGGGCTGTCCGTGATGCGGATGGCCCGACGTGGTTTTTGTATCAATAGAGTGGGTGGTGAAGAGGTGCAAAGTTAATGTGTGGGGAGGCGGCTGGTGTCATTGCAGGCCGAATGTGGCGCGGATGGCCGAGCGGATTGTGGTGGCGGGGCCGCGGTCATCTTTCAGAATTGTCAGAATGGCGCGGATGTATGAGTCCTTGTCGTCGCGCTTGAGGCCGCAGGCGCGGGCCACATGGCTCTCGGAGAGCATGGTCTTGCGGTTGTAGACGCGGAGCACGGAGGCATAGTCACCCTCGCTGATATAGCGGCGGAAATCGCGGCAATACTGCTCATAGATTCCGCGCGGGTTGATGGCCTGACAGAGATCGTTGATATGCTCTTCGAGTTTGTTGATGTTTGCGAAGCGGCCGTCGATACGGTGTTCCACGGTCTTTTTTACGATGTGTCGGGTGTGCATGAGGGCCTGCTGGCGCAGGTCGGTCTCGAAGAGGCGGAGAATCGAGCCTTTCACTTTGCGGAACACCTCGTTCTCGTCGCGGCGGTAGTGGCGCGCCACGGCGCGGATCACCTCCTCTATCATGAAGATATTCTCTATCTCGGCCACTTCCGGGACGAAAATCTTCTTGCCACGCAGGTAATTGACCTCTCCCTGGTCGCGGCGGTCACGGTCAACAATGCCGCAGGCGTCGAGATTGTGGAAGGCACGCAGGCTGTTGAAGGTGCGTGTCGACTCAATCACCCTGTCGCAGCCGCCGAGCGACTTGACGGTGTATTCTCGGAAAATGAGCGGATAGAGCTTGGCGTCTATAGAATTCACTCCGTCACCCTCGATGAAGAGCACCGGCTTGCGGGCGCCGAGGATGGCGAGGTAGACCTCGTCGTTAAGACCGTCGGCCGAGGTCATGAAATCATAGTCCCACTCGCCGCGGGTCAGGTCGCAGCTCTTTACCCAGATGGTCACTCCGTCGCTTCTCGTGGAGGCAAAAGAGAGGTCGTGGGTTATGTAGATGAAGGTGCAGTCGGGGCGCAACTGCTCGATGCTGTCCCACAGGGAGCGTATCGACGAGGGGTGGAGGAGCATGTCGGGCGACTCGACGAAAATCACACCGTTTTCGGGCGCGAACATCGAGGCACCGATATAATAGAGCACGGCTTTCTCGCCGGCGGAGAGTTTGGCGGATGAATAGGTGTCGTCGGAGCGCTCGTGGCCGAAAATCATCCGTCCGCTTTCAATCAGCACCCTGTTGTCGGGGAATATCTTCTGCCAGAGGCGGATGAGGCGGTCGAGTCGGGTGGGGGGAAGTTTGTCGCGGTAGGCGCGCTGCGGTTTCCCGTTGCCGTCGGCGGTATTGTATTTGAAATCTATGAGGTTAACAATCTCCTCGTTAAGCATCAGGGCGAGCATACGCTCGAGCTCACCGCGGATGTCGGTGCGGATTATGGAGGCCGTGCCGTCAGTGGCCTCGTGATAGAGCGAGTCGACGGAGCCCGGGTCGCTGTTTTCCTCCTCCTTGCCGTAGATGGCTTTTATGGCCGACATTCTGAATGCTTTCGGGCCCAGTTCGGCCATGAGGCGGTTGGCGAAACGGGTTTTGCCTGAGCCGTTTGCGCCGATGATTATTATCTGTCTGTTGTCGGCAGTGTCGACGGTGAGAGCCTGTCCGTCTTTGCGCGGAGGAAGAGTCAGAATCATGGTTAATCAGTTTGAGCGTTGGTATTCCGAGGGCGACATCCCGACCAGATGCTTGAAATATTTTCCGAATGATGACTGATTGGGGAAATTCAGCTCGTAGCTCACCTGCTGAATGTTTTTACCGGAGAAACGGAGCATGTTTTTCGCCTCAAGTATCACATATTCGTCGATAATCTCGGCAGCGGAGCGCCCGAGGGCTTCTTTGATTATGAGTGAGAGATATTTGGGGGAGATGAATAGTTTTTCGGCATAGAAAGCCACGGAACGCTCCTTGCGGTGATGGTCGTGGACGAGCTGTACGAACTCACTGACGTAGGCCGAGCGCCGCGAGTGGGGCTGGCCTGACTCGGAGGAGGGGAGTTTGTGGCTTATAATCTGAAGGAGCTGATAGGTGAGCGCCGCAATGACGCTGCGAGCTATGGCTTTGGAGTAGGTGCTGTCGGGGTTGACGCTGTTGTGGTGAAGTATCTCATAGTAGCCTTTGAGTAGCTTCGCCTCGCTTTCGGTAATCTTCATCACAGGATTGTCACTCAAACCTTTGTGAGAGGGAGGGTAAGCGCCGAGGATGTTTAGGTCGAAGTTGACGTCGCGCATGAATTCCCTTGAGGTGAAGAGCACATAGCAGTCCAGGTCAGTCCAGTCGATATGCTTCAGTTCAAAGAACGAGCCGGGGCGCGTGACGGCGATGGAGTTCGGGGTGAGAGAGGCGGATGTGAGATTGACCTCGATGTCCATGCCCCCCTTGAAGCAGAGGAGCCACGACATTCCGTCGAATCTCACCGGACCACCCGAAAACTTTTCGGCGGTGCGGTCGGATTCGGTGATGCGCATGAACATATAATCATTGTCGAGAGTTGAGAACTCGGTGGTGACTGGTTCAAGCGCTATGAGTTGCGATAGGTCTACAGTATTGCCCATTACTGATTGAGTATAGGTTTATTCCGGTAGTTTTAACGATTCGATACAGATGCAAAATTAGCACATTTAGGCTGATTCTGCCAATTATATAACGGATTTTTGTCGGTTTTGGCTATGTTTGTTCCTTAAATGGCAAATATACCCGTGATTTGGATAATTACGCGATTGTTAGTATTTTTGCAGTCTCATTCTTCAACCATACGAATTCATGGAACAAGAACTTAAGAAACGTTTATCACAGGACCCGGACGGACTCCTCACTTATGAATATATCGCCAACCATATAGGCGATTGTGATGATATCATGGAAGAACTGGTCGACAATATGATTCTCGTCGACCCCACAGGCCAGTTTATGGTATCGGCCGCCCGCTATCTCTATGCAATCAATCCGGAAGCATACGCCGACTCAATCTCGCGCCTCATAGCCACCGCTATCGAGAAGGACCGCGAGCGCCGCTATCTTCCCGACCTCGTGACTGCTATCTGGGGCGAGGATTATCAGGACCACGCCGAGGAGCTCATGGCTTCCGACGACAATTTCCGCCGCATCTACAAGCGCATCACCCCCGCCGCCGGAATATAGCGGACCGAGCAATGAAGATAGTGCAGGTTTTCCCCGGAAAAATCTGGGGAGGAGCAGAGCAATATGTGTTCGATCTCGGTAAAGAACTTGCAGCCCGTGGAAACAGTGTAAGGTACATCTCTCGGGACTCTGCCGTGGTCACTTCCCGTCTCAGTGAATCCGGTGTCGGCTTTGTGTCTCTTCCTTTTTCATGGTCACTTGACCTGCGGACAATATCGGGGCTTGCAGAGGTTATAAGAGATGCGGACGTGGTACACGTACATAGTGTGACGGCTGTACCGATAGCGATAATCGCAAAAAAGAAATCCGGCAGTAAAGCGAAAATAGTCCTTACGCATCATGAGGCTCACCGCACTCCGGTGAATCCACTGTTCAGACGTTTTTTCAGACAACTGCACAAGGTTATTTTTGTTTCAGACATGGCCCGGCGCTCCTGGTGCGGGGCCAACAGATGGTTTCCGGAGGAAAAATGTGAGGTTGTCCACAATAGTATTCCTCCCGTCAGTGGCATAGCCGGTGGTGAATACTTGCGTGAAAAGTATAATATCCCTCAAACCGTGCCGCTTATCATCTTTTCGGGGCGCGTGAGGAAATCAAAGGGCTGTGGAGTCCTGATAGAAGCCCTCGGGCGCATTGCCGACCATGCTTTCGCCATGGTCTTTTTAGGAGCATGTCACCCCGCAGGCTATGCCGAAAAGCTGATGAAGGCGGCAAAAGCCGGAGGGATAGCAGACAGAATCCATTTTTTCGGTTTTACCCCCAATGCAAGAACTCTGATGAAGCAGGCCGACATTGGTGTTGCTCCGTCATTAGTCCGCGAGTCTTTCTGCCTTACCAATATCGAGTTTCAGCAGCAGGGAGTGGCGATTGTCACCAGCAATAACGGAGGTCAGCCGGAATATGTGACGGATGGCGTCACCGGACTGCTGGTAAATCCCGGAGATTCCGTTCAACTTGCCGAGGCGATAGCGCGTTTATTAGATGATGAGGCTTTCAGAAAACGTGTAGCCTCCGCAGGTAACGAATATTTCAACTCCCATCTGTCCTACGGACGTTTTGTTGACAAAATAATGGAGGTTTACTCATGAAAAAATTTTTATTCATAACATTGGTTGCACTGTCGGCTATATTCTGTCTGCGTGCCCAGCAAGTCCATAACAACATGTCAGAGAATCAAGTGAATCCCGGCGATGTCAGGGTGCTCCTCCACACAACCGAGGGCGACATCACCATCCTGCTCTACGGCGATACTCCCCGCCACACGGAAAATTTCGTGAAACTCGTCAAGTCCGGCCACTACGACGGTCTGCTTTTCCACCGCGTCATCAACGACTTCATGATTCAGGGAGGCGATCCCTCGTCGAAGGAAGCTCCCAAGGGCAAGATGCTCGGCGACGGCGACATGCCCTACGAAATCGAGGCCGAAATCGACTTCCCAAAACATTTCCATCACCGCGGAGCCATAGCAGCGGCGCGCCAGGGCGACGCCGTGAATCCCGAAAAGAAATCGTCGGGCTCGCAGTTCTATATCGTCACCGGACGTAAATTCGTGGCCGGTCAGCTTGACGCCATGGACCACAAGGCTGTGATGAAGAAAAAACAGGAGGTGTTTGACCGTCTTTCAGCCGAGTACCGCGACAGTATAATGTCCATGCGCCGCAACCGAGACCACGCCGGACTGGACGCACTGCGCGACAAACTTGCCGAGGAGACCGAGCGTCTCACCGCCAATGATTCCACATTCTTCACTCCCGAGCAGCGCGAGGTATATATGCGCGAGGGTGGCACTCCGCATCTCGACGGCGGCTATACAGTGTTCGGCCGTGTGCTGTCGGGAATGGATGTGGTCGATAAGATACAGAAAGTGGAGACCGACGGCAACGACCGTCCCCTTCAGGATGTGCGCATCATATCCGCCACAGTGCTTCCTTGACATTTTTTTACTTTAGCAAAGGCCGCAGATTCACAATTTAGCTCTACCTTTGCAGAGACAAGCTGCAGTCCGGACATTACAGAAGATTATTCTGCCCGATATTTTTCCAATAGGTCGAAACCGTCAGTCATCGTTGAACTGTAGCTTGTCTCAAAGGTTTTATATATTGTACTCAAGGAGTATTCACACTTCACTCACAAATTAAACTATTAACGTTATGGCAGAAATTAAATGTGTAGGCATACTGACCTCCGGAGGCGATGCCCCCGGAATGAATGCCGCTATCCGTGCGGTGACACGCTCTGCAATCTACGGCGGCCTTCGCGTAAAAGGCATCTATAGAGGCTACAAAGGTCTCATCACCGACGAAATTCAGGAATTCAAGACCCAGAATGTGTCGAATATCATCCAGGCAGGCGGTACAATTCTGAAAACCGCCCGCTGTAAGGAGTTCACCACTCCCGAAGGACGCCAGCTGGCCTACGACAATCTCAAGCGTCATGAAATCGACGCCCTTGTGGTTATCGGAGGCGACGGTTCGCTCACAGGTGCCCGCATTTTCGCCAACGAGTTTAATTTCCCCATCATAGGTCTCCCCGGCACAATCGACAATGACCTCTACGGCACCGACTCGACAATCGGATATGACACGGCTCTCAACACCATCATGCAGTGTGTCGACAAAATCCGCGACACCGCCACCAGCCACGAGCGTCTGTTCTTCATCGAGGTTATGGGACGCGATGCCGGCTTCCTCGCCCTCAACGGCGCGATAGCCTCAGGTGCCGAGGCAGCCATCATCCCCGAGATTTCGACCGAGGTCGACCAGCTGGCTGAACTTATCGAAAACGGCTTCCGCAAGAGCAAGAACTCATCAATCGTGCTTGTGGCCGAAAGCCCGGTTACCGGTGGCGCCATGGGACTCGCACAGCGCGTAAAGACCGAATATCCGGGCTACGACGTGCGTGTGTCGATTCTCGGACATCTCCAGCGAGGCGGCTCACCGACAGCCTACGACCGTATCCTTGCATCCCGCATGGGTGCCGCCGCCATCGACGCGCTTCTCGAGGAGCAGCGCAACGTGATGATCGGTATCCGCAACGACGAAATCGTCTACGTCCCCTTCTCGAAGGCCATCAAGAACGACAAGCCCATCAACCGCGAGCTGCTGGAGACACTCCGCCGCCTCTCTATCTGATGATTTCGGCCGCCAACCATGATTCCCCACACCGCATTAACAGCATCCGCCTATGATAGAGGTCACTGACATCCGAAAGAGTTTCGATAAACTTCAGGTGCTCAAAGGTGTCTCGCTCTCGATTTCAGACGGCGAGATGCTGACAATCGTGGGGCCGAGCGGCGCGGGCAAGACCACGCTGCTTCAGATTATCGGGAGCCTCGAGCGCCCCGACAGCGGCAGTGTGAAGTTTGACGGCGAGGACATCACCCGCATGAAGGACGCGAAACTTGCGCGTTTCCGCAACCGCAACATGGGTTTCGTGTTTCAGTTCCACCGTCTGCTGCCCGAATTCACGCTTGAGGAGAATGTGGCGCTTCCGGCCCTGATAGCCGGCATGCGTCGTTCCGACGCCTTCAGCCGCGCCGGGCGCCTGCTCGACGAACTCGGGTTAGGGGAGAGGCTTGACCACCGCCCGGCCCAGCTATCGGGCGGCGAGAGGCAGAGAGCGGCTGTGGCGAGAGCGCTCGTCAACGACCCCAAGGTCATACTCGCCGACGAACCTACGGGCAGTCTTGACAGCCACAACAGGACCGAGCTCTACAAACTCTTCTTCGACCTGCGCGCGGCCACGGGCAAGACCTTTATCATCGTCACCCACGACGACACACTCGCCCTCAATTCCGACCGTGTCATCCGCATGCAGGACGGTCTGATAATCTGATATTACATCCATCACATCACACTTCCCCTCCCCTTAAACTCATCACAATGCCCGCTATGTTCCGACGGTTATTCTACATCGTATTGCCGGTGCTCTCCGCACTTCTTGTCTCTTCATGTTCTGACGACAGCGGAGTCGACGGCCCTGTCGACATGCAGCTGTGGAACATTGTGACCTATACCGGTCACCGGAGCGGGACAGACGGCAGTGTGTTCACCTTCCGGCAGGTCGACGACACGCCGGAAATCGAGCTGACTTCCGACCGCACTCTCCCCGACGACGTGGAGACCGGTTCGCGCCTGATGATCCGCTACATACCGGCCAACGGCGAGGCCTACGCCTCGGGCCCAATAAGCCTGCTGAGCGCGTCGCGCATCAATCAGGGGCCCGCTCTGACCGAGTGGAAGGATGAGTATGAGCAGTGGGACCGTGACAAGGTATTTCTCTACAGCATGTGGCGCACGGGGACGTATATAAACTTCCACCTGCGCCTGACATATTCGAAAGAGCCGAGGGTGTTCACTCTCGTTCTCGACCCCGCCACGAAGGACTCCGACATGCCCGGATTCTATCTCGTACACATCATGGACAAGGTGACCGACTATCATGACCGTGCCTATTTCGCATCCTTCGATATCAGCGAGATATGGAACCGCGAGAGCGTCCGCGGAGTGACTGTCCGTGTGGCAAATACAAATCTTGATAAAGACATTTTTACATTTTTCAAGGCAAATTAACCGATTTTGACCCTTAAGACTTTATGGTTTGGCGGTTTAGAATATATTACACAAGTGTATAATAAGTGTGCAAATGGTTAAAGTTTTATTAAAAACGCCATTAAACAAATATTTATCTCTAAATTTGTGTTGAAAAATTATGTTTTCAATGAGGTTTTTCAGAATCCCTCCCCATGACCTCATTTTTTAATTAATCGCTGAATTATATGGCAAAAGTTATAGGAGCCGTCGATATCAACCGGGAGCGCTGCAAAGGATGTGACCTCTGCGTAGTGGCCTGTCCCTGCGATGTGCTTGAGCTCCAGCCCAAGGAAGTAAATGACAGGGGATATCATTTTGTGACCGATGTAAACCCTGGAAAATGTATCGGCTGCGCAGCCTGTGCGACTGTCTGTCCGGATGGGTGCATCACTGTCTACCGTGTGGTCGAGAAATAAACGTCCCCACGGTTTTCCGCAAGAAACTTATACAAAACACAACAACTAAAATGTGGCGCTTGAGCGCCAACACCTCTCATATATGGAAGAAGAAGTCAGACTGATGAAAGGTAACGAGGCCGTGGCCCATGCCGCTATCCGCTATGGCGTAGACGGTTACTTCGGCTACCCGATTACCCCTCAGAGCGAGATACTTGAGACTCTCGAAGAGCTCATGCCCTGGGAGACAACCGGCATGGTGGTGCTCCAGGCTGAAAGTGAGATCGCGGCCATCAACATGGTCTATGGCGGAGCGGCCACGGGTAAGGCGTGCATGACATCGTCGTCGAGCCCAGGTGTCAGTCTGAAGCAGGAGGGTATTTCCTACATAGCCGCCGGCGAGCTCCCCGCGCTGATAATCAACTGTATGCGCGGCGGTCCCGGACTCGGCACCATCCAGCCATCGCAGGCCGACTATTTCCAGGCCACCAAGGGCGGAGGCCATGGCGACTATCATCTGATTGTCCTCGCTCCCGCATCGGTGCAGGAGATGGCGGATTTCGTGGGCCTCGGCTTTGACCTCGCCTTCAAATACCGCAATCCGGTGATGATGCTTGCCGACGGTGTGGTCGGGCAGATGATGGAGAAGGTGGTGCTTCCGCCGCAGCGTCCGCGCCGCACCGACGAGGAGATTGCCCGCCAGTGTCCGTGGGCTGTGACCGGCCGACCAGATTCGCGCAAACCCAACATCATGACCACTCTTGAGCTTGACCCCGTGGCCATGGAGAAGAACAATCTGCGTCTCCAGGAAACCTACCGCCGGATTTCGGCCAATGAAGTGCGCTTCGAGGAGCATGAGACCGACGACTGCGAGTATCTCATCATCGCTTTCGGCTCCGTGGCGCGTATCTGCCAGAAAGCCATCGAGGATGCGCGCGCCGAGGGCATAAAGGTGGGTCTGCTCCGACCCATCACTCTCTGGCCTTTCCCGAGCGAGGAAGTGAAGCGACTGAGTAAGCGCGTCAAGTCTATTCTCGTGGTCGAACTCAACGCCGGCCAGATGATTGAGGATGTGCGCCTCAGCCTCGAAGATAATGTAGCCGTCCATCACTACGGTCGCATGGGCGGAATCGTCATGGACCCCTCCGATGTACTCGGAGCTCTCAGAAATATAATTGAAAAGTAAGCGTCATGACTCCCGAAGAAATCAAACAAGCCGCCAATATAGTCGAGACCAAGCCCCGCTTGCTCAACGACAACACAATGCACTATTGTCCCGGATGCTCCCACGGCGTAGTCCATAAGCTCGTGGCCGAGGTCATCGAGGAGATGGGTGCCGAGCATATCGCTATCGGCATAGCCCCGGTGGGCTGCGCTGTCATGGCCTACAATTACATTGACATCGACTGGATAGAGGCCGCCCACGGTCGTGCGCCGGCCATCGCCACCGCTGTCAAGCGCCTGAATCCCTCGCGCCTGGTATTCACCTATCAGGGCGACGGCGACCTTGCCGCAATCGGCACAGCCGAAACCATACATGCCGCCAACCGCGGGGAGAACATCGCTATAATCTTCATCAACAACGGTATCTACGGCATGACCGGAGGCCAGATGGCTCCGACGACACTCGAAGGCCAGGTGACATCGACCACCCCCTACGGTCGTCGCGTCGATCTCAACGGCTATCCGCTGCGCATAAGCGAGATTCTCGCCATACTCGACGGCACCTGCTATGTGACCCGTCAGAGCGTCCACACCGCCGCAGCCGTCCGCAAGGCTAAGAAGGCGATACGCAAGGCCTTTGAAAACTCTATGGCCGGACGCGGCACCTCGGTGGTGGAGGTTGTGTCTACGTGCAATTCGGGCTGGAAGATGAGCCCCGCGAAGTCAAATGAGTGGATGGAGGAGCACATGTTTGCAAAATATCCCATAGGAGATCTCAAGGACACTACAAAAGAGTAGCCCCGCGGCCGTCACTCAATTCAAAACTGAAAGTCAAATGAAGGAAGAAATCATCATAGCAGGATTCGGGGGCCAGGGTGTCCTCTCGATGGGTAAGATTCTTGCCTATGCAGGTCTTATGGACGGTCTTGAAGTAACCTGGATGCCGGCATACGGCCCTGAGCAGCGCGGAGGCACGGCAAATGTCACCGTGATTCTTTCCGACGCTCCCATCAGCAGCCCGGTCCTTAATTCCTATGACACCGCTGTGATACTCAATCAGCAGAGCCTCGACAAGTTCGAGTCAAAAATCAAGCCCGGCGGCACTCTCATCTACGACCCCTACAGCATCCACCACGTTCCGACGCGCACCGACATCAATATCTATCCTGTCGAGGCTATGGAGGCTACTTTCGAGCTCCCTTCGAGCAAGGCCTACAATATGGTGCTTCTCGGCGCGCTGCTGAAAGTCCGTAATCTTGTGCCTGTCGATGCCGTGATGAAGGGCCTTAAGAAAACCCTTCCCGAGCGTCACCACCGCCTGCTCCCCATCAACAAGGAGGCCATACTCAAGGGTATGGAGCTCCCGCGCCTCTGAATAGAGGGGAGGTCAGGAGCGCGGCTTGGGAGGCTGCGTGCTCCCTTCGAGGCGCTGCATCAGCGGGGCGGCATATTGCCTTCCCACAGGCAGGGTGACGCCGGATATCAGCGTCACGCTCTGTTTTGTGAATGACCTTATTTTGTCGGCCGCCACGATGAACGAGCGGTGGATTCTGATGAAATCCCCCTCGGGAAGCATGGCGCCGATTGATTTCAGAATCACACGTGAGATTGTGCATATTCCGTCGTTGCGGAATATCTTGGAATATCCCTCCATCGCCTCTATGTAGAGAATATCCTTGAGGGGAATGGTTATGCTGTTGTATTCCTGCTTGACCACGATGCTTCCCTGCGACGCTTTCTGCCGGTTGAACTCTATGCGGCGCCGCGCCCTGGCCAGAGCGGTCGAGAATCTGTCGTAGGAGAAAGGTTTGTGCAGATAGTCGGTGGCGTCGAGATTGAAGCCGTCGACGGCATAGTCGAGATAGGCAGTGGTGAAGATAAAGCAGGTTTTTTCGGGGAGTTCGCCGGCGATTTTAAGCCCGTTGATGCCGTCCATTTCTATGTCGAGAAAGGCGAGGTCATAGTTGCCCGTGCGGATGGCGGCGAGACCTTCAGCCGGGTCGGAAAACACCGTCAGTTCTATGTCGCCGCTCCGTTTGGAGAATTTGTCGATGATGTCGAGTGCGAGCGGCTCGTCGTCAATGGCTATACATCTTATTTTCTCGTTCATTTCAGTTGTATTTTAAGGTCGACTCTGAATTTGCCGCCGTTTTCCTCGGCGGTCAGTGAATGTCTGGCAGGAAAGAGGACGTTGAGCCGTGCCCGGCAGTTGTCGATTCCCACGGGCATGTCTGTGCGGAATTTGTCGGCATGCTTCATCAGGCTGTTTTCGGTAGCGAAGTGAAGCTGATGGTCGTGGATTTTGAGGCTTATCGAAATCTCGCAGTCCTGCGTGGCTGAGACACCGTATTTGAACACATTTTCAAGAAACGTCATCATTATCATCGGCGGGAGGCTGGTCCGGGCGTCGTCGATGTCGTATTTCCAGTTGACCTTTGTGTGGCTGTTAAGTCTTAACGACTGGAGAGCGATATAGTTGTCGATATATTTGATTTCGTCGCTGGCGCTGACGGTCTCGTTGTCGACGCTTGTATAGGTGTATCTTACCAGGTCGATGAACTTCATGAAGGCGTCCTCGGCCTTGTCGGATGTGCCGAGTATCAGGCTATAGATTGAGTTGAGCGTGTTGAAGAGGAAATGTGGGTTAATCTGGGCCTTGTAGAGCGCGAGTTCGGCATTGTTGCGCTGGTATTCGAGGTCTTTCCTCACGATAATCTGACGGTAGAGCTCCTGGATGAACGACATCGAGATGGCGTAGCCGAATACGAGCGAACACGTGAGCCACACGATGTTTGACTGGCTGGAGGCCTGGATTTCGTGATAGAGGAGTGTGAGTGAGGTGGTGTTGAAGGTCACTTCCGGAAGCCGGTAGAGGGTGAAGAGGTAGCTGCATCCTATCAGCACAATCATTATGGCCGCCAATGCGGGATATTTCTTCTCCATGAAGAGTTTCGGCAGGTTGAGGACACGCAGGATAAAGTAGGAGACATAGAGCCATGCGACGAGCGCGCAGATGAACCCCGGACAATAGTTCAGCCAGTGGGCCGTGGGGCCTAACACAAGAATCAGCGGCATGAAAACCAGGGCAAAAAACATGTTGATGATTATGCCTATGTTTTTCTCGAAAAGTTTCATTATGAGATGCGAAAATGAGTTTTGTGCAAAGTTAGTCCGATTGCGCGAACCTGCCAATATCCGGCCCGCTAATTTGCCCCGTTCCGATGGCTATCACCACCTCTCTCAGCACTTTTAACAATTTTCTGAAAACCCCATGTCGGCTAATCCCGTTATTCTAGTACAACCGGATGATGTTACAATTCTGTTACAATCCAGCTGAAATAAACAAACATTTACAAGGATGTAAAACTATGGAACCGACGATTTACTCACGCTTCAAAGAGCTCGTCAACAATGACCCGGATCATCCTGCCGTCATCGACGAGCGTACCTGCGTCACCTATGCAGGTCTCGACCGTCTGGTCGACACACTTATCTCCCGTTTTCCCTCGTTCATCCCTGCCCGAGTCGGCATCGTCATGGACCACAGCGTCGAGATGGTAGCCGCAATGATGGCCGTAATCAAATCCGGAGCCGCTTTTGTGGCTGTCGAGCCCGATTTCCCCCCGGGGCGTCTGGTCACGTTCCTCGTTGAAAACGGCGTAGACTTCGTGATAACCCAGGAGCATCACGCCAACATGCTCAACAGTTTCCGCCGCCTCATAATCGGCTCCGATGTCTACATCGACCCGGCTCTCCATCCTCTGCCTGACCGCTCGCGCGCCGACCGCCCCGCCTACATTCTCTACACCTCCACCCCCGACGGATTCCCCCTCGGAGTCGCCGTGGGCAACAGTCAGGTGCTCCACTTCGCCGAGTCGTTCAAGCGCACATACAACATCACGGGCGACGACATTCTCCTCCAGTTCTCGGCCTGCATCATGAACATCTTCATTCAGGAAGTATTCGGCGCCATCCTCAGCGGCGCGGCCATAGCCATACCCTCTGCCCGCACCCGCAACGACCCCGAGCTCCTCGTCCGCTTCATCGACGAGCAGTATGTCACCGTGGTCAGCGGCTTCCCCTTCCTGATGATGGAACTCAACGCCATCGACGCCCTACCCGTCACCGTCCGCCTCCTCATCAGCAGCGGCGGTCCGCTCCACGCCTCCGCCGTCAGCCATCTCCTCGAGCAAGTGCCCGTCTACAATACTTACGGCCCCGCCGAGGCAACTGTCAGCGTCACAGACTACTGCTGCAACAGCGGCCACATCCTACCCGACGGCACCTTCCCCATCGGACGACCCATGAACGGCACCGACATCATGCTCCTCGACGACGACCTCCGCGAAGTCGCCCCCGGAGCCGAAGGCGAGATATGCCTCGTCGGTGACGGCCTCGCCGACTACTACACCGGTGACCACCGCGCCGACCTCCGGCCATTCGTCACCATCGGCGACGGACGCCGTGTATTCCGCACAGGCGACATCGGCCGCCTCCTCCCCGACGGAAACTACGCCTACATCCGCCGTAAGGACAGCGAAGTCAACATCCTCGGCCGCAAAGTCGTCACCGGCGAAGTCGAGCGCGCCATCCGCAAAAGCGACGAAGTAGCCGACTGCACCGTAGTCCACTACGTCGACGAACAGGGCGCCGCCTACCTCGTGGCCTACGTCGTGCCTCGCGCGCGCAACTTCCGCCTCTCCTGGGTCAAAAACACCATGGCCCAATACCTCCCCGCCTACATGATACCCGAATTCTTCGTCCTCCTCAAAGCCCTCCCCACCGACGCCGCAGGCGCCGTCAACCCCCAGGCCCTCCCCGTCGTCCTAAAAGACACCAAAGTCTCCTGAACAAAGCAATCTTCTCATTATACCCCAAGCCCATTAGCTTCCAACCCCAGCCCCATTGCTCCAAAGCATCCGCTAAAGACCAATGGGGCTCATTTATCCCCCCATCCTCTCATTCCTTCCCTCCCTCTCTCCCTCTCATTAGTCCCATTAGTCCTATTCCTCCTATTCCTCCTATCCCTCCTATTCCTCCCACTACCCCCCCATTCCTCCCTAAAAAAATGCCCAAAATTCCTTTCATTCCGCTAAAAAATCAGAAATTCAAACCCAAAATACCCATCGCTCCTAAAATTCTTAACATTTATTTAACAAAATTCCGCATTTTTTGTTAATTTCGCCCGATATTTCACCCAAATTTTCATATTAACGTTTTGTTTAACACAAATTAACCATCAAAGAAGGGCAATTTGTGAACTTTTGTTTACTTTTGTGCCGACTATAGTTGGAAACAAATACAAGTGTCATGACAACAACACACCAAAATGTAGTCCCCGCGGAGACGTTCACACGTCCATAACAAATTGAATCCCAGTTTATCGCAAACAAACAACAAGTGCAAAACAAATATTAATTTAAACTTTAAATCATGAAAAAAGAAGTTTTACTTTCTTTATTGATGACCACGCCAGTGGCTTTCCCGGCATTGGCTCTTGACTTATCAGACCTTACACTCCCTGGTACTGGTGGTGTCAACTGGACTCCCCAGTCTGACGGCTTTGTGGCTGGATATGGTGAAAGTGGCGAAGGCATGGTTTGTCCTGTCGGCATCAAAAGCATCACCCGCAACCTTTCTCTTCCTCAGGGTACATACAAAATCAGTCTCGATGAAACTGCTGAAAACTGTACTCTTGCCGTTACAGGTGGTTCGGACGTTGAAGTTATCGTGACAAGAAGAGTAGTTACCGGTTTCATCGTGAAATCTGGAACTGCAACAACAGTAACTGTCACCATCACCCCGACAAATGACGAAAAGGATAACAAGGGCAACGTGATTGAAAAGCCTTTCTCTTTCTCTAAGCTGAATCTTGAACTTGACTTCAACTGGGCTACCGCTGTAGGCAATATTAACACTGCCTATACCAAGGCTAAGTTCGACCAGCTCCAGACTGTTTTATCTGAAAAGTCTTGTGAGAATAGCTTTACGCAGAGTCTGTGACTGTCAAGAATACTTCTAACAAGGTTGTCGATCTCTCTAATGCCAAGACTGCTCTTGAAACCAAGATTGCTGCTCTTGATAAGGATATCGAAGCTCTCGGCACAGAGTCTCTCGCAAACTATAAGAAATACGAACTTTACAAGGAGAACAACAAGGTTCTTGCTTCCATTGCGTCTGTCAAGGCTGAGGCTGACTCATATAATAGCGACGTCAAGGCTGAAAATACACGCTTCGGTAACTATGCTGTCAATACAGTAGACAAGAGCGCCCAGCTTGAGAAACAGCTTGCCTATGTTGTGAAGGTTCAGACTCTTAATGAAGATATCGCTGCTATTCTTGCCGATAAGGGTAATGAAAACTATGATTATGTCGTAAGTGAGAACTATGAGAAGAGAGGGAAAGACCTTGCAGCTCTTCTCGCACCTTACAAGACTTTGGTTGAGTCAACCTATGCTGACGACAAGATGGAGTCAAAAATTGACACCAAGGCTCTTGTCTCTGCATGGAAGACTATCGACAACGAATATGAGCTTCTCAATGGCCGTATCAACGGCGCTTCTGATGACCTCAAGGCTTATGATCAGTTCAAGACAGGCGAGGGCAGTGATCTCTTCCTCGCTCTCCGCAAGTCTTACCAGGAACTCGTGATTTCTCTCGCTGAAAACAAGAACGTTGACGATAAGGGCAAACCTCTGCCTTACCCCGCAAACGCTTTTGCCGAGAAAATCAACGAACTCAACAATACCTTTGAGCCCCTCTATCGTGCCGCTGCCGATTATGTAGACGTAGAGCAGGATAAGAATGGTCTTGACTATGCTACACTTAAGGAAATTGGTGGCGCTAAGGAAACCTCTGTCAATGCTATCGCTGCTATCAATGCCGCACAGCAGGCAGTCAGTGCGGCTAATACCGAATGGAATAGAGTCGTGACTGAGCAGAAGGCTGAAATGGCGACTGCATACGCGGCCATCAAGACGGCTACTGATAATGCTGCTGCTGTCGCAAAGGCTATCAATGTCCCTTCCCAGCTTCAGGGCGAGGTTGACGCTGCTCTCAAGAAAGTCAATGACGAAATCGCTAAAGTCAAAGCTGCTGTCGACGCCGTTTACGGAAAGAGCCTTGTTGCAAGTGAATTCGATTCAGCTTATACAGGCAAGGGTACTGTCGGCAAAGCCCAGGCTGCTCTCAATACTCTCAGTAATCAGGCTGCCCAAATTACTGCACAGCACGGCCGTCTGACTTCAATACAGGCGCAGATTAAGGGTATCTCCTTCCTTGAAGGCCTTTATGCTGGTGACCTCAAGACTATTGAGGATGCTTTTGCTGCTCTCACAAAAATCAACGATAAGAAGACTACTGAGGCAGTGGCTGACGGCGGTCCCATTGATAAGCTCCTTACTAATCTTGAAACCGCTTCTGCCGGTCTTATCGATGCATACAAAGCTGCTGATGTCAAGGCTGACTACGACAAATTTACCAAATATGTCGACAGCGAAAAGAAGATTCTTCCCGGAGCCGAAGGTGTCCGCACTTCCACATACAAGACTAACGAGGCGCTCACGAAGGATGTCAATGAAGTCAACAAGAAACTTCAGGATGCAGTTGCCAACCATGAGGACGGCAAGATCATGCAGACCTACGCAGCTATCAAGAAGATTGGCGAGGACGCTGACGCTGCCGGAGTCAAAGATCGGATTAAGGCTGCCCGTAATCAGTTCACGAAAGATGCTTCTGCAGCCAACCATAAGGTTGTAAGCGATAAGCTTGCCGCTCTCAAGGCTGAACTTGCCGCTGCCAAGACTCAGGGTAATGAAAAGACTGCTGATGCCGATAAGAAAATTGCTGAACTTGAAGGCAAACTTATAACACTCTTATCAAGCATCAACGCATCAGGTACACCTAAGGAATCCGAGTACAATAAGTATGACAATACTCTTCAGACCAACCTCAATACCGATATTCCCGCTATTGAGAAAATTGTTGAGAAAACTCTTGCCAACTATCGTGCTAAGAAGGCTCTTGATGCTAAGTATGCAGAACTCGAGACTGCTCTCGGCAATGCCGCAAATATCAACGCTCAGCTTTCCAAGTCACCCGCTCTGGAGCACTATGAAGGTGTAATCGGTACTAAGGAGAATAATAAAGGTTATTGGAAAACTGCCAACAACTACAGCAAGCAGATTTCAGAGGCTTACAATGCTGCTAAGGTCAGCGAAAATGCTGCCGCTATAAAGGATGCTACTCTTTCAAGCATGGAGGGTACTATAGCTACTGTCAAGGCTGTGGGCGAGCAGATTCGTGCCAATGAAGCTGCACATGACGCACAGCTTGCAGCAGCCGACCGTGTTAATAAGCTCCTTCAGGAAGTTCAGGCAGAACTTAACAAGGCTAATGCTGACGGTAATAATGGTTCCTTCACTCCTGAAGCTATCTCTGCTAAGGTTAAGGAAGTATCTGAGGAAATGCTTAAGCTCAACCGTGAAGTCCTCACCGAATACGGCAATGGCGCTTCTGTTGACCTTACCAATGTGGTTGTTCCCAAATTCGAGGCTCAGGAAGCCATCGCTCAGGAACTTCTCAATTCATTCTCCGCTACCTACAGCGCTGCTATCGCTGAAGAGAATGGCAAGCGTCTCGCAGACAAGAAGTATGCTGACGGCACTTCAAGCTGGAACCAGATTTCAGCCGCACTTACTTCAGAGTACGACAGCTCTATCGCATCTTATATCAAGCACGCTTATCAGCTTACAAATGCCGGCTACAAGGCTTATATCGCTGAGAAGGGTGGTATGAAAACTCCGATTGAGAACCTTTACGGACTTCAGCCGCAGATAGCAACAAAGAAAAATGTTGTTGAGGATCCGGTCAAAGGTATTCTTGCTGTTGCTAACAAAGAAGGCAAACTTCTTACTAAGGAAGCTCTTGCTGACGCTGTAGCTGATGCAAATGACCTTCTTGCTGAAATCAAGAGCGTGGGCAATTCTGCTAATGCTGAGGCTGACCAGTTTGCAGAAGGCTATTGGAACATTATCAAGACTCAGCTTGATGTCAATACCGCTAACCACACAGCTCTTGAAAATGCAGGTATCGTTGATAAATTCATTACCGTCAAAGTTAATGGCAAGGACACTAAGGTTGCCGTAGTCACCGTCGCTACTGACGAAATGAAGGATGAGGATGCTGCCGTTCTTGCCGCTAAGAAGCTCTATTACAAGAACGCTACTGATTCCAAGAAACCCAATTACTTAGTAGTAGTTGATCACCTTGGTCTTGTAATGGACGATATCGCCAACTATCTTGATCAGGTTGAAGAACTCTCTGATGCCCGCAAGGAAGCTATCGCCAAGAAGATGTGGAGCGTTTCTTACGATAAGACAGTTGCCGAGCTCTCCAAGCGTATCAGTGCTGTTGACGGCTTCACCGGTGCTACCGCTGCTGAACGTGCTGCAGCCAAGAAGACCATGAACGAGGCTATGGGTAAGATTTCCGGTCTTAACGGAGAGGTTGCCAAACTTACATCTGTCTTTGCCGGGCTCAACGCCAAGCTTGGTGCTGAAGCTGATGCTACTACAGCAACCACACTCGCAGGTTACTGGAATAAAGCTAATGCGGCTTACGACGTAGTCAAAGCTGCTCACGACAAGGCAACTGCAACTGCTAAACTCCACGATGAGTACACCAAGCTTCTTGACGCTGCTAAAGCTGATTTTGCCGCCCTTGAATCATTCGGTAATACTCTCGCCGGTTCCTATGGAACTCTTAACAGCATAGCAACTACTATTGAGAATATTTCGGCTCAGATTGAAGCTAAGGAGTATGTTAAGGATACCGACACTACTATCAAGCAGGATATCAGTACCCTTAAGAATACCACAATTCCTGGTGCATACCACCAGCTTCTCCTTGACCAGTATGGCAAACTTGCCGGTCAGATTAATAATCTTGAAGCTGTCTGGGCTGAGGCTTCCAAGTCTGAGTACAATGTTCCCCAGGCTACTCTTGACAGCTACCGCACTCAGATCAACAATCTCAGAACTCAGATTCTCAGCAGTGAGCTTACAGACAAGATTGATGATATTGCCTATGACTATGAGACAGTAGCTGAGCAGACCGAAGCTTATAAGGCTCTCGGTAAGGAGATGCGCGAGACTGAAACCACCCTCTCTAAGATTGAGGATGAACTCAAGGCTCTCTGGAACAACAATACCGGTGCCGCTGCTATGGCTAAGGCTGAGCTTACTGAGGCTTACAACAAGGTTCTTGCCGATATCAATTCTCTTGATAATTACGAGCCCGAGACTCAGGAGGCATTTGCTGACCAGTTCGCTGGCTTCAAGGCTGAACTCGACAAAATCGCTGATGACTGGACCGCAGCCGGTGTGAACGTAGTGATGCAGAAAGACAACTTCGCAAGCCGCATAGCCGATGTCGCTGCCGACGTAGCCAAGACTAAACCCGCTGTTGAGAAGAAGGATGCCGCTGTCAAGGCTCACAAGGCTGCTTACAAGAAGCTCTCTGAGGCTTACGACGGTCAGGTTGATATCCTCAATGATATTAAGAACCTCGTTGAAGTTAATGATATCTTCTTTGCAGAGAAACAGCGTGAAGAAAACGGTCAGCCTGTTGTGGATGCTCAGGGTAACCCTGTGATGTACAAGCCTGTCAAGGAAGCGTTTGAAGCTCAGATTGAGAAGCTTGAGGCTCGCCTCGCCAATACCAAGGCTGATCTTGACAAGCAGAACGCTTCTGGTAAGATGACTGCCGACAGCAAGCTCGCCGGTTTCGAAGCTTCTACTCTTGAACCTGGAAAGGGTGATATCCCCACTGAGACAGTAACCATCCCTGATGCTATCAATTCTCTCAGGAATGATAATCCTGATGGCGTTGTTTATACTGTGGCCGGTTCCAATGGCCATTTGAATGTCCAGACAGTTATGTCGGATCAGCTCGATGCTATCTACAAAGCTATCAAGGAGGCCAATATCCTCCCGGATGTTAAGGCAGATCTCCTTGCTCAGCATGCAGATCTCGCTGAAAAGGCTAAAAAGGCTCTTGACAAGACTCAGATTCTCCAGGGCAATGAGACAGATGCTCAGTGGAATGCAAAGAAGCTTGCTCAGGCTGAGAAGAATATCGAGGCTGCCCGTGGTATTATCGAAGACGCTCAGGCTCTCAAGGCTACCGGCGACGAGAATACCTTCATGCGTGGTGACGTCAACCTCGACGGTGCTACTGACGTATTCGATGTTCAGACTGTCATTACTCTTGTCGGCGAGCGCACAAGCTACGACGAATTCGTTGCCGCCAACGGTGAGAAGGGTCGCGTGATGGCAGCTGCTGCCGATATGGACGATGACCAGGCCTTCACTTCTGCCGATATCTCGCGCGTAGTCAACGAATCTTTCAAAGTTCCGACTCAGGCCCGTATCGCAATGTCGCGTGGAGCTGTTGAAGGCGCGAACATCGTTGCTGCAAGCTTCGTAAGTGAGGAAGCCGGTGTACGTCGTTATGCTGTCACTATCGACAATACAGCAGCCTTCACCACCGGTCAGCTTGATATCAAGCTCGGTGATGGCATGACTCTCGTCGATGTTGTTGCTGCTGACCGTGCCGCTTCTCATGAGGTTGCTCTCTTCCACCACGGAGTTGACAGCAAGCGTGTTGTTCTCTTCAATATGGACAATGCTGTCATCGAAGGCCAGAACGGTGCTGTGGTTTATGTTGACGTTATCGGTGACGGTGCTGTCACTGTCGAAGAAGCTATCTTCGCTGACCGCAACTTCATCAACTACCGTCTCACTAAGCCCGAAGGCACTTCCGGCATCGAAGACACTGTCATCGACAACAACGGTGGTCTCAAGCAGCGCATCTACAATGCCGCTGGTCAGGCTCTCCGCGGTCTCCAGCGCGGCGTGAACATCATCCGCAACTCTGACGGATCTGTAAGCAAAGAATACCACAAGTAATCTCTTTGACATTATCAGCTATAAATAAGTAAGCTGTGCCGCCGCTTGTTTCGGACGGCGGCACAGCTCTTTATCTCTCATCCCGTTTTTATAGTAAAACAAAAATCATTATCGCAATGAATTTACTCAAAAATACGCTCGTTTCAAAGCTGATGCTTGCCGCCCTGATGCTTGTCGGTGCCCGCTCCGCATTTGCCGCGTCCGAGCTTTCAATTCCCTCCGTGGCCTTCAATGACTACGAGGTGAAGGAAATCCCCGTCACCTTCAAGCATGGTGGTGACATGGGTGCTCTCCAGTTTGATGTCAAACTGTCAAAATCTCTCGAGTTTGCTGCTGAGTCAGAGAATACTGCTTTCTCTGATGCTGTAGTGCGCAATGCAGCCTTTTTCTCCGACGGTCAGAACATGTCAGGACGTGTCTACAATTATAATAAACCAGAGGAAGATCAGTGGGCCCGCGTCCTCATTTCTACCCGTCGCGGCAACGCTTTTGCTGCCGCTGAGGGCGTAGTCGTAACCCTCCGTGTAAAGGTTAAGCCTAATCACCTCGATAAGACCGTTGTGAGCTCTCCTGAATTTGCTGTCACAATCAGCAATGCCAAGGCTTCTGATGCCACCGGTACCAAGACAGAGACAGTCTCTTGCCCCGCTGCTTCCGGAGATCAGGTTTCTGCTGTTAAGATGAGCGTAGAGGGCGGCGATTTCGTAATGAACCCCGCCACTGAAGTTACAGTCGCTCTCAATCTTGACAATATCGACACCGATGTTGCCGGCATGCAGTTTGATATGGTTGTTCCTGAAGGTTTTTCCGTCAAGAACTATCAGCTCACCAACCGTGCAAGCAACGGTGCTTTCCTTGATTACTTCCCCGACAAGACTAACCCCAATGATATCCGCTTCATTGTTTCGGACGAATTGACCAACCAGTCATTCGCTAAGAATGAGGGCGCTATCATGACATTCACTCTTGTGGCTCCCGCAGAGTTCGGTGAGACTGCCGTGCTTAAAGTAAAGGAGATCCTTGTATCTTCAGAGGTAGGAACTGGCAACTTCAAGAATTTCCGAGCTCCTGATTTCACCGTTACAATCACCAACGGTTCTAATGCTAAGGCTGCTGCTGATGCAGAAGTCAAGGCTCTCAAAGACGCTCTTGCTGCCGCTATCGCTGAAATCGCCGAGAAGTATGCTGATGTCAAGGACCAGTTCACCGGTGCAGATATCACTACAAACATCACAACTCTTGAACAGGCAATCGCTGCCGCCTATGGTAACAATACTCTTGCTTCTAAGTATGATGAGGTGATGGCTCCGAAGGCTGATATCACAGCCGCTATCGCTAAACTCGTTGAGGATGCCAAGGCTGCCCAGGCTAAGGTTGACGCTGACAAGGCTCTGAAGGCTGCTGCTGAAAAGGCTGCTGCTGAAATCAAGGCTCTCAACGACAAACTCGCTGCCGCACTTGAATCAATCGCCAAGAACTGCCCGCTCGTAGCCGACGACTTCAAGGGAGAGAACGTTGCAGACGCAATCAAGGCTCTCCAGGACAAGGTTGATGCTGCTGTTGCAGACGGTTCTCTCACTGAGAAATACGACGAAGTGATGGCCAACACCATCGGCGAGCTCATCGACACTCTCGTCAAGGAAGCTGAAATCGCACAGGCTGCCGCTGTAGAAGCTGAGGCTGCTGAGAAGGCCCGTAAAGAGAACAACGAGAAGGCTTACAAGGAAGATCTCGCTGCAATCGACGAGCTCACCGCCAAACTTCAGGCTGAAATCAAGGCTCTTGAGGATCACTTCAATGCAATCGGCGAGACTGAGCCCAACTGGGTTCTCGTTGAGCAGACCAATATCCTCGTAAAGATCCGCGACCTCAAGACCAAGGCTGACAACGAGAATGACCGCGTGGCTAAGGAAGGCGACTACCGCAAGCAGGTCGATGCCCTCGACACAATGCTCGTCAACCAGCTCATCGCTGCTTACGTTGCCAATGTCAAGACTTCCGGTATCGACTCCATCATCTCTGACGAAAACCTCGGCAATGTACGCATCTACACTATCGACGGTGTTCAGCACAACACTCTCGTTCCCGGGGTGAACATCATCGTCAAGGAAGACGGTACCACCACCAAGGTTTACGTTAAGTAAATTTGAAACACCCAGGAGTCAGTCCCCGTCCGCTGAACGAAACTAACTTCACCAGCCATATTCGCTGACTGACCATTCCCCTACAGGCGGGCCGCGCCTGATACGCGCGACCCGTCACCAATAAACCTACTGAGAATACAGAAAATAGATTAAGACAAGAAAACAACCGGGAAAATTTGTATTTATTGCACATTAGGTTATTCAATAACCGAACAAACTTTTTACCGGAGGCTGCACATCATCGTGAGATGCTGTGCAGTCTGTTTTTATCCTCCTGAACTCAATCCTTTCCCCTCTATACTCTCACCATCCAACTTTCCCCTCTCTCCTTTTCTCACATTCAAGTCTTTTTGTTAACTTTGCGGGCGTAAAAAGATTGTTTTATGATTCTACAATGCGCCGTGCTCTTCGCTTTTTTAGCGCTGGGCGAACTCATCGTTTATCTTACCGGCCTCCCGATTCCGTCGAGTATAATAGGCATGCTTCTTCTGGCTGCGGCTCTCAAACTCAGGCTTGTGAGGCTGATGTGGGTCGATAAGGTGTCGGATTTCCTCGTTAAAAATCTCGGATTCTTCTTCGTACCCGCCGGTGTCGGGCTGATGCGCTGTCTCGGCCTCATCTCCGAGCAGTGGCTCCCCATAGTGGCCGCTTCGGTGATTTCCACATTTTTTATTATAGCCGTAACCGGATGGGTCCATCAGCTCGTCCGCCGCGCCGTCTCGTCACACCACGAGCCTATGCACCGTCAGGCAGACTGATAAAGACAGTGTGAACACACAAAAACACAGAAATCATGGAATTTTTAGAAAACAAATTCGTCCTCATAGCGCTGACCTTTATTGTATTTCTTGCATCCAAGCTCCTTCAGCGGCGCACGGGTGTCGCTCTGCTAAATCCGATACTGGTTTCAATAATCATCCTCATTGTCATCCTGAGCTGCGCCGGGGTGGACTACGAGACATACGCCGCCGGGGGTGAGTATATCGACTTCTGGCTTAAACCTGCCGTGGTTGCGCTCGGTGTGCCCCTCTACCGTCAACTGGAGAGTATCAAAAAGCAGATGCTCCCGCTGCTTCTCGCCGAACTTGCGGGATGCGTAGTGGGAATAGTGTCGGTCGTCGGTGTGGCCGAACTGCTCGGCGCCACCAAGGAAGTTGTCATGTCGCTCGCACCGAAGGCAGTCACCACGCCTATCGCCATGGAGATTTCCGCCGCGGTCGGAGGTATTCCGTCGCTCACAGCCGCCGTGGTCGTATGTACGGGCATCTTCGGAGGCATGGCCGGATTCCGCATGGTCAAGATGAGCCGCATCAAGAGCCCAATCGCAGGAGGTCTGTCGATAGGCACCGCCTCACACGCCGTAGGCACTGCCTCTGCCATGGAGCGCGGCGAGCGCTACGGAGCCTTCTCTTCGCTGGGACTGACCATAAACGGTCTGCTGACGGCGCTCCTTGCCCCGATAATCCTCTCGATGATGGGCTACGAGTTCTGAACTGCCTGAGAACCTGTCGGAGCACTCTTCATGTCGAGATTGCCGCTTACGCTGACGGTGGTGATGTCTGTGCCCGACGGGTCGTTGAAGAGGCGGAGTCCGAAATCTGCGGCGGTCACGGCCACGTGTTCCATCACCGCGCTTTGAATTGCTTCGTAGGCTGTCCAGTTGGTCGTGTCGGTGAAACACCATATCTGCAGGGGTATGCCCTCGCCCGACGGGTCCATGATGCGCACGAGAATCTGCTCGTCGTTGCGGATGGCGGGATTGTTGAGGAGCCACTGGCACATGTAGGCCCTGAAAAGACCGAGATTGGTGTCGCTGGTGCCGTTGACCACCGCCAAGCCGGGCGCATAGTCCGGATGGCCGAGAGTACGGAGCTTTTCGACGTAAGCCCTGACGATGGGATACTTCTTCGTGATGGAATCGACCATCTCCTCTGTCGTGGTCGTAATGGTGTCGGAGTCGATAATCACGGACTTCATGATTCTCCGGCATCCGCTGTCCTTCATGCCGCGCCAGTTCTGAAACGATGTGGAGATGAGGGTGTAGGGGGGCAGAGTGACAATCGTGTTGTCGAAATTCTGAACTTTCACGGCCGTCAGAGTCACGTCGGTCACAATGCCGTTGGCTATTGTCGATGGGACGACAATCCAGTCGCCCACGCGCAACATATCGTTCTGCGAGAGCTGCAGTCCGGCCACGAGTCCGAGAATACTGTCCTTGAACACCAGCATCAGCACCGCGGCAAAGGCGCCGAGGCCCGTGAGCAGTTTCACGGGCGACTTATTGACTATTATCGAGATTATGATGATGACGGCTATGAACCACAGCACGCCGAGCACGGTGTCGAGTATGCCGCGCAGAGGCAGGTTCTTGCTGTTGCGTGTCTCGTCGAAGCGTATCCAGGCGAAAGAGGTCACGGAACTGATGGCTTTGCAGACGGTATAGGTGGTGTAGATGAGAAGCACGCGCAGCACCACACTTCTAAGAGTCGATTCGACCGTAAATGCGAAGGGGAGCAGCGCGAGCATCACGAGCGGTGGAATTATGTGGCTGCAATGAATCAGCACATGGTGCTGGATGAGCTCCTTGCCGAGATCGCTGTGGCGGATAAGCATGAATTTTCTTACTCCGAAGAGAATTATCGTGCGCACAAGCCATCCGAGAAAGAGGGCGAAGCAGACAATTATCGCTGCGTAAATCACTTCCTCGATAGTCCCGTTTTTTTCGAGACCGAGAAAGTCAAGCCAACGGTGAATATGGACCAGAAGCCACTGGGCAACCTGATTGGAAGGTATCAGCGTGAGTATCATAATGCAATAGTTGAAATTCTGAAGCGTGAGCATAGGCCGACTTCAATGCCGGTGTGTATAAACTTAACGTTTAATTGCGGGGCGCTGTTTGCTCAAACGGCAAAAGCATACTAAATTTGCGGTCATGAATCCAGGTGTACTGAACTTTCTGGCAGGCTCGATACTCGGAAGTGTCGAATTTTACGTCATAGCCGCTGTGACGGCCGCTGCCGTCGTAGCCTTTTCAGCGCGTGGCGACAGGAAGGGCCCTGTGCGACAGTATCTGCTCCCGGGAGTTCTGAGCCTTGAAAATGTGGGGGAGCGGCCGTCGATAGAGATGATTTGCTGCGACGACGGGTCGGTGATTCTCCGGCGCCACGGAGTCTCCGGTATGACATTGAGCGGAGCGGTGAGCCTCGCGGTCAGTGTGAACGGTTTCGACGTAAAGATAAAGGAACGGACAGTGGCCGGAAAGCGAGGCGACACCGAGACAGTCGACACAGCCAGTTTCGTGCTTGATTTCATGGGGGCCGAAAGATATTTCATCAGCTACACCACCGAGGATACCGGACTTTTTGCCGCCCTGACGCTGCATAACCGCCCGGGTGTGAGGGTCGAAAAGCCAATGCAATGAGCTGGGAAACTAAAACGGTTGCCGAATTTCGGACATAACAGGAGATAAAAAACGCCCCCCGCCAGTCATGACGACGGACGGGGAGCGACTTTGTCTATATACCTATATATTAAGGTGAGATTATTATGAATGATAAAGGGTCGGAGTTACACTCGGCGGTCGTTTATTTCAGCTCGAAGGGCACTGTTGCGCGTATGTCGGCCGACGAAGAGCCGATATATGCACGGAACTTGCCGGGTTCGGCCACCCATTGGGCCGTCTTATCGTAGTAGAACTTCAAATCGTCGGGCTTCACGGTGAAATTAACCGTTTTTGTCTCGCCGGGAGCAAGCTCAATCTTCTCGAAAGACTTGAGCTCTTTGAGGGGACGCAACACGGAGGCCTTGTCGTCGCCGATATAGAGCTGGACAGTCTCCTTGCCTTTTACGTCGCCGGTATTGGTGACGGGGATGGAGATGGAGAGTGATTCACCCGCGCCTACGGTCTTGGCCGAGGCGGTCGGTTTGCCGTAGCCGAAAGTAGTGTAGCTCAGGCCGTGGCCGAAGGGGTAGAGAGCGGGGATTTTCTTTGTGTCATGCCAGCGGTAGCCCACGAGAATATCCTCGAGATACTCCTCCCTGATTGAGTCGCCCGGGTAGGCTATGGCACCGAAACTGTGGGCGCCGTTGTCCTCCAGGCGCACCGGGAATGAGAAGGGGAGTTTTCCGGAAGGGGAGACCTTGCCGGAAATCACGTTGGCTATTGACTTGCCTGCCATCGAACCGAGATACCATGCCTGCACGATGGTCGGAACTTCGGGGGCCCAGGGCATTTCAACTGCGTTGCCCGAGAGGAGCACCACAATCAGATTGGGATTGGCCTTGGCGAGCGCCTCGATAAGTTCGGGCTGGCTGAAGGGGAGAGCGTAGTCGGAGCGGTCGCCCCCCTCGCAGTCCTGGCCGTGGTTCTTGTTGAGACCGCCCACAAGAATCACTACGTCGGCCTTGCGCGCCATCTCCACCGCCTGGTTGCGGAGCGAGTCCTGGACGGCGGCGGGGATTTCCTCCACGTGGCCATACATCGGCTTGCCGGCCTTATAGCCCTGCACATATTTAATCCTGTCGCCATACACGGCCTCAAGACCGCTGAGAGGCGAGATATTGTCCTTGACCTTGAGCTCGCTTGAGCCGCCGCCTTTCATGAGGTCGCGCGTAGCGTTGTCGCCCACGACAAGAATCGATTTCACATCTTTGGAGAGCGGAAGCAGGCGGGAGCCATTTTTCCCGACGGGTGCGTTTTTGAGAAGCACGATGGCCTCGTTGCCTATCTGCTCGGCCACGGCGTAGTGTTCCGGACTGGCCACGGAGCCGAAAGGCTTGTCGCGGCGCATAGCAGTGCGGAAGTTGAGGCGCAGGAGGCGGCGCGCCTTGTCGTCGAGGGTCGACATCGGCACCTCGCCTTTCTCAAGCATTGCGAGATAAGGTTTGGCGAGATAATAGTCGTCGGTGGTAAATTCCGATTCGGAGGTAAGACCGTTGGTGTACGAACCCATCTCGAGGTCGAGACCGTTGAGCGCGGCCTCGCGGGTGTCGTGGGCACCGCCCCAGTCCGTCACCACCACGCCGTCATATTTCCAGTCGCCCTTGAGGATTTTGTTGAGGAGCATATCGTTGTGGCAGGCGTGCTGACCGCGGATTTTGTTGTAGGAACCCATGATGGTCCAGCTGTTGGCATCCACCACAGCGCTCTTGAACGCAGGCAGATATATCTCGTGGAGAGCGCGGTCCGAAATATTCACGTCGATATGTCCGCGCCATTTCTCCTGATTGTTGAGCGCGAAGTGCTTGACGCTGGCGGCCACGCCGTTCTGCTGCATACCCTTGATGTAGGGAACCACCATGACGGAGGCGAGATAAGGGTCCTCGCCCATGTATTCGAAGTTGCGGCCGTTGAGTGGCGTGCGGTAGATGTTGACGCCAGGGCCGAGCATCACGTCCTTCTCGCGGTAGAGAGCCTCTTCGCCGAGAGCATTGCCGTATTCGAATGAGAGTGTCGGATTCCATGTCGCGGCAAGGGCGGTGAGAGTCGGAAAAGCCGTGATGGAGTCGTTGGTACGGTTGGAGTGGCCCCAGTCGTTCCAGTTGATTTCCATGCGGACACCGTGGGGGCCGTCGCTCATCCACAGGTCAGGGATGCCGAGGCGCGGCACGCCGGGCGAGGAAAATTTGCCCTGTGCGTGAATCATATTGATTTTCTCCTGGGTGGTCATGCGAGAGAGAGCATCCTCCACACGTTGCTCAAGCGGCAGGCTTTCGTCCTGATAGGGGGGAACCTCTTTGGCGGCAAACATCTGCGTGGCCGAGAGAAGCAGAGGGAGAGTGAGTAAAATTTTGGTTGATTTCATGGGTGATAGTATAGTGGCGATTAGGTGAAATGTGTTGATTTTACTTTCCGATAGCGTTGACAGTGGTGGTGAACGGAGCGAGGCCGTCGGAGGTAGCGGTGACTGTCACGGGGCCTTCCGTGCCGTCGCTTCTGACAATGAGCATCGCCTTGCCGTAGAAAGCCTTGCGCTTGTCGTCCTTGAAGCGTTCAAGGGAGATTGGCGAGCCGTTGTCGACACCCTCGTTGCGTCCGGCGCCGCTGACGGTGAAATTCACCAGATTGTCGGCCCACGGACAGAGGTTGCCGTCCTTGTCAAGAATCTCCACGAGGATGTAGCTGAGGTCTGAGCCGTCGGCCTTGATGATGTAGCGGTCAGGGGTGAGGCGGATGTGGTGTGGAGCTCCGGCGGTGCGGATTCCGTCGGTAGCGACAATGCGGCCATCCTTGCGGCTTACGGCCTTGACGGTGCCGGGGGTGAAATACACGCGCCAGGAGGCGTGATATTTTCCGGGTTCGGGCCGGCGGACACCCTGCGACTCGCCGTTGATGAAGAGCTCGACTTCATCGGCGTTGTTGTAGTAGGCCCATAAGTCAATCTCCTGACCCGGTTCCCAGTTCCAGTGCGGGAAGAGGTGGAGCACATTTTTGTCGGGGCGCCACTGTGACTGATACATATAATATATGTCCTTGGGGATGCCGGCGAGGTCGACGATGCCGAAGTAGGAGCTGCGGGCAGGCCATCCGAAGGGGGTGGGCTCGCCGAGGTAGTCGAAGCCTGTCCATACGAACTGTCCGGAGATGAAATCCTTGCTGTCGACATGGCTCAGAGTGCCCTCGTGGGTATTGCCCCAGGGGACATGGCAGTTGTCGTATGACGAACATGAGAACGACGGGTCCTCGAAGGGAATGTCCCAGCGCTTGGGCCAGATGAACATGCTGTCGGACGGCATGCGGTAATAGCCGCGTGTCATGAGGGCCGATACGCTTTCGGTGATGATGAAGGGATTGGCGGGGAACCATTCCGGCACGGAATCGAACCAGTTGTCGTGATAGTTGTAGCCTATGATGTCAAGAGCGCCGGAACGGAAGAGGTGGTTGCCGGGGTCAGGCTCGTTGCATCCTGCGGTGACTGGACGCGCCGGGTCAAGAGAGCGCACCATGTCGGCGAGCTTTTTGGTGAGGAGGGAATTTACGCTCAGACTGTCGCTTTCGGCGGCAAGCATCTCCTTACCGTGGCCGAAATTGAGTATTAGGTTAGCCTGTTCGAGCGAGAGGGTATCGGCCTTGGCGTCGCTCCACTGCTCCAGGACCTCGTTGCCGATGCTCCATACGATTACCGACGGGTGGTTGCGGTCGCGGCGCACGAGGTCTGTCAGATCGCGCTCATGCCATTCGGGGAAGTAGCGGGCATAGTCGTGAGAGGTCTTTTTCTTGCGCCACATGTCGAAAGTCTCGTCCATGACGAGTATGCCCATGCGGTCGCAGAGGTCGAGGACTTCCGGTGCGGGCGGATTGTGTGACGCACGGTAGGCGTTGGCGCCCATCTCCTTCAGGATTTCGAGCTGGCGCTCGATGCCGCGTGTGTTGACGGCCGCTCCGAGGGCGCCGAGGTCATGGTGCATGCAGACGCCGTTGATTTTCATCGGCTTCCCGTTGAGCGAGAACCCGGTTTTCGGGTCGAAATTGAAATATCGCAGTCCGGTGGTGGTGAGATAAGTGTCGAGAAGCTCGCCCGTGCGGGCGTCGGAAACATAGGTGGCCACGGTGTAGAGATAGGGGTCGTCGGTGCTCCAGAGATGCGGCGAAGTCACCGAAACCGAGGTCCGGACCGTGGCGTCGGGGTGCTTTCTGTCGAGTTTCACCGTCTGCGGCGCGCTCTTTTCAACCATCTTGCCGGTAGCGTCGATGAGGGCGGTGTAGACGCTCAGATTCGCTGCTTTTTTCACCTTGCTCACAATCTCCGTACTGATGTCGATGCGCGCCGCGCTGTCGGAGACGAGCGGCGTGGTGACATGCTGTCCCCACAGAGGAATGTGGATGTCGCCGAGAGAGCGGAGCCACACGTTGCGGTAGATGCCGCAGCCGCTGTACCAGCGGGAATTAGGCTGCTCGGCGTTGTCGACACGCACGGCAATCACATTTTCGCCCTCGGGGTCGAGCCATGGGGTGATGTCGTAGCTGAACGAGGCGTAGCCGTAGGGACGAGTGCCGAACTCATGACCGTTGATGAACACGGTCGAGTTCATGTAGACACCGTCGAAGTCGACGAATATGTTTTTGCCGCGCTGCTCGGGCGCGATAGTGAAATTCTTACGGTACCAGCCTATTCCGCCGGGGAGAGCCCCGCCACCTGTGCCCGAAAGATTCTTCTCGCTGAAGTCGCCTTCGATGGCCCAGTCATGCGGGAGCGAGAGGGAGCGCCACGACGAATCGTCGTAGCCCTTCTCCGCCATGGCCGGAGAGTCGCCGAGGGTGAAGCGCCAGCCGTCGTTGAACGACTGCGCCCGCGGGTCGGCGGCCGAAGCGGAAAAAATGGCTGCCCCGCCAAAAAGGACGAGGCAGGCCAATACAATCAGATTTACCTTAGATAACATGACCTATTGTGTAGTGTATCGATATGAATGATTGTCAGAGTCTGACTTTCTTGGCTTTTCCGTTGTAGGCCACTTCGACGCCCTTGTTGTCACGGTTATAGCCTACGGGATGAGTCTTTGACACCTCGATGATGTTGAAGCGACGGGTCTGGAGCATGCCGGGATACTGGCCCATGCGGTCACCGATGCTGAGAGTGCGGCTTGCGTTGTCCCATTTGAAAGGAATCATGGCGTAGCGGCCTTTCTCGTAGTTGTAGTTGACGTTTTCATCCTCATAGAGAGTAAACTCGCCATCCTCGCCGGCGTAGACATAGAGGTTGATGACGTCGGCCGGTTTCTCGTCGCTGTACTGCATCTCGGGGCCGAAGGGGATGATGGAACCGGAGCGGACATAGAGAGGTATGCGCTCGTAGGGGGCCGGGACGTCGAGGGTCTGACCGCCGTCGATTTCCTTGCCGGTGTAGAAGTCATACCACTCGGAGCCTGCGGGGAAGTAGACTTCGCGTGACTTGGCGCCGTAGGTGTAGACCGGAGCCACGAGGAAGGCCGGGCCGAACATATACTGGTCGCCGATGCTGCGTGTGGCCTTGTCGGAGGTGAAGTCCATCACCATCGGGCGCATGATTGTGTAGTCATTGAAATGGGTCATGGCCGCCAGAGAGTAGAGGTAGGGCATGAGGTCGTAGCGGAGCTTGGTGTAGTAGACTACCGATTTGTAGGCGGGATGTCCCTCGGGAGCGATGTTGAAGATTTCGCGGTAGGGCCACTGGCCGTGGGCGCGGAACATGGGGGCGAAGGCTCCGAACTGATACCAGCGGGTGTTGAGCTCGCGCCATTCCTTGAGATCGGGATTTTCCTTGCCTGTGGTGAGATATTCCTTGGCTGCGGCCACGTAGCGGTCCTCGACACAGAAGCCGCCGATGTCCATGCTCCACCAGGGTATGCCGGAGGCGGCGAAGTTGAGACCGGCTGAAATCTGAGCCTTCATGTCCTCCCAGCGGGTGGCGATGTCACCGCTCCATGTGGCGGTGGAGTAGCGCTGCTGTCCGGCGAAGCCCGAGCGGGTGAGGAGGAACACGCGGTCGTCGTTGGTCTCGCGCTGGCCGTCGTAGATGGCTTCGGCGTTCATGAGGCCGTAGGCGTTGAAATATTTTGTCGAGGGGCCGAGTGCGGTCGGGGTGATGAGGTCTTTGCGATACTGGAGGTCGGTGCAGTCGCGGATATTTGGCTCCGAGGCATCCATCCACCAAGCATCGATGCCCAGAGGAACGTAGTGGTCCTTCATCTGATTCCAGAAGAGCTTGCGGGCGTCGGCGCTGTAGGCGTCGTAGAACGAGCCGAGGTAGCCGGGGCCTACCCAGTCCTTGATGCTGTCCTGGACGGGGAGCTTATACATCCAGCCGTTCTTGTCAAATTCCTTGTAGTGTTCGGTGGTGACGTAGAACTTGGGCCATACCGAAATCATCACGCGGCCGTGCATGTCGTGGATGGAGTCGACCATGCCTTTCGGGTCAGGGAAACGCTCGCGGTCGAACTCATGGCTTCCCCATGAATCCTGCTTCCAGTGGAGCCAGTCGATTACGATATTGTCAATCGGAATATTGCGTTTGCGGAACTCGGCGAGAGTGGAGAGCACCTCGTCCTGAGTGTTGTATTTCTCGCGGCTCTGCCAGTAGCCCATGACCCATTTGGCCATGATGGGAGCCTTGCCGGTGAGGGTGCGGTAGCCGCTTATCACGTCGTCCATATCCTCGCCGTAGATGAAATAGTAGTCAATCTGGTCCTGCATCTCGCCCCACCAGCTCATGTCGAGCTGCTCTTTGTTGTCGACGGGAGAGTAGACGCGCAGACCGCAGTAGGCCACGGCGCCGTTTGGCTTCCATTCGATTTTGAGGGGTACGCGCTTGCCTTTTTCAAGGTCGACGGAGAATTTGTATGAGTTGGGGTTCCAGGCCGTGCGCCAGCGCTCGGGCACCACTTCCTTGCCGTCGATGTAGACCGACATATAACCGGAATAGTAGAGGATGAATTTGAACTCACCGCTTTCCGAAGGCTCGATTTCGCCCTCGTAGGTCACATGCGAGCCGTAGTAGTTGAAATCCTGCGGGAGATTTACCACATGCTTGAGTTCCTTGCGGATGAGGTGTTCGAAATAGATTGAGTCCTCGCGCTGGACAATGGTCTGCTCCTCGGGCTTCGCGGAAACGTAAGTGCCGGTGAGGGCGCCTTCCTTGCCGTCCTTGTCGTAGAGCTTGAAAACCTGTCCGAGCTGCTTGTAGGGGGCAGGATTACCGAAGCGGCAGAGCGAATAGCTGTCCCAGAGGATGCCGTAGTTGTCGGTCGACACCACGAAAGGCACCGAGACCTTTGTGTTATACTGGAAAAGCTCTTCGTTGAGGCCCTTATAGTTGAACTCGTCGCTCTGATGCTGACCGAGGCCGTAGATGCCCTCCTCCTCATCGAGCGATTCGAATACCTGACGGACCGTGTAGCCCTTGGTACCCTCGACTTCGATGGGCTTGAACTCGCGTCCGCCCGGAGCTTCCGAGACAATGAGTTTGCCATTCTTGTCGTAGAACTTCACGTCGCCTGAGGCAAGCGACACGGAGGCCTGCACCTGGGATGTAATCACCGAGACGGTCGAATCGGTCTCGGCAACGGTATATTCTGTCTTGGTGTCCTGCGGGACAACGACGAGACTGTTGTCAGCAACAAACTTCTTGTCGGGGGTGGCGGAAACTCGGATTATTTTGTCGCCGAGCACCTGGAGTCGCACTTTCCTTACGGAATTTTCGCCTGCCGACGCCACGTTCACGGTCACTCCGCGGTCTGATTTCTCATATTTTCCCGTGGAACATGAAACCGCGACGAGGCCTGCGAGCAGAGAGGCTGTTAGAGTTCGAATTTTCATAGGAAGAATTAGGGCGGTATTATATAGGTAAAAAATTTGGTTTATTCAGCGTGGTATTTTCGTTGTCCGATAATGCAAAGTTAGCCATTACCATCCATACGGGTCGGGATTTATGTTGGACATACGGGTGGTAAATGATGTGACCGGGAGTCGAAATGTTAACTTATACGGGATAATTTGTTGCCTTGCTTTCCTTATCCTGATAGACCGAGGGGAGCACGCCGAACTCTTCCTTGAAGTATTTGCTGAAATATTTCGGATTGTTATATCCCAGCTGGAAAGCGATTTCCGATACATTCATCTGGCTTTCGCGCAACATCTGGGCACCCCGTTTGAGCCTGATGAGCCTGATGAACTCTACTGGAGTCTTGCCTGTGGTGGCCTTGAGCTTCTTGTAGAGGTGGACGCGGCTCATGCCGAGGTGACTGCTCAGTTCCTCGACGGAGAGGTCGGGGCGCTTGATGTTGGTGACTACATATTTGACGGCTTTCTCCACCATCTTTTCGTCGAGCGGGGTGATGGTTATGTTGCCGGGGTCGGGGTCGATGAGCGAGCGGCCGCTTTTGCGGGTGAGGCTGACGAGCTTTTTCATTTTCAGAAGCAACAGGTCCATGTTGAACGGCTTGGTCACATAGTCGTCAGCGCCGAGAGTCAGGCCCTCTACCTTGGCGTTTACGTCGTGTTTGGCCGTCAGGATGATGACCGGAGTACCGGCGTGGGCCGGGTCTGATTTCAGACGGCGACAGAGTTCTATGCCGTCGATTCCGGGCATCATGAGGTCTGTCAGCACGATTGAGGGGCGGATTGACGTGAGCAGTTTCAGCGCCTGTTCAGCGTCGGAGGCGGTAATCACGTGGAAATCATGCGAGAGACCGTCGCGCAGGAAATCAATCATATCCCGGCTGTCGTCAATCACAAGGGCTGTGGGCATCTCGGGGGCGTCGCGTCCGGGTTCATCCTGCTCTCCGGCTTTGTCGCCGGCAAGAGTGGCGTCATGCTCCTCCACAGCCATCTGAATGTGCGGGTCATTTTCGGCAGAGGCTTCCGGAGCGCTCACTGTCTCACTGATAGCGGGCTGCGGAGCGGCTGTGACAGAGCTCTTTATCAGGGGGAGCTCAATGGTGAACACTGTGCCTCCACCCTCGCGGTCGGCGACGGATATGGTGCCGTTGTGCAGCTTGACATATTCGCTCACCATGCTCAGACCTATACCGTTGCCGGTCATGGATGAATCTGACGGTGAATTTCCGGCCTGATAGAAGCGCTCGAAGATATGCTGCTTGTCGGCGTCGCTGATGCCTATTCCGGAGTCGGCCACGCTTATCGACACGGTGGATTTGGCGACCGAGACGGTGACCGTCACCTCGCCTCCCTGCGGAGTGAACTTGAAGGCGTTGGATAGCAGATTCATGATGGACTTGTAGAGCTTATCGTCGTCAAACATCATGTTGAGCTCGCTGATTTCCGAGATGAAATCGAGTTTTATGTTCTTGCGCTCCGAGAGGTTGGCGAAAGAGTGGCAAACATTTCTCACGAAGCCAATCAGCTCGCCCTCTGAAAGATGGAGCGTAAGGCCGGTCACCTCGTTTTTGCGGAAGTCGAGGAGCTGATTGACGAGCAGGAGCAGACGCATGGCGTTGTTGCGCATCAGGGTGAGCCGCTTGCGCTGGCCCTCGTCGGTGGTCTCCTTTATCATGCTTTCGAGAGGGGAGACAATAAGGGTGAGGGGAGTGCGCAGCTCATGGCTGACATTGGTGTAGAACTTGAATTTGAGCTGGTTGATTTCCTCCTGCTTCTGCATGGCGTCCTGCTTGCGCTTTTCGTTGAAGCGGCGGCGCTCACGCCTGCGGATCAGACGGTATATTCCGTATATTCCGGCTATGGCAAGCAACACGTAGAGGATTTTGGCCCATGTCGTGAGCCAGAAGGGTGGGTGCATCACTATGGTGAGTTCCTCGGTCTGCGCGCTCTCGTAGCCGTCGCCGTTTATGGCCCGGACGTAGAGCTTGTATTTGCCCGGAGCGAGATTGGTGTAAGTCACGGAGTTGACACCCGGGAGAGCCTTCACCCATTCGCTGTCGAGCCCTTCGAGACGGTGTTCGAAGGTGGTCTTTTCGGGGAGCACATGGTTGTCGGTGCCGAAAGTGATGGTGAAGGATGATATGCCGGGCCAGAGTTCAAGTTCCCCTCCGCGATTGGGCGAGGTTTTCATGAGCACATGGCCGTCCACCTCCTCGCCGACGCCCACATTCAGACCTCTCACATAGAGGTTTGAGAACATCACTCTGGGGAGGTTGCGGTTGTGGACTATACGGTCGGGGAAAAAGGTGTTGATACCGTAGAGACCTCCCACAAGCATCTCGCCTGACGGGAGAATGGCGAAAGAACGCTGGTTGAAATCGCTGTTCTGCAGGCCGTCGTCGGTGTCGTAGCGGTGTGTGGTGTAGGAGAAATCGCCCGTCTTGGGGTCATATTTTATCGAAAAGCATATCAGACGGCCGCTTTCCGTGAGCCATACGTCGCCCTGGCGGTCCTCCTGGATGCCGAGAATCAGATTCGGTGTGGGGTCGCCGTTGCCGATGCCGAGCGACGAGAGGCGCTTGCGCTCGGGGTCGTAGAGTTTGAGGCCGTAGGTCGAGGCTATCCACACGAGGCCGCGCGAGTCGACAATGATATCGTTGATTCCCGTGCCGTCGAGCTCGGGGATGGCCGAGAAATTGCCCGTGGAGGGTGTGAATATCGTGACACCGAGCGATGTGGCTATGTAGAGACGCCCTTTTTCGCCGTGGACTATCTTCAGAATGTAGTCGGAGGTGATTCCGGAATTGCTGCAGGCATAGGCGCTCGTTTTCATGGTGCGCGGGTCGAGGTTGAAGAGTCCCGAGCCGAGAGTGCCTACCCAGAGGGTGCCGTCGTCGGCCTCGGTGAGCGCCCAGGTGTAGTCGTCGTCGATGCGTGAACCGGTTTTCAGGGTTTCGAGGCGCCCGTTGCCGAAACGTTTGAGCCCGCGGGAGTAGGAGCCGACGTAGAGATTGCCGTCGGAAGCCTCGAGGAGCGCGGTGATTGCTCCGATGGAGGGTGAGGTCTGGGGTAGGGTGGTGTTTGTGGCCGGATTCCATTTCATCAGGCCTTCCGCATCGGTGCCTATCCACACCGAACCGTCTGTCTGCGAGGGAAGTATGCAGTTGACATCAGGGAGCTTGCGGAGGTCGAATTTCCGGACCGAGGGATTGTAGTAATATAGGCCGCTTTTGTATGTGCCTATCCACATAGTTCCGCTTTCGTCCTCGTAGAGAGATGTGACGGTGTTGAGCTGCGAGTCACTGCCGTCGTTGGAGACTTTGATGAATCTGAAACCGTCGTCGTCTCTCACAATCTGCTCCAGACCGTAGTGGTCGCGCCCTATCCACAGTTTTCCGGAGAGGTCCTGGGCGAGAATCTTGACCGTGTGGCTCCTGACGTCGGCGGGGAGCAGATGATTGAGCCAGCGCGAGTTGGCAATGTCGTAGACCCATAGATGCTCGTTGTTGAAAATCCAGCATAGCCCGCTGCGGTCATAGACGAGGGTGAATACGAATGTGTTGCGACCGTCTATCTCACGAGTAATAAGGCTGTCGCATCTTGTGGTGTGGAGCGTTGTGGGGTCCACGATGCGTATTGTGCCGGCATTGTCGACCGTTACTACTCCGTAGGGCGTCGAGATTATATCCGTGATTTCTGTCCGGGCGAAGGAGCTGTCGTCGCTCCGGCGCAGTTTTTTGTCCTTTGTGTCAAGTACTGAAAGTCCGTTTCCAAGCGAGTGAATCCACAGGGATTTGTTCTGCCCCACGTGTAGTAACGCCGGTTCGGTTTCAATGCCCTTTTCAGCAAGTATGGGGCCGATGTCGGTAATCACACGGTCTGATATGGGATCATAGACCGAATATTTCATGCCGGAGAAAATCCAGATGAGTCCGTCGGCATCTTCCTGAAGTCTTTCGATATAGTAGGCGAAGGGGACAGCCGATACGGAATCTGCCGGAGCGTAGTTTTTGAACATGTAACCGTCGTAGCGATACAGTCCGGCGGAGGTGCCAATCCACAGAAATCCCTCCGAGTCGCGCAACAAAGCGTTGATTTTGTTGTTTGACAGGCGGTTGACGGTGTCGAGATGTTTCAGCGGGAGCTCTTTGGCGGGTACCCGGAGTGAGATTAAGATGATGAATATGAGAAAGAGAACTCGCATGGTGTTAACATTTAAGGCTGTTGTTTGCTCCTGCAAAGTAAACTAATGTCCGGCGAATATGCAACTTTTGCCGGATTTTAAAAGGATATAACATTTTGATTACCATCCGTAACGGCTGAGAATCAGAGGAATACAAAGTTATACCAAAACATTTAAACCCTTGATATGAAACATTTTACCCCCCCCGATATTATAATCTGAACCTATATAATAATATTAAAAATTTTGTCGGTAGGAAAGGTCTCGTTACATTTGTTCACGTTTATTAGGAAAAGCACCCGCTCAGGACTAACTGCCCCGCGGAATTTATCTTAAAATAACGAAACCTTCACTTGTAATTAATCACCTATAAATCTCAGAACCAACATTACCGGACACTGAACTTACCGAAAATCTGATAAGCTGACCATTCATCAGCCAATATAATAAAAAATCTAAATATTAACCTGTAAAACTAAATCTATCATCAATGGGAAAAAACTATTTGGGACGATGCACATCGCTGCATCTTTTCCGGGTTGCCCTGCTGTCGCTCTGCCTTCTTACCGGCATGACGCTTTCGGCAGCCACCCTGACTGTCTCGGGAACAGTTACCCAAGCCTCTGACGGCGAACCGCTGATAGGCGTGAGCGTCGTAATCAAAGGCACTTCGCAGGGTACAATGACCGACATCGACGGCAACTACACTCTTAAAGCCGACGAGGGCGCCACTCTCGTGTTCTCCTATGTCGGTTTCACCACAAGAGAAATCACGGTCAACAGCGACCGTATCGACGTGGCACTCGTCGAGGATTCCGAAGTGCTCGACGAGGTAGTGGTCGTGGGCTATGGTGTTCAGAAAAAGAAACTCGTGACCGGCGCCACAGCGCAGATCAAGGGTGACGAAATCGCAAAACTCAACACGACCTCGCCTCTCCAGGCCATGCAGGGACAGCTTCCCGGCGTCAACATCTCCTCGACCTCCGGTCAGCCCGGCGAGGGCATGAAAGTGACCATTCGCGGTCTCGGTACCATCGGCAACGGTTCTCCTCTCTACCTTATCGACGGTGTGGGCGGCGACATCTCCACCCTTAACCCCGCCGACATCGAGAGCATCGACGTGCTCAAGGATGCAGCCTCCGCCGCCATCTACGGTGCGCAGGCAGCCAACGGCGTAGTCCTCATCACCACCAAGCAGGGTAAGGAAGGCAAGGCCAAAATCACCTTCGACGGCTACTACGGCTGGCAGTCGGCTCCCCGCAAGGTCGACCTGCTCAACGCCCAGGAATACATGATGATTATGGACGAGCAGAACATCAACAGCGGTCTCGCTCCCTACGACTGGGATTCGATGAAATCAATCTGGCGCACCGACGCCGACGGCAACCGCATCGGAGTCATCGATACCGACTGGATGGACCAGATGTTCAAGGACAACGCCACAATCCAGAGCTACACAATAGGTGTGACCGGCGGTTCGGCCACATCGACCTACGCTCTTTCTCTCGGCTACATCAATCAGGAAGGTATCGTTGGCGGCGCCAAGGCTTCGAACTATTCGCGCTACAACTTCCGCATCAACTCCGACCACAAGCTCTTCGACGGCCTCATCACCATCGGTGAGCAGGCCTCGTTCATCTACCGCAAGAGCAACGGTATTGACGTAGGCAACCCCTACAGCAATACCCTCCGCGGCGCCTTCGTCACCAGCCCTCTCGCTCCCGTCTACAGCGACGGTGTCCCCATGTATAACGGACAGATTATCAACGACGGCAAGTATAACGACACTTCCGACAGCGACTGGAACAAGGCCGACGGCAATCCCTACGGCTCAATGATGACCATGCACAACAAGAGCGTGTCGACCACTTTCTCCGGCAACGTCTACGCACAGCTTGAACCCATCAAGAACCTCCGCCTCCGCACAGTGTTCGGCGCCGTCTACGGCTCGAGCGACTATCGCAGCTTTACTCCGCTGGTTCACTGGACCCCGACAAGCTCCGCTCCCGAAACCCGCGTGAGTCAGAACATGCACCACACTCTCGGAATGACCTGGACCAACACCGCTACCTATGACTTCGACATCAAGGACCACCACTTCAATGTGCTCGTCGGTATGGAAAGCTACCGTTACCAGGGTCAGGAACTTTCCGGCGGTCAGGGCAAGCTCAAGGACGGCTTTGACGACTGGGAACACGCCTGGATTACAAACGGCACCGGCGCCACCCTCGGCGAGAACGGTGTGAGCGTGGGCGGTAAACCTCACGACGATGCCCGCTCGGTCAGCTACTTCGGACGTCTCGGCTGGGACTGGCAGGAGAAATATATGATCAACGCCACTGTGCGCCGCGACGGTTCATCGCGCTTTGCCCGCGGCCACCGCTTCGGCACCTTCCCCTCAGTATCGGCCGGCTGGAACATTTCAAATGAAAACTTCATGGAATCGGCCCGCACATGGCTCGACTTCCTCAAAATCCGTGCGAGCTGGGGTCGCGTCGGTAATCAGAACGTCGACAACTACCAGTATCTCGCTCCCATCAAGACAACAAACACCCACTATTTCTTCGGCCAGTACATCGGCCCCAACGGTCAGCTCACAAACTATTCACCCGTTCTGTCGGAAAACTGGGGTGCATATCCCTCGCGCCTCGGCAACCTCGATCTGACATGGGAGACTTCCGAGCAGACTGACTTAGGTTTCGACGCCCGTCTCTTCAACAGCCGTCTCGGTGTCAACTTCGACTATTATATAAAGAAAAACAAAGACTGGCTCGTGAAGGCACCCGTGCTTGCCACCGCCGGTACCGACGCTCCCTTCATCAACGGCGGCAGCGTGAAGAACTACGGTGTCGAACTCGCCCTTACATGGAACGACGTAATCGGCCGCGATTTCTCCTACAGTCTCAGCGTCAACGGCGCATATAATAAGAATAAGGTGGGCGCGATTCCCAACGAGGACGGTATCATCCACGGAGAGACCGGTATGCTCTACAACAACTCGCTCGAATTCTACCGCGCTGAAAACGGCAAGCCCATCGGTTACTTCTGGGGCTACAAGACCGCAGGCATTTTCCAGAACACACAGCAGATTGCCGACTGGATTGCCGCAGGCAACGGTATTCTCCAGTCCGACGTGCAGCCCGGCGATGTGATTTATGTCGATGTCAACCACGACGGCATGATTGATGTCAACGACAAGGTCAACCTCGGCAACGGTATGCCAAAGTTCACCTACGGTTTCAACATAAACCTATACTACAAGAACTTCGACTTCGGAGTAGTGGCCACCGGCGCGGCCGGATATCAGATTGTTCAGAGCTACGGCCCGCAGAACAGCCCCTATTCCAACTGGACAACACGCATCCTCGACCGCTGGACAGGCGAAGGCTCCTCCAACAAGATTCCGCGCGTCACCAACCAGAACATCAACTGGCAGTTCTCCGACCTTTTCATTCAGGACGGCGACTACCTCCGCATTTCCAACGTGACCCTCGGCTACAACTTCGCACCCCTCATCAACCAGCCGTGGTGCTCAAACGCACGTCTCTACTTCCAGGTGCAGAATCTCTACACCTTCACCAAGTATGACGGTATGGACCCCGAAGTGGGCTACGGTACCGCCGACTGGGTTTCAGGTATCGACCTCGGCTACTATCCCCGTCCGCGCACGATACTCTTCGGTGTTAACCTCTCATTCTAATAAAACCTTACCATTCAGATATAACAATGAATAAGTTTAAATACAATATACTTGTCCTCGGTGTCACGGCTTTTGCAGGAATGACGACGGTGGCTTGCTCCGAGAGCTTCCTGGATGTCTCCTCCAAGACCGAATCAAACACTGAAAACTTCTACAAATCCGAGAAGGACGCCTGGCGTGCACTCATCGGCTGCTACGACGGCTGGCGTCAGATTTCGTCGAATCCCGGCAAGGGATTCTACCTCGCCTCGACCATCATGAGCGACGAGACCTATGGCGGAACAGGTGTGCCTGACCTCAGGGACCATCAGGTAGTTGACCGCTTCGACATCTCCCAGTCTCCGAGCGACCTCAACATGTATCTTCAGGACTGGAAATCATATTACGCAGGCGTCTACCGCTGCAATGAGCTCATCACACGCGAGGCTCAGATTGTGTGGGAAAACGAGAGCAACCACAGCCTCTACATGGGCGAGGCCCGCGCGCTGCGTGCCATCATGTATTTCGACATGGTCCGTCTCTGGGGCAATATTCCCCTCTTCCTCGAGCCTTCGAGCGAAAACCGCGCGCAGACCGACCCCGCCGAGGTCTATGCCCACATCTTTGACGACCTCCGCTACGCTATCGAGAACATTCCCGCCGACGCCAACCTCTCCGAGAGCGACAACGGCCGTGTGACCCGCTATGCCGCCGAGTCAATCCTCGCGCGTGCCTATCTCTTCTATACCGGCTATTATGGTAAGGAGCCCGGTTTCACCCCCGAGGGCGGCGAGACTATCGGCAACGTAACCAAGGCAGAGGCTCTTGCAGCCGTGGAGGACGTGATTTCGTCGGGCAAATTCGAACTCATGCCTGATTTCAAGACTCTCTGGCCTGCCGCCTCACTTGTTCCCATACCCGGCGAAAACGGCTGGGACACTGAAAAGTCCACCTACGCCGGCGATGCCAACAAGGAAATCATCCTCGCTCAGAAATTCACCCCTACCCAGGACTATGACGGCAACAATGACTCCAACCGCTGGCTCGTGATGATGGGTGTCCGCAGCCCGCTGAACGTATCGCCCTACGGCAAAGGCTGGGGCGCAGCCACGGTTACTCCAGCGTTCATCAATAAGTATCTTGCCGACGACCCCCGCTTCAAGGCTTCGGTGATTGACCTCGCAGGCGAAGGACTCACTTCATCCTCCGACTTCCAGACCGCCTACTCCGACTGGCGCGAATACACCGGCTACACTGTCAAGAAATACACTCCGCTCGCCTACGGCAACGGTAATCCCGGCACCAACTCCGACGGTACAGCCGGTTTCCAGGAGTGTAACCCGCAGCAGTGGACCATCATGCGCTACGCCGACGTCCTCCTCATGGCTGCCGAACTCGGTTCGCCCAACGCCGCGACCTACATGCACATGGTCCGCTCACGCGTTGGTCTCGCCGACATAGCTGTCAGCAAGGAAAACATCATGGCCGAGCGTGCCCGCGAGCTCGCTTTCGAGGGCATCCGCTACTGGGACCTTCTCCGTCAGGGCATCGATGCGGTTGCTGATGCCATCTGCGCCACACAGGGCGAGGCCAGCGACGGCGGCCGCACGGTTCCCGTTACCTATCAGCGTGCCAAGATTGTGGCCACCCAAGGTCTGAGTCAGATTCCCGAAAGCGAAATCACCCTCTCCAACGGTGTGCTCAAACAGAACCCCGGCTGGAAATAGTCAACCCCTTCTACCTCGCTTCGAGGTATTGGAACAGGGTTTCGGCCGACAAGTGACCGATAAAATGTTAAAACGATGATATATAGGCAATTTTTTGTCGGAAATGCCGTTTTCATGATTACATGGGACACACACATTTCTGCATCGCCTGCCACCGTCGTCGCGCACACACCGCGGTCACATACATTCCCCCGAAATCCATTCCAAATTCATAAACCAAGTAAACGAAAATTTCTTTCACTGAAATTTACAATGAAAAAGCAATTTAATTATTACCTGTCGCTGGCAGTAGGGGCCTCGGCTCTCTTTTTCACAGCCTGTACGCCTGAGGACCATGATATGCCTGCCGCTTCGGTCACATCGGCCGAGCTCGTGGAGGGTATCGCCTTCTCAGTGACACCTGATGCGAATGATCCCAATACAATCCATCTTAAATCTCTCGTGAAGGGCGCGCAGCCCTGCTGGGAAACTCCCAGCGGCCTCTCGCAGAGCCCGGAGATTACGCTCGAACTTCCGTTCTCAGGCGAATATACGGTCAAGTTCGGTGTGACCACCGGTGCAGGTCTCGTCTGGGGCGAACCTTACACCTTCACCGTGTCTCAGAATAACTTCGAGATGCTTTCCGATGAAATCTGGACCAATCTCGCCGGCGGCGTTGACGAAAACGGCAAGGGCAATCCGAAAGTCTGGGTTCCGATGGACAAATCATATCCTCCCTATCAGGGTTCGGCTCCCGTGGCCTACATGAGCCCCGACGACGTGATGAACGACGGTTCCGGCAAGACCGAGCTTCTTATCGGTACCTCAAACTGGAAACCCAACTGGGACCCCGGCTTCCAGAGTTGGCTCATACCCGCAGATGATCCCTATATGGGTTCGGAGATGACTCTCAGCCTTGACGCTCAGAAGGGTTGTATCGCCGAAATCAAGCGCGTGGACAGCAACGGCACCACCACTACCACCGGTTCGTTCAACCTCAATGTGTCTACCCGCACTCAGCCCACACTCTCCTTCACCGGCTGCGAGATGCTCCATGCCGCGTGGGGCGACGGGGTCTGCGACAACTATTTCAAGGATATCAAGATTCTCGAATGTACTCCCTACGTGCTCCAGTTCGCAACCATGCGCACAAACTCCGAAGGTCCCTGGTGGATTATCTGGAATTTCGTGGCCAAGGATGTGCGCGACGGCCTCGTGCAGATTCCCGGCGAGGGTCCTGACCTGATCGAGACCAAACCGGTTGTGGAACCCGCGTATGACGACCTCGCCACCGAGCTCTTCACCATTGCCGGCGACGATGCCTCCTACGTGGCCACCAAGACAACCTTCCTGCTTGACGAGGAGAAGCCCTACGACCTTATGTGGTGGAACGACGGCTCCGGCGCATGGGAGTGGATCAACGGCTACGGCTCTTCATGGGCTCCCGCCTACGGCTCAATCGAGGATTTTGCCCTCACCATCAGCAAAAACGGCAAAGCCGAGCTCGAGAACGCCGAGGGTGGCGCTTCGACTACCTTCACCATCGTCGACAACAAGATTGTGTTTGCCGATGAGGTCACTCTCCTCACCGCCGGCGATGTCAGCATCAAGGGCAAGGAGTTCACTGTGATGAAATGTTCCGCTGACGACAATGAGGTTGTGTTCGGTATTCCCGTCGAATACAACGCTTCCGGCGTAGCCAACAAGTATCTCTGCGCCAAGATGACCATCAAGCCGATTTCCGGCGGTCAGAGCGGCCCGCTTGTGCTCAAGGTCGACAATTCCAAACTCGATGTCTACACTGAGGCTGACAAGTATCTCCGCATCCAGTTCTACAACCCGTGGGCAGGCAAGGCCGACAGCGAATGGCCCGTCGACCCGACAGCTCTCAAGCTCAAGAAGAATCAGAAGCTCGTGCTGAAGTTCACTGTCAGCGGCATCGACTGGACAGCCACTCCTCGCGCCGCCTTCTGCTGCAACATCGACGGTTTCGCATGGGAACCCGACTGCTTCACCAACTTCCAGGGTCAGGATTTCAACATCACAGGCGAGAACGTCATGACGCTCACAAACGAGACCGGTTCGACATATAACTTCTACGAGACCGGTTCGCTCCAGGTGTCGGTACAGCTCGACGGCTTCGCTTCGTCGCTCGACATCTCCAATGCTGTGGTTAACGTTACATCTCTCACAATCGAGTAAAAAAATCTGTCCGGTCACTCCTGACGGCGGCGTCGCCCCGACGCGGCGCCGGCGCCAGGAAGCCGCTCAAGCCTACTCAATAACAAAAATACAGTAATGAAGACAAAGATATTCTTATTTATGTCATTGTTCATGGGGCTCATACTCGCTTCGTGTAATGATGATGACGACTACACAATCTTCAATGAACCTATCCTCACGGAAGATTCGGTAGCCACCGGCTCCGCCGACTGTACGGCCACAACCGCTACGCTCCATGCCACAGTTGACGGCCTGCAGAACGCATCTCCCTCCTCCTACGCCGTAGGTTTCTACTACGGTTATTCCGAAAACGCCCTCACCGAGACTGCTTCCGGCACTCTCGAGGATGGCGTGATTACCGCAGAGCTGACAGGTCTCACCGAGAACACTGTCATCTACTATCAGGCCTTTGTCACTCTCCAGCGCAAAGTCACTTTCAGAGGCGACATCAAGAGCCTCGTGACCACCGACACCCGTGTCACCACTCTCGCTCCGCAGGGTGTCACCGCTGCGGCCGCCACTCTCGGCGGTAGCGTGACCGGTGCGCCGGCCGACGCCGCTTTCGGCGTTGTCATCGCCACCGCTCCCGACGACGAGAAAGTCCGCGCAGGCCTTATCGTACCCGCAGAGGGAGCCAGAAGTGACTTCTCTTTCGCATACGCAGGTCTTGCCCCCAACACCACCTATTATTATGCCGCCTACGCCGACCTCGGCAGCGGTATCGTGTATGGCGAGGTGCAGCCTTTCACCACTTCCGCTATGACCATCGACCTCGACAACGACCTCATTGACCTCGGCCTCTCAGTGAAGTGGGCACGTTTCAATGTAGGCGCCACTGCCGAGAATGAGCTCGGCGGTCGTTTCGGCTACGGCGAGAAAACCGGTGTCAGCAACAGCATCGACCTTGCCGACTACGCTTCGGCCGACATCTACCGCACTGACCGCGACATCGCCAACAGCGCCTGGAGCGGTTCCGTGACCCTCCCCACCGCCGCTGACTTCGAGGAGCTTTTCAGCCGCTGTCAGAAGGAATGGACGGAGGTCGACGGTGTGGCTGGCTATAAGCTCACCGGCCCCAACGGTAACTCCATCTTCCTCCCCGCCGCAGGTTCGCGTACAATCAACACTGTTGACGGCGCAGGTGTCAGCGGTCTCTATGCCACCGGTTCAATCAACGGTCAGAACAATCAGTTCGCCGTGTCGTTCCGCTTCGACGCCGCCGGTTCATCCCGCACCTCCACTCCCTGCTATCAGGCTCTTTCAGTGCGTCCCGTCTCGACTGCCCGCAATGCGGTGTTCAACAAGGAACTTCTCTACAAGACCTGGGAAATCGACCTCAATGAAGGCAAGAGCTCTATGTTCAACGGCCCGGTATGGTTCTACGGCACTGCCGACTCATGGCGCACCGTATCCAACAACGAGCCTATCGTGGGCGACTCATGGCTCTGGGATGCCGATGCCTCCAACACCTGGGCTTTCGGCGACTGCACGGGCTACATGACTTTCAACCCCGACGGCACCATCGTGGTGAAGAATCAGAACGGCGATGAGGTGACAGGCAAATACACCATCGACGAGGCTGAAAAGACCATTACCGCCGACGTTGATCTCCTCGCTCCCGACAACTTCGTGGCTCCTATGGTTCAGAACCGCAAGACAGCCATCAAGATTCTCTCGCTCAGCGACGACAAGTTCCAGCTCGGCTATTACCGCGACTCCGAACCCGCCACACTCTCCGTCAACCTCATTCCGCAGGCCAAGAAATACGGCTTCCCCGTCACTCTTCTCTGCGTGGGCGGTGACTGGAACGGCACATGGGGCGATGAGGTCGGCAATTTCATGGCCGCTGACCTCGACGGCGTACACACTTTCACTTACAACGGAAGCTGCAGCAGCGCCATGGTGTTCACTCTTGACGTGGCCGGTCTCCGCAAGGCTTTCCCGAACTCAATTGTGGCCATCAAGGAAATCCGCTGCGACGGCAAGGCCATCAGATTTGACGCCAACAAGTTCTTCTATGGCGACATCGAGAACAACGGCAATTTCCGCGTGGAAATCTTCAACATCTGGGGCAAAGGCTCCAACAACGGTGTTGTCAGCTCACCCTTCAGCTCTGTCGTAGCCGACACTGATCCCGCTTTCAGCTTCAACTCGACTCTCGAATTTGACTATGTGATTGTTACCGAACCGAAGTTCACCCCCAATCTCATCACCATCAATCCCAACTGGGGCGGTGACTGGGGATACAACCAAGGCGCGTCGTTCAACATCGTTGTCGACGAGAACAGCAAGCTCGCCATTGACAATCCTTCATTCGACATCACTCTCAACGGCACCGACTTTGCCGACGGTTCAATCATGACCTTCATCCAGGTCGACAATCTGTTCTCCTACTTCCCGCAGACCAAGGCTACTTTTGACGCCCTCCATCTCGACGGCAAGCTCGTGAGCGGCTATGACGCCTCCAAGATTGTCAATACCAATGACGGCGGCGCTTATCGCCTTGAGCTCTGGAACATGTATGGCTCGACCTCGGCCAACGGCTGTGCTTTCGGTACTCCCGGTGAGAACGGCGCCATCGCTGCTCTCGGTTTCAGCCAGTCGATGCGCACTCAGTTCACATTCAACAGCCTTTTCGACAAGGTTGAATGGTAAGTAACTCTTAAAATCGCTGACTATACAAGGTTAATATGAGGAGGGGCCGCCGGGTCCTGTTCCGCCGGTCCCTTCTCCTTTTTCAATCTCTTAAATTCCAAAATGAAAATTCTTAAATCTGTTTTTGCCTCGTTGATGTTCGTTGCCGCGTGCGGTATGGCCGCATCCTGTAGCGACGATGACAAATATCCCGGAAAAGTCGAGTTCGAATCCGGCGACTTCGTGGTGAGCAAGACCGCGATGGCTCTCGCCGGAACCCAGGAGCAGACTCTGACCATAAAGTCACCGGTCAAGCCGACGGTAACCTCCGATGCCGAGTGGCTTCATGTCGGTCAGGTGGAGCGCGCGTCGTCCTCAATCTACACAATCGCCGTGTGGTGTGACGCAAACACTGCCTACGATGTCCGTACCGCCACTATTACAGTGACTGCCGGCTCCAACACCAAGACCGTGACAGTTTCGCAATACGGCAGTGAGACGGTTCAGATTGTCTCCGCCACTCCAGGTGCCGAGCTCAACCCCAACGGAGGCACGCTTACCGTGACCTACGCCGCTACCGGAGATGTCATCGTGACCAAACCCGCGTGGCTCGACATTGCCAACAGCCGTTCTCTTGAAGAAAACACTTACACATTTACATATAGCGCCAACTATGGCGACGAGGCGCGCGGCGGCGACATCGTGATTTCACTCGTGTCCGACGAATCAATCTCGGCTGTCATTCCCGTCACTCAGGCTGTGGCCGAGAAATCCGACAACATGAAGAGCAGTGCCACCGAACTCGCGGCCAAGATATTTGCCGGTGTAAATATCGGCAACACTATGGAGCCGCCGTCCGGCGAGGGCACATGGGGCGCGGCTAAAGTCTCCCTCGACTATATCAAGGGCCTCAAGGCTCTCGGCTTCAATGCCGTCCGTATCCCCTGCGCATGGGACAGTCACATCAGCGACGCTTCAACCAACACCATCGATCCCGCATGGCTCGACCGCGTCAACGAGGTTGTCGGTTTCGCCGTAAGCCAGGACATGTATGCCATTGTCAACATCCACTGGGACGGCGGCTGGCTCGAAGAGTCATGTGTCAACGGTTATGATGAAAAAATCAACAAAAAGCAGCACGACTACTGGACTCAGATTGCCGATAAACTCAACCATTTCGACGAACATCTTCTTTTCGCCGGCATGAACGAGCCCGGCTATCAGGACCAGACCGGTGTCGTCAACAAATCGATAGATGCTATCATGGCTTATCAGCAGACATTTGTCGATGCTGTCCGTGCCACCGGCGGCAACAACGCCAGCCGTGTGCTTATCCATCAGACTCCCTATACCAATATCGACAAGGGTGTGGAGGGTTACTACCATCTTCCGAAGGATGTGGTCGAGAACCGTGCCATGGCCGAAGTCCATTTCTATGATCCTTCTGATTTTACCCTTATGAGCAAGGATGGAGAATGGGGAGCATCTTCTAAAGTTCGTTTCTACTGGGGCGCCTCCAATCATATTGCCGGTTCTGACCGCAATTGTACCTGGGGCGAGGAAGCCTACGTTCAGGGACAATTCAAGAAAATGCTGGATAACTATGTATCGAAGAACATTCCTGTCATTCTTGGCGAATATGCCGTTACACTGCGCTCCACTACCGATTTCCCGGAACTGGATAAGGATGCCTGGCAGAAGAGCCGTTCCTACTGGACTGAATTTGTCACCCGCGAGGCCAAGAACCACGGTCTGGTTCCCTTCTATTGGGAGACAAGCGGCGACATCAACCGCAACAACGGTTCGGCTAAAAATGCCTATGTTATCGAGGCTCTGATGAAGGGTGCCGGCGAAGGCAAATATCCCTTCTGACCCTGGTGGCCCGCCAGCCTCTATGATCTGAGCGATAAATCTCCTTAATAATTACCGCACCATGCAAACAAAGGGTTGCATGGTGCGGTTTTTTATTTATGAAACGTTTCAATCACATATTTTATGCCGCCGCAGTGCCGGTTTTTGTCTCGGCGCTGGCGCTCTCGGGATGCTCGGGCGCTTCCGAGAAAAACAGCTCTGCCGCTGTCACCGGTATTCCTGTCACTGAGATTCCCCCTGACACAATAGCTTTTCTCGAACTGCCTCAGATTCCGGCCACTATACGCACACCGGAGGACAAAGCAGGCTTTATTGCCATACATTTCTGGGACCACCTCGATTTCAGTGATCACCGGAAGTCGCTCGATGTCAATTTCATGGAGCAGAACTTCGTGGACTATCTCTCGATTCTCCCGGCAGTGATGGCCGAGGACCGTGTGATGGCCCTGAATATCCTTCTGGAGCGTTCATCTGCTACTCCCGAGACGCGTGAGCTCATCGAGTCGCTCGGAATAAAATATCTCAGCCACCCCGATTCGCCCATGCACAACGACGAATATTTCGCGGATTTCGTGGCGGCCATGAAGAAATCAGGCCGTTAGGAGGATATTATTGCAAACCCCATTGTATGGACGTTTTGAAAAACGTCCATACGGCAATACTGAATCCTCTTAATCTCCGAATTCCTCGTTAAGAGCCATGAAGCGGCTCAGAGTGCCTGCGGAGATGCGTTCCATCGACTTCCTCACCTTTTCAAACGGCTTAATCTTCATGTCGCCGCTCTTCGAGTAGAATTTGTCGGCATAGCAGATGAGCCGTTCAAGCAGTGACTGTGGCACATAGCTTCTGTCGGCGGGAAGCGGCAGGTGCTGCGCCTCGATTTCGTCGGGAGTGATGCCGGCGCCGGTGTGACGCTCGGCTACGCGGGCAATCTCTTCAGGAAATCCCTCTTTGCGGAGCATGTCGGCGCCAAGGACTCCGTGAAGGATATAGGGCTCCTTGCCGTGACATTCTATCCCCGGGGCGTCCGTCAGGAAAATACCTATGTCGTGGAGCATCGCGGCCTCTTCGATTTCATCGTCGCTGAGACCGAGGTGCTTCCGGTGGGCTATCTCGATTGCGAGATTGCTCACCGAGCGGCAGTGACGCATATAAATATCCCGCAGACTTGTGCCTGCGGGATAATATTTGTCTATAATGTCCTGATATGTCATGAATGACTTTATTCGATGATGGTATTCCAGCCGTGGGTGTCCTCAGCCTCGCCGAGACGGATGGCGGTGAGGGTCTCGTAGAGCTTGGTGGTAATCGGGCCGGGCTCGCCGTTTTTCGAAACGACATACTTCTTGCCTGTGTCGAGGTCATGGATTTCACCTACAGGAGATGCCACGGCTGCGGTGCCGACAGCGGCAGCCTCGTCAATTTCGGCGAGTTCGTCGACAGTGATGTGGCGGCGCTCAACCTTGATGCCCATATCCTCTGCGAGCTGCATGAGGCTCTTGTTGGTGATTGAGGGGAGGATAGAGTTGGAGGCCGGAGTGATGTAGACACCGTCCTTGATGGCCATGAAGTTGGCGGGGCCGCACTCGTCGAGATATTTTTTCTCCTTCGGGTCGAGATAGAGCACTGCGGAGTATCCGAGCTCGTGGGCGTGTTCGCCGGCGGTGAGCGATGCGGCGTAGTTGCCGCCCACTTTCCAGAGACCTGTGCCGTTGGGGGCCACGCGGTCATACTGGCGCATGATGCAGATGTTGGTGGGCTTGAAGCCTGTCTTGAAGTAGGGGCCCACGGGAGTCACGAGAATCATGAACAGGTATTCGGTAGCGGGTTTCACACCTACCTGAGCCGAGATGCCGAGTTCGATAGGACGGATATATAGCGATGCGCCTGAGCCGTAGGGGGGCACGAAACGCTCGTTGAGTTTCACGACTTTGAGCACCATCTCCTTGAATTTTTCTTCGGGGAGCGGCTCCATGAGGATACCCTTGGCGGATTCGCGGATGCGTTTTGCGTTTTCTTCAAGACGGAACACACGGATTTTGCCGTCCTTGCCGCGGAAAGCCTTCAGACCTTCGAAAATTTCCTGACCATAGTGGAGGCATGTCGCTGCGATGTGCAGGTTCACTTCCTCGCTTTGCGACACCTCTATCTCGCCCCACTTCCCGTCGCGGAAATAGCAGCGTACATTGTAATCTGTTGGGATGTAACCGAATGAGAGATTACCCCAGTCCAAATCATTATTCATCATAAAGGAATTTTGTGTATTTTCTGCAAAATTACGATAAAATGTGCAATATCTTAATTAAAAACGCCGGAAATTTTTTAATCATTAACTTTCCGGTTCTGAAGAAATGATATTTATAGAATTTGGTACAATCAATATATGTCATTTGCCGAAACCGTGTTAATTTCGCTAAGGTAATTTTTTCGATTTGAATAAAAGACAAGATTATGAAGCGATTTCGTTTATTTCCATCCCTTTTGCTTGTCGGGATGATGAATATATCTCTAACCGCCGGTGCTCAGACTTCGGGCGACGAGCAGGGCTTTTCTATTCCGTCGGGGACTGAGCTTCCGGAGGACCGCGAGGCTCTGATTGAGGCCGCTGAAGGGTGGTGGAAGTCGGCACGTGAGAACTATGACGAAAGGATGTCGTGGTACAACGATGCTAAGTTCGGTTGTTTTATCCATTGGGGTGTCTACTCCGGAGCGGCCGGTCTATGGAAGGGCAAACGTTTCGGCGGCTACACCGAACATCTCATGCGCAAGGCCAAAATCCCGGTCGGGGTATATAGAAAAGAGATGATTGAACCGTTCAATCCCGTGGATTTCGATGCCGACGAGTGGATGCGCAACGCTTCGATGGCCGGAATGAGGTATTTTATAATCACCGCCAAACATCACGACGGTTTCGCTATGTTTCCTTCTGACGCCTATCCATACGATATAAGGTTGAGCGGCTTCGGCAGAGATCCGATGGCGGAACTGCGTGAGGCAGCCCGCAGATACGGCATAAGATTTGGTTTCTACTACTCGCATGCCTTTGACTGGGAACATCCCGACGCTCCCGGCAATGACTGGGAGTATGACAATCCCGGTGGCGACAGGCTACTGGGAGGTGCTGACTGGTGGACGGGCGGGAGAAAAGGCTTTCTTCGAAATGCCGAGAAATATGTCAGTGAAAAGTCAATCCCTCAGATTCAGGAACTCATTAAGAAATACGACCCCGATATTCTGTGGTTTGACACTCCGTCGAAACTGCCGCTGTATCTGAATATCCGTATTCTCAAGGCTATCCGTGAGGCAGACAAGGACAACAGGATTGTGGTGAACGGTCGTCTTGTCAGATATGGCGGAAACAATCTGGGAGACTACCGCAATACCGGCGACCGTGCCGCCTATTTCTTCCCCACCGAAGGCCCCTGGGAATCAATCCCCACAACCAATGAATCCTACGGCTACAGTGTGGTCGACACCGTCCGTAAGCCTGCGTCGTTTTTTATCCGCCTGCTTGCGTCGGCGGCATCGAAGGGTGGCAATATCCTGATGAATGTCGGTCCGATGGGCAATGGAAAGTGGGATGAGAAGGATGTCGAGATATTCCGCGGGGTGGGCAGATGGCTGCAGATGAATGGTGAAGGCATCTATGGCACTGAGCGTACGGATTTACCGGTACAGCCCTGGGGTGTGACCACATGTAAGGGCGACACGCTCTATGTACATGTGTTCCACTGGCCCGACGACGGCCGGCTCGTGATTGGCGGTCTGCGCTCGGAGGTGAGGTCTGCGCGTCTTGTCGCCGACGGCGGCAGACATATCGCAGGCCGTCGGATTAATGAAAACGACTATGAACTCCAACTGCCCGGTGATGCGCCCGACAAGGTAAACTCACTTATCGCACTGGTTTTAGGCAGTCATGTGCCCGCTTGCCCCGTGAGGCTGCTCGACAGAAAAACGCCCGATATTCTCGCCGCATTTGACGCGGAGCTTCACGGCAAAGGCCTCGGATATGGCGACGGAAAGCCTGCCCGCAATCATGTCAAGAACTGGAAAGACGAGAGCCAGTGGCTAAGCTGGAACCTGCGCCTGAACGACCCCGCTCGCTACGACGTCTATCTTGACTACAATACCGCGACGGCCTCCGACTCCGGAACCGTGATTGTGAAAATAGGCGACCGTATCTTGGAGACCGCTTACGACGGCCATCCGGAGAAAAACGGAACCAGAAGTATTTACGTGGGAACTGTCAGTCTTGACAAAGGGCAGTTTGACTGCACGCTCAAAGGCAAGAACCACACAGGCGCTACATATATGAACCCGATTGCCTTCCGCCTCCAACCTAAATGACATCATCCACCGTAATCTGAAATATTTCTGAAAAAAAGCACCGTCCCCTGAAAGTCATTTGTTTGACTTTCAGGGGACGGTTAAATAATTAATTGTAATGTAGTGTCCAATAAGTTGAAAATGACGATTTATCTAATCGCTATTTTGTGTGTGCTGTTTCCGGCCTTGATAATATAGATTCCCGGTACAGAGGGGAGAGTAGTGGCATCTGATTTTCGGGAGATTAACTGGCCTTTTATATTGAATACTGAAATAATTTCGCCAGCAGCGCTTACGTTGAGGCCGTCGATTATTATTCCGGAATTGTCATCTTTTACTATATCAGTGATTTCGGATGTCTCAATATTGAAGGTTGAGTAGGTATAACGATATACATGAGACCATATTTCCTTTCCGTCTTCATCGAAACGGGCTTCTTTTTTCTCGGAGAGCAAGCCATTGGTTTCATTGTAAGCGTAGGAGGTCACATCACGGAAGATTGAGTGCTCAGTTTCTTCGCCGGGATGAGAAACTCGCGTTCTTTCTTCAATCTTTTCAATCTGGCTGATTCTGTTGAATGAATCGGTCGTTTTTTTAGTTATAGTGCTCTCGTCTTTTGTCTCCCATTCATTTTCTTCATGTTTTGTCTCTGTTTTAATAAGAGTATTTCCTTCAAGTTTATAGTCGAGTGTTTCAGTCTTGTCCGCAACCCAGGCGTCTTTTTCGGAATCCCAGTTGTAAGACCAACCTTTTGAATCATTGAATTCGGGATTATTATATGGCTCCTCGTCTGTGACAACCATGTATTCGTCGTTGTATGCTGCAATCGGGTCAAACAGGTATTCGTAATCCTTACAATCAAATATAAAGCGGAAATATCTGGTGTCGGATTTATAATCACCTATCCATTTGTTATTCTCCGTATCCCAGTGATACTCAGCTCCCATATAGTAGAGTTGATTGCCGTCAGCATCATAGGTGGAGAGATTCTCATACTTATGCTCATTTATGGCATAAGTATTGTCATCGGAGAGTCTTCTGTGGATGCGCACCTCGGTACCGTCCTCTGTTGTATAGACCTCATCATCCACGTAAGTATTTGTATTTTCCCATGTACCCGATCTTCTGACGTATGTATATTGTCTGGTTACAAAATCCTTGAAATCAGAACGATTACCGGAATAAATCTGTCCCTTGCCGTTGTCATCATATTCGAGATCTGTAGTCTGTATTGTACCGTCCTCAAGGGTCAGGCGTTCACTTTTTTCGGAAATGGCGAGTTTTGTGAGGTCGGTCGGAGTGTATGTCTCGTAAGTTTCTACCGTGAAGTCTCCGTTATCCTTGTAGGAATACAGAGTTTCAAGGCTCTTGAATTCTACTCCGCCGTTATAGCTCGGGTGGGTGGTATATTCCGTTACAGAGAGTGGTTTGCCGTCGGCAGTTGTCTTATAGACGGTGCGCATGGTCATACCTCCCGAAGATATGGTATTGGTGTAGTCGACAAGAGGATTCCATGCGGTTTCGCCTGGAAGCTGGATAAAGAATGTTGTGCCCTCCGGATTTCTGACCTCCTTTTGCCAGATGGTTTTCTGCAATGTGCCCTCGGCGCTATAATAGGCGTAGATATAATCGTCGTTGTCAGACTTTACTACAGTATAAGACCCATCTTCGTTGATAATGGCGGGATAACTTTCCCATCTTTCGTAATCATCTTCGATGATTTTCTCCATTTTTACCGTGGAGGAATAGGTTTGGCCATAAGAGGTTTGTGTCACTTCTGAAAGACCGTTTGGAAGGATATGATGTTTAAGTGAGTATAATGATTGTTCAGACCAATCCCCGTTTAAATACTTATAATAGATGGCGCTGCTGAAAAAGTCACTGGAGTAATCAGCCGGTTTAAGGAAATCCGCTGAATATACATACTTTTCAGCCGGAGAAAATCCTAAGGCCGAATTATAGGAATACACTATGGTTACGCTGTCACCGTTTGCTTCTCTCCAGCCTTCGTGAATGTTTCCGTAAGTGTCACCCTCACTTCCGTCCTCATTAAAGTATATATCGAGACGGCCGGTCTTTTTGCCAAAAAATTCAGTCGATTCATGCGTTTTGATGAAATCAGACGTATATGTTTCTGTCTCATACGAGTATGGTCTTTCGTAATAGGTGGTGACTATATGATCATCATAGATTTGAGCGTCGGATTTGCTCCCTCCGGAATAAGAATAAGTACGGATGTAACGGTTTACCGGGCTTGCCCATGTATATTTATCCTCCTGGATGGTATCGCCATTTTCAGAAAATGAGATTTCATGTGTTATGGCGGCGTTTTTGATATTCTTGCCGTTCACAGAGCTATACTCGGAATGACCGTATTCAAATTCATAATATCTTTCTTTACAAAAATCCTTGGTATAATAATCATCACCTGTGACTTTGTAAAGTGTCATTGATTTCACCCGGTTGTTTTCTATGGTTCTTTCTTCTTTGCTGACAGGGAACCATCCGTCTGCCTCTTTGTGTTCGACTACGCGGGAAAGCCACAGGGTATTCTCATCCACGGTATATGCGTAGCGGGTGGAATCATTTCCCTGAGTGAGCAGGGTGCGTCTTCCGTATCTGTCATATTCGATTTTTGCCTTGTTTTCCTCGGTTCTGTTTTCCCACATGTCATTATAGTAATAGTCGTAGCTGACTACAAGGGCAGTATCAATCGTAATGACATTCTTAGGCGTTACGTCAAGAGCGGTTCCGTTTGTTCTGACGAATTTGACCTGAGGTGCGTCTGTTATTGATTTTACAGAGGCCTTATGAATCTCTGTGTTGGCAAGCTTGTTTCTTGCAATAATCGATTTGGCCTTGGCGACTTTTAATTCCGCCCCTGGTATAAGATAAGTCGGGCGGCTAGCCTCCCTGACGTGCTCCCCGGCAACCGAGATTAATGATATTAGAGCACTTGCAGATAAAAGTAAAATTTTCTTCATGCGATAATTCTAAAAAGTTAGTTTATTATATGGTTTGCTAAAAATTAATGTTTATGTGATTTTACAAAATTACATAAAAAGGGCCATTTTACCCCCCCCAATAGTTAAAAAATGTTATAATGCTCCATTGTGGAGATATTGATGCAGATGTAGACTAAAGGCCCGGAATTTTATTTATTCCGGGCCTTTATACAATCGTTTAGGGTTGTTTTTGGTTATTTTGCGGTGAGGCGGAGGATGCGGGAGGCGTAGTCGGTGTTTTTGTGGTAGTCGACTTTGTGGGTGAGGGGGATTTCGAGACCGTTTGACATGAGGTAGCGGCCTGTGAAGGTCTTGCCCTCGAAGCTGAGGGGTTCGTTGTCGATGCGGTTGAGTTCATGGATTGTGTAGCTCTTCTCGGGGTCGAGACCGGCCATGACTATGCGAGGGAGCTGCTGGTTCATGAATGTCTCGGTTTTCCACCAGTAGAACACGGCGTCGTCCTTTTCGGGTGTGACATACATGAGCGAGGCCACGCCCTTGCCGTCGTAGGGAGATACGAGTCGGTAGATGTCGCCGAACTGCACGATGGGGCGGATGCTCTTGTAGTCGGCCACAGCCTGCTTCACGATACCCTTTTCCTCGTCCGTCATATTTTTGGGCTGCAGTTCGAGGCCGAGGCGTCCGCTCATGGCCACGTCAGCACGGAACTTGACGGGGATGCGGCGGAAAGTCTGATGGTTGGGCGATGCGGAGATGTGAGAGCCCATTGCGATGGCGGGGAAGAAATAGCTTGTGCCCCACTGCATATAGATGCGCTGGAGCGCGTCGTTGTTGTCGCTCGTCCAGAACTCATCGAACCAGGGGAGTACGCCCCAGTTGGCGCGTCCGCCGCCGCTCGCGCAGGCCTGGATGGTCACGTCGGGATGGGCGGCGCGGATGCGGTTGAGCACGGTCTCGAAACCTTTGTGGTAATCTATATATAGGTGGCTCTGATTGTCGGCGGTGAGATACTGCGAGCCGTGGTCCATAATCGGCGCGTTGGCGTCCCACTTGATATAGTCAATCTGAGGATATTTGCGCATGAGAGTATCGACCACGGTAAATACTATGTCCTGCACCTTGGGATTGGCGAGGTCGAGCACGAGCTGCGTGCCGCCGCGCCCCTGTGTGGCCGGACGGTTGGCCGCCTTGATGATATATTCGGGATGCTTTTCGTAGAGCTCGCTCACAGTGTTTGTCATCTCGGGCTCAATCCAGATGCCGAATCGGATGCCGTGGGCTGCCGCGGTGTCGATGAGGGCCTGGATGCCGTGGGGGAGTTTGTCGGTGTCGACCACCCAGTCGCCGAGCGAGGTGCTGTCGTTGTCGCGGGGATACTTGTCGCCGAACCATCCGTCGTCCATCACGAAGAGCTCGCCGCCCATGTCGGCTATATCCTTCATCATTCCGGCCATGACGGGTTCGTTGATGTCGAAATAGACCCCTTCCCATGAGTTGAGAAGGATTTTACGCTCTTTGTTGCCGTTGTGCAGGCGGTGGTTGCGTCCCCAGCGGTGGAAGTTGCGGCTTACGCCCGACAGACCCTCGTCGGAGTAGGTGAGGGCGAGGGGAGGGGTCACGAATGACTCTCCCTTTTTCAGATGATAGGCTGAGTTTTCTTCGTTGATGCCGGCGAAGAAGTGGTGATAGTCACTGTCGTCCGTGTCAATGAAGAGTTTATAGTTGCCGGAATATTCGAGTGCAGCACCGATGGTCCGGCCCGTGTTCTCCTGCGGTTTGCCGTCGAGCGAGAGCATTATTTCGGCGTGGGCCGTGTGGGAGTTGCGGACACCGTCCTTGTTCTTTATCATTCTGACGCCGTGGTTGAGCGGGGTCTGGGAGAGTTTACCCTCGTTGGCCCATGAGCCGTAGAGCTGCGAGAGCCACACGTCGCCGTAGCGCACGGGGAGGTAGCCCGACATGAAGCGGTTGAGTGTGACGGTGCCTTTCTCATTGTTTTTCACATCCACCCAGGTCTCGATGATGTCCTCTTCGGGATAGGTGCGGTAGTTGACATTGAGGTCGAAGGGATAGACCTTGTCGCGCATGGCTATGGTGGTGACAGTGGCGCCGTCGGGAGACTTTGTGGATGTGACGCCTGTCACTTCGACGTCGGTGGTCATGTTGCCGTCGGCGTGGGTGACGCTCATGGCGGCCTCACCCTGGGGCTGGATTCCGTAGACCGGATATGCGTTGCGGTTGACGGCGCCCGCACCGGAGAGGGCCGCGATGTCGGCGGCGCTGAGCCTGTCGCCGTAGTGAAGTATTTTCAGCGCGCCCCCTTTTTCAGCGTCAAGGACGAGCGATGTGTTGGGGGTGGAGATGTCGATGATTTCGCCCCTCAGTTGCGGAGCCACGGAGAGACCGAGGGCAGCGAAGATAAGAAAACTATGCTTCATGGAAATATGATGAATAGGGTTTATATGTCTTTCACTGACAAAGATAAGCATTAAACAGGAATATCGGCAATTCCAGTGGCCTCTGTGTCAACAATCTGGTAAAATAGTACCTTAATTGTTGCTGAAACGTGTGCATTTTACGTTTCTGTAAACAAATACGGTATAAATTAAGGAATTATTTGTAAATTTGCAACGCTAAATCAAACAGCTTCTTAATACCACATCAACACAAATTGCATCTTTAACCTTATGAGAAGATTAGCCTTAACCCTGTCTCTCTTTGTCGCGTTCATGTGCAGTGTCGCCATGGCGCAGATCATGACACCTGTCAAGTGGTCAGCCAAGGTCGATATGACCGGCGATGACGAAGGCCAGGTTGTACTCACCGCCTCTATCAGCAGCGGTTGGCACATGTATTCGCTTGACTGCGACCCTGACGCCGGTCCTCAGGTGCTCGAAATCACTTACCCCAAACTCGACGGTGTAGAGCTTCAGGGCAAGCCCACTCCCAACAAGCCGTCGCACAAACAGTATGACGAGATGTTCGGCGCCGACCTCGCATGGTGGACTCAGGGAGTGACAATCACTCAGAAATTCAAGGCTACAAAGCCTGCGTTCAATATTGATGTGATGGTGGTGTGCTCGGCCTGCAACGATGAAAACTGCATCCCGCCGTCGCGCTCGACCTTCAACCTTTCAGGCACCGCCAAGCCCAAGGCTGCAGCTCCTGCGAAGGATGACGCCAAGGACGCTGCGAAAGCCGCCGACAAGCCCTCGGAAATCCAGGATGTCGTGGCCGGAGTAGCTGAAGTCATGGAGGCAGATTCCGCCGCAGTAGCCGACAGCCTTGCAGCCGACAGTCTCGCCGCAGCTCCCTTGGCTCCGGAATCGGGTGCCGACCTCTGGGCTCCCGTGTCGTTCAAGGATGCTGAGGAGGCCGAGGACTTCTCGACCACTTCGCTCTGGTATATCTTCTTCACCTGCTTCCTCGGCGGTCTCGTGGCGCTGTTCACTCCCTGCGTGTGGCCGATGATTCCCATGACGGTGAGCTTCTTCCTCAAGAAAGGCAAGGACCGCGCGAAGAGCATTGCCGACGCCTGCACCTACGGCCTCTCGATTATCGTGATTTACGTGGCTCTCGGCCTGCTCATTACCGGTATTTTCGGCGCGAGCTCTCTCAACGCACTCTCGACCTCGGCCGTCTGCAACATAATCTTCTTCCTTCTCCTCGTAGTGTTTGCCGTGAGCTTCTTCGGCGCGTTTGAAATCAAGCTCCCCGCCTCGTGGTCAAACAAGATGGACGCCACCGCCGAAAAGACCACCGGTCTGCTCTCCATCTTCTTCATGGCCTTCACGCTGACACTCGTGTCGTTTTCCTGCACCGGCCCCATCATCGGCACACTGCTTGTAGAGGCCGCATCGCAGGGCGACCTCTGGGGCCCCGCCATCGGTATGCTCGGCTTCTCGACAGCTCTCGCGCTCCCCTTCATGCTTTTCGCCATGTTCCCCACCATGCTTCAGGCTGCTCCCAGCTCGGGCGGATGGATGAACACTCTCAAGGTAGTGCTCGGTTTCGTCGAGCTCGCTCTCTCGCTCAAGTTCCTCTCCGTGGCTGACCTTGCCTACGGCTGGCACATCCTCGACCGCGAGGCCTTCCTTGCTCTCTGGATTGTGATGTTCGCTCTGCTCGGTCTCTATCTGCTCGGACAGTTCAACTTCGCGCACTACGGCAAGGCTGACCGCTCGGTCGGAGTGTTCCGCTTCTTCCTCGCCCTCTGCTCGTTCTCGTTCACTGTATATCTTATCCCCGGACTCTGGGGCGCGCCCCTCAAGGGTGTGAGTGCCTTCGTTCCCCCGCTGTTCACCCAGGATTTCAACCTCTACGGCAACGGCTTCAAGGAGTATGACGACTTCGAGGAGGGCATGAAGGTTGCAAGCGAGGCCGGAAAGCCTGTCCTTGTCGACTTCTCGGGCTTCGGCTGCGTCAACTGCCGCAAGATGGAGGGCGCCGTGCTTGACGAGGCCAATGTCAAGGCCATGATTGAGGACAATTTCACCGTAATCAAACTCATGGTCGACGAGAAGAAAGCCCTTCCCGAGCCCATCACCGTGAAGGAATACGGCAAGGATATGACTCTCTACACCTACGGCGACCGCTGGAGCTATCTGCAGCGCTACAAATTCAACGCCAACGCGCAGCCCTACTATGTAATTCTCAATGACAAGGGCGAACTCCTCTCCGGTCCCTATACCTACGACGAGAACATATCGCGCTTCTCCGCCTTCCTCGAAAAAGGTATCAAGGAATACAAAAACGGAAAGAAATAATCCATACCTCTTTCCGGCGATACTCTTATATTGACCCTAATTGACAGTTGGGGAACGCTGCGGCAGGTCGTTGCGGCGTTCCCCAACAATTATAATTTCCGGTGTGTTGATTCTGTAGGCGCCCTTCCATCTCCAGGCAACGTCGAAAAATTCTGTTTCAGATATGTCAAAAAGCACTCTTCGCAAGGCTCTCAGCGGATTCGAGGCGCCGGAGCTACGCTCGCTCATCCTCGATTTATATGCCAAAAGCAAGGACGCCAAGGAAATCCTCGACTTCTTTGCCGAGCCCGACATAGCCCGCAAGACGGAGGAATATAAGGCGATTCTTTCGAAGGAGACGCACCGCTACACGCGCCGTGCTTTCCGCCCGCGGCTTCCGAAACTGCGTGCGGCCATAAAGCGCTTCCGGCTGCTCGAACCTGGCGACGATGCTGTGGCGGAGCTGATGGTACACACGTCGCTCTCGCTCGTGGCTCTCGGTGAGGAGACTCTGTTGCAGGATTTGCTGTATCTCAACATCGAGAAGTTCCTCGGCGAAACCGTCGATTTCCTCGCCGACCACGGATTGCTTGAGGAATACATGCCTCGCCTGCGCCGTGCCTCCGGCAAGCTCCGACGCCTGCGCCACGGCCTGCTCCGCAACCCGCTCACCCCGGTGCTCGAGCGTGTCCTCTCCCGTGCTGAAACCGCTGCGGACGCGTCCGGCGAATCAACTGTATAATCATCAAAACCTGAATATAATGGAAACCTCAACCTGGTGGACCGCTCCAACCGAAAGCGAAAACGGCCGTCTGATTCTCGTCACAGGCCGTAAAGATGTAGAAAAATTCCGTTCAAATCCGCGTTTCAGCATACGCGTCGAAGTTACATGGCAATATCATGGCGACGCTACCGGCATGCCTGACACCGAGACCTCCACACTCATGGAGCATGTGCAGGACGCCTTGCAGTCGGCTTTCAGCAAAGACCCCGTGGCAGTGCTCACCGGCATCTTTACCGGCGACAATCAGCGCGACTGGATTTTCTACACTCTCTCCACCCACATCTTCGGCCGCAAGCTCAATGAAGCTCTCGCCGATTTCCCCCTCCTCCCCATCAGCATCTACACCGAAAACGATCCCGGCTGGGAAGAATACGATGAAATGTCGCAGGCCGAAATCCGCCTCGACTAAACCACCCTCCTTACATTTATTTTTAATATTATTTAACTCGGACTTGCTGCGTGATTGTGAACTTTTCACTACTTTTGTGAAAATTAACATAGTCACGCAGAGTCGTGTAGACTCCACCGTCGGCTTAATTATATATGACACCGCATATATCAGCGGATTTTTCAGCAGCATAAAAACGTCTGGTTTTAATATATAAAGTGCAATAAATACAAATTTTTAATAAATTATATTGGAGTATTAGGCAGACCGCTCTATTTAATTGTGTGTAATAGCATGAATTTTTGTAAAAACTTTGTTGACGGGAGGGTTGTTTCTTATTTATTACACCACGATTCCGGGCTGCATCCCGACCCATCTTAAAAAAGTTGTGTGGCAATCAGGATTCATGGTTGTGATAATCACATACACGTTTCAAACTCTCATCATCAATGTCAGGGCAGTCTGTACAACATAAATCCAGCGGGCATGGACGTTTCAGTCGGTTCATGGCCTGGCGGGAGCGCAATCTTTCGGAGAAGGCGTTTGTCTTTCTGCTTGCAAGTGTTGTGGGGCTGCTTGCGGGGACCGGGGCTTTTGTGCTGAAACGTCTGGTGGCCGTAGTGTCGCATTTCCTGACATCGCATCTCCATTCCGACTCGGCAAACTGGGGTCTGCTGGTGATTCCGCTCGCTGGAATTGTCCTGACGGGGATTTTCTGCCGCTACATCATGCGCGCCCGCCTCGCCAACGGGGTCCGGCAACTGATGAAGAATCTCACCGACAAAATCTATACTCTCAAAGGTTATCTGACTTTTGCCCCGATACTGGCGAGCACGCTGACACTCGGTTTCGGCGGTTCGGCCGGTTCGGAGGGGCCTATCGCCTATACCGGAGCCGCTATCGGGAGCAATGTGGCGAGGATTTTTCGTCTACCGCCCCGGCTGATGATGATAATGGTGGGATGCGGTGCAGGGGCGGGCATAGCCGGCATCTTCAAGTCGCCGCTCGGCGGCGCGCTGTTCACTCTTGAGGTACTGCGTATGCCCATGGACACGCTTTCTGTCATGGTGCTTATGGTGACAGTGGTCATAGCCTCGATGACGGCATATACCCTTTCGGGTTGCACGCTTGACATTCCGCTGGATCAGAGTCTGGCCTTCGAGCCCCGACTGCTGCCATACGTCGTTGCACTCGGACTGTTCTGCGGCGTCTATTCGCTCTACTACAGCTATGTGATGAAAAAAATCGGCATCCTGCTGGGAGTTATCGGCAACCCGTGGCTGAGGAATCTTGTGGGCGGCTCGATGCTCGCGGTATTGGTATTCGTGTTTCCCTCGCTCTATGGAGAGGGCTACGGGGTGGTCGGCAAGGTCATCAACGGAAACTTCTCCGGTCTGGTAAACGACAGCTTCTTTGCCGCTGACGGCGGAGGAAGCACACTGCTGATTCTCGTGGCTTTCGGAGCATTGATGATGAAATGTTTTGCGACTTCCGCCACCAACAACGGGGGCGGTGTGAGCGGCGACTTCGCCCCGACGCTCTTTGCCGGATGCCTGGCCGGTTTCTTTTTCGCCTCCCTGCTCAACGCACTTTTCGGTCTCGGACTGCCGGTGGCACATTTCGCTTTCTACGGTATGGCGGGAGTGATGGCCGGAGCTATCCGCGCGCCTCTCATGGCCATGTTCCTAACCTGTGAGATGGGTGCGGCCTACAGCTACTTCCTGCCGCTGATGCTGACGGCAGCCGTGTCATTCGGAATTGTCCGGCTTTTTACAGCCGACAGCTATTTCTCCCATCACGCCGACCGCAACAACGGCCTGCTCTCGCATGTCATCAACGGTCAGAAGGGTTAATTTATGCAAAAAATATGGCCTACGGTCGGATAACAGACCGATTCTGCGTAATTTTGCGGGAAATTAGTCACTCCATAAATCACAATGTTAGATTTTATTGTCTGGAACGCCGACCCGGTGCTTTTCCATATTGGTAACTATGCTCTTCGCTGGTACAGCCTCGCTTTCATGGTGGGATTTCTTATCGGCTATGAGATTGAAGCCCGCATCTACCGCCACGAAGGGGCGCCCGAGCGATGGTTGAGCCTACTGCTCATCTGGACCATCGCCGGCACTATCATCGGAGCCCGCCTCGGGCACGTGTTTTTTTACCAGTGGGACCTCTACAAGCAGGACCCCATCAGCATCCTCTACGTGTGGGAGGGTGGTCTCGCCAGTCACGGCGGCACGATAGGTATCATTCTCTGTGTCATCCTGTATTCGATTTTCACTACCAAGCGGAGTCCGCTGTGGACTTTCGACCGCCTCGTCATACCCATCGCGCTTGTGGGCGGACTGATACGCCTCGGCAATCTGATGAATTCCGAGATTTTCGGACATGCCACAGACCTCCCCTGGGGATTCATGTTCGTGCGCTCGATGGAATGGCGCACTCTCTACTACGGTCAGGCCTGTCACCCGACGCAGATCTATGAGGCGCTTTGCTATTTCGCACTCTTCGGGCTGCTGATGTGGATGTATTGGAAAAAGAACGCCGAAGAGCGTCCGGGCCTGATATTCGGAGTGTTTTTCATCGGCATCTTCCTCCCGCGTTTCCTCATCGAGTTCATCAAGAACCCGCAGGTTGAGTTCGAGCAGACCATGACTCTCAACATGGGCCAGTGGCTCAGCATCCCCTTCATACTTCTCGGTGTGGGACTGGTCATATATGCCATGATGCGTCCGCGTCAGCATCTCACCTTCCCCAACCGCTTTGCCGATGAGCCCGCGCCGTCAAAAAAACGCGGTTAAGAGGGGTGGAAATGGATAAAAATCACTAATTTTGCATTTCAAAACAGAAAATTAATCAGAGATGATAGACAAGATAAATCAGCTCAAGGCCGAAATCAAGGGCCTCGAAGCCAAGACACTTCAGGATGTGGAGGCTTTCCGCATCAAATATCTGAGCAAGAAGGGCTCAGTTTCGGAACTCATGGCCGATTTCCGTAATGTTCCCGCCGAGCAGAAACGCGAGCTCGGACAGAAGCTCAACGAGCTCAAGACCATGGCGACCGAAAAGCTCAATGCTCTCCGTGAAAATCTTGAACAGGCCGACAACGGCGCCTGTGACCTCGATCTCAGCCGCACGGCCGCTCCGATGCCCCTCGGCACCCGCCATCCGCTCTCGCTCGTGAGAAATGAGATTGTCTCCATCTTCTCGCGCCTCGGTTTCACCATAGCCGAAGGTCCTGAAATCGAGGATGACTGGCATGTGTTCTCCTCGCTCAACTTCGCCGAGGACCATCCTGCACGCGACATGCAGGACACCTTCTTCATCCAGCGCAATCCCGATGTGCTGCTCCGCACACACACCTCTTCCGTACAGAGCCGTGTGATGGAAAAGACCCAGCCGCCTATCCGCATCATCTGCCCGGGCCGCGTTTACCGCAACGAGGCTATCTCGGCCCGCGCTCACTGCTTCTTCCATCAGGTAGAGGCGCTTTATGTCGACAAGAACGTATCGTTTGCCGATCTCCGTCAGACCCTTCTTTACTTCGCTCAGGAAATGTTCGGCCCGGAGACCAAAATCCGTCTGCGTCCGAGCTACTTCCCTTTCACCGAGCCTTCGGCAGAGATGGATATCTCCTGCAACCTCTGCGGCGGCAAGGGGTGCTCGTTCTGCAAGCACACAGGCTGGGTCGAAATCCTCGGCTGCGGCATGGTCGACCCGAATGTGCTTGAAGCCTGCGGCATCGACTCCAAGGTCTACAGCGGTTTCGCACTCGGTATGGGTGTGGAGCGCATAACCAACCTGAAATATCAGGTCAAGGACCTCCGCATGTTCTCCGAGAACGACGTCCGCTTCCTTGAGCAGTTCGAAGCCGCCCACTGATAACCGGCGGAAATCTCTTATCCCCGAAAAATATCTCCCTACCGTGACCGTAAAGGAACGCTATGCCCGCGTGATAGAATGGTTCTCGGCAGCAATGCCTGTGGCCGAGACCGAACTTCATTATGAGAATCCTTATCAGCTGCTTGTGGCCGTGATACTGTCGGCCCAGTGTACAGACAAGAGGGTCAACATCATCACGCCTCCGCTCTTCGAGGCTTTCCCGACTCCGGAGGATATGGCGGCGGCTTCGATCGACGAGATTTTCGAGTATATCAAGTCCTGTTCCTATCCCAATAACAAGGCGCGCTCGCTCAGCGGCATGGCGCGCAGACTTGTCGATGAGTTTGGCGGGGAAGTGCCCTCCGACATCGACTCACTGATGAGTCTGCCGGGAGTGGGGCGCAAGACGGCTAACGTCATTCTCTCGGTTGTCTACAATCAGGCTACAATGGCTGTCGATACCCATGTGTTCCGCGTCAGCGAGCGCATCGGTCTGACGACCAATTCCAAGACTCCGCTTGCCACTGAAAAGGCTCTTGTGAAGCATATCCCGGAGGAGCTTATACCGAAAGCGCATCACTGGCTGATACTCCACGGGCGATACGTCTGCAAGGCCCGCAGGCCCGACTGTCTGAACTGCGGGCTGACATCCGTCTGTCGCTACTATTCCAAGAATTCAGAGGATAAAAATGGTTGAAAACACTTTTATTTTCATTATCGAGATACTCGGCACCCTCGCTTTCGGTGTCAGCGGTGTGCGGCTTGCCGCTAAAAAACATTTTGACTGGTTCGGAGCTTATACGATAGGCGTAATCACTGCCATCGGTGGCGGTACACTCCGCGATGTGCTGCTTGATATTCCTGTGTTCTGGATGCAGACATGGCTTTATCTCGCCGTGACGGGAGTGTCATTTCTGATTGTGGCCGCTTTCACAAAGGTGCTTACCTCTGACTCGAAGTCGCTGTTTATGTTCGATGCTGTCGGTCTGACACTTTTCGTCATCACCGGTATAGAAAAGACGTTGGCCGAGGGATATCCGATGTGGGTGGCGATAATAATGGGTATGATTACGGGTTCGTTTGGCGGTGTGTTGCGCGATGTCCTTATAAACGAAGAGCCGCTCTTTTTCCGTAAGGATATATATGCTACGGCATGTCTTGCCGGTGGTGGCGTCTACTGGCTTGCATCGCTCTGCTCTTGTCCCGTGTGGATGCAACAGACGCTCTGCGTCATCACAATTCTTGTGCTCCGCTGGGGTGCCCTCCGCTATGGCTGGCATCTTCCCGAGATGAAAGAGCGTTCCGAAGGTGAACGCCGCAGGTCGGTCTGAGGTTATCGGGGATATAAAAACAACCGGGAGACCATGTTGTTTTCCATGGCCTCCCGGTCAGTAATGACGTTTGTTGTCTTGTCGGGTTCTATTTGACAATTATCTTAAGGGCTTTTGCTCCCTGACGGACTATATATATGCCTGCGTCAAGATTGTTTATTGAAGTACCGATTTCTCTTCCCTTAAGGTCATATACCTTTAATGGCTGTGCATAGTCAATGTCGGCAATTACGCTGTCAATTCCAGATGTCTCCATCTGCTTGAAAGAAGACCAGTACTGCGCCGCTTTGTAGTCATAGTATGCTTCTTCCGGAACAAGCAATGAAGCTTTTCGATATGTCGAATATTCAAAAGTGTTTGATGAGATGATCGGGGGAATTGGGTTTAGTGATGTAACAGTTCAGGATACCGCACAAAAGACTTCTGTCCCTTTAGTATTGGGTATGAATGTTGCTGTCAGTGATTATTCACCCATCGCTTTTGCGACTGCGTTACAGAGGGCCTCGCCACGCTCATCCCTGCTCAGGATTGTGCCGTCAGGGGCGAAGAGCAGGATTGAGGGTATTCCGGAGATTCCGTAAAGGTCGGTGGGGATGGCCTGTGCGTTGTAGACAGTGAGCCAGGGGATTTCAAGTTTATTGACGGCTTCGGCAGTTCTCTCCGGCTCGTCCCATACGGCTACGCCTATGACTTCAAGTCCTTTGGGTCCGAACTCTTCATAGATTTTCTTGATATGCGGTATTTCCGCCTTGCAGGGTCCGCACCAGCTTGCCCAGAAGTCGACGAGGACGCAATGTCCCTTGCCGACATGGTCGCTGAGACGGAATGTATCGTCGCCATACGTTACTTCAAAGTCCTTGAACATTGCCCCGGGAGATGTCTCGGAGAGTTTAACGTACTGGTCGCGGACTTTCTGAACCTTCCTGGATTCGCTGAACTGCGGATAGATGGTCAGAACGGAGTCAAGCTGAGACAGGTTGTAGCGTGAAATATCGTTGGTAAAGAAGAAGAGACCGAGGGGATCATCGGAATGTTTCGCTATGACCGAGTCGATGACGGAAAAATAGCGTTGGCGCAGAAGTGGTTCCTGGGTCGGACGGAGGGAATCCGGCATTTCACGGAAAATCTTGAACAGGACGCCCAATTGCTCGTTGATCCCGGCGAGTTCACCGTTGAGTGTACCTCCTGTCACGGTCGTCTTGTCGACCGTGATGGAGTCTGCCTCAAGAATCATGGCTCCCGACATGCGCTTGCCATCCACTTCAAGATAAGCGAAAAGGGGATTTGTAATGGAGTTGGAGAATACGGCCTCATTGTTGGCTATCACGGTGCTGTCGAGGCGTGTGTCGGGGTCATCGAAACTTACGAGATACGCTTTCTGCCCCTCATAATCTGAGGGGACTTTGAAGGTGATATTGTAGTCTGTCGCCTGTTGCCGGCCACATCCGGCGCAGATGGATGCGATGGCGATTAAATGGATGAATAATTTAGTGTTCATATTATTGTCAGATGTTTTGTGATAATGAGGGGCAATAGCGGGTTGAATTTGCGGGGAAGGGGCATATATAGAGTTTTGAGTCAGGACGGAGGGTGTATTTGCCCAGCTCTCCGAGGTCACGGACTATGGATTTGCTGTAGGCAGGCTCTGTGTTCCAGCGCTTGCGGTCGAAGAAGTTCTCGCAGCTGGCGAAAAACTCGATTGTCTTAGCATCCTGAAGGAGAGCCATCGCGGTGGCTTCGTCAAGGTCGGAACGTGTGGCGAAAGGTTCGTAGTCCTCGACACGTTTCGCACGTACCTGGTCGACATAGTCAAGGCCGGTGGCATAGTTGCCGGCGCGTATCTCGCATTCGGCGATGATATAGTACATGGTCTCGACTCTTAGTCCGTATGCGGTGCCGTATGTCGACCAACTGCTAAGGCCCATTGTCCCCGGGACTCCGCAGTAGCTTTCGCCGTAACCAAGAGTCCATCCGCTGCTGCAATACTTCATGGTGTAGTCACCCTCTTCAAATTTGGAGAGGGTGGCGAGCGATGCGGGCACCATGGTCGGAAAGCAGCTCATGCGGCCTTGGACATAAAGGTAGTAGCTGGGGTCGTTCTGATCCAGTTTCCATACGCGGGTCTGTTTGATGACGGAGCGGTCTTCAATGCGGTTGTTCTCCTCGAGGGCTTTGCGGGCATACACGACGGCTTCCGTGTAACGTTTCATCTGGAAAAGCACACGCGCCCTGATTGCGAAAGCCGTACCGGGGTCGATGCGGCATACGTCGGTTGTGCATCCGACGAGGTCTTTCATCACTTCATCAGAACAGTCTTCGAGGATACGTCCGTATGCCTCCGCGAGAGTCAGTTTGTTTTTCACCTTCGTGATGTCGATTTCGTCAACGTAGCATATACCTCCGAGCTTTTCGGCGGTCGTCTCGTCATATTGGGCCGCATATATGTTGACACATAGGAAATGGAGGTAGGCCCTCATCACTTTGGCTTCGGCGATAAGCCGCTTGCCGGTCTGGGATTCGGGGTCGATGTCGTTGACGCGGTCTATGACCACATTCATGAAGTTGATGTTTCTGTACAGCTGGCGGAAACGCTCGTCTTCCGTGGCGAGGGAGACACGGTCGACGCTCTCGTCATAAGTCAGATAGGCGTATGATGCGGAATTGGGGTTGGAAAGCATTGCCGACACTTGGATTCCCGCAGGATAGCATTCGTCTATGAGCAGTCCCATCCATGCTGAGGGGTCTTCCTCAAGACGGATATTCTGATTCAGCAACAATTCTATATCCTTGAGATTGTTGAGGGTGGTCTGTCCCTTGGGCACGATGTCGAGTCTGTCGTCGCACGATGAAAGTATGCCTATGAAAAGTAGCAATGCGAGGTTGAATATCTTTTTCATAATCGCTGTTCCTTTAGAAGTTTAACAGAAGGCTGAATGTGTAGCTGCGCGGTGTTTTGGTCAGGTTGCTGCCTGTGATCGGATTGACGGCTTCCGGGTCTTTGCCTTCATTGTTTCTGACCCAGGTCGCAATGTTGTTGAACTGGACGCGGACTCGGGCCTGCTCGATGCCCAACTGTCGGGAGAACTGTTTCGGCAATGTGTAGCCCAGCACGATGTTGCGCAGTTTCAGATAGTCGGCCGGTACGACATTAGTGTGCATGTAGCGTGCCTGAGCGCCTCCCTGCACATTCATACCGGGAGCGCCGTTGGCCATATATTTCTCATGGTCGCCGGTGATCCAGTAGTTCAGGTAGGAGGATGGTATGAAGCCTACGGTCTGAGCCACATCGTAACCCTCGTATGAGCCGTCGGCCGACATGTCCTGGGTGTTGACCCTCATCACATGTCCGCCATAGTAGTTGAGCATGGCCGACAGGGAGAATCCTGCATAAGTTATCTCAGGCGTCATTGCTACGGAGACTTTGGGGTCGAGTGAGCCGGAGTAGACGATGTCCTCGGGCGTGAATGCAGTGGAGGTGATGCGTGAGTTGTTTATCTCTCCGTTATGGTCATACCAGGTGATGTATTGCATCTGTCCCTCTTCCTTGAGCCCTGCGAATTTGAAGGAGTAGAGCGAGTGTACGGGATAGCCTTTATGGAGGGTATAGGGCTGCAATGCCTCGTATCCCGAAGAGGGTTCATGGTTGACGTATGTGACTTCATTCTTGTTGTGGGAGAAGTTCACACCAAGGTTTATACCCAGAGAGTTGCGTGAGGTAGGACGGAGGATTTCGCCGTTCAGCTGGATTTCAAAGCCATGGTTCGTCATGTTGCCGTTGTTGATGGTGAGCGAACTCCAGCCGGTCTGAGGGTCGGTATCGGTCATGACCAGCAGGTCGCTGCCTTTCTTGTAGTAATAGTCGAATGAACCGCGCAGACGGTAGTCGAAGAAAGCGAAATCAGTTCCGAAGTTCCATGTGGCAGTCTTTTCCCACCGCAGTTTGTCGTTGGGAGGAGTGTTGAGGTAGGCGTTCGGAAGGGAGTTGACCGAATTTATGCCGATGCTACCTGTCAGGTAGGATGACACAGACGAGTCGATGTTGCCCGTGAGACCGTAGCTGATGCGGGGTTTGAGCACCTTTATCCAGGTTATGTCCTTCATGAAGTTTTCGTTGTGCATGTTCCATGATGCTCCCACTGACCACAGCGGACGGCCACGGAACTTGGGATCGGTGCCGAAGAGGTCGGTCTTGTCGATGCGCCATGAGCCTGACAGGGCATATTTAGAGTCATACACGAAGTTGCCGGTGGCATAGATGGAGTAGAAGCGGTGGAGAATGTCTCCGCTGGTCGCATTGCCTCCTCCGAGGGAGCCTGCGCGATAGTCGGGACCCATCACCGAGGCTTTGCCCAAGAGACGGGAGAGGTCATACCAGTTGATGTTCTCGTTCTGGTTGTTCTGAGTCTGGTCGTCATATCCCATGAGTACGTTGGAATAGGATCTGGTGCGTGACTCACGGAACTCGAAGCCGGCTATGGCATCGACATCGAGCTTGCCGAAGAGGACGTTGGCATACTGCGTCTGTCCGCGGAAGGTCCAGTAGTTGCCTTCGGAAGTGGATGTGTCGAGACGTCCGCCGTCAGGGACATTGTGTTTTACACCGTTTGTGGCGGGGTCAAGCATGGTGTAGCGGTTATATATCGAACGCATGCTGTAAGACTCGGCTTCCTTATATGTCTCGCTCTTGAAATAGATGTCCTCATATTGGAAATGTCCTGACACGGTCCATCCGGGGAGCAGCTTGAAGATGCCCTGCACGTATGTACGCATGTTGGTGTCGCGGCTGCGTCGGAGTCCCATGTCGGTTTCGGCAAGGGGATTGTACCACATTGATTTCAGGCCGTAAGACGGATTCTGCATGGCCGGGACATTTTCGTCGAAGCCGAGGGTGAGGTCGGCGAGTGAACCGTCGGGGTTGTAAAGCGAATGGATGGGAGTGTAATCGTTGATACCCGGACGGAGCACGTTGGTCTTTTCGCGGTTGTTGATGACCGTAGTGCCGAAGTTGATATTGAGCCATTTGGTCGCTTCCCATTGTCCGCTGTACTTGAACATGAGTGATGTCTCGCGGTCGTCGGCCATACCCATGTTGTCATGACGGTAGTTCAGCACGATGCTTGAGGCGAGACGCTGTCCGCGGTGGCGCATCGATACATTGTACTGCTGGAGTACGCGGGTCCGCTCGAAGGCGTCCTGCCATTCGCTGCGGTAGTCGGCTGCAGCATATCGGTCGAGGTGTTTCTTCAGGTCTCCGTCGCTCAGGTCTCCGACATGGTTGGCGTAGAGGTCGCGGACAATCGGCTGCATGCTGAAACGGCGGTCGGGAGAATTGTAATAGCTCGACATGATTGAGAGGTAGGGGCTGTTGGGGATTGCGGCCATCCAGTCGAAATTGTATTTCTCAAGTTCTACAAACTCGGCAGCGGAGGCCCAGCCCATGTTGTCGTAGTTGTTCTTCTCCGTGATGGTAAGGTCGGCGTTCACATCCACGACCACACGGTCTGAATCGGCTTTTTTGGTCGAGATGACGATGACACCGTTTGACGCGCGGGCGCCGTATATCGCAGCTGCCGCGGCATCCTTGAGCACAGTGATGTTGGAGATGTCGTAGGGGTTTACTGTTTCGAGTGAGCCTTCGATGGGGAGTCCGTCAACTACGATGAGGGGCTTTGTCACTGCCTGGATGGATGATGCGCCACGGATTGTTAAGGCGTCCTCGCCGCTCTTGAATCCATTGTTGTAAGATACAAGGCCGGGAATTTTTCCTTCGAGATTGGCGGTGATGGTGCCGGTGTAGCGCTGTTCAAGTTCTTTGCCGGTGATTGACTGGTAAGCGCCGGTGGCGTTTTCCCTTTTTAGCGTCTGGTAGCCCGTCACCACGATTTCATCAATTGTGGAAGCGTTGGTTTTCAGTGTGATTTTCAGTGGCTTCGAGATATTGGCGGTGTTGAGGTGTACGGTGGCGGGATACATGCCCATGTATGATACCTCGAGCACCGGGTCGGCGTGGTGTATCTGTATGTTGAACCTGCCGTCGATGTCGGCGCTTACGCCGAGATGTGTGTCTTTAAGCAGGATTGTCGCTCCTGCGAGCGGTTCACCGGCCTCGTCGACCACGGTGCCTGTCACTCTGGCGCTGAACGGATGACTTGATTTTTTGCTTTCCGACAAAGATACGGTGGTTCCTAAAATCTTGTATGACAATCCGAGCTGCTGCCCGACAGTGGCGTCGAGCAGTTCGGATAGCGAGGTGTTGCGGTAGCTTCCGGTTACGGTGGCGGAGTTGTTGGTGATGAGGACTTTTTCGTAGACGAAGTCGTATCCCGTGGCTTTCTTCAGTATCCGGATTGCGGATGCAGGGGTTGCGTTGCTGAAAGTTGCGCTGTATGTCGCCTGTGCGTAGGCCCATACATGCACACATAATACCATTGCAAGTAACCATAGGAGTCTTGGTTTCATAGGCTGATGTGATTGGTGATTATTACTTTAAGGTATAGTTGACTATGTGTGTGAGGAGTGTGGTTTACGTAGCTTTCATTCAGCCGATATAAGTATCCTGTTGTCGACCGGGGATACCATGAATCTGATATGCCCGCAGTTCTCAAGCACCTGTATGGCTGTACGGAAGTCGGAGTATCGCGGTATGCTTCCCATGAATATCCGTGAGGATAGGGATTCGTCGGCAAATTCGTATTGGAAATCGTACCATCGGCTGAGGTCGCGCATAATGCGATCGAGGGTCTGGTCCTCAAACACGAAGCGTCCGTGTCTCCATGACGTCACCACATCTGGGTCGACCACTGTCATGTTTATGTCATCGGACTCATGATCGAGCACGGCCTGATGACCTTTCGACAGGAATATTTCTCCCGACGGTGTGGAAGTGTGGGCGAGGGATATTGATCCGGTCTTAAGGGTTGTGTAAGTGGCTGTCTCGTCAGGATATGCCCTGATATTGAAGGTCGTTCCATACACGCGCACCACCTGCCGGTCGGTCTCGACATAGAAAGGTCTTGAGTTGTCCTTCTTTACATGGAAATATGCTTCGCCGGTTACGGCTACGCGCCTTTCGTCCGGCCCGAATACCTCTGGGTAGCGTATAGAGGACTCTGAGTTGAGCCATACTACGGTAGAGTCCTCCAGCACAATCTTGAATTCGCCGCCACGGGGCACTTCGAGGCAGAGTTGCTCCGGGAGTTTCGTCGGCATGGCGCATGAGCTGAAATAGGTCGAGCCGCCGGAGCCGGATTCTTTTGCTGACAGAGCGATGGTCTCCCCTGTGGAGTTGGTTATTATGGCTTTGGTTGAGCCGGGCACAAAGTCGTCAATCTCTTTCGGAGAGGTGGCCTCGGTGATATTTTCCTGCGTAAGATCCAGTGAGCCGGCTGTATTTACATAATACAGAACCGAGCCTATGGATATGACGATGGCCAATACAGCAGCTGCCTGGAGTATATGGCGTGACATGCTCGCTCTCTTTCTGGAGCGTATGACGCGCATCATGTCGCGGGCAGGACGTCTGTAGTCGACCGCGCTGCGCATGAGCATCTCGTCGGACAGCATGGCGGTGTCGGAGAGGCTTTCGAAGAAACGGCGGTTGGCTTCGTCGGCGTCAAGCCATCTGTCAAGCTCCTGGAGTTCGGACTGGCTGATGGTACCGATGAGACGGCGATAGATGAGGTGGGTTATGCGACGGTCGTATGGCATATAGATGAATAGCATTTATGATAGATTACACGCATGTGTGAAAAAGGTATATCACTTTTTAATGTATTTTTCTTAAAAAATATTTCTTTCTGGTATTTCGCGTCTTGAAGTATTAAAAATTTAGATATGCTTGTTAATTATGACAAAACTCCATAACTTTGTCGCAACCCTTTTCGACATGATAGATTATGAGTCGCTTTACAGATGTTTCCTTCATGGTCAGATGGTCCCTTTTTACAGAATGATGTATCCGGGGATGCTGACCTTTGCCTCCCGTCTGCTCGGTCCTAAACTTACATTTATGGCTGAGGACTGCGTGCAGGATGCCATTCTGTCAACTTACGAACATCGTGGCGATATCGGGGATGCCATGCACTGGAGATGGTATCTGCTTCAGTGTGTGAGGCGCCGGGTGTCGAACCTGCTGCGCCACAGCGGGGTGGTGGATGACTACGCATCCTCATTTGTGGGTGATGCGGAGGCGGGTGAGAAAATCGAACATGACCACTCTTATTGGCTTATGCGTCAGGAGGCTCTTGACACGCTTTTTGCCGCCATAGAGCGGCTGCCTGAGCAGTATAAGGAGATATTCAGTCTTAATTTTGAACAGGGGCTTAAGAATCAGGAGATAGCGCGTCTGCTTGACGTGGCTGAGATTACGGTGAAGAAACGGAAAGCCCGCATGCTTGAATTGCTGCGCTCCTATCTCGGCCCGGATGCCGATGTGCTGATTATGCTTTATCTGATGACGAAATTTTCCAATCTTTCGGTTGTCAATTAGTCGGATATAGGTTGTATGGACTTTAATAGTCAGGAATGATGAAACGCCAAAGGCATATCCGGTTTTGGGCTGGATATGCCTTTGGCGTTTATTGTATTTGGAGGTAATCAGGACTGTTTTTCCTCTGCCTGGGCCGACCCGGGCTTGAGCCATTTGTCGAACCAGCGGAAGAAGAGGCGCTGCCACATGATTGCATTCTGCGGCTTGAGAATCCAGTGGTTTTCGTCGGGGAAGATTACCATCTCTGCGGGGATTCCGCGGAGTTTGGCGGCGTTGAAGGCCATCTCGCCCTGCGACGAAAGGATGCGGTAGTCAAACTCGCCATGTGAAATCATGATAGGTGTATCCCATTTGTCGACAAAGCGGTGGGGCGACAGGGCAAATGTGCGCTGTGCGATGGCATTGTCTTTCTGCCAGAAGGCACCGTAGTCGGGAGCGGTGGTGACATCGGCGGGAGCGTGCTGTGCGCCGCCTCCCATATCCCAGTTGGCAAACCACATCTCTTCTGTCTCGAGATACTGGGCTTCCATATTGAAGATGCCGGCATGTGCGAGGAAGGCTGCGAAACGCTTCTCGTGGTTGCCTGCGAGCCAGTAGGTCGAGAAACCGCCGTAGCTTGCGCCTGTACAGCCGATGCGGGCCGGGTCGATGTAGGAACGCTGCTTCATGTAGTCGACAGCCGAGAGATAGTCACGCATGTTCTGACCGGGATAGTCGCCGGAAATCTGAGCGTTCCACTCTGTTCCGAAGCCGGGGAGACCGCGGCGGTTGGGGGCGATGACTATGTAGCCGTTGGAGGCCATGAGCGCGAGGTTCCAGCGGTAGCTCCAGAACTGGCTGACGGCGTTCTGCGGACCGCCCTGGCAGTAGAGGAGTGCGGGATATGTCTTGGTGGAGTCGAAATCCTGGGGATAGACGGCCCATACAAGCATCTCCTTGCCGTCGGTGGTCGGAACCATGTTGCGCTCCACGCGGGGCATCTTGAGCGATGCGAGAAGCTCTGTGTTGACGTTGGAAATCTGCTTGACCTCACCTGCTTTTGCGATGCAGACCTCGTTGGGGGCGAGCATGGAGTGACGGAGAGTCACGATTGACTCGGAGTCGAGGGGAGCGAGAGCCGCGTAGTCACATTCGCCGCCTGCCACAACCTTGACCTCCTTGCTTGCGATGTCGATTGAGAACACGGGGATATCACCGTCCTTAGGCGCGAGGAAGTAGATTGATTTCCCGTCGGGATTCCACGCGATTGCATCGGCGGTGTAGTCCCAGTCTGCCGTAAGGTCCGTTTTTTCGCCCGAAGTGGTGTCAAGAAGGAAGATGCGGTTCTTGTCGGCCTCGTAGCCGTCGCGCTCCATCGAGAGCCATGCCACATAGCGTCCGTCGGGGGAGTAAGTGGGGTGGGTATCATAGCCCAGCATGCCTTCTGTGAGATTGCGGGTTGACTTGTCCTCTATATTATATAGGTAGAGGTCGGAGTTGGTTGATACGGCGTAGTCACGGCCGCTTTTCTTGCGTGAAACATAGATGAGCGATTTGCTGTCGGGTGACCATGCGAAAGACTCGGCGCCGCCGAAGGGACGCATGGGGGATTCGAAGAGGGGCTCGTCGGCCATGATGTCAGTAGCCTCGGTGATTTCAGAGCCGTCGAAAGCGGCGATGAAGGGATGAGGTATCTCCTTGATCCACTCGTCCCAGTGCTTGTAGAGCATGTCGTCGATGACACGGCCGGTTGCTTTGGGCAGATCGGGATAGAGGTCTTTGGCCTCACGGGAGTATTTGACGGTCGATATGAGCACCACATTTTTCTCGTCGGGGGAGAAGAGGAAGCCTTCGATACCCTTTTCGAGCTTGGTAATCTGCTTGCGGTCGCTGCCGTCGGCTTTCATGACCCATAGCTGCGGTTTACCGTCGGCGTCGGGGTATGTGAAGGCAATCTGCTCGCCCTTGTTAATCCAGGTGAAGTTGCCCTCCGATTTAGCGGTGCGGGTGATGCGCTGAAGATCGGAGCCGTCGGGGTTCATGACGTAGAGGTCGTTGTTTGAACGGTTTTCCTCCACGCTCTCGTAGGAGATTCCGAAAAGGACTTTCTGAGTCTCGGGCGACACGCTGACAGCCGAGACGCGTCCGAGGGCTTCGAGAGCGTCGATGTCAAACACACCTGTCTCGCTCTTGAAGTCGGGTTTGTCGATTATGGTGCCTTCGCTCTCGCCTGAGCCTGCGCAGGATGCGAGTGTGAGGGCTGTCGCGGCGATAGCCATGATTTTTTTCATCTTGTCTTGTATAGGTTTGGTTGGGGGGAGATTACTTGATGAGATACTGCGACGAGATTGACTCGTGGGTATGGACGCGACGGATGGTGTCGGCGAAGAGGCGTGCCACGGAAAGGATGGTGGCCTTCTTGCAATTCTTGTTGAACGGTATGGAGTTGGTGAACATCATCTCGGTCAGGGCGCAGTTGTCGACGCGTTCCGATGCGGGATCCGACATGATTGCGTGGGAGCAGAGAGCGCGGACAGAGCGGGCGCCGTTGGCCATCATAAGGTCGGCGGCCTTGGTGATGGTGCCTGCGGTGTCGACCATATCGTCGATGAGGATCACGTCCTTGTCCTTGACGTCGCCGATTACTGTCATCTGAGCCACGACATTGGCTTTGGCGCGCTGCTTGTGGCAGAGGACGAGGGGTACGTTGAGATATTTCGCGTAGCTGTTGGCACGCTTGGCTCCGCCGACGTCGGGCGAGGCGATGACCAGGTTCTCAAGTTTGAGCGACTGGATATAGGGGATGAAGACCGACGATGCGTAGAGGTGGTCGACGGGGATGTCGAAGAAACCCTGAATCTGGTCGGCATGGAGGTCCATGGTGATGACACGGTCTACTCCCGCGGTTGTGAGAAGGTCGGCGACGAGTTTTGCGGCAATCGACACACGGGGCTTGTCCTTGCGGTCCTGACGGGCCCAGCCGAAGTAGGGCATCACGGCGATGATTGAGGCGGCGGATGCACGTTTGGCCGCGTCAATCATGAGCAGAAGCTCCATGAGATTGTCGGTGTTGGGGAAGGTGGACTGGACGAGATAGACCTCGCAGCCGCGGATCGACTCTTCAAACGACACCTCAAATTCGCCGTCGGCGAAATACTGGATGTTCATCTTGCCGAGTTCGCAGCCTAAATCGCGGCAGATTTCCTCAGCCATGTAGTGAGACTTTGTCCCTGAGAAAACTTTGATTGGGGGAAGGGAATCAATCATGGTTTATTTGATAATGATGAGTTTGGGTACAAAATTACAAAAATTCCCTCGGCTATTATGTTAAAAGCGAGGGAATTTTTATGTGGGGTTGATTTTAGAAGAAGCAGAGGATAAGGGCCTGCGCCGCGACTACTCGGAGGAACATGGTGAGCGGGTAGACTGTCGAGTATGCGACAGCGGGGGCGTCGGAACCGGTCGAGTTGCTTGCGTAGGCAAGGGCTGGGGGATCGGTGCAGCCGCCCGACACAAGACCCATGATGGTCAGGAAGTTGATTTTGTAGACTCCGCGGGCTATGAGGCCTACAACGAGAAGAGGAATGAAGGTAATCATAAAGCCCCAGATGACCCACCACATACCGGTGGCGTTGAATACTGTGTCGGCGAATCCGCGTCCGGACGAGATGCCTACGGAAGCGAGGAACAGACAGATGCCGAGTTCGCGCATGAGCAGCGAGGCCGACGATGAGGTGTAGGTCACGAGCTTGAATTTGTAACCGAAGCGGCTGAGGAGGATTGCTACTACGAGCGGGCCGCCTGCGAGTCCGAGTTTCATGCCGAAACCGACGTTGATCGAGCCGACGATGATACCGAAAAGTATGCCGACAAAGATTGTGATGAGGTTCGGCTGGTTGAGGCGCTTCATAGAGTTGCCGAGACGCACCGAAAGACGCTCGATGTCGTTGAGGTCGCCCACAACCACGAGGCGGTCACCGAGTTGCAGACGCAGACCGGGAGAAGCGAGGAGGTCGACGCCGGCACGGTTGACGCGGGTGCAGTTGAGGGAGTAGGCGGTGTGAAGGCGAAGGTCGCCGAGGGGCACACCGTTGTATTTGCTCTGAGTGACGAGGATGCGGCGCGAATAGACCTGGCTCTGAACCTCTTCCCAGTCCATCTCAATCTCGTGGCCGATTACGCCCTTGAACTTCATCTCGTCGTTGGGACCGAGCACCACAAAAATCTTGTCGCCTACATGAAGTTCGGTCTTTGAGGTGGGGATGACCACCTTGCCGTCGGCACCCATGAGTCGCGACACCACGAAGTCGCAGTGGAGAATCTGGTGGAGCTCAAAGAGAGTCTTGCCGTCGATGAGCTTGTTTGTCACCTCGAAAGAGAGGATGAGTGGCTTAAGCTGCGAGGCCTCGATTTCGTTTTCGATAGCCTTGATTTCGTCCTCGGTGCGGATTTTGTAGATTGCCTTCACGATAAGCATCGAGAGGATGATACCAATTACACCGAGGGGATAGGCGGCGGCATAGCCCATGGCCATGATGTTGATGGCCTCGGTGGTGCCTGCAGTCTGCTGCGCGGCGGCAAGACCGGGGGTGTTGGTGACAGCTCCCGACATGACACCTACAAGGGCGGAAATAGGAGTGTTGCCGTCGATGAAGAAGATGGCAAGCGTGATGGCCACGTTGAGCAGGATGATGAGGACTGCGAGTCCATTGAGCAGAACACCCCCTTTTTTGAAGGAGGAGAAGAAACCGGGGCCTACCTGGATACCGATGGCGAAGATAAAGAGTATCAGGCCGAATTCACGGACGAATTTCAGGACTTCGGGGTTGACTATATAACCGAAGTGGCCCATGATGATTCCGACGAAAAGCACGAAGGTGACACCCAGCGAGATGCCTCCGACCTTCAGCTTCCCGAGGAAGATGCCCGCGGCGATGACGAAGGAGTAGAGCACGAGGGTGCTCGCCAGCTCCGTATGGCCCGGACCGATGAGGTCAATTAACCATTCCATTGTTTGTGAAAAATACTGATATATGTATGAATTAACAATCTTTTTCGTCCTTATGGGAGAGGCTCCGATTTTGAGACTGCAAAGGTAGGAATTTTTTCGCGTTTTTTAACGATATGACAATGGCTTTTTTCGCCGTTTCGGGCCTTTGTCAGCATTTTTCGGCGGCAAATTCGCGCTCTTTGCGGCGGAGGGTCGAGAGGAAGACGGTGCGCAGGAGGATGGAGGCCACGATGAGGGCGCCGGAGAAGCTGTAGTAGACACCGAGATTCTGCATCTCAAACCCTTTGGCGAGTAAGAGCAGAAGCGGGACACCGACAATGAGGTAGCTCACGGACGAAATCCAAAGCAGGGGGCTTACGTGTGATGTGCCGCGGAGAGCGTTGGCATAGGTAAGCTGCACGGCGTCGCCGTACTGGTAGAGAATCAGAGGCGGAATGAGTGTGAGTGCTGTCGCCACTACCGCCGTGTCGGGAGTAAAGACATTGATGAGCGTGCGTCCGAACAGAAGAAAGACGGCAGAGGCTGCTGTGGCCAGCAGAAGGTTGAGATGAAGGCCTGCCGATGTGATGCGCCGCATCCCCTTGACGTCGCGCAGGCCGTTGAGGTTGGCCACGCGGATTGAGGTGGCCACTCCGAAGCTCATGTAGGTCATGAAGCCGAGCTGGGCAATTGTGTTGACGACCTGATATGACGCAAGCTGGATTTTGCCGAACCAGCCGCTCACTATGGCGCCGAAGCTCCAGAGGAAACACTCGATGCCGCTCTGAATCATGACGGGATAGGATGTGATCCACACGCGGCGGCGGATTGCCGCCGTCTCTCCCGAGGCTTCGCGGAGGCCGCGGAGATAGGGGCGGTAGCGGCGCGAGAGGATAATGAAGAGTATGATTCCGGTCATGGCGAGATAGCGTGCAGTCAAGGTGCTGATGCCGGCACCGGTGAGACCGAGTTCCGGGCAGCCGAAATGACCGTAGATGAGCGCGTAGTTTCCCATGATGTTGAGCGCGTTGGCTCCGAGAATCATCCACATGGGTGTGGCGGTGTCAGTGGTGCCGTTTGCCGTCTGCTGGCAGCAGTTGAACACAGCCATCGGCAGAAGCGTAGCCAGGACTATCAGATAGTAGCTGCGGATGAGCGGCAGGAGCTCGGCCGGCTGCCCGAAGCGGTCAAGGAAGAAGTAGAGCGTGCCCATTATGGCCGTGAAACCGAGTGACACGAGGATGTTTATCTGCAAGCCGCCGCGGAGTGTGACACCCACCTCCCGATGCTCGCCGCGGCTGTAGAGCGCGCCGACAATAGGGGTGATGCCGGAGGCAAAGCCTATCTGCATCACTGTCGCTATGACGAAAAGAGAGTTGACGAAAGCCGCGGCCGCAAGTTCGTCAGTGCCGTAGGCTCCCACCATCATGGTGTCGGCGAAATTTACTACTATGATACCTATTTGTGTGACGAGTACGGGGAGGCCCAGACGCCACAGATTGGCATATTCGGTCTTGTAGGCTTTCCAGAATCCGGCTTTGCGTGTGATTGTCGATGCTTTCATGAGTTGCGGGTGCGGTGGAGTGTGGTTTTGAAATACCCGTAGTTTACGGAAGTGCAAAGTTACTGATTTTTCGCCGTATTGTAGCAATAGTTTGCATAATCGCATCTTTTCGCGCGAGGGAAGCAGATAAATTTGTGATAAAAATTATCCCGTCCGCCGGAGCGTGGCCGGCGGACGGGATGAAATCGGGGAATAGAAAGTATGCTGTCAGTCCTGACAGACGTGTGTGAATCAGGCTTCCTGTGCGATGGTCTTGAATTCGTCGAGACTTACAGTCTTTTTGTCGAGAGTGACAGCCTCTTCGATAGCCTCGTAGAGCTTGGAAGTGAGCACCTGCTGGGTGAGCTGGTTGCGGATTTCAGGCTTCTCGAGCTGCTCCTTGGCGTAGCGGGTGATGATTTCCTCGTCGATACCTGCCATGCCGTACTGTGCGAACTGACGGGCAGTGAGGAATTTGGCAGTCTGGAGCACTTCGTCGGGTTCAACCTTGATGTCGAGTGACTTGAGGAGGTTGTTTTCGATGATTTCGTGCTTGATGCCTGCTTCCTGAGCGGTGTATGCCTCGTCTGGGTTCTCGGCGTCAGCGAAGAAGAGTTTCTTGATGGTTGCTGCGGGGAGGGTCATGTCGCCGTATTTCTCCATCATCGACTTGTCGAAGCTGTTGCGGAAGAGGATGTGGCTGTTCTGGGCAAGTTCGCTCGCAATCATTTCCTTGATGGCTGCACGATACTCTTCCTCGTTGTGTACCTTGTCCTCGCCGAATACCATCTTGTAGTATTCCTCGCCGAGTTCAGCGGGCACGCTGACGATGATTTCAGAGATTGTCATCTCGAAGTCGCTCTTGATGTCGCCGGCGATGGCTTTGTCAACGTGGAGCATCGAGGCAAGTTCGCCTGCGTCGCCTGCAGTGGCCTTCCAGGGGTTGAACACCACCTTGTCGCCCGGTTTCTTGCCTGCGAACTTGGCGGTCTCTTCCTTGTCCTTGAAGTAGAGGGGGAACACGATGCCGTCGGTAACCTGGATTGCGCCTTCGTTCTGGCTTACCTGACCGTTCTCGTCAAGCTGCATGAGTGTGCCCTTGACAATGCCGTCCTCGGTCATTTCCTGACCGGGCTCCTGCTTGCCGAAGCGCTTGCGGAGGTTCTTGTCCTGCTCTGCGATCATCTCGTCGGTGACTTCGATTTCGTAGAAGGGATAGTGGTCCTCTTTCGAGAGCTTGATGTCGAGCTCGGGCACGAGTGCGAGGTCGTAGCTGAACTCCTGGTCCCCTTCCTCGAAGGCTTCCTTGACTTCCACGGGTACGGGATGACCCATCACGGGAAGTTTGTTTTCAGTGATATAGTCGACGACTGCGCGATAGACGGTGTCGTTGATAACGTCGCTGGTCATCTGCTTGCCGAAGCGACGCTTGAGTTCGCCGAAGGGAACGTGGCCCTTGCGGAAGCCGGGAATCACGTGGGTGCGGCCGAGCTCTTTGAGCTTTTTGGTCACATCGTCCTTGTAGTCGTTTTCTTCAATCGCCACTGTCAGACGGATGTCGACGGGTGAGATCTCTTCCTTGGTAATTTTCATTTTCCTGAGGTAATGATATGTTTCGTTAATGTTTTTTTGACACGTTTCGGGGAGACCTTGCCCCGCTCGGAGGCGGCTTCGCCCAATCAAGGTGCAAAATTAACAAAAAATTCCCGAATCACAAAACTTTACATCACCGCTACTTTCACGGCAGTGGAGTCGACCCTGACGATATAGACACCCGGGACAAGGCGGCTATCGGCCGGCATGGAGGCGCCACTGAGCGAGTGGATGCTGAGAGTGGTGTAGGGGGTGAGCACACGGATACGTCCGCCGTCCACCACTACCACCGGACGCTCGCCACCGTCGGCATCGGCCACGATGTCGTCAATGCCGGATGTGGGGAGATTCGCGCCATAGACCGCAAAGGCGCCTGCCGGAAGAGTGACACCGGTGGCTGTGAAAGCGGGAGTGGTGTTGGCGCTCACGGCGAGCAGGCTATATTTCTGATCGCTGAGGAAGGCAGTCTGCGATGTGGCGGGATTGGTCGGGAAGGGGATGGTGGCGCTTTTGGTGTTGCTCTCGGAGGCCGGGTTGACCACGAGGTAGAGCTCGGCGTCGTCGGCCGAGAGGCTGATGTAGCGCGCGGTGGTGGAGTTGAGGTCTATGTATGACTTGGCTGACTCGCGGAAAAGCGAGGGGTAGTCGCGGCGGATTCCGCAGAGGGCCGCATAAGTGTCATGCAGGGCCTTGTAGCTGGGGCTGTTGAGGTCGTTCCAGCTCACTTTTTTGGGCGATGTGTCGTTGCCGCCTCCGTTTTTGGTGGTCTGGCGGTTGCCCATCTCGCTGAACTGCCAGATCATGTGAGAGCCCGGGCTGAGAAGCATCTGCGCGGCCATCGAGCCGATGCGCATGCACACTCCGGAGAGGGTCTTGTTGACGCCGGTGGTGGCATTGTAGGCCACGCGCTCCTCGTCATGGCTCTCGGCGTAGCTGACTGTGGAGCCCCAGAGACGTTTGTCATCGTCGGGAGCATAGAAGCGGGCGAGGGAGGTGTTTTCCTGGCCGAGCACATAGTTGCGCGAGGCCCAGTTGACGTTGGCCCAGTTGATTTCGCCGTCGCGGGCCATGTCGTTTTCCTCCTGCGCGCCTGCAAGGTTTTCGTTGATGAAGTAAACGTCGGGGCGAGTCTTGACGATGTGGTCGCGTAGGGCTTTCATGCGTGCCACGCGGGTGGAGTTGAAGGCGTTTGTGTTGGCATCGCTCGGATTGCCCCAGCAGTTGGTTTCGGCATCGAAGGTGTTGCCGTAGGAGTTGTTGTCGCCGAGGCCTTTGACGAGGTCGAAGCGGAAGCCGTCGACTTTGTAGGCCGTCAGCCAGTAGTCGAGTGCGTCATACCACTGCTGCTGCACGAGCGCGCAGTCCTGGTTCCAGTCGTTGAGCACACTGTAGGCGTGGGGTGCGGAGCCGTTGTAGAACGGGTTGATGTTGCGGCGCACCATCTCGTACCAGGGATGACCGCCGTCGCTTTGATTGAATACGATGTCGAGAATCACGGCCATACCTCTCTCGTGTGCGCCGTCGATTAGGGCGCGGTAGTCGTCGGGAGTGCCGTAGGCCTTCTCGGGAGCCATGTAGAAGTTGGTGTTGTAGCCCCATGAGTTGGTGCCGGGAAATTCCATGATGGGGAGGAGCTCGATGGCGTTGACGCCGAGTTCCTTGAGATAGTCGAGTTTGCCGATTACTCCCTTGACCGTGCCGTCGCCGAGCGCTTTACCTTCGGTGCCGGTGAAGTCGCGGATGAGAAGCTCATAAATGATGAGGTCACTCTGAGGGACACCCTTGAAGTCGGTCATTTTCCAGTCGTAGCTGTCGGTATCGGTGTTGTAGACGGCCATCGGTACGCCGCGCACCTTGTCTTTCGGATAGGCGGGGAGGCCGGGGAATACTCCGGACGCTATATAGTCGTCGCCCTGCGGGTCGAGCACGAGATTGGCGTATGGATCACCGACGTTTACGGCGCCGTCAAAACAGTAGTAGTAGACATAGTCTTTGCCCTTCTCGATTTTGTCGACTGTGTGCCAGAAGTAACGGACACCGTTGTAGTCCTGATAGTTCATCACATAGTCGGCCGAGGGGGTAAAGTTGTTCCATGTGCCCATCATTACGCCGTTTGACTTGCCGGGAGCCGCGATGCAGAAGGTCACGGAGCCGTCGGCGTTTGTCTGAGCGCCCATGCGGGGAGTTCCGCCGGGATATTCGGCGCTTTTCGATGCGGGGAAGTCCTTGGGGAAAATCTGAACGAAGATGTCGCCGCTGGCGCCGGTCTTGCACTCGGCGCTGCCGTCGGCGTTACGGAACACGAAGGCGAGTTTCTCCACAGTCTCGCCATCCTTGACTCCGTAGAACGAGCGGATATCGGGTATTTTCATCTCCCATGTGTAGGGACCGGTGTAGGTGAGGCGGTATTTCTCGGAATTGTCGCCCCAGGTCGGAGCGTAGACCCACTCGCCTTTGCTTGCATCTGTGATGACGCCTGTGTGGGCATAGATTACGGTCGAGGACGTGGCGCCTGCCAGACCGCGGTTGCCGCCGTCGGAGTGGAAGGTGATGGTGATATCCTTCGTGTCCTCTGTGATGATGGCGGGCGAGGTTGTCACTGCCTGTCCGGAAGCGGCCAGGGCTACCGACGCGAGAAGCGCCGGAAGGAAGTGGCGTAAAGATAATCTCATTATTGGAATGATTTTAGGTGAAAAGAATATGTTTGTAAGATGATATTTTCGTCTATAATGTCTATATATAATATAAAGGTGTCATTGCCGCCCTCTGACATCCCCCTCTCTCATGCGGTCAGTGAAGCATCGGGTCGAAAGCGTCGGGGTCCATTTTTTCCTTCATCGCTTCAATCATCGTGCGCAGTACACCGCAGTAGCCTGCCGCAAGAGCGCGGGTCATGGAGGGTGTGCATTGCAGCAGCTTCATCATCTCGATAATTGTCGAGCAGTCGTCGGTGGACTGGACTATGTCAAGAATCGCCTCACATTCCTTTATCGCTCTCTTGCGGTTGCCGGTGCGCGCGAGGCTCATGATGTAGGGAATGGTGGGGGAGGGCTGGAAATGCCACGTCGGTTCATTCTTGAAGTTCTTTTCATAGTGCTTCACCACCTCCTTGAAGCGTTGGGCGAAGTAAAATACCTCGAACATGAACGGCTGGTTGGAGAGCGAGAGTGAGTGCAGGCTGTTGAAGAGGTCAAGCACTACGGCGGCCGCGGCAAACTGTCCGTGGGCCACGTGTCCGCGTGTCCATTCGATAATGTTTTCCTCGGTGGGGCAGCTGTAGGCGAACAGATATTCGAGATAGGGTTTTGCCTGATCAACGTCAATCATCAGGAGCACGTCGATGGTCATCTTCGATGTCGGGTTGGTGGCTATATACTCTTTCAGAATCTTGATGGCCTCGGCGTTGTGGCCACTTTCGACAAGCGAGGCGGCGAGAGTGGCTATATCCGATTCCTGAGCCTCTCCGGAAGCGATGACTTTCCGATAGGCCTGCGACACGCCTTCGGGGTCGCGCTGAAGATGGTATAGCGACACACCCTTGATGCGGAGCGCCATTGTCGAGTCGGGGTCGATGGCAAGCGCGTATTCGGCGGATGTCAGCGCGGCCTCATACTGGCTGAGATTGAGGTGTGCGGTGCCGAGACGCAGCCAGAAATCCACGGTGAAGGGTTCGAGCATGGTGAGCTCTTCGAAAAGTTTCACGGAATTTTCGAAGTTCTCGTTTTCGTCGAAGCGGTCAGCCATACCGTAGAGGAAGGTCTGCGGGTAGGAACATTTCTGCTGTATGCGTTCCTTGTTTTTGAGGAGCCAGTCGTCGAGACCGATGTCCATGACATACTCGGTGAACTGGATGATTTCCTCATCGTCGAAATCGTCGGTCGAGTCTATGATTTCATTCAGCTCGGGAATTTCGTCCTCCGGATGCTCGACCTTGTCCATACGGGCGCGCATGGAGAGGAGGCGGTTGAGTATTCCCTTGTGAGCCACACGCTCGTTGAGCTCTTCGGTGACTTCGCTGTCGCCGAAAGAGTAATACATCCAGGCGCGGCGTGTCGCAAGGGCTTCGCTCTTCGGATAATGGACGGCACCGTAGAGCAGCACTTCCATCTTGACTATATAGTTGTCAAGGTCAGAGGCGTAGTCAAAGATTTCGATGAGGTCTGACTCGTCGAAAAAGGCTTCCGTGTTGCCGTGGCGGACAACTTCGGATTCAAACTCTTCGTATAGGTCGCGTCGGTCGTTGCGTTCTTCCATTCCTTGTTTATTGTGCTTGGTTTACAGTTCGGGTTTAAGGTTTAGATATTACCGCAGAGGCCGTTATCTAAACCTTAAACCTGAAACTTAAACCACTTAGGCTTTCCAGCTGTCTTTAAGGGCTATTGTGCGGTTGAAAATGAGATGTCCGTCGGTCGAATCGGGGTCAATGGTGAAGTAGCCGATGCGCTGGAACTGCAGGGGCACTCCGGGCTTGGCTATTTCGGCCAGGTAAGGCTCGACCTTGATGTGGTCGACGACTTTGAGCGAGTCGGGATTGAGCATCTCGCGGAAATCGCGCTCGGTCTCAGCCGCAGGATTCTCGACGTTGAAAAGACGGTCGTAGATGCGGGCTGTGGCGTCGATGGCGTGTTCGGCCGATACCCAGTGGAGGGTGCCTTTGACCTTGCGGGCGCTTCCGGGCAGACCGCTGCGGGTGTCGGGGTCGTAGGTACAGTAGATTTCCTCGATGTTGCCTGCCTTATCCTTCTTCACACCGGTGCATTTGATGATATATGCGCCCTTGAGACGGACTTCGCCGTCGGGTGCGAGACGGAAGAATTTCTTCGGGGGATTCTCCATGAAGTCGTCACGCTCGATATAGATTTCGCGGCTGAACGGCATCTGGTGTGTGCCGGAACCCTCCTCCTCGGGATTGTTTTCCATCTCTACGGTCTCAACCTGTCCCTCGGGATAGTTGGTGATGATTACCTTCACGGGATTTATTACGGCCATGCCGCGTGTGGCGACCTTGTTGAGATCGTCGCGGACAGCGTGTTCGAGCAGCGAGATGCTGTTGAGGGCCTCATATTTGGTGTAGCCGATGGCGTCGATAAAGTTGCGGACGGAGCGGGGAGTGAATCCGCGGCGGCGCAGACCGGAGATGGTCGGCATGCGGGGGTCGTCCCATCCGGCCACAAGACCCTCTTTCACAAGCTGGAGGAGCTTGCGCTTCGACATGACGGTATATGTGAGATTGAGGCGGTTGAACTCAATCTGACGCGGGCAGTAGCTCTCGTCGGCGAGCTCCTTGACGAAATGTTCGTAGAGCGGACGGTGAGGCACGAACTCAAGTGTGCAGATAGAGTGGGTCACACCCTCGAAATAGTCGCTCTGGCCGTGTGCGAAGTCATACATCGGGTAGACCTTCCACTTGTCGCCTGTGCGGTGGTGGGGAGTCTTGATGATGCGGTACATGATGGGGTCGCGGAAGTGCATGTTGGAGCTCGCCATGTCGATTTTGGCGCGGAGCACTCGGGCGCCTTCCTCAAACTCTCCGGCGTTCATGCGCATGAACAGGTCGAGATTCTCCTCCACGGAGCGGTTGCGGTAGGGGCTCTCTGTGCCGGGCTGCGTCGGGGTTCCCTTCTGGGCTGCAATCTGCTCCGAAGTCTGGTCGTCGACGTATGCCTTGCCCTCCTTGATGAGACGCACGGCGAGGTCGAAGAGCTGGGGGAAATAGTCGGAGGCATAGTATTCTCTGTCACCCCAGTCGAAACCGAGCCAGTGGATGTCCTCGCGGATGGAGTCGACATACTCCACATCCTCCTTCACGGGGTTGGTGTCGTCGAAACGGAGATTGCAGGTGCCCCCGAACTTCTCGGCGATGCCGAAGTCCATGCAGATGGCTTTGGCGTGGCCTATATGAAGATAGCCGTTGGGCTCCGGCGGAAAGCGCGTGTTGAGACGACCGCCGTTTTTGCCGGCCTGAAGATCTTCCAGGACGAGCTGTTCAACAAAGTTGAGTCCCTTTGACTCCTGGGGATTGTTCTGAGCTTCTGATGCTTGGCTGTTCTGAGCCACTGTAGCTTGACTATTGTTTTCCATTACGGGCGAATAGGTTAAAATATGATTCTATCTGATTGAAGATACAAAGATAATTAAATATTCTCACATTCGGATAGACTCCATCATAAAACTGACGGGTTATGCAGGAAAGTGAAGAGTATTGAGCCCGATTCCGAAAAACGTTTATTAAATTCTTTCTGAATTTTATTTTTAAATTCTATTTTAAAGTTAGTATTTGAAAGGTGTTTCTTTTACATAAATCTTATAGTTCTTTATTGCACCAGGCACTTCCGCTTCCATGCGGGGAAGATACTGAAAGCCGGACAGGTTGCGGGAACTTCCGAGGTCAATCACAACAGTATGGGGGAATTTAACTCCGGGAGCAGTCTGCCAGTAGGTGGATTCCTGGAGGTCGAAAGTCTTGTCGGCCGAGCGGTTGACTCCTTCGGTATCCTCGCTGTCGGCGTACATAACCGTCCACGGTTCGCGGGAAAGGCGCTCACCTTTGTCATCGAGCAGATACATTTCTGCGATTGCAGCCATATCCTTACCGTCGATGGCATCGACAGCTTCGATGCAGACATATTGCCCCCGAACAGGAGCATTGAATTTCACTTCCTGCCATCCGTTGCCGGGTTTAAATGAGCCTGCGACCACCGGCTTTTCATCTGAAAGGTCAAGGTTCTGACCTGCTTCGCGGTGAGTCAGACGCTTCTTGACAAGAAGTTGGTCGAGTTTCGGTTCCTTCAGTCCCTCGCTCTTAGCCTCACGCGGTCCGAGGATGTCAAAGACTATGATTTCATTCTCACCCTTTTTCAGCCAGCAGCCGGGCATATAAATAGTCTGCTGCGGACCGATTTCCCAGATGCGTCCCATCGGATGTCCGTTGACATATACAAGCCCCTTTCCCCATGTCTCAAAATTGAGAAATGTGTCAGACGGTTTTCTGACGTTGAATGTGGCGCGGTAGGCACCCATAGGCAGACGGTCTCCGTCTTTCATTGTCTCTTCCAATGGGCTGAAATTCATTGCTGTGTATGTCCCGTAGGTATCCTCGAAATTGAATACCTGCCAGTTCTTGAGGTCATCCACCCATTTATGCCCGTCTTTTTCGACCGTGACGGTCACATTCTCGGTAATGCCTTTGAAATCCTTTATAGCCCGTCCGAAATTGATGCGACCCATAGCCTCGACAAGAATGTCGAGCGTGGCACCTTTGCGGCACGACGGTATTGTCAGTTCTTTCTCTCCATTCCGGCGGTCAAGTTTTCCGATATATTTGCCATCGATGAACACCTGTGCGAAATCATGTGGGTCGTTGACAGTCAGGAGGGCCGGAGATGACAGCGCAGGAAGAGTTGTCCGGTAGAGGATTGAACCGAATCCCTGGTCATACTCCTCCATAGTCTTTATGTCGGTATCAGTTTTCGGAGCAGGCAGATTGTTCCACAGCGGTGCGACTTCTGTGAAATCAAAAGCCTTTATTTCTATCGGTTTTATCAAAGCCGGCACAGCCGTCTGTTTTTCCCCGTCCATATATTTGGCAAGAGTCTTGCGCAGTTCCCAATACTTAGGCGTGGTCTGACCTGATTCACTGATGGGTGCGTCGTAGTCGTAGCTGGTGACATCCGGAGCGAAACCGGGCGAGTTCGCACCGGCCCAGTGACCCCAGTTTGTGCCGCCGTGGGTCATATAGAGGCTGAACGAGATGCCTTTCGAGAGCATTTCGTCAATGCCGGCAATCATGTCGGCAGCAGGACGTGTTTCGTGATTTGCGCCCCACTTGTCAAACCATCCGCTCCAGAACTCCGAACACATCAGTGGGCTTTGTGGACGTACCTCTTTCAGTTTTGCAAACTGCTGGTCGATATTCGCACCCGTACCGAAGTTCATGGTCCATATAAGGTCATCAAGGCCGTTGTTCAGGAAGTTTGATGACCAGTCGCACTGGAACAACGTCACATCATTGCCGAAGTTTTTACGGAGCATATCGCGGATTTCAGAGACATATTGCTTGTCAGTTCCGTATGAACCGTATTCGTTTTCAACCTGCACCATGATGATGGGACCACCGTCAGTCACAGTCAGGTCTCCGACCTGCTCTGCGACAGCCTTCTGAAATTTATCCACACGCTTAAGGAAATACGGGTCAGACTCGCGCAGACGGATATCTTTTTTCTTCAACAGCCACCAGGGAAGTCCCCCCATCTCCCATTCGGCACAGACGTAAGGGCCGGGGCGGAGGATTACCTTCATCCCATTTTTGTCGCAGAGCTTCACAAATTCGCTCAGGTCATTCTGACCTGAGAAGTCGAAGTTATCCGGCTTGGGCTCATGCGAGTTCCAGAACACATACAGGCACACGGTGTTCATTCCGAGAGCCTTGCACATCTGTATGCGCTGTTCCCAATACTCCTTTGGAATACGCGGATAGTGCAATTCGGCCGCCTTTACGACAAACGGCTTTCCGTCAAGCAAAAACTTACCGTCGGCCGCCTCAAACTGTGGCTGAACCGCAAACTCGTCCATATTCCATCTGTCGCGCCATGGTATGGTGATTTTGCCGTTGTCAAACGACAGAGGAAGCCAGATGTAGCGCGAATTTTCCAGGTCGGTTTTATTCCAGCGGTCAAACATCGCCACATAGGAATTTTCTTTACCGTAGACAGGCTGCACGTATGTGCTTTGTCCGTAAAATGTCTTGTCGGCATCTTTGCCTCTACATGGGTTGCCGAGAGATGTCCATTCACCCATTATTGAATCAGAGACCGCTATTTCAGCCTCGTTAGGGTCCCATCCCGTACAACCGGATGACAGCATATAATATTTACCGTTATGTTTGAATACCGCCGGAGCCTCACGTGATTCACCGATGAAACGGCGCACATAACGGCCGCTCGGTCGTAAATAGTCGTCGGTAAGTTCATTTATGTGTAGAGTCTGATTGTTTTCCGACGAACTGAACTGGTATGCCTTACCGTCATCGTCGACAAAGAGGGTCTGATCACGGCTCATCGCATCGTTGGGCCGGAATGAGCCAAGATAGGTAAAGGGTCCTGTGGGGGAATCGCTCACGGCCACGCCTGCAGCGGCCTTACCATAATCCGCGCTATCAATATGCGCCCACATTACAAATTTTCCTGTCCTGGCGTTATATATAACTTTCGGACGCTCCACCACTTTCGAGGGGTGTAGATCGTGGGAAGGGTCATCAGGCACAGCCGGCAATACGATTCCCTCGAATGTCCAGTCTACCATATTCGGTGATGAATAGCAACTTACACCTGTCACATCAGTACGGTAACACTCCCATGTCGCCCAGTCGGGCAGCACGGTCTTTCCTTTCTTATACTCCCCGTACCAGTAATATTTACCGTCGTGATACAGGATGCCGCCTCCATGAGCATTGACAGGATTCCCTGATGTATCGAGCCATATCTCGCCGGGCACAATATCTTTAGCTTCGACTCCAGAGACCGAAAGTATAAGCATTACCGCAAACGTAAGAAATCGTATGATAGTCATATTATGAGTTGATATATTCTTGTAATAACAGATGATCGGATTATTGTAAAGAATAGGAATGTGTTACAAAACCTACACAGAAGGCTGAGGATTGCAACACATTCCTATTCTTTGAGATAATTTATTTCAGGATTTTACTGGACACGGTCATCATCGGCCATAGCCTCACGCCAGTCAGTGAACATGGGGGTAGATGCGTCGTAGCCGTCATAGCCGTAATTCTGGCAGAGCTTGGAATCGATATTGGCGATGATTACGGAGTTTGGAACTGGCCAGAAAAGATTGCGTTTGTCCACACGGTAGTTCAGGTTGACTCCGGACTGGATAGTGCCGCGGTTGAAGATATTGTAGTGCAGACAGCGCTGATACCAGTATGAACCGCCGTCGACATCTGTTCCCGACTGTTTGTCCCAGTTGTCAAGGCTGTAAGTGTTGCCCCATTCATCCGGCTGGCCGCTGCGTGCGAGTGCCCACGAGATACGGGTCAACTCAGGCTGACGCCATTCCTCCATATAGAGCTCGCGTGCGCGCTCATCTGCTATATCGCCGATTGTGACGGTGGTAAACATCTTTTTGGCGTTGGCACGACGACGCACGACATTCACGTCGGCGGCTGCTCCTGCGGAATTTCCCTGATAGAATTTGGCTTCGGCGCGCAAGAGGTAGGTCTCGGCCAGACGGAACACATACATGTTGCCGTTGGATGGTTTCGAGCCCTTGGTCGCGCCGTTGAACTGGTTGGCGCCCATGTTCTCCTCGGCAGACTGGTCGAGGATATACATCTTATAAAGAGGAACGGGATACCATGAACGGATGGTGTCGGAACAGAGGAGGTCGCCGGCATGGACGGTGGTTTTGCCTGTTGCGGGATCCACATAATCCTCTGTCGCGTAGAGCTGCATGTTCTTGCCGTAGTACGGAGAATTCTTGTCCTTGTTATACTTGAGATCCTCCATCTCGACCCAGTTGCCTATCTGACGGTTGTGGCGGAGGTCCTGAGTATCCTCTTCGCCGTCGTACCACCACATATATTTATTGAAATAATATGAGGTGCGGAAACAGCCGATACCGCGACCTATCACACGGAGCCAGTCAAGATTCGTGTTGTAATCCCGATGGTTGCGCTGGAGATTTGTAGTGGGACCGTTTATTCCGTCGGGCGACTTGATCACACCGTTTGACCAGTGTACGCCGAGGGCACGCATGGTGAGATACTGTGTGAAATTCTCGTCATGGTAGTTGAGGATAGGAAGGATTGTCTCCTTGTTGGCGGGGTCGACAATATTGATTCCTCTGTGCAGATCCCAGAGTACATTGCGCTGCACAGGCCATGTGTCAGGATTGCCGGAGGGAACGTCGGTGCCAAACGGAGTTTCCATCAGATGGAGACCGTGGTTGTTGATGAGGTCGTCGGCCATAAGTTCGGCTTTCCTGAACTCACCTATTGCGAGATAGCACTTGATGAGGAGCTGCATACAAGCCTCCTGATTAACAGTGCCCCAGTAGGGAGCATCCTTCTGCGCGGGAACATGCTCGACAGCAAACTCAAGGTCATTGACAAGCATCTTGAAGATTTCTTCCTTGGAGCACGACTTATAGTCCTGCTTGGGCACCTGATGAAGTTTTGTCACCAGAGGTATATCACCGAAAAGGAGCACCATGTGATAGTATTTATAGGCGCGGTGGAAGTATGCCTTACCTTTATATTCATCGCGCAGCTTCGGGTCGAGACCCTGTACCTGATCAACATAGGTGAGTATGGTGTTGGCATATTTGATGCCATTGTTGGATTCGTCATAGAAACGGGTCATGGCATTGGAGTCGCCTCCGCCCGCCATACCTGATGTCGGGGTGATTTTCTCAGCGAAATTGTCCATGATTCCGCCGCCCGCATCGGTCTTGGCATAGAGACCCATGTCCGACATGAAATAGACGGATGCAATCGGGAGGACATTGCCGTTGCCGTCCATGAGTATATCCTTATATGAACGGTCGCAGCGGGCTATCGCGGATCTCAGACCGGCTTCTGTCTTGAATGTCTGCTCGGGCGAGAAAATGGTCTGCGGGTCAGCATCAAGGAAATCATCTTTGCAGCCTGTAAGCATCGCAGCAACGGCGATTCCCACGAAGGCTTTTGCCATTATGGTGTTTATTTTCATTGTGGTAAATTTGAAGGTTAAATTAGAGAGTAAGATTCAGACCGAAATTGAAAGTACGGTTGGAGAGGTGATGGTCTTTGGTCTCGGGATCACCGTAGATCCACTCGCCGGAATGGATGGTGAACACATTGTTGCAGCTTGCGGTGAGGCGCAGACGCTCGATCATGAAACGGCGTGTGAAGTTCTGCGGGATGGTGTAGCCGAGAGTGATGTTGTCAAGACGCATGAAACTGCGGTTGATGAGTTTGCCGACACCACCTCTGAGCGACGAGGGACCGTTGGCCTGAAGGCGGCAATAACTGTTAGTGGGATTGGTGGGAGTCCAGTATTCCTTGGCGGGGATATTCATTGCGTTGATAATCTTCGACGAGCCGTTGTCGTTGTTCATCCACGCACCTTCAAGCGACTTGTGACCTATATAGGAATAGAGTGAGAATGAGAAGTCGAAATTCTTGCAGATATTGAAATCATTTCGCATCGACAGATAGATCGGGGGTGTGGTCTGACCGAGAAAGAGTTTATCCTTGTCGTTGTAGACATATTCCTTGACAGAACCGTCGGCATTGAGTCTGTCATCCTCAGTATATACGTTGAGAATTTTGGGATCGCCCGGTACCTGACCGTATTTGGCTGCTTCGGCAATATCCTCGGGTGTATTCTGCCATACGCCTACGGCCTTGTAATTCCAGATTTCGCCGATGGCATGGTCTATGAACCAGCCACGGCCGGTGTCGTCGGGTTCTACTCCGTTCTCGTCAAAATTGTAGTAGAGGTGCTTGATTTTGTTCTGATTGTAGGAGAACGCCACAGAGGTGGTCCAGCGGAAGTCCGGCAGATTCACGTTGAGCGAATTGAGAGAGATTTCAACACCTTTGTTTGTCACTTCGCCGAGGTTTGTAAGTCTCTCCTTAAAGCCGCTGAACGACGGAAGCGAGGCGGTCATGAGCATATCTTTGGTCGACTTGGTGTAGAAATCGACAGCACCTGTAAGGCGTGCGTTAAGTACAGAGAAGTCGATACCGTAGTTCCATGAGTTGGTGCGTTCCCAGAGAAGATCCGGATTACCGAGAGTGGTCTGCATTGAGAGAGCCTTGACCACGGTCGATGTGCCGTTATTGTAATAGACCATCGAGCCGTCGAGCTGCAGGTTGGTGAGAGATTTGTAGACTTCTTGAATCTTAGTGCGGTAATCGGCATATTCGCGGTTACCGTTGGTGCCCCACGACACGCGGATTTTGGCATTGTCAAGCCATGAACGGGTGGATTCCATGAATTTCTCATCGGAGATGTTCCAGCCGAGACCCACGGCTCCGAAATTGCCCCACTTGTTGTTTGCGCCGAAACCGGAGAAACCGTCGCGGCGGAAAGAACCGGTGATCATATACTTGTTGTCGTAGCTGTAGAACACTCGGCCGAGATAGGAAGCTGCGGTGTAGCGTGCGTCATAGTTTTTGAAAGAGCTCTGCAGTTTGTCGCCGCCCTCCACATAATGGAATCCGAGAGCATCGGTCGGTGAGATGTTTCTCGCTTCTATGCGGTCGCGCCAGTATTTATGTTCCTCCGCTTCCTGTACGAGAGTCACAGTGAACCGGTGCACATCATTGAAGGTGCGGTCCCACAGGAGGGTGTTGTTGAGGTTCCAGTCGAAAGTCTTGGTATTCTCGCGGTTCACACCCTGACTGGAAGCGGATGCGTAGGGACGGTCTGCCGACATCCAGTAGCGGTCATGGAACCACTGGTATCGCGGCGCTATATTGAATGTGTAAGTGAATCCCGCGGGAAGATTGAGCTTGATGTTGAAGATAGTGTTGAGGGCTGTATAGCCTTTGTCAAGGTCAAGATAGCGGCGCTCGAAATCATAGTTGTAGCCGCCGTTGGTGTTTGTGCCGGAGTGCGGGAACTGTTCGAGAGTGCCGTCCTCGTGACGGTATGTGCCGTAAGGCGAGTTGCGGAGCATGTTGTTATCCCAGTCATCCAGTTTAAGGTTGACCGCGATGTCGCCGTCAGTACGGTTCTGGAAATTGGCATTTGCGCCAAATTCGAGCCAGTCGGTGATTTTGGTATTGAGTTTCATGCTTGCGCGGAAAGCCTCATAGTCCTCACCGCGGCGCGAACCCTCGTTTTTCATATAGCCGACAGACATATAGTAGTTGACACGTTCTGTCGCGCCTGAGATGGATGCGTTGTAGTCCTGCTTGATACCGGTACGGAATGAGTGGTCGTTCCAGTCCACACTTTTGCCGTCGATAAAGTTCTGAAGTACATAGGGGGCATTGAAGAATCCGAGACGGTTGCCCCAGAGATCCATTTCAGTCTGGCCGGAGACGCCGGCTATACCCTCGGCGCCGCCGTTTTCAAACCATGCGGTACGGTCTGCTCCGCTCATGCTGCGCGGGTCATCGAAATAGCCTGCGGGATATTTGAGATCGCCTTTGGCAGTCTTGGCATTGTAGTATCCGTAAAGTCCGTCTTCGCCTTTGTCATAGGTGTAGTATGTCTTGTACCAGTCGACATGGTGACGCAGCCAGGCGTCTCTTTCAAACACATCATTATAGTATGCCTTCGTTACTATTCCCACATTGGCTGAGAGATTGATGGTGGGCTTGCCCTCCTTACCTTTCTTGGTCGTGATGATGATGACACCTGCGGCAGCACGCGCACCGTAGATGGCGGCCGAGGAAGCATCCTTCAGGATGTCGATCTGTGCGATGTCGTCAGGATTGATTTCAGAAAGTTCACCGTAGAAAGCCATGCCGTCGACAACGAGCATGGGTGAAGCCTCCGTTCCGAGTGAATTCTGACCGCGCAGCTTCATCGAGGCACCCTGTCCTTTGGCGGATTCGTCATAGCCTATCTGCAGGCCCGGGACGCCGCGGAGAATATCCTGCACTGACGAGGGATTCTGATCGGCAATCTTGTCGGGATTGACCTGCACTACAGCACCTGTGAGGTCTTTCTTACGTGCGGTGCCGTAGCCGATCACCACCACGTCATCGAGGACTTCGGTGTTATCCTGAAGCACGATTCTGATGTCATTCTGGCCATTGACTGTGAATTCATAGTTCTTATAACCGATGTAAGACACGGTGACGACATTTCCGTTTTTCACATTTAGAGCAAAATTGCCGTCAATGTCAGTAGCCACTCCCTCGGAGGTGCCTTTGACCAGAACAGACGCACCGGTAAGGGGCTCGCCTGAGGAATCCTCGACAGTGCCTTTCAAGGTATAGCTTTGCTGGGCACTCAGACTTGCTGTCCCCACAATCAGGGCCATAAGCCAAATTAAAAGTCTTAATTTTTTCATGATAGTATTAATAATAATTGGTTTTCATGATTAAAAAGAACCATCAACAATCTTTTTCACTTTAGAAATGTGCCTTAAATAAACAGTAGAACCTTCTGTTATACAATCTTTATACCATTGCTCTGTTTTTCTGTTGCAAACTTACGATATTGACTTGAATGTGTCCTTGTTCCAATCAATCAAATTCGTTGCCAAATCTGTCAGATGCACTCTTTGAATGATTCGGACAGGTAACATGACAGATTCCGACATGAAATATTCGGGAAACATTTACGATATTTGCAGTATGGTTAGCCGATGCTATATCCATGAAAACAATTACCAAATCTCTACGATGAAACAAAGATTCATTACATATATAGTAATGCTTGCTGCACATCTGACGGTGTTCAGTCATAACATCACATCCTACGACGGAACTTCCGGCCTTTCCAACGGGTATGTCGTTTCATTTGCCCAGGATGGTGACGGATATGTATGGGCGGCAACCGAGGATGGGTTAAACAGATTTGATGGTAAGCGTTTCAAGACATTCAACCGCTTTAATTCGGGATTGAGCGGGAACGAATTCAATTCGATTGCGTTCAGTCCCGGATATCCCGATTCATTGTGGATTGCAACCCAGCGTGACGGCCTCTGCATCTATGACCGAAAGACGGGTCTTATAAGAAAGTCTCAGAACAACAGGTTAAGGTCGCCGGATATAACTGCGATTGTCCCGGTTGCCGATAAAGGTTTATTGCTCGCACACTATCATTTCGGGGCCCAGTATTATGACCCATCCACGTCTACTGTCAGAAATTATGATCATTCCACTATTCCGGGTATGCCTATAGGTGCCTGGACGGTTGCTGATGCAGGAAATCATAACAAAATCTATGTGGGCCATACGAGAAACGGCTTCAGTGTGGTAGACACGGTAGCAAAGACATTTGTGAATTTTGACAGACGCGACGGGATTCCGGGAGAGAATGTCTATGCCATGCTGGTAGAGGACAATGGCAACGTCTGGCTCGGAACGGACGAGGGGGCGGCGCTGTATAGTCCCGCAACATCCTCGATAATACCGTTTGTCCATGATGAGTCCAATCCGGGTTCAATCGGTCCGGGTCGTATACGGTCGATCATGCGTCTGGATAATGGCGAAATATGGTTTGCAACCTCTCAGGGTGGCGTATCGATACTTGACACAAATCTTTACGCATATTCCGACATAAGCAAGGCCTCCTTTACCTCTGTACCCTCAGCGGGAAAGACTGGTGGAACGTCAAGTGCCAATATCCGTAGTCTGTTTCAGGATTCATTTGGAAATATCTGGATAGGAAATTACCGCTCAGGTATAGACTTGATTGGCCATATTGACCCCATATATTCCCGTATTGACTATCAGTATGAGAGCGCTAACAGGATGACATATAAGCCGGTGTGGAGCTGCGCGTCATCTGCTGACGGCTCTCTGTGGTTTGGCGGAAACAATGAACTTGTGAGGGTTAGAAATAAAAAACATACTGTTTATCCTGTCCCTGTTTCCAGTTCCAAGGGGCGGTCGGTAATCAGGACCATAGCCATGTCTAAGAAAGGTCAGCTATGGATAGGTACGGATTCCAGAGGGGCGTTGATATATGATGAGACCGGCCATTTTTCAGAAGTCAAAACTTCATTTTCTGATGTCAGGACATTTCTTGAATACGATAATGGAGAAATGCTTATAGGTACTGCTTCGGGCATCTATGTAAGTGATGGAGAAAAAACCACACGTCTTGATTCTATTAATGACAAGTTAAAAGATCAGATAATTCAGGATATGGCTTATGATTCCAAAGGCAATCTTTGGGTCGGTACTTTTGGTAAAGGTGTGGCTATATTCGGGCCGGATCTGAAATTGTTGGCGGCTCTTGATGTGTCAAACGGTTTTCCTTCAAATGCGATCAACGCTATCAGATGTGATTACAGTAGGAGGATGTGGCTTGCCACACGCAACGGCATTGTCTTGTTTCCGACTCCGGGAAATATCACAGATTTCTCTACTCTCGTTCCATTAGACAGCCTGGGTATTACCCATGTGAAATCCATAGAGGAGGATAAGTCACACAATATCTGGCTTGGTACAAACAAGGGGCTTGTCAGGATAGACGGAAAGAATCTGAAAGTATCGCTATATTCAGATTCTAATGAGCTTGCATCAGTTTCCTTTATAGAAAATGCTTCTCTCGTGGATGATTCAGGGCGTATCTATTTTGCATCCTCCAACGGCGTTTTCTGCATAAATCCTGCAACAGTTGAAAAAGAAAAGCCGGTAATACCTGTAAAAGTCACAGATGTAATAGTATACACTCACGATAATGAAGGAAACGAAATAAAGGAATCGGTAACTCCGTCAGATGGGAGTGTCTGGCTGACTTATGATTCAAATACATTCACAATAAATTTCAATATTCTTGACCCTTCTGTCTCGCAATATGTTGATCTGGCATATCGCTTAAACGGATTAGGCGACGTATGGATAGAAGCGAATGGAGATGCAACTGCTATGTACCGCGACATCCCGCCGGGAGACTATGAATTTCAGGTGAAGCAAAAGCAGAAAGGCTTTGACTGGTCATCACCTGTCACTGTGGTAAAAATCCACATCGCACCTCCTGTATGGTTGACGTGGTGGGCCAAGACAATATATTTTCTCCTCGGAGTTGTATTTCTTGCTGTGGTTGCCTGGTATTATAAGCGCAGAGTGTCACTGAAACAGCAACTTGAGACAGAAAGGGTAAACAGCCGTAACCGTCAGGAGCTTAATGAGGAACGTCTGCGTTTCTATACTAATATAACGCATGAGTTGCGTACGCCTCTCACTCTGATAATGGGACCGTTGGAAGACCTTGTAGGAGATCCGTCTCTTCCGGCAAGATATTCTTACAAGCTTCAGACCATACGCGACAGTTCCACGACCCTGCTCAATCTCATTAACGATATACTCGATTTTCGGAAAACAGAGACACAAAACCGTCAGCTTATAGTCAAACGGGGCGATATTTCCAATCTACTGCTGGAAATAGGTCTGCGCTACAAGGAACTGAACAGGAATCCGGACAGAACCTTCATACTGGACATTGAGCGTGACGGCCAGATGCTCTACTATGATGCCGGAATGTTGACTACCATACTCAACAATCTACTCAGCAATGCCATGAAATATACCGTGGCAGGTTCTATTACATTATCTTATCACACCGTCGTCGCTGATGGAATCCGGAAATCGGTTATAAAAGTCAGCGATACCGGCTATGGCATTTCCCGTAAAAATCTCGAACATATATTTGAACGGTACTATCAGGAAAACGGGGAGCACCAGGCTTCCGGCACAGGTATCGGTCTTGCTCTGGTAAAGAGTCTTGCCGATATCCATAATGCCGATATCAAAGTGGACTCCGAACCGGGCAAAGGTTCTACGTTCTCCCTCACATTACTGACCGACAACATATATCCGGATGCAATCCATGCCCCCGAAACAGAATTGAAAGCCACACAGGTGAATCTCCCGGAATCGGGAGACGCCGGCGATGAGCCTCAGTCAGAGCGGCGCATAAAACTTCTTGTGGTAGAGGATAATGATGATATTCGTGAGTATATCCGTCAGGCACTTGTGGATGAGTTTGATGTCCTTGTTGCCCGTAATGGTATAGAAGGCTTAAAGATTGTTCATGATGAAGATGTCGATATGGTCATCAGTGATATCATGATGCCCGAAATGGATGGCATATCAATGTGTCGCAGTATAAAGGATGACCTCCTCACGAGCCACATCCCGGTTATACTGCTGACGGCGAAAGATTCGATTCTTGATAGGGAGGAGGGATATGAATCCGGGGCAGATTCCTATCTCACCAAACCGTTCAGTGCCCGTCTGCTACGAAGTCGCATTTATTCAATTCTTAGAATACGCCGCAAGATCGCGGCCCAGTTTATGGCAAAAGATACACTGCACAATAATGACGGAGACCGGCAGCAGGATTCTGACTCTATCGGGAATCCTGATTCGGCTGTCGAGAAGGCGATTTCGCCTATTGACCGTCAGTTTATGGAAAAAATCAGACAGATTATTATTGACAATATGACTGTCGAGGAACTCGGAGTGTCGTTTATCGCTGACAAGATGTGTATGTCGAACTCTTCGTTATACCGCAAAATCAATGCTCTGGTCGGCGTGTCCCCGAATGAATACATCCGTCATGTCAGACTCTCACTCGCTACCTCTCTTCTGGAGGAAGGAGTGCTGTCAGTGACCGAGATAGCGGAACGCACCGGGTTCGGCAGTCATTCATCATTTGCAAAAGCGTTCAAAAAAGCATACGGGATGACGGCTACCGACTATGTGGCGTCACTCAGAAAATAAACACATTCAAACAATTATTCTGAAAATTATAAATCAAGGTAAAAAAGATGAAGGAATCAATAATTCTGTTATTTATAAGCGTCGGGCTACAGGTTTCAGCCTCGACAGGGATGCCTCTTGTTAAGGGTGAGACTTTCCGGGACAGCGAGGGTAAACATATAAATGCTCATGGAGGCGGAATAATGGAGAAAGACGGTACATACTATTGGTATGGAGAACATCGTGGTGACGGCACTCCGGGGTCAGGACAAAAAGGTGTAAGCTGTTATTCGTCTACTGACCTACAATCCTGGGATAATCATGGCATTGTATTATCGGTTGTGACTACGCCGGGACACATGCTTGAACAGGGATGCACCATAGAGCGTCCGAAAGTCATATACTGTCCCGCGACAGGAAAATATGTGATGTGGTTTCACCACGAGCTCAAAGGGCGCGGTTACGGCGCTGCCTTCGCCGGTGTCGCAACGTCCGACACTCCTTATGGTCCGTTTGAATATGTTTCATCCTCACGCGTCAATCCCGGATGGTTCCCGGTCAATCTCAGCAAGAAGGACCGGGAGGAGAAGTGGGATAAGAATCTCGAGTGGTGGACTCCAGAGTGGAGAGCACAGATAGTAAAAGGCAGTTTTGTCAAACGCGACCTTTACAGCGGACAGATGGCGCGTGACATGACTCTGTTTGTCGATGATGACGGCAAGGCTTATCACATATACTCCTCAGAAGACAATCTGACCCTTCAGATTGCCGAACTTGATTCCACATTTACATCCCATACCGGCAAATATATCCGTTTGTTCCCCGGTGGTCATAACGAAGCTCCGGCCTTGTTTAAGCATGATGGCAAATACTGGATGATTACGTCGGGATGTACCGGCTGGGCACCGAATGAGGCCCGTCTGATGACAGCCGACAATATCATGGGAGAATGGAGGCAGCTTCCTAATCCTTGTCGTGGCAAAGGTGCAAAAACCACGTTTGACTCGCAGAGTACCTATGTCATGAAAATTGGGAAAGACTATACTTTTATGGCAGACCGATGGAATCCCAAAAATCTCGCTGACTCGCGTCACCTATGGTTACCGATAAAATTTGACAACAACGGTGTCCCGTATATAGATTCTCCGGAATAACAGAAATTTTTAATAAAGATAGCATATTATCATGAAAAAATCATTCATCACGTTCTTCGCATTGGCTATGGCATCTATCCCAGTGATGCTCTACGCTTCCCCGACAAAAGAGTCAAAATCAGTACGTGACATAATCACGAAAGTCAACAACCACTGGCAGTCATCCAATCCTGCCGAGAGCCGTTCATTTTGGGACAATGCGGCCTATCATACCGGCAATATGGAAGCCTATTTTCTGATGGGGAATGAAGACTGGCTTGAATACTCGCAGAAATGGGCGGAATATAATGACTGGAAAGGAGCCAAGGGCAATGACCGTTCAAAATGGAAATATAATTATGGCGAGACTGATGAGCACGTGCTTTTCGGTGACTGGCAGATATGTTTCCAGACCTATGCCGACCTTTACCGCATACTTCCCGACGACCGCCGCATAAAAAGAGCCAAAGAGGTTATGGAATATGAAATGTCGACTCCGCACAACGATTACTGGTGGTGGGCTGACGGCCTGTATATGGTGATGCCGGTTATGACAAAAATGCACAAACTGACGGGCAATACAAAATATCTTGATAAACTATATGAATATGTGCTTGTCAGCGACAGCATCATGTATGATGCCGAAGAAGGTCTGTATTACCGCGACGGAAAGTATGTCTATCCCAAACATAAAAGTGCAAATGGTAAAAAGGATTTCTGGGCACGAGGCGACGGCTGGGTGTTGGCCGGACTTGCCAAGGTGTTGAAAGACCTTCCAGCCGACTACAAACACCGTGATTTTTTCGAGAACAAGTTTACACGTATGGCAGACGCCGTAGTGAAACTCCAGCGTCCCGAAGGTTACTGGTCACGCTCTATGATGGATGAAGAGCATGCTCCAGGTTATGAAACAAGCGGAACAGCCTTTTTTACTTATGGACTTCTGTGGGGTGTGAACAATGGCTATCTTAAGGATGCGAAATATATCGATGCGGCAAAAAAAGGATGGGATTACCTCTCACGCATCGCTCTTCAGAAAAACGGTTCAGTCGGTTATGTGCAGCCGATAGGCGAAAAGGCTATACCGGGTCAGGTCGTAAACAAGGAATCGACATCCAATTTTGGCACCGGGGCATTTCTTCTTGCCGCCTGTGAATATGTGCGTTATCTTGAAAAGAGCAACAACGATGACCGCGCCTACTGGGTAGATCTGGCTTACTCGATGGCTGCACCGGTACTTAGCAATATGGCGGAGGGAAATCTGCAAAAGAATATGCTCGTGGAAGTTAGCCCGAACTGGGACGGCCGTGATAAGAAAGTGACTTATATGGAAACATTCGGTCGACTCATGGCCGGCATAGCTCCTTGGCTCTCTCTCCCCGACGATGATACCGAAGAGGGATTGAAGCGTAAGCAGCTTCGTGAATGGGCCTTGAAGAGTTATGCTAACGCAGTGAACCCGGACAGCCCTGATTATTTGCTATGGCGTGGCCACGGCCAGGCTCTGGTCGATGCCGCCTATGTTGCAGAATCCTTCCTGCGCGCTTATGATGCTTTATGGATGCCGCTCGATGAGGCTACTAAGCAGCGTTATGTAGAGGAATTCAGCCAGTTGCGTCGCGTTGACCCTCCCTACACCAATTGGCTCCTGTTTTCATCCACTATCGAAAGTTTTCTTGCCAAAGCCGGAGCTGAATGTGACGAATATCGCGTAAATTCGGCAATACGCAAGGTTGAGGAATGGTATGTGGGCGACGGATGGTATGCCGACGGTCCAAACTTTGCATTTGACTATTACAGCAGCTATGTGTTCCACCCGATGTATCTTGAAACTCTCAGAACCATGAAAGAAAGCGGACGCTACACACGCATACATTACGGACAATATTATGACCGCGCGCTGAAACGTACACGTAAATTCAGCATCGTGCTTGAACGTATGATTTCGCCTGAGGGAACATTCCCTGTATTCGGTCGTTCTATACCTTACCGTATGGCGACGATGCAGCCTCTCGCTATGATGGCGTGGTATGAGGAGTTGCCGGAGGGACTGACAAATGGACAGGTGAGGGCCGCGCTTACCACCGTTATGCACCGAATGTTTGACGGTAAGGAAAATTTTAACGAAAAGGGTTATCTTACTATCGGTTTTGCCGGACGCCAGCCCAATGTCGCCGATTGGTACACAAACAATGGTTCACTCTACATGACCTCACTCTCATTCCTCCCGCTTGGACTTCCCGCCACACATCCGTTCTGGACCGATGCTCCTTTGGCATGGACATCTAAAAAGGCATGGGATGGTAGATCTTTCCCCAAAGACCATCACTGGGGTGATGACATAAGAACACGAGACCTTTTCTGATTATTTTGCGATGAGACAAATCTATTCTCTCATATTATTCCTGACTGTTTCCCTGTGCCTCAGCTTCGAGGTCCAGGGGGCAGTAACAGGTGGCCGTTTGTCAAGAGTGGCCGATGGATACAGTGCCACATCAGTGAACACTGCCGTGTTTCGTGCCAACTCCATCACATCACATGGTGATACCCAGTATTGCTGTTTCTACAATCCGGAAGGCTACGTCACTGTGGCGCGTCGGAAACGCGGCACAGACTCATGGGAAGTCCGACAGACACAATATAAAGGAAATGTGTCCGATGCCCACAATGTAATCTCAATGGCAGCGGATGGCGATGGATACCTTCACCTGTCGTTTGACCACCACGGTCATCCCCTCAGGTATTGCCGGAGCATTGCACCTGACACTCTTGCGTTTGACAATCTTGAACCTATGATTGGAGTCGGGGAAGAAGATGTCACATATCCGGAATTTCACAATCTTGCCGACGGCAACCTCATTTTTGTATACCGTTCCGGTGCATCCGGCAAGGGAAATATGGTGATGAATCGTTATGACATTACCACCCGGAAATGGGAACGCATACATGATGTACTCATCGACGGAGAAGGTAAACGTAATGCCTACTGGCAGCTCTCCACTGATTCCAAAGGAACTATTCATCTCTCATGGGTTTGGCGCGAGACATGGCTGGTGGAAACCAATCATGATTTATGCTATGCCCGTTCAGATGACGGAGGAAAGACATGGAAGCGGAGTGACGGCTCTGTTTACTCACTTCCGATTACGATAGATAATGCGGAAATAGCCTGGCATATCCCACAGAACTCCGAATTAATCAATCAGACATCAATGACAGCCGAAGACAACGGAAACCCTTTCATTGCGACTTACTGGCGCGAAGCAGGCGATTCTGTACCCCAATATCGGCTTGTCAGTCATGACGGCAAAGGATGGAAGATGGAAATTGTCGGACATCGGCATAGTCCGTTTTCTCTGTCCGGTGGAGGTACAAAAATGATTCCAATATCACGTCCGCAGGTAGTGAGCGACGGGAATATAATCTACTATGTATTCCGCGATGCGGAGAGAGGAAGCAAAGTGTCAGTGGCAACGCGACCGACTGATGGGAAGTTGTGGACTGTTACGGATATTACTGATTTTAGCGTTGATGCCTGGGAGCCCACATTTGATAAAAATTACTGGTGCGATACTAAACGATTGATTCTTTTTGTGCAAAAAAACTCTCAGGGAGATGGTGAGAAAGTAGTGGCATCAGAGCCTACGCCTGTATATGCACTTGAAGTGATAACTCCCCTTGCAGATGTCAGAATTAAAAATAAATATCCGTTCCCGCGAAATGGCGAGATGGTGGAAATTCCGGATGTGTATGGCACAGATGTCTGTCTGACAGATGATTCGGGGATGGAGATTCCTATACAACGTACTTATGACGGAAAAATCATTTTTCAGGTCGATATGGAGGCTGGAGCTGAACGCATTTTCAGACTCTGTAAAGGGAAAGCAACCGAATATCCACCCATAGTTTACGGGCGGCTTTTCCCGGAGCGTGCCGACGACATGACATGGGAAAATGACAGGTGTGCATACCGCGCCTATGGGCCCGCACTTCAACGTAGCGGTGAACGGGCCTTCGGTTATGATATATGGACTAAATCCGTGACCCATCCGGTCATTGAACAACGCTATGCCGACCACATGAAAGGTAAATCTTTTCACGTTGACCACGGCGAAGGAATGGACGTATATTCAGTTGGACCGACACTTGGCGCGGGAACTGCCGCAATTATCGGTCATGACGGACAGCCAAAATACTCGTGGTGTTTTGAACGATACAGGATACTCGACCGTGGCCCGCTGCGTTTTACAGTTCAGCTCGATTATCCCGATCAGCAGCGTATCATAAGCCTTGATGCAGGGTCATATTTCAACAGAACAATCGTGAATTTCAGAAATACAGATGTTTCCGATACAGTCGCGGCGGGAATTGTTCTCCACCATCCTCTTTCCGTCGAATCCATCGCTGAGCCATCCTCCTTGCCCGCTTTTTTTGCCACCGGTGCAGGCATAACAATGGCAGGATACGCAGATCCAACCGATAATCCCGCCGGTGATAATGGAGAAATATTTGTCGGTGTCTTAGTCCCCGATGCTGATGCGACTACCGAAATCCTTCCGTTCCCGAAACCAATCGGACAGGCAAGCGGACATATACTTGTTAAATCGTCCTCTCATTCCGCTCACCCATATACTTACTATTGGGGTGCAGGCTGGAGTAAAGCCGGCATTAACGGACTCGATGACTGGACGCGGATTATTGCTAAATTTGCAAAAACCGTATCATCACCCCTTGAAATAACAATAATGAATAAAAACTAAAACATGAAAATATCAGACATATCAAATATAATACTGCCATTAGGCATAGGCCTTCTCGCATCCTGCTCCTTTATGACGGCTCATGCGCAGACAGACGACACTGGCGGAGGCTATATATTTACCTATTTTGAAGGAACAGGACCGGGGTACCTTCAGGAGCATCTGCGTTTTGCGGTGAGCGATGATGGTTTCAAATGGAAAGCTCTCAATCATAACAGTCCGATCATAAATTCCGATACAATATCAATTACAGGCGGAATCCGAGACCCGCATATACTCCGCGGTGATGACGGTAAGACATTTTATATCGTAGCTACGGATATGAACACAATCCGTGACGGCTGGGGAGCAAATCCGGGTATTGTGATGATGAAATCGGACGATCTTATCAACTGGTCACATGCTGTTGTGAATCTGCCTAAAGATTACGCCCGTAAATTCTCCGATGCTTACTGGGTCTGGGCCCCTCAGACCATTTTCAACCCGGAGTGCGGAAAGTATATGGTATATTTCACCGTGCGTCCCACCGACCGGACCAAAGGTTTTACCACCTACTATGCCTATGCGAACAAAGAATTCACAGGCTTTGAGAGCGAACCGAAAGTGCTGTTTCGGACAAAAAACGGAGCTATTGACAATGATATTATCCAGGGCCCGGATGGGAAATGGTACATGTTTTATAAAGGTAACGAGGGAATCGGTAAAGACAACGGTATACAATATGCCGTCTCCAAGCATCCGACAGGACCGTGGAAAGAGATTCCTGGATTTGTGGATGCCTATGCCGGAAAAACACCGGTCGAAGGTTCCGGCATCTATCGTCTCAGCGATACCGGGGAATATGTCCTGATGTATGACCTCTACACATCCGGACGTTATGAATATCAGACATCAAAGGATTTGAAAACGTTTACTAAAGAACCGGAATCCTTTACCAAAGACTTTTTCCCCCGCCACGGAACGGTAATGCCTATTTCTGCCTCTGAACTTGACCGGCTGAAAAAGAAATGGGGCGACAATGCGAGCTATAATTTTCGATATGAAGGAAATCCGCTCATACGATACAAGCATACCGCCGACCCTGCAACGATGGTTGTCGGAGATACGTTATGGCTCTTTACCGGCTATGACGAACCGGGCAACAAAGAGGGATATCACATGCCCAACTGGTGTGTATTCTCTACCACCGATATGATTGACTGGACAGAACATCCGATTCCGGTTTATGCCGATGATTTCAAGTGGAATGATGCTCACGTGTCGTTTGCGGGTCACCCGGTAAAAGGACCGGATATCAAGTATTATTTCTACTCCTCGACAAACTGGTGCGGCATAGGTGTGGCGCAGGCAGATTTTCCGGAAGGACCTTATAAGGATATTCTCGGTAAGCCGTTACTTACGAGCAAGGATTGCAAAGGGACCACACATAGTTGGGCTTGCATTGACCCCGTTGTGTTTATTGATGACGATGGCCAGCCCTATATATTCTGGGGAAACAAGAAGTGTTTCTATGCACGCCTCAATAAAAACATGAAGGAGATCGACGGTGAAATCCATCCTCTTAATCTGAAAGATTTTACCGAAGCTCCGTATGTTCACAAGGCAAACGATAAATATTATCTCACCTATGCCGCACAGTGGCCTGAGAAAATCGCCTATGCCATGGCCGACAGCATAACTGGACCATGGGAATATATGGGCATCATCTCAGAAATTGCCGGCAACAGCAATACCACTCATCCGGCAATCGTGAATTTCAAAGGACGCGACTGGTTCTTCTCCCACATCGGCGGCCTCGGAGGTGGAAGCGGTTCGCGCTCGGTGATAATAGAACCGTTATATTATAATTCTGACGGAACAATCAGACCTATTCCGGCTTCGGCAGCAGGTGCATCCGTCGAATATTCCGCTCTTGACAATAACCACAATCCGGTTCTTCCGGAATACCATGCCGATCCAGAGATTCTCTATTCAGAAAAAAACGGCAAATACTATATATACTCCACTACTGATGGCACTCCCGGCTGGGGCGGCCATTATTTCAAGGTATTCTCCTCAGGTAATCTGACTGACTGGACCGACGAGGGAATTGTGCTCGATCTGAAAGGACCGCAGGTCGGATGGTCAACCGGTAATGCCTGGGCCCCCGCGATAATCGAGCGGAAATATGATGACGGCACATATAAATATTTCCTATATTACAGCGGTCACTCGAAGGAATTGAACCGCAAGGTGATAGGTGTTGCAATAGCCGACAATCCCACCGGACCGTTCTATGACTATGGCACGCCGATTGTGACGGATAGCCCCGTAGGTCATGGACAGCAGATAGACGTCGACGTTTTCCACGACCCTGTCTCCGGCAAATATTATCTCTACTGGGGTAATGGCTATATGGCTGGGGCCGAGCTTGGTGACGATATGACATCAATCAGAGAAAATACGCTCACGGTCATGACTCCCGAAGGTGGGACTCTTCAGGACTATGCTTATCGGGAGGCTCCATACGTTTTTTACAGAAATGGCCGCTATTATTTCCTGTGGTCGGTGGATGACACCGGTTCTCCGAACTATCACATAGCCTACGGCACGGCCGACTCCCCATTAGGCCCGGTTAAAGTTGCTGAAAATCCTGTTATCCTCAGTCAGAATCCGAAGAAAGAAATTTATGGTACAGGACACTGCTCGGTGATAAACATCCCCGGCACTGATGAATGGCGCATAATCTATCACCGCATCAACAAACACTTCCTGAAAGACAAACCGGGCATCCACCGTCAGGTCTGCATCGACCGCATGAGTTTCCGTCCCGACGGAACAATCAAAACCACATTTCCCACAAGATAAAGAATAAAATATCAGCAATGAAAAAAGTTTTAACAACCGTCGCTTTATGCGCCGGTATCTGCGTCGGTACTTATATTAATGCCGACGCAGGAACCGCCGGTTATCCTTTCGAACCGGTACCGTTTACCTCGGTAAAAATTACCGACAGCTTTTGGGGAGAACGCCTTAGGGTCAGCCGTGATACGACGATTCCTCTTGCTTTCCGCAAATGTGAGGAATCGGGAAGATATGAAAATTTCGTAAAGGCCGCTAACCCATCTGAGAATTATAAGGTTGGAGGGTTTCCGTTTGATGATACGGATGTGTACAAAACCATCGAGGGCGCAAGCTATCTGTTGCAGACCTATCCCGATAAAAAGCTCGAATCATATATTGACAGTGTCTTGGTATTAGTAGCTGCGGCTCAGGAGCCTGACGGTTATCTTAACACGTCATATACAATGAATCCGGCACATCCACATCCCTGGATGAGCCCTACAAAATGGGAAAAAGTCGAAAATCTCAGCCATGAGTTCTATAACTTAGGGCATTTGGCGGAAGCGGCTGTGGCTCACTGCCAGGCTACCGGGAAACGCAATTTCCTTGACATCGCCATCCGTTATGCCGATTGTGTGTGCGATGCCATCGGTTCCGACGAAGGGCAGCTCGATAAGGTGCCCGGACATCAGATAGCTGAAATGGGCCTTGCAAAACTTTATCTTGCCACAGGAAATAAGAAATACCTTGATCAGGCCAAATATTTCCTTGACCGAAGGGGACACACTTCACGCCGGGATAAGTACAGTCAGGCTCATCTTCCTGTCGTAGAACAGGATGAGGCCGTCGGTCACGCTGTAAGGGCCGTATATATGTATTCGGGAATGGCGGATGTCGCTGCTCTGACTGGCGATTCAGCATATATAAAGGCTATCGACAGGATATGGGATAATATCGTGGGCAAGAAACTCTATATCACCGGCGGTATCGGTGCCAGACATGATGGTGAATCGTTTGGTGACAACTATGAACTGCCCAATGCGGATGCTTATTGTGAGACTTGCGCGGCTATCGGAAACGTATATCTCAACCACCGTCTTTTTCTGTTGCACGGTGATTCAAAATACTACGATGCACTGGAACGTACTCTTTACAATGGCCTGATTTCCGGAGTGTCGCTTGAGGGCAATGCGTTCTTCTATCCGAATCCCCTCGCAAGCAATGGTGCCTACTCCCGCAAAGCCTGGTTTGACTGTTCGTGCTGTCCTTCGAATATATGTCGTTTCATTCCTTCTCTTCCGGGTTACATATATGCGGTAAAGGACAAGGATATATATGTAAATCTGTATATGGCAAATAATGCCGATATAAATGTCGGGGACAAAACGGTGAAAATCTCACAGACCGGTGATTATGTGTGGGACGGGAAATCGGAAATTGAAATCAGCGACAATAAGGCTGGTGTGTTCACATTAAAACTGCGTATACCGGGATGGGCAACTGACCGGCCGGTTCCGAGTGACTTATACACTTATGCTGACAATAAGCATGGCAATGTTATCGTGAGTGTAAATGGCGAGAATATTCCTGTCCGGAATCTGACAAAGGGCTATCTTCCCATAACACGTAAATGGAAAAAGGGAGACAGAGTTGAAATAAAATTCGACAATTCCGCACGCATTATTCATTCAAGTGACAAAATAAAAACAAATATCGGTAAGATTGCTATTGAACGCGGACCGATAGTATATTGTGCAGAATGGCCTGACAATGATTTCAACATCACCAGCATGATTCTATACCCGAATCCCGCTCTCTCTGAAAAAAGAGAGAGTAAATTACATGGAATCGTGCAACTGAACATGGATGCGCAGACTGTCGACCGGAATGATGCCGGGGAGCTTGTCGTGAAAAAAGTGAATCTGTCGCTTATCCCTTATTATGCATGGGCTCATCGAGGTGAAGGCTGTATGAAAGTATGGCTCCCGACAACTCCCCAGTCGCTGAACAACGAGTGATTCTAAATAATTTTTTTATACTTCACGTCTTTTAAAGTCTTGCAATGAAATATAGATTCTGCGGAAAGAGTGGACTGCAATTGCCGCTCATATCACTTGGTATGTGGCATAATTTCGGAGATACAGACAGATATGCCACCATGAAAGAAATTGCATTTAAAGCCTTCAGCGAGGGTATCACTCATTTTGATCTTGCCAACAACTACGGGCCACCCCCAGGAAGCGCCGAGCGGAATTTCTGCCGTCTTATGCGGGACGGTCTGAAGACCCACCGCGACGAGATGATAGTCTCGTCAAAAGCGGGACACCTTATGTGGGACGGCCCGTACGGAGACGGTGGGTCAAGGAAACATATCATGGCGAGCATCGACCAGAGCCTTACGCGTACCGGACTCGAATATTTTGATATATTTTACAGCCATCGCTATTGCGAGGAAACACCATTGGAAGAAACGGCACAAGCACTTGTTGACATAGTCCGCCAAGGGAAAGCCCTTTATATCGGACTTTCAAAATATCCGGTAGACAAAGCCGAACAGATGTGCTGTCTGCTGGAAGAGCAGCATGTGAGGTGTCTGATATACCAAGACCGATATAACATGCTTTCCCGGAAGCCGGAGGCCAGGCATTTCGATTTTATCAGAAAGGAGGAACTCGGTTTTATCGCGTTCTCGCCGCTGGCCCAGGGGCTGTTGACCAATCGGTATCTGCATGGTATTCCCGAAGATTCCAGGGTTGTGAAAAGCGGAGTGTTCCTGCATCGTGAGGATATCACACCCGAACTGATTGGCAAGATAAGTCAACTCAATGACATTGCGGCCCGGAGAGGACAGACTCTTGCGGAGATGTCGCTGTCGTGGCTTCTGAGCAAGGAAATACTGACATCCGTAATTATCGGGGCAAGCTCGGAAAAACAGCTTTGTGATAATATTCAGGCTGTCAACAATATTGATTTCTCTTCGGAGGAACTGCAAGAAATAGATAACATCATAAATAACGGATAATATTATGTATAACAGGTTTTGGGTGGAAGCCATACTCCTGAGTTTCTGCGGATTTTCTATGTTTGCAGATGATGCAAGTGTAACAAGTCCTGACGGTAGACTTCAATTAACAGTATCAAGTAGTCCGACTGACAGCATTGCGTCATACCGTATTTCGTATGACGGAAAAACGGTGCTTCTCCCATCTCCGTTAGGATTTGAGAGCAATGCCGGAAATTTTACCGACGGACTTACTATGCAATCCCATAAGGAAAGTCCGGTGTCTGAGCATTATAAGTTGTCAAGAAGCAAGAAATCGGATATTGAGTTCAAGGCCAATAAACTTCTCTGTACTTTCAGTAACCGTACGGGAGGCGAGATGAGTGTGGAATTCATTGTGGCTAACAATGATGTCGCATACCGCTATGATATACCGGCTCAAGGAAAAACAAAGAGTATCCGAATCATGGATGAAAAATCTTCGTTCATTTTTCCCGATGGTACGACGTCCTACCTGTCACCTCAAAGTGACCCCATGATAGGCTTCAAAAGAAGCAAGCCGAGTTATGAGGAAGAATATGTTCTTGATGCAACTCTCGATAGTCCATCCAAATATGGGCGTGGCTATACTTTCCCATGTCTGTTCAATATAAAGCCTGATAATCTTTGGGTTCTGATCAGCGAGACAGGCGTCGACAGCCGATACTGTGCATCGAGGATAGGTGAATATATGAATGGCGGCTACAAAATTGAATTTCCGATGCCTGAGGAAAACAATGGTAACGGTACTTCCGAACCGGCCTTTGCTCTTCCGGGCAAAACTCCATGGCGAACTATAACTGTAGGGAATAATCTTGCACCTGTTGTAGAGACCACAATACCTTGGGATGTGGTCGCCCCGAAGTATCAGCCTAAATTTGAAGTGAAACCGGGCCGGGGCACATGGAGCTGGATAGTTTGGCAGGATGGCAGCTGTAACTATGAAGACCAGATTAAATACATAGACCTCGCAAATGAGATGGGATATGAATATATTCTGATTGATGCGTGGTGGGATAAAAACATCGGGTATAGAAAAATGGAACAGCTCATTGATTATGCCCATAAAAAGAATGTGGATGTCTTTCTATGGTATAGTTCAAGTGGATATTGGAATGATATTGAACAATCTCCAAATAACAAAATGGATAATCCGATTGACCGTAAGAATGAAATGGATTGGATGCGCCGGAATGGTGTCAAAGGGATAAAAGTAGATTTCTTCGGAGGTGACAAGCAAGAAACCATGCGTCTGTATGAATCTATTCTTTCAGATGCCAACGACTATGGACTTATGGTTATTTTTCATGGTTGCACGCTGCCTCGCGGTTGGGAACGAATGTATCCCAACTATGTGGGAAGCGAGGCAGTACTTGCCTCTGAAAATCTTATATTCAGCCAGCATTTCGACAATGAGGAGGCCAAAAACGCCACCCTGCATCCGTTTATCCGCAATACTGTGGGCTCTATGGAATACGGTGGTTGCTTTATGAACCGTTTCATGAATAAAGGAAACAAAGAGGGTATTTACAGAACCACATCAGATATTTTCCAGCTTGCCACAACTATACTCTATCAGAATCCGGTGCAGAATTTCGCACTTACACCCAATAATCTTACCGATGCACCTGAATTGTGCATGAAATATCTGGAAACGGTTCCGACAGAATGGGATGAGACCAAGTTGATTGATGGTGTTCCTGGTAAATATATAGTCTTGGCCCGCAGGCATGGCTATGACTGGTATATCGGCGGCGTAAATGCCACCTCTGAACCCCTTGACCTGAATCTCAATATCGGTATGCTGAGTGGAAAAAATGTCATGCTTTACAGCGATAACTACACTAAGGAGGCTCGGAAAAGATTCAGGAAAACTGCGAAAGAATCCCGGAGTGAACGTGTTTTTAAGAGTACCGATTTTATTCCGGACAAAAATATTGTCAAGGTCAAAGAAAACGGAGCATTACCTGTCAGGATTCATCCCAATGGAGGAATCGTGATTACATCCGTTCACGAATGATTATTTCTGATAGATTGCAATTAATATACATCGATGAAGCAGTTCATAATCATTATAATATTAATAACATTCATTAGTTTCCCTGTATTTTCAGAAGGATTAGCTATGACGCCGAATTCCCCCATAGGCGAAGGCAAGGGGATATTTCCCGGACGCGTGGTATGGGCAAGAGATACAACAGTGGCAAAATGGGATGGAAAAAACGGCAGATGGTGGGATGAAGGTAGCATCGACCTGTCTGCCCTTGAGAAGATGTATGATAAATCTGTCAAGGTCCTGACAGGAACTAATAATGTCAGAACAGCATGGAAAAAGATTTTCAAATATCACAACGAATCTCTCGGACGCGGGAACCGCGGTTATAGGCAGGGCGAAAAGATTGCCATCAAAATAAATCTCAACAATACCTATCAGGTAAACGACGAGGATAATGATATCGACCAGTCACCTCAGGCGACAATTGCCATATTGCGTCAGCTCACTGAGAAAGCCGGAGTCCCTGAGGAGTGTATTGTCATTTACGATGCGACCATCGGCTGGAAACCGCGTGCGATACCCGACAGAATCTATAGACCCGTGCATCATCTTTTCCCAAATGTCAGATGGATGAGTGCGAAAGGTTCGGAGGGAATCGAGGCGGCTGACTGGGTGGAAAATGCCATAACATATACTGATACAACTGTCTCACTGGGTACTGTGTTGCCCCGTGCCGTAGTAGAGGCTGACTATCTGATTAATATGGCACTCCTGAAAGGACACGAGATAACAGGTGTGACACTCTGTGCAAAGAATCATTTCGGTTCCATACCATTCCCCGTCAGGATGCACGGCTCCACTACCGTCAGTCAGATGAAAGGAAAAGTGGGAGATTACAGTGCATATGTGGATTTAATGGGCTCTACCGGTCTTGGTAAGAAAACATTACTATATATTGTCGACGGACTATATGGCATGCAGACAAATGTAGGCGCTCCAAACCCTGAACGGGACAAATGGAAAACACTGGACGACTATTGGAGTTCCAGCCTTTTCATTTCAATGGATCCCGTGTCCATAGAGTGTGTCTGTCTTGATTTCCTGTATTCTGAATTCGGCGAGAATCTTGGATTCAGTGGAGCGCCTCAATTTCCGAAGGGCTCAAGCGTGAACTGTGACAATTATCTGAAAGAAGCGGCTAAGGGATATAATAGTAAATTCGGTGACTACCGTCCGAATGGAATCAAAACTGGGAGCCTCGGTGTATTCGAACATTGGAATAATCCACGCGACAGGCAATACAGCCGCAATCTCGGTAAAAACGAAGGAATTGAACTGATAACAATTAAATAACATGATAACCCTATGAAAATATTTCTTAAAATTTCACTGCTACTATTGTTACTATTGCCATGCAGAGCCTCCTCTCAGGCCAAAGACTCTCAGACAGAAAATGGAGCCTATCTTTTTGTATTCCATCAGGATCCCACAAGCAGTCTCTACATGGCAACAAGCCGTGACGGATACACTTTCACAGCGCTCAACAATGCCAGACCTGTGATGGCAGGCGATACGCTCGCTACGCAGCGTGGCATACGTGACCCGCATATCTGTCAGGGGCCGGATGGAGCGTTCTATCTTGCTATGACCGATTTGAATCTTCGCGGCAAAGAAATGGGATTCCGCGAAACGAAATGGGAACGTGACGAAAAACAGTATGGATGGGGAAACAATCATGGGTTTATTCTCATGAAGTCATACGACCTCATTAACTGGACGAAAAGTGTAGCTCATATTGACAGGTTGTTCCCTGGACTTGATGTAGGCTGTGCATGGGCTCCTGAGACAATCTATGATCCGGAGGAGAAAAAAATGATGATATATTTCACCATGCGCCTCGGTAATGGAAAGACAAAACTTTATTATAGTTACACTGATGACGATTTCACCCGACCAGTCACCAAACCAAAGGAACTTTTCAAATATCCCAATTCTAAAGTACAGATTCTTGACGCCGACATCTCTCAGATGCCTGACGGTAAGTATTGTCTCATGTATGTGGCACAGGAGCAGCCCGGAGGCATCAAAATGGCATTTTCAGATAAAATAAACCGTGGCTACAAATATTCCGAACAGTGGGCGGATGCAGAACCCGGAGCATGTGAGGCACCGAATGTGTGGAAACGTCATGGAGAGGACAAATGGGTTCTTATGTATGATATTTTCAGTATCAATCCCCACAACTTCGGTTTTGTAGAGACCTCAGATTTCAAGACATTCGAAAATCTTGGGCATTTTAACGAAGGAGTGATGAAGACGACTAATTTTACATCCCCCAAACATGGTGCGATAATCCGCATTACTGAAGAACAAGCTAAGAGGCTGGAGAAATATTGGAATGACAAGATAGATTAAGCCGCATTGCTGTAAATACCTGTATAATAGCGCTTGACATTATACGTAAGGAACTCAGTACTTTACTGGGACATGATAATGAAAAAAGAGAAGAATCTGATGATTCTTCTCTTTTGTTGTGCCCGGAACAAGACTCGAACTTGCACGCCTTGCAGCACTCGCACCTGAAACGAGCGCGTCTACCATTCCGCCACCCGGGCTTTGCGAGGACAAAGGTAGTAATCTTTTTCGGTTATTCCAAATGTTTTTGTGCTTTGGCTGAATATTTTTTCTTTTACAGGCTCAGATATTTTTTGTTCTCGTGGTGGTTGGCAGTGGTTTTTGGGGCAAAATTCAGATGGCTATTTTGTATTTTATCATCCGATTATTTGATATTTTATCATCCAGATATTTTGTATTTTATCGCAATGCGATTATATCACTCAGTTATTTTATTGCTTCAGGTTTTTTAGTATTATCGGTCGAAGATTTTGTCTTTGGCGGTGACCTGGGTGGGGATGCCTGCGCGGGGGCCGATGTTACAGGTGCCAATCTCCACGCCTTCGGTCTCGTTGAAACTGATGCCGGTGGTTGCGGAGCCGACACGTATATTGTCAAAGCTGACGTTGCGAATCGGTTTCGCCTCTGTGCCCTGCAACACGAGGGCGCCGGAGGATGCCTTGTCGCATGTCAGCCCGTCGACATGCAGGTCGGTTATAGTGGAATAGTTGCTGCTGGTGAGACCCTCGCCGGCATATTGGCTGGTAACATAGAAGAGGTCCTCCACGTCGCCGAAAACGCAGTTTTTGACATAAATACCGCTCACGAATCCGCCGCGGTCGGGATTGGTCTTGATATAGAGTCCGCGTTTGCAGTAGCCGGCATAGTCGCAGTCCTCGACGATGACATTGCGCACTCCACCCGACATCTCGCTTCCGATTACCACGGCGTGCAGTCCCTTGAAATGGCAGTTGCGGATTACGATGTTCTCGCAGGGCATAGCCGTTGACCATCCGTCGTTGTCGCGTCCGCTCTTGATGGCTATGTTGTCGTCGCCGTTGTCGAAATGCACGTCCTCGATGAGTATGTTGCGCGACGATTCGGGGTCGATACCGTCGTTGTTGACGAGTTTTGCGTCATAGCGGAGTCCGCGGCAGACTATGTCCTCGCTCTGAAGCAGATGGATGCACCAGAAAGGTGAGTTTATGATTTTCACCCCCTCGAGTGTCACCCCCTTGCAGCGGTAGAGCTGGAGGAGGTGCGGCCGCAGCCAGTCACCGTCGCCAAACACACGCTCACCCACCGCGACTTCCAGATGGTTCATCTCGCGGCTGCGTGTCTGAGCCGGTTTCTGAAGTTTGCGCCAGGTGGCGAAGGTCGACATGGCATTGCCGTCGATAAGTCCTTTGCCCGTGATGGCGACGTCGTGGAGTCCGTAGCCGTAAATCATAGGCGAATAGTTGTGGAGATATGTCCCTTCCCAGCTCGTGCTGACGATAGGGTAGAGGGCCGGGTCGGGGTCGAATTTCAGCACAGCGCCTTCCTCGAGGTTAATGCAGAGATTGCTGGCGAGAGTGAGAGGGCCGCGCAGACAATAAGTACCCGCCGGCACATTGATTCTGCCCCCGCCCGACTTCACGGCCTTTGCGATAGCCTTGCGGAAAGCCGGCAGGCAGTCTTTGGCGCCGTCGCCTTTGGCTCCGAATTTCAGAATGTCGAACTCGTTGGTCGGAATCTTCGCGCCGTGAATGTTGGCGAGTATGCTGTCGCGCAGCGAGTCGCGTCGCATCCCGATGGCGTCCGGGCGGCTGCCTGGGGTGGCTGCGGTCGATGCTACCGGAAGTGAAAGAATCAAGAGGAAGAGAGCGGTGAGTATGTTTGCGGGTTTCATGGTGGTTTATTGTTTTCATGATATAACGTGATGCAAAGTTAGCAATAGTTTTCAAACGGGCATAACAAAGGAGGAGTTAAGACGTCAGTCCTAACTCCTCCCCTCACGTTTCAACTATTTATTTATGAGAGCCTCAGTACCTGGTTTCACAACCCAGTAAAGAGGACGAGGGATGTAAATTGAGATTTTCCTGCTTTGAGCTTCTTTATCTTTACTTACACTAATAAAACAACTGAAACCCCTGTTTGAAGCATGTGTGACCGCTAAAAGACATTAAAAAAAGTCAAGCGGAAGGGTCTTTTCGGGCCAAGTGTTAATTTTTAGTTCCGTTACGAAATTCTCGACCAGTCGCGGATGCGGGTGGTGAGCAAATCGAGCTGTGTCCGAAGCAGGTGATGGTCAGGTCTGGCGAGCTCGGGATCAGCATCGAGAATCGCACAGGCACAGTCTCTTGCGAGCTGCACAATCTGTCCGTCGGAGGCGAGATTGGCTATGTGTAGCGAGATGGGGATGCCGCTCTGCATGGTGCCTTCGATGTCGCCTGGACCGCGCATCTGCATGTCGGCTTCTGCTATGGCAAAACCGTCGGTGGTGAAGGTCATCAGTTCGAGGCGCTTGCGGGTATCCTTGGCAATCTTGCGTTTCGACATCAGAATACAATAACTCTGCCCTTCGCCGCGGCCCACGCGTCCTCTGAGCTGATGAAGCTGCGAGAGGCCGAAACGCTCGGCGTTCTCGATGAGCATTGTCGTCGCATTGGGGACATTGACACCCACCTCAATCACCGTCGTGGCGACGAGGATATGGGCCTCATGACGGGCGAACAGGCCCATCTGATACTCCTTTTCGTTGGGCTTCATCTGCCCGTGGACGAAGGCGACCCTGTAGTCCCTGAACGTCTCGCAGATATTTTCGTAACCCTCCTCAAGTGATTTGAGGTCAAGCTTTTCATTCTCCTTGATGAGCGGATAGACTATGTAGACCTGGCGCCCCATGCGCAGCTGCCGGCCTATACCCTGATAGGTTGCAAAACGGTCCTCCTCATAGCGCAGAAGCGTCTGCACGGGCTTTCGGCCCGGCGGGAGTTCGTCAATTACGGATACGTCGAGGTCGCCGTAGACCGTCATGGCCAGCGTGCGGGGAATAGGGGTGGCGGTCATGACAAGGACGTGTGGGGCGATTACGTTTTTGGTCCACAGCCGTGCGCGCTGCGCCACACCGAAGCGGTGCTGCTCGTCGATGACGATGAATCCGAGGTTTTTGAAGCGCACATTGTCCTCGATTACAGCGTGAGTGCCGATTAGGATGTGTAGCGAGCCGTCAGTTAGCTGCTGATGGATGACCTCGCGCTCTTTTTTTCGCGTGGAGCCCGTGAGGAGCCTGACGTTGATGCCCATCGGCGCCACCATTTGGGTGATGGTCTCGAAATGCTGGGTGGCAAGAATCTCTGTCGGGGCCATGAGACAGGCCTGTGTGTCGTTGTCGAGGGCTATGAGCATGCACAGCAGGGCCACGAGAGTCTTTCCCGACCCGACATCGCCTTGCAGAAGGCGGTTCATCTGACGTCCCGTAGCCATGTCAGCGCGTATCTCCTTTATCACGCGCTTCTGCGCTCCCGTGAGTGGAAAGGGAAGGAACTGGGAATAAAATGTGTTGAAAAAATGCCCGATACGCGGGAAATGGAAGCCCCGGACGGAACCGTTGCGTCGCCGGGCATAGCGCTGTATGTCAAGCTGGAGGTAAAACAGCTCCTCGAATTTGAAGCGCATGCGGGCTCCTTCGAGCTGGGCGGGCGACTGCGGATTGTGGATGGCGGTCATGGCCTCGCGCAGCCCCATGAGCCGGTAGCCTGCTATCACTTCCTGAGGAAGTGTCTCGCTCATGGCCTTTATGCCCCGGAGTATGTCGGTCACGGCGTTGGAGAATGTGCGCGACGAGAACCCGCGGTTGCGCAGCTGCTCCGTGAGTGGGTAGACGCCCCGGAATCCACCCTTGGATTCGGCCGCGTCGGGGGTGTCGATTTCCGGATGAACCATGCTCCAGCGGCCGTTGAACTGCGAGGGTTTTCCGAATAGTATATATTCCGTGGCGGTGTGATATAGCTGGCGTATGGCCTTGATGCGCTGGAACCACACCACTTCCATCACGCCGCTGCCGTCGGAAAACAGACCGACAAGGCGCGTTTTGGCCCCCTCGCCCTGAACGGTGAAACTGACGAACTTGCCTCTGACCTGAAGCGAGGGCATGTCGTCGCCGGTGAAGTCGATGATGCGGTAGACCGAGCGGCGGTCAATGTAGTGTGTCGGAAAATGATACAGCAGGTCATAATAGGTCTTTATACCGAGATTCTTGTCCAGAAGCTCGGCGCGTTTGGGGCCTATCCCCTTCAGATACTTTATGTCCATTCTCCGCAGTCCGTTCATATATCAGATGTCAGCGTGAGAGATATAGTTCGGCTATCGCCATGTCGCCGGGATTTGTCACTTTGATGTTGCGTGGGTCGCCTTCCACGAGCCGGAGGTCGGTGAAACCTGCGGCCTCCATTACGGAGGCGTCGTCCGTAAATTCCGGGCGCAAAGGTTGGCGGTAGGCGCTGATGAGTCTGTCGGCATGGAAAATTTGCGGTGTCTGTACGGAACGCAACACCGAGCGGTCTACGGCCACGGATGAGCCGTCGGGCTCAACGCGGCGTATCGAGTCCGTCACCTTGCAGGCGGGTATCACTCCGTCCGCTCCGTCAAGGCCGTCTATGAGCGCGGAGATAAGACCCTCGGTCACCACGGGCCGCGCGGCGTCGTGGACGCTGATATAGTCCGCGGCCTCAGCTCCGAATCTGTCGATGGCGTTTTTTACGCTGTGGGCGCGTGTGGCTCCGCCGGTCACTATGTCGTGGGGAAGCGCGAAGTCGTGTTCGCGACACATCTCCTCCCATACGCTCACCATGTCAAGACTCAGCACCACCGCAAGCCTCCAGTCGGGGGTGCAGTCATGCAGCCGCTGCAGGGTGGTCATGAGCAGAGGGCGTCCGTTGAGGTCGCAGAACTGTTTGGGGAGTTTGCCGCCGTAGCGTGAGCCGCTTCCGGCCGCCACCACTATGTGGATATTTGCGTGTTGAGGTGTTGCCATCGTATAAATTGTGGAGAAAGGATTAAAAAAAGCCGGCGGGCTCCCGTGTGGGAACCCGCCGGGGCGTTGATTCAATGGTAATGATATAGAGTTGGGTTAACTAAGCAGCGTACTAAAATTTAATCAATATGTGTAGGATTTGATTTAAGTGCATCTGGATTAGTTGCGCGGGCCGTGGTTGTTGTTGTCACGGCGGGGACCGCGGTCGCCACCTTCGCGGCGGGGACGGTCGCCGTCACGACGGGGACCTCTGTCGCCTTCGCGACGCGGGCCACGCTCGCCACGGGGAGCACGCTCACGCTCTACATATCCTTCGGGTTTGGGCTGAAGCGCACGCATCGACAGACGGTATTTGCCGGTCTTTTTGTCGATTTCGATGAGCTTCACGTCCACTTCGTCGCCTTCCTTGAGACCTGATGCCTCCATGTTTTCGAGACGGTCCCATGAGATTTCTGAGATGTGAAGGAGTCCGTCGCGGTTGGGCATGAATTCTACGAAAGCTCCGAACTCAAGGATGGAGCGGACTTTGCCGTGGTAAACCTTGCCCTCCTCGGGGAGCTCGACGATGGCGTTGATCATCTCAAGAGCCTTGTCGATAGCGGGCTTGTTGGCAGCAGCGACTTCGATGTATCCGCCTTCGGGGATTTCGTCTATGCTGACAGTAGCACCGCTGGCTTCCTGAATACCCTGGATAATCTTTCCGCCCGGGCCAATGACAGCACCGATAAGCTCTTTGGGAATGAGCATGGTGACGATGCGGGGCACGTGGGGCTTGTAGTCCTCGCGGGGTGCGGGGATTGTTTCCTGAATCTTGTCGAGGATATGGAGACGGCCTTCCTTGGCCTGATTGAGAGCCTTTTCGAGAATCTCGTAGCTGAGACCGTCGCACTTGATGTCCATCTGGGTGGCGGTGATACCTTCGCGGGTACCTGTTACCTTGAAGTCCATGTCGCCGAGGTGGTCCTCGTCGCCGAGAATGTCGGAGAGGATGGCATATTTCTCACCGTCGGAGATGAGACCCATTGCGATGCCGCTGACGGGGCGCTTCATCTTCACACCTGCGTCGAGGAGTGAGAGAGTGCCTGCGCAGACAGTGGCCATCGACGAAGAGCCGTTTGACTCGAGGATGTCGCTGACGATGCGGCACACGTAGGGGAAATCATCGGGGAACATGCGCTTGAGGGCGCGGTGTGCGAGGTTGCCGTGGCCTACCTCACGACGGCCTACGCCGCGGGGTGCACGGGCTTCGCCGGTGGAGAAGGGGGGGAAGTTGTAGTGGAGGAGGAAGCGCTCGCGGCCCTGGTTGAGCACGTCGTCGAGAATCTTCTCGTCGAGTTTGGTGCCGAGGGTCACTGTTGCGAGCGACTGAGTCTCGCCGCGGGTGAAGATGGCTGATCCGTGGGGGCCGGGAAGGTAGTCGACCTCACACCAGATGGGGCGGATTTCAGTGGTCTTGCGGCCGTCGAGACGGATACCCTCGTCGAGAACGCAGCGGCGCATAGCCTCTTTTTCGACGTCGTGGTAGTAGCGCTTGACCATAGCCTTCTTCTCTTCACGCTCCTCTTCGGGGATGGTTTCGAGATATTCTTCGCAGATTTTGTCGAAGCTTTCCTGACGCCAGTGCTTGTCGGCGCTGCCGGTTTTGGCGATGGCGTAGGCCTTGTCGTAGCACTTGTCGTGCACGTCCTTGCGGAGCTCCTCGTCGTTGGTCTCGTGGCAATATTCGCGCTTCACGGTCGAACCGACCTCTTCGGCGAGTTCCATCTGAGCCTTGCACTGCACCTTGATGGCGTCGTGGGCGGCGCGGAGGGCAGCGAGGAGGTCAGCCTCGGAAACTTCGTTCATTTCGCCTTCGACCATCATGATATTGTCGTAGGTGGCACCTACCATAAGTTCCATATCGGCCTTCTCAAGCTGTTCGAAAGTCGGGTCGATGACGAACTCGCCGTCGATGCGGGCCACGCGGACTTCCGAGATGGGGCCGTTGAAAGGTATGTCGCTCACTGCGAGGGCAGCGGATGCTGCGAGACCTGCGAGAGCGTCGGGCATGTCGACACCGTCAGATGAATACATCGTCACCTGTACGATGGTATCGGCATGGTAATTGTCGGGGAAAAGCGGACGGAGCACGCGGTCAACAAGACGGGAAGTAAGGATTTCATAGTCGCTCGCACGGCCTTCACGTTTGAGGAACCCGCCGGGGAAACGTCCGTTAGATGAAAATTTTTCTTTGTACTCAACCTGGAGTGGCATGAAGTCAACACCTTCGCCGGCTTCCTTAGCCGTCACGACTGTCGCCAGGAGCATAGTGTTGCCCATGCGAAGTTCTACCGCTCCATCGGCTTGCTTTGCAAGTTTGCCGGTCTCAAGAGTGATGATGCGACCGTCAGGCAGCTCGATGGTTTTTTTGATTGGATTCATAAATTGTTCGTATTTCAGCTTGATAGGTTATATCTTCGTTTTTGCAGCTTATTTTATTTCAGTTTGCAAAGGTAATAAATATCTTGCAATAAACACGCTTCAGAATATTTAAATCAGCGGTCTTAATCCGCTGCAAAAGCCGATTTAGTGTTAAATTTGTATAATTCCGCTCTCTCCGGCTGAACTTTTATCCCCTTGCCGCCCGAAAATCTCATGCCCGTTAGAGCTCTTTTTAGTAATTTCGCGGTCACAAAAAAAGAGATTCCGATGAAAGCCTATACCTATATCTCGGCAGGCCGTTTTGAGATGACCGAGAAGCCGAAACCCGAAATCATTGATCCGAAGGATGCCATAGTCCGCGTCACCCTGTCGAGTATCTGCACGTCTGATCTCCATATCAGACACAGCTCTGTGCCGCGTGCGGTCGAGGGGATAACCGTGGGCCATGAGATGGTCGGGGTGGTGGAGGCAGTGGGGGACGCTGTCGATTCGGTGCGCCCCGGCGACCGTGTGACGGTCAATGTCGAGACTTTCTGCGGCGAGTGTTTCTTTTGCCGCAATGGATATGTCAACAACTGCACTGACCCACACGGCGGCTGGGCTCTGGGATGCCGTATCGACGGCGGACAGACGGAATATGTCCGTGTGCCATACGCCGATTCGGGACTCAACCGGATTCCCGACGGCGTGAGCGACGAGCAGGCTCTTTTCGTGGGCGATATTCTTGCCACGGGCTATTGGGCGGCGAGGATTTCCGAGATTACGCCTGTCGACACCGTGCTAATCATCGGAGCGGGGCCGACAGGACTCTGTACACTTCAGTGTGTGCTGCTCCACGGTCCGCGGCATGTGATTGTGTGCGAGCCCGATGAGGTGCGCCGGAAATTCGTGAGCGAGCATCATCCGGAGGTGACGGTCACAGTGCCCGGCGAGTGTCGCGACACCGTCATGCGGCTCTCGGCTCACGGAGGGGCCGACCGTGTCATTGAAGTTGCCGGAAGCGGCGACTCTTTTCAGTTGGCGTGGCAGTGCGCCCGTCCAAACGCCATAGTGACCGTCGTGGCGCTCTATGACAGGCCGCAGATTTTACCTTTGCCCGACATGTACGGCAAGAATCTCACGTTCAAGACCGGTGGTGTCGACGGCTGCGACTGCGCCGAAATCCTGCGCCTGATAGCCGAAGGGCGTCTCGACACCACACCTCTTATCACTCACCGGTATCCTCTCAGCCGGATTGACGAAGCCTACGACCTCTTTGAAAACCGCCGCGACGGAGTGATAAAAGTCGCCGTCACTCCTGATTGAAAGCCGTCAGCCCTGATTGAAATCAGTGATTGACCACCCACTCCGGCACTGTATAAATGACAGCGACTATCGCTGTAGCTAAAGCTATATAAAGCCAAGAGACCCTGATTGCCGACTTATCCTTTTCACGATAGGCCAGCACCAGTTTCCGTATTAATAAGTAGAAAGAGATAACGATTATAATCCCTTCGAACCCTATCAACAGTAAATTTACTCCCGGTAACATATCGAAAAATCTATTATAGTTGCGACCCCGACATGTCCGCACATTTCGGCTGTTGAGGGTTGCATTAGTTCAAATTAATATGTAATTATTCGTTTTATAGCACAAATATAAAGAATCTTTAATGAAATATCAATAATAATTAATAGTTCGTCAGATTTAGTCGTTGAAGAGAAATTAAATAAACTTTTATTTTCTGAAAATTGTAATATAGGCGGTGATTAAGTAAATTTGCAAAATGAACGCGTCAAAAGATAAAATTAATAAGACAAACGCCGCACGTCTGCTGGATAAGGCTAAAATCAGTTACGAACTTATTCCTTACACGGTCGACCCCGACAATCTTGCCGCCGAGCATGTGGCGGAGGAACTGGAGGAGGATATAAACTGTGTGTTCAAGACGCTGGTGCTCCACGGCGAGCGCAGCGGCTATTTCGTCTGTGTGATTCCCGGCAATATGGAAGTGGATCTGAAGAAGGCTGCAAAGGCTGCCGGGGCAAAGAAGGCCGAGATGATTCCGATGAAGGAACTGCTTCCGCTGACGGGATATATCCGCGGCGGTTGCTCACCAATCGGCATGAAGAAGCCGTTTCCGACCTTCTTCCACTCCACCGCTCTCGATTTCCCGGTGATTTATGTCTCGGCCGGACAGCGCGGTTTGCAGATTAAGATTTCTCCCTCCGACCTTATAGCCTTCTGCTCGGCCCAGGTAGCGGACATAGCGACAGCTAAAAATTAATTCATAATTCATAATGCATAATAGGCTTCGCGGAATTGGTCAATGGCATTGTGTATGTTGTTTCTGATTTCGCATAACGCATTATGAGTTTAGTATTATTATGAATTGTGCATTGTGAATTATGAATTGAATATTATGCATTATGCATTAAACTTCGATTAGAATTAGGAAAATGAATACAATAGGCAAGATATTTACTTTTACCGGTTTCGGCGAGAGCCATGGCGCGGCTATCGGCGGAGTTATCGACGGTATGCCCGCGGGGGTCGCCATCGACCTCGAAAGGGTGCAGCATGAACTTGACCGCCGTCGGCCCGGACAGTCGGCCATAACCACGGCCCGTAAGGAGAGTGATACGGTCGAGATCCTTTCCGGACTGTTTGAGGGTGTGACCACCGGCTGTCCCATCGGTTTTATAATCCGCAACGAAAACCAGCACTCGAAGGACTACGGTCAGCTCCGCGAGGCGTTCCGCCCCTCGCATGCCGATTATACCTACACCACCAAATACGGACTCCGAGATTATCGCGGCGGCGGACGCTCAAGCGCCCGCGAGACTGCCACCCGTGTCGTGGCGGGAGCTTTCGCTCGTCAGGCTCTTGAACAGATGGGTGTGAGCATCCGCGCATACACCTCGCAGGTCGGTGAAATATCCGTAGGCCGTCCCTATACCGAGCTTGACCTCTCGCTTACCGAGAGCAATCCGGTGCGTTGCCCCGATGCGAAAGTGGCGGCTGAAATGGAGGAGCTGATTCTGAACGTGAAGAAGGATGGCGACACCATAGGCGGTGTGGTGAGCTGTGTCGTCAGCGGAGTGCCAGCCGGAACGGGTGACCCGGTGTTCGGGCGCCTCAGCGCACGTCTGGCCGACGCAATGATGAGCATCAACGCCAGCAAGGGCTTCGAATATGGCATGGGCTTCGGCGGTGTGGGGCTGCGCGGAAGTCAGGTGATGGACAGATTCACCGCCGAGGGCGACGGTCGCATCGGCATAGCAGCCAACCACTCGGGTGGCATACAGGGTGGCATAGCCAACGGCGAGGATATCTATTTCCGCGTTGCTTTCAAGCCCGTGGCCACTCTGATGCAGGATGTAGAGACGGTGGACTGCCACGGAAATGAAATCCTTCTGAAAGCACGCGGCCGCCATGACCCCTGTGTGGTGCCGCGCGCGGTGCCTATCGTGGAGGCTATGGCCGCGATTGTGATTCTCGACGCTGTCCTGCTCAACCGCGCGGCCAGGATATGAAAAAACTGTATCGTGATTTTGCCGACTTCCTCTCGGAGCATTTCGGGGGGAAGGTGCAGAAGATTGCCGTAAACGCCGGATTCACCTGTCCCAACCGTGACGGCACGAAGGGCACGGTGGGCTGCACATACTGCAACAACCAGTCGTTCAACCCCGGCTACTGTGCCCCCTCGCTCAGTGTCAGCGAACAGCTTGAGCAGGGGAAGGCTTTCTTCGGGCGCAAATATCCCGAGATGAAATATCTCGCCTACTTCCAGGCCTATACCAACACCCATTCCGACGATATTGACCGTCTGGTCAGTCTCTACCGTGAGGCGCTGGAGGTCACGGATGTTGTAGGCCTGATAATAGGAACCCGGCCCGACTGCATGCCGCAGCCATTGCTCGACAGGCTCACGCAGCTTCCCGGCTGGGTGATGGTGGAGTATGGCGCGGAATCCGCCTCCGACGAGACACTTGTGCGGGTGAACCGCTGTCATACCTGGGCCGACACAGCCGACGCTGTACGCCGCACGCATGAGGCCGGACTCCCGTGTGGACTTCATCTCATCATGGGGCTTCCGGGGGAGGACGAGGCGAAGATGCTCGCCACCATTGACCGCGTGAACGAGCTTCCGGTCGATACCGTGAAAATCCATCAGCTCCAACTCATCCGCGGTACCCGCATGGCCCGCGACGTCGAGGCCGGGCTCTACGACATACCGCGCTTCACCGCCGAAGAGTATATAGAGCTATGCGTGAAACTGCTCCGCAGGCTGCGTCCCGACATCGCCGTGGAGCGTTTTGTCTCGCAGTCACCTCCCGAACTGCTGATTTATCCGCGCTGGAACCTCAAAAACTATCAGTTCACGAATCTTCTTCACAAGCGGCTGAGGGAAACGGACTGACGCCCGGAAATTCCTGGGCCGGGCGATTTTTTATGCGATAAATTCGCCCGGTAGTTTGTCATGGCGAGGGAAAATCATTACTTTTGTTTGTTTAATATAAAAAACTACCTTAAAAGAAAAGCATGGAAGTAATCAATTTTGCCGACACACCTTCGCTGGTGAGCCAATATATGAGTGAACTGCGCGACGTGAACACCCAGCATGACATGCTCCGTTTCCGCCGCAATCTTGAACGCATAGGTGAAATCATGGCCTATGAGATGTCGAAACGCATGAGGTATAAGACTATCGACGTCACCACCCCTCTTGCCGTGGCCCCCTGTCAGGTGCTTGACGAGCAAGTGGTGCTTGCCACCATTTTCCGCGCCGGTATACCGTTTCACAAAGGCTTCCTCGACTTCTTCGACCACTCGCAGAACGCTTTCGTGTCTGCCTACCGCAAATATCGTGAGAAAGAGAATTTCGATGTGTTCATCGAATACATAGCATCGCCGAAAATCGACGGCAAGACACTTGTGATTGCCGACCCGATGCTTGCCACCGGAGCGTCGATGGAACTCAGCTACCGCGCTCTTCTCACCAAGGGTGAGCCGGCACATGTGCATGTGGCCTCCATCATCGCCTCCAAGAAGGCTATAGAATATGTCAAGGAGACATTCCCGGCCGACAAGACCACAATATGGGTCGGAGCCATCGACGATGTTATCAACGAACACTCTTACATCGTCCCAGGTCTCGGCGATGCCGGCGACCTTGCCTACGGAATAAAGGAATAAGCCCTGTCACGCCGGAACTCCACCGGATAGTCTGCCGACCAGTTAAACGACGCAGCCCGGAAGCTACGAATGAAAAAGCTTCCGGGCTGCGCTGGTATTTTATCGGGGTTCTCCGGTGGGGATTATCCGCCGAAGTTGTCGTAGTGTACCGATTCGGGGTCTACGCCGAGGTCGTCGAGCATCTTGTTGACAGCGGCGCTCATCGGGCCGGGGCCACACATGTAGTATTCGATATCCTCGGGTTCGGGATGGTTCTTGAGGTAGGTCTCGTAGATTACCTGATGAACGAAACCGGCTGTGTACTTCACGCCCGCTGCGTCGGCGGCAGGGTCGGGACGGTCGAGGGCGAGGTGGAACTTGAAATTGGGGAAATCCTTTTCAAGCTGCATGAAATCGTCGAGATAGAACACCTCGTTGAGTGCACGGGCACCGTAGAAGTAGTTCATCACGCGGTCGCGTGTCTGAAGAGTCTTGGTCATCCACATGATCTGCGCGCGGAGGGGAGCCATACCAGCGCCGCCGCCAATCCACATCATCTCGGCTTTTGAGTCGACGATGGGATGGAAGTCGCCGTAAGGTCCGCTCATGCGCACCTTGTCGCCGGGTTTAAGGGTGAAGATATAGCTTGACGCGATACCGGGCATGACGTCCTGGAATCCCACCTGAGGTTTCGGTTTGAAGGGAGGAGTGGCGATGCGGACTGTGAGCATGATGCGGTCACCCTCCTCGGGATAGTTGGCCATGGAGTAGGCGCGGACGGTTGTCTCTGTGTTGCGGCACGTGAGACCGAAGAGACCGAATTTTTCCCAGGCGGGAAGATATTCGTCGCCGATTGAGGCCTTGTCGATATCCTTGTCGTAGTCCATCTCGTATTCGGGTATCTTGATCTGAGCATAGGAACCGGGAATGAAGTCCATATGCGCGCCCTTGGGGAGAGCCACGATGAACTCTTTGATGAATGTGGCCACATTCTTGTTGGAGATAACCTCACACTCCCATTCCTTGACGTCGAGCACAGAGGCCGGGATGCCGATTGAACAGTCCTCCTTGACCTTGACCTGACAGCCGAGGCGCCAGTGGTCCTGCTGCTCCTTGCGGGAGAAGTGAACCTTCTCGGTGGGGAGGATGTCGCCGCCTCCGGAGAACACCTGACACTTGCACTGTCCGCAGCTTCCTTTTCCGCCGCAGGCCGAGGGGAGGAATATGTTCTGGTCGGCGAGGGTCGACAGGAGCGCCTTGCCCGACTCAGCCTCGACAACAGTGTCGTTGTTGATTGTGATTTTGACTTTGCCCGTATGGACAAGATATTTCTTTGCGAGCAGGAGTATCAGCACCAGCGCGAGGGTGATGATGAGGAAGATGCTCACACCTGAAAGTATCGTTAACATAATGTTGAAAATCTATGTAGTTGCTGATTGAAATAGGGGAGAGGTCAGATCTTGATGCCGAGGAAGCTCATGAAGGCGATGCCCATGAGTGCGGTCAGGATGAAGGTGATGCCTACGCCGCGGAGCGGACGGGGGATGTTGGAGTAAGTGGCGAGGCGCTCGCGGATAGCTGCGATGGCCGTGATTGCGAGGAGCCAGCCGAGACCCCATCCACCGCCTGCGCATACTGCCGTCCACACGCTCGGGAAGTCGCGCTGCTGCATGAAGAGCGAGCCGCCGAGGATGGCGCAGTTCACGGCGATGAGCGGGAGGAAGATACCGAGCGAGGAGTAGAGCGCGGGGCTGTATTTCTCGACCGTCATCTCGACGAGCTGTGTCATGGAGGCGATGACGGCTATGAACATAATCAGCGAGAGGAAGCTGAGGTCCACGTCGGCAAACTCAGGGCCGAGCCAGGTGAGCGCGCCTGCGCTGAGCACGTAGGTCTGGAGCAGATAGTTGACCGGAAGAGTCACCACGAGCATGAAGGTGACGGCAACGCCGAGACCGAAGGCCGTCTTTACATTCTTCGACACAGCGATGAAAGAGCACATGCCGAGGAAGTAGGCAAAAATCATGTTGTCGACGAAAATCGACCGTATGAATATGTTTAAATTTTCCACGTGGGGCAAAATTTAGAAGTGAGCGATTTGATTTTTTTATTATTGTTCTTCCTGGAGGTCCTTGTTGATGCTGCGCTGCACCCAGATGATGCAGGCCACGAGGATGAGGGCCATCGGGGGAAGAATCATGAGACCGTTGTTGACATAGCCGGCCTCATAGAAGCTCTCGGGGATGATCTGATAGCCGAGGAGGGTACCGCTTCCGAGAAGCTCGCGAAAGAAGCCCACGATGACGAGAATCATCGCGTAGCCTATGCCGTTGCCCACACCGTCGAGAAACGAGGGCCAGGGTTTGTTGGCCATGGCGAAGGCTTCGAGGCGCCCCATGAGGATACAGTTTGTGATGATGAGTCCGATGAACACCGATAGCTGCTTGGAGGCATCGTAGGCGTAGGCCTTGAGCACCTGGTCGACGATGACCACAAGTCCGGCCACAACCACGAGCTGCACGATGATGCGGATGTTGGTCGGAATGGTGTTGCGGAGCAGTGAGATGATGACGTTGGCGAAAGCAAGCACGGCAATCACGGAAACGCCCATGACTATAGCCGGCTCAAGTTTGGCGGTGACGGCAAGCACGGAGCAGATACCGAGTATCTGGACCACCACCGGATTGTTTTTCGACAGAGGGTTAAAAAGTACCTCTTTATTGTTGATTTTATCAGCCATGACGGATGAAAAATGATGGTTGGAGACTGTTGAGAGACGTTATTTCCCTGAATTTCCGGGTCAGTCGGCCGAAGCGGTCGGCTGGGTCAGACTCTGAAGAAACTTTTTGTAGGGGGTGAGGCAGTTGTCGAGCATGGCGCCCACACCTTTGGAGGTGATGGTACCGCCGGAGATGCCGTCGACATAATCCTCGCCGTTGAGAGGCTGCTGTCCGGCCTTCACTACCGCTATGGGGCGGAAACGGCCGTCCTTGAACACCTGTTTGCCCTCGAACTGGCTGCTGAAGGCCGGTTTCTCGATTTCAGCGCCGAGGCCCGGAGTCTCGCCCTGGTGGGCGAAATATGCTCCGTAGATGGTGGAGCCGTCGCTGTCGAAGGCCACATAGCCCCAGATGGGACCCCAGAGGCCTGCGCCATAGACAGGGAGGATATATTTCTCGGAACCGTCGGCGGTGGTGCAGACAAACACGGGGAGCTCGCGGCGGTCGGCGGCGAGCTTGCTCTGGGCGGCCACGTTGACGTCAAATGCTCTGACGCCTTCGAGGATGTCGCCGCGCTCGTTGACCACAAACTGGCGGGTGATATATTTGTCGAACTCGGCCACGACATCTTTTTTGTCGGGGGTGATGAGGGCTGCGGTGAGAATCTGGCTCATCTTGTCGGCATTGACATTGTCCTGTTGCCGTCCGCGCAGCGCAAGCGAGGTTGCCGCGAGCGCCGTTCCCACCAGCACCACGAGAACGATGATGTATATGATGGTATATGTGTTGCTTTGCTTATTCATGATTCGGTGTGTAATGAAATGAGCTATGGTGTATGCTTGGTGTTACGGATGTCATGCCGCACGGCGCAGACGGCGCATGCGCCTGGAGACATTGAGCTGAACCACGCAATAGTCGATGAGCGGAGCGAGGGCGTTGGCCAGGAGCACTGCCAGCATCGCGCCTTCGGGGTAGCCGTTGTTGTATGTGCGGATAAGTATAGCTACGACTCCGACGAGCAGGCCGTAGACATATTTTCCGGCTCCGGTACGCGCCGCCGTCACAGGGTCGGTGGCCATGAATACGGCTGCGAAGGCAAAACCTCCGAAGAGAAGCTGGTCGAGCGGGTTGAGGAACGATGCGGGATAGGTGGGGGTGGCGAACACGTTGGCAATCCATCCCATCAGCAGACCGCCGGCCACCACGCTGAGCATGATGCGCCATGAGGCGATGCCGGTGGCGAGCAGGATTACCGCGCCGATGAGGATGGCAAGTGTGGATGTCTCGCCGAATGAGCCGGGGATGAGGCCGAGGAAGGCGTCCCAGGTCGAGATGGGGTTTCCCTTGAGGTTGAGCAGTTCGAGGTTGCCGCCGGCGAATGATGCTATCTGACCGAGGGGAGTGGCACCCGAAAAGCCGTCGGGTAGGTCAAAACCGAGTCCGCAGATTGAGTTTGTGGACACAAAGACCTTGTCGCCGCTCATCTGTGCGGGATAGCCGAAGAAGAGTACCGCGCGGGTCACGAGCGCCACGTTGAACACATTGTAGCCTGTGCCGCCGAACACTTCCTTGACGAAGATGACGGAGAAGGCCGTGGCTACGGCAAGCATCCACAGCGGGGTCTCGACGGGGCAGATTAGCGGAATGAGGATGCCGGTCACGAGGAATCCCTCCTGAATCTCCTCGCGGCGCCACTGCGCCACTACGAACTCGATGCCGAGACCGACAACGTAGGAGACGATGATGCGGGGCAACACGGCGAGGAAGCCGTAGGCCATAATCTGCCAGAAGGGAAATTCAGTAGCTCCGGCCGCGAGCCAGTTCTGATAGCCTGTGTTATACATGCCGAAGAGCAGGCAGGGCATTAGGGCAAGCACCACGATAATCATCACTCGCTTGGAGTCGAGGCTGTCGTGGATATTGACGCCCGATGTCGAGGTGGTGTTGGGAGTGTAGAGGAAAGTCTCGAATCCGTCAAACACGCTGCGGAAAGCATGGAGCTTGCCGTCGGGCTCGAAGTTGGGCTTTATTCTGTTAAGATAATTTCTTAGCGCTTTCATTATTGAAATGTTTTTTCGGAAAACAATCGTCAGACTTCACTGCGCAGATAGTCGAGACCCTCGCGGACAATCTTCTGAAGTTCGAGTTTCGACGGGTCGACATATTCGGCAAGAGCGAAATCCTCGGGAGCTACCTCATAGATGCCGAGCGCTTCCATGCGGTCGATATCCTTGGCGAGAATGGCCTTGATGAGATACTCGGGGAGGATGTCCATGGGGAACACCTTGTCATATTCGCCTGACATGATCATGGCGCGGCGTCCGCCGTTGATGCGGGCGTCGGGTGTGAATTTGCGTTTGAGGAAATGTCCGAGGAAAGAGGGGCTGACGCTCATCTTCGACGGACTGAGCGAGGCCCAGCCCATGAACTCGTCGGCGTCGTCGCCTTCGGGTATCACGGTAATCTGACGGTAGGGGTAGCGGAGGAAGCCGTCGAGCGACTCGCGGGTACCCGTCAGGACGTTGCCGGAGATGATGCGCTGATGGCGTCCGTCGGTCTTGAGCTCGCCTTCGAGCAGGGCGCTGAGCTCGGCGCCGATTATGCTCTTTTCCATGCGCGGCGCTATCACCTCACTGCCTGTAACGGCCACTGCAGCTGACCAGTCGGGCTTGCCGGTGAGAGCGAGGCGGCCGATGCGTGCGAGCGTGGTGATGTCGAGAGTCCACACAACCTCACCCTTGTTGACGGGTTCGATGTTTGCAATCTGCACTCCTGCGTTTCCGGCGGGGTGCAGACGGGGAAATTCAACCGTTTCGGCTCCGGGAATGTCGGGGAGCGAAGAGCCGGTGGCGACACCTATATATATATGTCCGCCGGTCAGTTTGCCGAGCACTCTGACGGCGGCTGCCAGCTCCTCGATCCTGCCTGCCACGAGAGCTTCGGGCGAGGGTGCGAGCGGGGCGGTGTCCATGGCGGTAATCATGATGGAGCGGGGCGCGTCGTCGGGCATCGGAATGATGTCGTAGGGACGGCGGCGCATCATGGCCCAAAGGCCGCTTGCCATCAGTCGTTCAGTGATTGTCGCAGCATCCGCGTCGGCAAAAGGTGTCACATTTTCCGTCTCATCACCCTGGATCCTGACGACAACGCGCTCTATTTTGCGGCGCGCTCCGCGGACCACGCTTTCGACCACGCCTGCCGCCGGAGCGACAAGTCTGATCCGTGTGTCTGTCTTGTGATGAAGAAGCAGTGAGCCGGCCTTGACCGCATCACCCTCGGATACGTCGAGTTTCGGGAGGAAACCCGGAAAATCGTCAGGGATTACGGCGACACGGGTGGGAAGTGCGGTGACATCCGGTCTCTCGGAACTCATGCCACCTTCCAGATTAAGATTTAAGCCTTTTTTAAGGCTGACAGTCCTTCTCATCCTTGAAAATTTTGTACCTGATTAAAATTTTGGAAAGCACAAAGATACTAAATATATTTGAAATATATTAAAATGATTTAAGTGAATTAAATTTAAAACCGAAAAAGTAGCGGGAGACGAATGTTATAATTTGTATTTTAGTTCGATTCACTCAAAAAAAACGAGCAAAAGGTTTGCAAACACCGAAATTTCCTTATAATTTTGCAATATCGTTATAAACCAGCTCCTCATCGAGCCAGTGGAAATCGATACCATGTCAAGTAAATACCTGCAGAAAAACCTCCCCCTGAATCATCAAAACTAATAACAAAATAAACCAATAAACTTAAAATCTTTAGTAATTACAAATTATGGAAGCTCAAAAGCCTAATCCCATTCAGCCCGCAAAGGCTAACGCTAAGAACAACTCCGGAAGCAACGTAAAGGGCATCAAGAATGCCTTCTTCGTTATCCTCGCTTGCTTCGTAGTAGCTGTTGTTCTCTTCATTTTCTGGTTCGGTCACGAATCACACTTCGAGGAAGGTCATCCCATCGACCTCTGGGGCACTATCTACAAAGGCGGTTTCATCGTGCCTGTCCTCCAGACCCTCTTTCTTACTGTTATCGTTCTTTCTGTTGAACGTTGGATCGCTCTCTCTTCTGCAAAGGGCAAAGGTTCTATCGAGAAGTTCGTCGCCGGCGTGAAGAAATGTCTCGCTGCTGGTAACATCCAGGGTGCAAAAGACCTCTGCAAGAATCAGAAGGGTTCAGTTGCAGCCGTTGTCGCAGCAGCTCTCGTAAGCTACGAGGAAATGGACAAGAACACCGTTCTCTCCAAAGAGCAGAAGGTTGCCAACCTTCAGAAAACAGTGGAAGAGGCTACCGCACTCGAAATGCCTGCCCTCCAGCAGAACCTCCCCATCGTCGCTACCCTCACCACTCTCGGTACTCTCGTCGGTCTTCTCGGTACTGTGATGGGTATGATCAAGTCATTCCAGGCTCTTGCTGCTTCTGGTGCTCCTGACTCAACCGAACTTTCAACCGGTATCTCTGAGGCACTTATCAACACTGCCTTCGGTATCGCAACCGGTGCTTTTGCTGTTATCTCTTACAACTTCTACACCAACAAGATTGACAACCTGACCTACGCTATCGACGAGATCGGTTATTCTATCGTGCAGACATTCACAGCTACACACTAATCCCTGTTACAGATAATATCAGACATTCAAGGTTTAAACCAATTATTTAACCTCTAACAATAGATTATCGTAATATGGGAAAAGTAAAAATGAAGAGAAAAAGCACCCTCATCGACATGACCGCGATGAGTGACGTGACTGTGCTCTTGCTTACTTTCTTCATGTTGACATCTACCTTCCTTCAGAAAGAGCCGGTCACCGTCCTGACCCCCTCTTCTGTATCGGAGCAGAAAGTACCGACCGCGAACCTCGCGTCGATACTCGTGAGCCCCGAGGGGAAAATCTTCATCTCCATTGCCGGTGACGCTGACGCCGAAACCAAGGACACATGGGGATCTGAGGCTCTCCGCAAGACGATTCTTGATGAAGCAGTAACGCTCTACAACAAGCAGCACCCCTCCAATCCGGTGCAGCTTACCGTAGCACAGCGCGACGCGTTCTCTAAAATCAATATGTTTGGTGTTCCTTTCCAGGTTCTTCCGCAGTTCCTCTCCATGTCACAGACCGAACAGGACAAGTTCATCACTGACATGACCCAGAAGGGTGTCGGAATTCCTATCAACGACAACAAGGATATGGACCACCTCAACGAGTTCCAAATCTGGATGCGCGCAATCTACAACTCTGGCAACGACAACCTTCAGAAAGCCATGAAAAAGGGCGAAGGTATCGCAGTCAAGGCCGACAAGGACACTCCTTATACCACTGTCCACGACGTGCTTGACAACCTCCAGACTCTCAAGATGAACCGCTTCAGCATCATGACTGCGTTAAAAACTGAGCAAGAATAATCATTATGGCACAAATCGAACAATCAGACGGCGGCAAAAAGAAAAAAGGCGCCCAGAAGAAAATGTCGATCCATGTGGACTTCACCCCCATGGTGGACATGAACATGCTTCTGATTACATTCTTCATGCTTTGTACCACTATGATTAAGTCGCAGACTCTCACCATCTCACTTCCATCAAATGAGAAGGTCGAGCAGAATCAGATGAACAAAGCTAAGGAATCAGAGGCTATCACCCTCATCCTGACAACTGAACGCAATGCCAACGGCGATGTTAAGAACGACGAGTCCGGCAAACCCCTCAACGTGGTTTACTACTATGAAGGTATGCCTGAGGTCGCTGATGAAAACGGCGACGGTCTCATCGACAACAACAAGCTCAAAGCTGAACAGTTCCTCGGCAACGACGGCAAGCTCCAGCAGGGCATCCGCAAAATCCTCCATGACCGCAACAAGCTCGTACTTGAGAAAATCGACAAGGAAAAAGCTAAATGGCGCAACAAGGAGTTCTCTTCGATTTCCGCAATCAACGACTCTATCTATCAGGCTCGTGCCCGCGAAATCCGTAACGACTCCACTCTTACCCGCCCTGTGGTCATTATCAAGGCCGCTCCCGAAGCGTCTTGGGAAAGCCTCATCAGTGCTCTTGACGAGATGCAGATCAATCAGATTTCACGTTACCAGATTGACAACATCAATCAGGTGGACTCGGCTCTGATTCTCGACTATCTCAAAAAGAACCCCAAGAAGTAATCTGTTGATGAATGATATATATTAACCTGAAAAATCTCTATTGAAATATGGCAAAAGATGTAGATCTTTCATCATCAGAATGGATTGACCTTGTATTTGAAGGCAAAAACAAGGAATTCGGAGCCTACGAACTCCGTAAGGCTTCCGTGAAGCGTCACAACCGCGCAATGCTTGTAATTCTTATCGTGCTCCTTCTCGTGGCAGTTCTCGGCCTCCTTGCAAATACTGTCCTCCAGAAAGCTGAAGAGCGTCCTGAGGATCAGATTGAGCAGGCCATGATTGACTACTCCGCCGACGAGCAGGAAGAGGAGCCCGAAGAACCCGAGCAGCAGCGCGTCGAGGAGCAGCAGCCCGAAGCTCTTCCTGAAGAAATCCTCAACACCGTAAAGGCTACCGAGCTCCAGATCACAAAAGACGAGGAGGTTGTCGAGGAAATCAAATCTCAGGACGAACTCAAGGATACTGACACCGCCGTAGGTACAACTGACTTTGATAAGGGTACCGACGACCTCAATGTGGTGCGTGAACATAAAGAAGAAGTTATCGTCGAAGAGAAGAAACCGGAACCGGTAGATGACAACCAGGTATTCACCGTGGTTGAGCAGAAGCCCCAGTTCCCCGGTGGCGAGGCTGCCCTCCTCAAGTGGGTGGGCGAACATCTCCGCTACCCGGCAATGGCTCAGGAAAACAATATCCAGGGTCGTGTGGTTGTGCAGTTCGTCGTCACCAAGACCGGTAAGGTAGGTGAGGTCAAGATTATCCGCTCCAAGGACCCCGATCTTGACAAGGAAGCTGTACGTGTGGTTAAGGCTCTGCCCGACTTCGTCCCCGGCAAGATGAACGGACATGCGGTGAACGTGTGGTATACACTCCCCGTGACCTTCAAGCTCCAGGGAATCTAATTTCCGAATCATAAGTTAAAGGCTGCGGCCGCTGTTACCCCCTCCGGGGCGACAGCGGCCGTTCTTTTTGTGCGCTGCCGGCAGACAGCGTTTTTTATTTTATTGACATCCGCGACATGACATATCAACCAATTGGCATGATTTTTGTTACTTTAATATAAGGAGGACACTGAAGCTCCTCCGCAGATTCGAAATCCAGTAAACAAACTCACAACTTCAACATAGCTCATGAACTTCAATAATTTCACAATCAAGTCACAGGAAGCCATACAGAAAGCGATAGAGATTACCCGCGGAGCGGGTAATCAGGCTATCGAGCCTGTGCATCTGCTCAAAGGAGTCATGACTGAAGGGGAATCACTCATCAACTTCATTTTCTCCAAGGTCGGCGCCAATACCGCCACCCTGATGCGGCAAGTTGACAGTAAGATTGCCGCCGAGCCGAAAGTGTCAGGCGGCGAACCCTATCTCAGCCGTAGCTCGAATGATGTCCTGCAGAAAGCGCTTGACATCGCAAAGAAACAAGGTGACGAATATGTCACTCTCGAAGCTCTCCTCTTAGCCATATTCACGGTCAACTCTCCGGCCTCGACCATCCTCAAGGATGCCGGATTGAGCCAACGTGAGCTCGAATCGGCTGTTTCGGAGCTTCGCAAGGGAAAGAAGGCAACCGACCAGAGCGCCGAGGATACCTATCAGGCGTTGTCGAAGTATGCCATCAATCTCAACGAGCGTGCACGTGAAGGCAAACTTGACCCTGTAATCGGCCGTGACGACGAAATCCGCCGTGTGCTTCAGATTCTCTCCCGCCGTACCAAAAACAACCCGATGCTCATCGGTGAGCCGGGTACTGGCAAGACGGCTATTGCCGAAGGCCTCGCCCAGCGTATTGTCCGCGGAGATGTCCCCGAAAATCTGCGCACCAAGCAGATTTATTCGCTCGACATGGGTGCCCTTGTCGCCGGCGCTAAGTACAAGGGTGAATTTGAGGAACGCCTCAAGGCCATTGTCAATGAAGTGACCGGAGCCGATGGCGAAATCATCCTCTTCATCGACGAGATTCACACTCTTGTCGGTGCCGGAAAGGGAGAGGGAGCCATGGATGCCGCCAACATCCTCAAGCCCGCTCTTGCCCGCGGTGAACTCCGCTCGATAGGCGCCACCACTCTCGACGAATACCAGAAGTATTTCGAGAAGGACAAGGCTCTTGAGCGCCGTTTCCAGAAGGTCATGGTCAACGAGCCTGACGAGGCAGCTGCCATCGCCATCCTCCGTGGTCTGAAGGAGCGCTATGAGAATCACCACAAGGTCCGCATCCGCGATGAGGCGATTATCGCTGCGGTGACACTCTCCGAGCGCTACATCACCGACCGTTTCCTTCCGGACAAGGCTATCGATCTCGTCGACGAGGCCGCGTCCAAACTCCGTCTTGAAATCGACTCTGTCCCCCAGGCTCTCGACGAAATCACCCGCCTGATTGCACAGAAGGAAATCGAGCGCGAGGCCATCAAGCGCGAGGGCGACAAGGAGAAAGTCAAGGAAATCGAGAAATCCCTCGCCGACCTCCGTGACCAGGAGAAGGAATTCACCGCCAAGTGGAAAGCCGAGAAGGATCTCATCAATAAGATACAGCAGAACAAGATAGATATCGAACAGCTCAACTTCGACGCCGAGCGTGCGGAGCGTGAGGGCGACTACGCTAAAGTGGCCGAAATCCGCTACTCCAAGGTTCAGCAGAAGGAGCAGGAAAATGCCGCAATCCAGGAACAGCTCAAGATGATGCAAGGCGAAAAGGCCTTCATCAAGGAAGAGGTCGATTCCGAGGACATCGCCGATGTGGTTTCGCGCTGGACCGGTATCCCCGTCAACAAGATGGTCCAGAGCGAGAAGGAGAAACTTCTCCATCTCGAGGACGAGCTCCACAGCCGCGTGGTCGGTCAGAACGATGCCATCGCCGCGATTGCCGACGCTGTCCGCCGCTCGCGCGCGGGCCTCAACGACCCCCGTCGTCCTATCGGCTCATTCATCTTCCTCGGCACCACCGGTGTCGGTAAGACCGAGCTTGCGAAGGCTCTTGCCGAATATCTTTTCGACGACGAGAACATGATGACCCGAATCGACATGAGCGAGTATCAGGAGAAACACTCCGTCAGCCGTCTTGTCGGAGCGCCTCCGGGATACGTCGGTTACGACGAGGGTGGTCAGCTCACCGAGGCAGTGCGCCGCAAACCTTACTCCGTGGTGCTCTTCGATGAGATTGAAAAGGCTCATCCCGACGTGTTCAACATTCTCCTTCAGGTTCTCGACGATGGCCGTCTGACCGATAACAAGGGCCGCATGGTGAACTTCAAGAACACCATTATCATCATGACCTCCAACATGGGCTCGCCGCTCATCCGCGACAACTTTGCCAAAATGACAGAGCAGAACCGCGGCGAGGTTATCGAAAAGACCAAAGGTGAGGTTATCGAACTCCTCAAGCAGACAATCCGTCCCGAGTTCCTCAACCGTATCGACGAAATCATCATGTTCACCCCGCTCAACGAGCAGGAAATCGAGGAAATCGTCGGTCTGCAGATTAAGTCGATACAGAAGATGCTCGCCAAAAACGGTATCACCCTCGAAGTCACACCCAAGGCTCTTAAATTCCTCGCCGAAGAGGGCTATGACCCCGAATTCGGTGCCCGACCCGTCAAGCGTGTCATCCACCGCATGGTCCTCAACCAGCTCTCGAAAGATATTCTCGCGCAGAAGGTCGACCGCGAGCATCCGATAATCATCGACTACGACGGTTCCGACATCGTGTTCCGCAACTGACCCCGTTGTCCCTTCCGTACTCACTGACAACAAGGCTTACACAGCGATTTGAATATCCGAATTCATTGAAATGACCCTCCGGAGGCCGGAGGTGAGACTGACAGTCATCTCCGGCCCTCATTTTCTTCTCTGATTAACACACATATATATCAAATTCCGACCAAAACAACATAAACTATTTATCAATAAGACTATGAAACGTTTACTTTATCTTCTTTTAATGCTTCCGCTTCTCGGCTTTATCACCTCTTGTGACGATGATAAGGATCTTCCGCAGGTGAGTCTGTCACTTAACTATGAGGGCGGTACCGAAGAGAACGGCATCATCTATGTCGTTCAAGGCGATACCCTTGAGATTACCGGCTTGCGCGCCATTCCCGACGAAGGCACTAAGGCCGCCACTGTCACCAACGTGCGCTATTCGTTTGACGGTGTGCCCATCGGAGCCTATCCCGTCTCTCCCTTCGAATTTTCAATCAATACCGCTGATCTTGAACTCGGTGAGCACGCTATCGGTGTAGTGGCCACAGTCCTTCAGGTCGATAAGGAAGTTGGATTTGCCGTGGCACAGTTCCCGATTATGATTGTGGCCGACGACGGGCAGGAACCCGGCGGAGGCAGCGGAACAATCAATCCCGAAACACATATCTCAGACAGCGAGAAATAAATATTTCGTTCTTCCTGACTGACGTATATATTACGATAACAGATGCCGTAGGTCCTAAAATATTTTTGGATTTACGGCATTTTATTCGTAAATTTGCACCCGAAAATCAAAGTGGACAAATTTGGCTGCTTGCAACCACTTCAAAAAATGCTAAAACTGCACCTCTGCGGTCTTGATTTCCGCTTCTCTGCGGATTGGTCAGCGAGGTAATCAAATCTCCCCTCGGTCATAGCCCATGAGGATTTAGACTTTTGAGATTCATAGCGTGTCTCTCTTCCTCCCCGGAAGATTCGGCACCGATGAAAAAATGTTGAAGCAGGCAGCGCGTTTCAATCCACGCTTTTTTACGCCCGACTTCGACATTTTGTTTTTTTATACATACATATACGACTTATGAAAACTTATCTATTCACTTCGGAATCAGTTTCCGAAGGGCATCCCGATAAAGTCGCCGACCAGATTTCCGACGCCATACTCGACGAGTTCCTTGCCCGCGACCCCAAATCGAAAGTGGCCTGCGAGACGCTCGTGACCACCGGTCAGGTCGTGATTGCAGGCGAGGTCAAGAGCGAGGCCTACATCGACCTCATGGAAGTGACCCGCGAGGTCATCCGCAGCATCGGCTACAACCGCAGCGCCCTCAAGTTTGACGGCGAGGCCTGCGGCGTGTTCTCCGCCCTCCATGAGCAGAGCGCCGACATCAACCGCGGTGTCGAGCGCGAGGAACTTGAGGCGCAGGGTGCCGGCGACCAGGGCATGATGTTCGGCTATGCCTGCAACGAGACACTCAACTATATGCCTCTGACCATCGACCTCTCCCACCTTCTGCTCAAGGAGCTCGCCGAAATCCGCCGCGAGGAGAAAGAGATGACCCACGTGAAGCGCGGCCGCATGCACACTTATCTCCGTCCCGACTCAAAGAGCCAGGTGACTGTGGAATATGACGAGAACAACCGTCCTCTCCGCGTCGACACCATTGTCATCTCCACCCAGCACGACGAGTTCATCCACCCCGTCGAGGATACCGATGCGGCGCGTGCGGCAGCCGACCGCGCCATGCAGCAGCGTATCGCCGACGATATGCGCAATATCCTCATTCCCCGTGTCAAGGCCAAACTCCGTCCCGAAGAAGCGGCGCTCATTGGCGACGATGTGCGTCTGCTTGTCAATCCCACCGGAAAATTCGTAATCGGCGGTCCTCACGGCGACACCGGTCTTACCGGCCGTAAAATCATTGTGGATACCTACGGCGGCCACGGTGCACACGGCGGTGGTGCTTTCTCCGGCAAAGACCCCTCCAAGGTAGACCGTTCCGCAGCCTATGCCGCACGCCACATAGCCAAAAATCTTGTGGCCGCAGGCGTGGCAGACCGTGTGCTCGTTCAGGTGGCCTATGCTATCGGCGAGGCACGTCCCGTAAGCCTCTGCATCAATACCTACGGTACTGCCAAGGTTGACCTTTCCGACTCCGAGATTGCAGCCAAGGTTAACGAAATGCCCTGTTTCGATATGACCCCTTACGCCATAGAGAAGCGTTTCGGTCTCCGCAACCCGATTTACCGTGAGACCGCGAGCTACGGTCACATGGGGCGCACTCCCGTGACTGTCACCAAGGAATTCCGCTCGAAATACGAACCCACCTTCACCCGCACTGTAGAACTCTTTTCCTGGGAGAAACTTGATGCCGTCCCTGCCGTCAAGGAGGCTTTCGGACTGAAATAAAAGGATTGGTCTTTGCAGCAGTTTCACCCAAGGGAAATTTTTGATAACACAAAACGGACTCAGGCGGCTTTGAGTGTCTTGACTCTCAAAGCCGCCTGAGCGTACTTTTTTATCGGATGTCCGGTCGTTTATTTATCTGATTTGACCTTCACGAGCATCATTTTGGCGTCGGCCTTGGCTGTTACGCTGTGGGGCACACCTTCGCCCATGAGCAGAAAATCGCCTGCTTTCATAGTGTGGGGATTGTCGTTCATAATGAACTCGATTTCACCTTCAAGCACATAGACCATCACTTCGGCCGGTGCGAGATGTTCGGCAAGAACCTGTCCCTCTTTGAACGCGATAAGCGCCACACTTCCGTTTGAGTTTTCAAATATGTGTTTGAAATGAACGGAATCGGAGCCGATTTCGATTTGCGGGGCAAGGCTGTGGACCTCTCCGAATTTGTATTCAGTACTAAGCATCTCGATTATATTTTAGCGTTGGGGCAACAATGTTGTTACTTGGATTATAACATCACCTTTCCCCTGATTGTTCAGACGCACGTGCCATCGTCGTTCAGGGGTGTGTTGCCATTGTCACTTTCAAGGGCTTCCGGTTCGGCGACCTGACTGTGAGCGTCACGTTGCCTGCCTCACGGGTGCTTCTGAGTATCACCACCGCCTTGCCGTTGAAGAGACTGCGTGTGTTGCCTGTGGTTATCTCGTTGCTTTCCATGTCGCCGTTGATGACACCGGCTATTTCCGCCGGTCCCTCCACAGAGAATGTCAGCATGTCCGAGGCCGAGCCGTCGCGCCTGCCTTTTGAATCCACGGCCTCTATTAAGATGTGTTGCAGGTCGAGGCCGTCGGCTTTCCAGTTGTCATTGTCGGCCTTGGCTACGAGCCTTACGGCTTTCCCGCTTGTTGAGAGCTGATGGCGTGCCACCGGGCGGTTCTCGCCTGACCTGTATGCCACGGCTTCGATTTTGCCGGGTTCATACGGTATATTTTCCCACACAATCCTGTTTCTCACCTTCGGGTCGGCCGTGTTGTTTCGCTTTTTGCCGAGGCTCTTGCCATTGAGCAGCAGCTCTACCTCGTCGGCATTGGTGTAGGTGTAGAGCTTCACGCTGTCGCCGCGGTTGAAGTTCCAGCCGTCAGCGAAGCGCTTGCCACCCATTGTGACACCGTTCCATTCCGAGGTCTCCGTTTCCTCGAAGGGTGCTATGCGGACCATCGGCTCGTTAGGCTTGAAGAAACTGCGGAGGAAATAGGCCATCGGTTTGGGCTGGAGAGCTATGTCGAACACACCCTGGGTCCAGCCCTTGGCCGGCCAGCCGTGTGACTCGCCGAGATAGTCTATCATGCCCCAGTAGGCGAGTCCCGTCACTTTGTCAAGGTCCATCTCGAAAAAGTTCGGGCCGAGATTGCTCGTGTTGGCCTCGCTCTGATAGAAAATCATCCACGGGAAGCGTCGTGAGTCGCTGGGGAAATACATATAGCGGTAGTTGTAGGCGGCGATGTCGGTCTCCATCACCAGCGGGGCCGGAAGCGAGTCGGTCTTTTCATTGCGTCCGCGCGGGTGCATGGCCACTGTCACAGGTCTGTCTGTCTTGTCATAGCGTTTCAGGAGGGTTCTCTGAAGTTTGTAGGGTGTCACGCCCCAGTCGTTGAAATCAAGGGTTGAAATCAGCTGCAGTTCGTTGCCGAGACTCCAGAACACCACCGACGGGTGGTTGCGGTCGCGCCGTATCCATTCGGGGATATCCTCCTGCCAGCGTTGACTCCAGGGTGTGCGGCCGCCGGAATATTGCTGCGTCCACTTGTCGTAGAGCTCGTCGACAACGAGGATGCCGTATTCGTCACACAGGTCAAGAAATGATTCGCTGTAGGGATTGTGGGAGGTGCGGATATGGTTGAAGCCGAAATCTTTCAGCAGCCGGATCCGTTTCTCCATCGCGCGGGGATAGGCCGCCGCACCGAGGGCTCCGAGTGTGTGGTGGTTGGCTATACCTTTGAGTAGCACTTTCTTGCCGTTGAGCTTCATGCCGAATTCCGGCGAGAACTCCACTTTTCGTATGCCGAAACGCTCCGATACTTTGTCGGCCACGCTTCCGTCGGGGCGGTAGAGGGTGGCTTCGAGTGTGTAGAGATAGGGATTATCGCAGTCCCACAGGCTGACATTGTCGAGCGCTATGCTGTCGAGCCGGAATTCCCGTATACGCTGCCGGCGGAAATTCCAGTGATTCTGCTTTTTGCTATAGACTGACTTGCCATCGCGGTCAAAAATCTCGATGCCGACTGTGATGCTGTCGGTCTTTACGCGTGTGGCTATTTCAGTGTCTACCACCACTGTCGAGTGGCGGCTGTCGACCACCGGGGTCGTGATTGAGAGTGGATGACGTGTGAAATATTGCTTCGGGTCAGTGGTTTTCAGGCTCACGTTGCGGTATAGGCCGCCGCCGGTGTACCAGCGCGAGTTTTCAGGCTTGCCGGTGTCGGCGCGGACGGCGATGATGTTGGGCCAGTCATAGTTGAGTCTGTCGGTGATGTCGATTTCAAATCCGAGATAGCCGTAGTCTGTTCCGCCGATGCGCTCTCCGTTGAGATACACGTCGCCCACAAGCATTATACCTTCGAAATCGAGCAGCACACGCTTTCCTTTCCATTCCGGAGAGGGGGTGAGGGTTCTGCGATACCATCCCTGACCCATTTCCTTGAACCCGCGGGAACTCAGACGGCTCGATATGTTCGCCATCTGATTGCTTTTGTCGGCCTTTTCGTCGGACGCAGGCTCGACCCAGGGCTGGATAATCTGAAAATCGTGGGGGAGGGTGACCGGAGTCCATCCGGAATCGTCAAACGACACGTTTTCGGCTCCCGGAATGTCGCCGGGCGAAAAACGCCAGTCGAAATTGAGGTTATAAATTTCAGCCGAAACCGGCAGATGGATAAGGGCAATTAAAACTGACAGCAGGTATCGTGGTATTATTTTCATCACTTGAAGTTTTCAATGGCTTTTTGCAAAGATAATGAATATTTATCTACCATAGCCATGTTTTTTACACAAGCAGCATGTTTTTCTCATTCCAAATCTCAATCATCCCTCTGATACTAAAAAATCATCAAAGTTAAAGGCCAAATTTAGTAACTGCTATGAGCTTAGGCGCCATCCCGTAGCGAAAGTGGTATAACAAAAAACATCCGACTTACACCTCTAAGTGAAGTTGGATGTTTTATTTGTAATTACCTGGTTTTCAGGTGGTTAAAAGTGGAGCTGGAGGGACTTGAACCTTGCGCCCCATGAGGCTGTATCTCAGATGATTATATTTTCGGATTTTTGCTCAGTACCGAGTATGTACCTCGAAATGGGGGCATGTTTTCCCGGACTGCTTCGGTCATCTCTATGACCCTAGCTAACCTTATTACAAAAATACAATTTTTCTGTCAGACCGTCAACAGTTGGAAAAACCGGGGCGGCGTGACCCCCGAGGCCGAGGCCGCTTGACCACGGGC
>DXXM01000010.1 GCA_019416285.1 Bacteroidales bacterium
ACGTATAAGTCATGAAGATATTTTACAATAAATAAATTTGATTACTCACTTATAAGCGGAATTTTGCTATCTTTGCCTCAATCAAATCGCAGAATATAATTATGACACAAGCTGAGACTGATGAAAAGTATATGCGCATGGCTCTTGCCGAGGCGCGGGAAGCGATGGAGCGCGACGAGGTGCCGATAGGCGCGGTTGTCGTGTCGCCGCGCGGCATGGTGGTGGGGCGCGGGCATAATCTGACCGAGGCGCTTGCCGATGTGTCGGCCCATGCCGAGATGCAGGCCATCACCGCAGGGGCGATGACTCTCGGCGGAAAGTATCTGCAAGGATGCACGCTCTATGTGACCGTGGAGCCATGTCTGATGTGTGCGGGAGCCATCGGCTGGGCGCAAATCGGCAGGATTGTCTACGGCACACCCGACGAGAAGCGCGGCTACAGGTCGTTTACCTCGAAATCGCCTTTCCACCCCAAGGCGGAGGTGGTGAGCGGCGTCCTCGCCGACGAATGTGCCGACCTCATGCGCACTTTTTTCAAAGCAAAACGTTTACCATAATACAGATGAGTACAAATGCATAATTCATAATGCATAATTCATAATAAGCTTCGCGCTGTCGGCATGCACAACGCGCAGGAGCGCAAAAACGCAGAAGCGCAAATAGCCTCCCCTCCGGATGGTTATTATGCATTATGCATTGTGAATTATGAATTAAATAGGTGAATTATGAATTAACAAATCCTTTCAACAAATGAAAAAGCCTAAACTTGTCATATCTTCCGGGGCCGGGATTTCGGCGGAGTCCGGGATTTCGACTTTCCGCGACGCGGACGGTCTGTGGGAAAATTATCCCGTGATGGATGTGTGCAGTGCCGACGGTTTTGCAAGGAATCCGGCCCTCGTGCACCAGTTTTACAACGAGCGCCGCAAGGGACTGGTGAAATGCCAGCCAAATGCCGCCCATTTCGGACTTGTGGAGCTTGAGAAGTGGTATGACGTTTACGTCATCACTCAGAATGTCGACAATCTCCACGAGCGCGCAGGAAGCTCGAAGATACTCCACCTCCACGGCGAGCTGATGAAAGTGCGCTCCACCCGCGACGAGACACGCATCTACACTCTCGACGAGGAGCATCTCGAAACCACGCCCGAGACGCGCGACAAATACGGCGACCCCGTGCGTCCCCACATCGTATTCTTCCAGGAAGCCGTGCCCAACATTGAAAGAGCTATCGAATGGGCGCAGGAGGCCGACATCTTCGCCGTCATCGGCACCTCGCTCGCCGTCTACCCCGCCGCGAGCCTGCTCCACTACGTCCGTCCCGGTGTGCCCATCTATTATATTGACCCGCGCCCGGCGGCCGTACCCGACAATGTAAATGTCATAGCCAAACCCGCCACAGTGGGAGTGGCAGAGCTCGTAAACCTGCTGCGTCCGGCTCAAATGTGATAAATTGTTAAATGATTAACGCTTATTTAATAGATTTTTATACCTTTGCGGTCTGAAACGCGGGGCGGAAAGACCGCCTGACAAGCGCCAGCCGCCTGACGCGACGCCATGTGGTGACACACTTTAAAGAGAATATGTTGAAAAACCTCGTCATAGTAGAGTCTCCGGCAAAGGCCAAGACTATCGAAAAATTTCTCGGCAAAGACTTCAAGGTCATGTCGAGCTACGGTCATATCCGCGACCTGCGCAAGAAAGACATTAGCATCAAAGTTGACTCTGATTTCCAGCCTGTCTATGAAATTCCCGCCGACAAGAAGAATCTTGTCGCTGAACTGAAGAAGGCCTCGCGCGAGGCCGAGACCGTCTGGCTCGCATCCGATGAGGACCGCGAGGGTGAGGCCATTGCCTGGCATCTCTATGAGGTGCTCGGCCTGAAGCCTGAGAACACGAAGCGAATCGTGTTTCACGAAATCACCAAAAACGCGATTCTCAACGCCATCGAACACCCGCGCGACATCGACCTCCATCTCGTCGACGCGCAGCAGGCGCGCCGAGTGCTCGACCGCCTCGTGGGTTTCGAGCTCTCGCCCGTGTTATGGAAGAAAATCAAGCCGGCGCTGTCGGCCGGACGCGTGCAGTCAGTGGCCGTGCGCCTGATTGTGGACCGCGAAAACGAAATCAACGATTTCAAGTCGGAACCTTACTACCGCGTGACCGCGCTCTTCACCGTGCCTGGCGGAGCGCAGCTTCGCGCCGAGCTCTCAAAGCGTCTGCCTGACGAGGAGAGTGCCCGCGAATTTCTCCAGGCATGCGAAAAGGCAGTGTTCACCGTTACTGACATCAGCGTCAAACCGCTCAAGAAGTCGCCCGCTCCCCCCTTCACCACCTCCACGCTCCAGCAGGAGGCAGGCCGAAAGCTCGGCTTCACCGTGTCGCAGACCATGATGATAGCCCAGAAGCTCTACGAGGCAGGTTACATCACCTACATGCGTACCGACTCGCTCAACCTCTCGCAGCTCGCCATCTCCTCGATTTCAAAACTCATCACCGACGAACTCGGCGAGAAATACCTGAAAGTGCGCCGCTATCACACCCACTCCAAGGGCGCGCAGGAGGCTCACGAGGCTATCCGCCCCACATATATCGACAAGGAGACCATCGACGGAAGCGCGCAGGAAAAGCGCCTCTACCGCCTCATACGCCTGCGCACCATGGCCTCGCAGATGGCCGATGCGGAACTCGAAAAGACAACAATCGACATCACACCCTCGGGCCGCACTGAGCATTTCACCTCGAGCGGCGAGGTCATCAAATTCGACGGCTTCCTGAACGTGTATCTCGAAGGCAACGACGATGACGACAACGGCGAGGGCGAGGAAGGCACTCTCCCGCCTCTCAAGACAGGCGAGGTGCTCACTGCCGAGAATATCACCGCCACCGAGCGCTTCACCCTCGCTCCGCCGCGCTACACCGAATCGTCGCTCGTCAAGAAGATGGAGGAGCTCGGCATAGGTCGTCCGTCGACCTACGCCCCCACCATCTCCACGATTCAGCACAGGGAATACATCGTCAAAGGCGAGAAACCAGGCGAAAAGCGCAAATTCAAAGTGCTCAGCCTCGACGCAGCGGGCAAACTCAGCTCCGCAACCCGCACCGAGAATGTCGGAGCCGAGAAGGGCAAACTCATCCCCACTGACACAGGTATCATAGTCAACGAGTTCCTGACGGAGCATTTCCCTGACATCCTCGACTATGACTTCACGGCGGATATGGAACAGAAATTCGACCGTATAGCCGAGGGCGAAAGCAACTGGAACAATGAGATAGCCCGTTTCTACGGCCTCTTCCACCCCGAGGTGGAGAAAGCCAACGAACTGCGCACCGAACATAAAATCGGCGAGCGTGTGCTCGGCACCGACCCAGCCACAGGGGAGCCCGTATCAGTCAAAATCGGACGCTTCGGCCCGATTGTGCAGATCGGTTCCACCGACTCCAAGGACAAACCGCGCTTCGCGTCGCTCCGCAAGGACCAGAGCGTGTTCGACATCCAGCTTGAGGACGCGCTGAAACTCTTCGACCTTCCCCGCGAGGTGGGCGAGTTCGAAGGGAAGCCGGTGATTGCCGCCGTGGGCCGTTTCGGTCCCTATCTGCGCCACGACGGAAAATTCGTGAGCATCCCCAAGGACCTCTCCCCCACCTCAATCACCATCGAAGAAGCCGAGGAGCTTATCAAAGCCAAGCGCGAGGCCGACAACAACAAGGTGGTGAAGGTGTTTGACGAAGATCCCGACCTTCAGATTCTCAACGGCCGCTACGGTGTCTATATCGCTTACAAGAAAAGCAACTACAAGATACCCAAATCCATCGAGAATCCGGCTGAAATGACAATCGAGGAAGTGCGCAAGCTCATCGAAGAGCAGGAAAAGGCGCCCAAGCGTCCCGCCACCACCCGCCGCGCATCGACACGAAGCAAGAAATCATAATCATCCCCTACCCCCCACAAATATAACTATCTGAAATGGCACCACAGAATTTCAGCACCAAACCGGGTGCGGAACGCAACAGATTTAAGCCCGATGTAATCGAGACATATCCCGTCAGGGAGGCCTCACGCCTGCTCGACTTCCTGATTGCATCCATGCCGGAGCGCAAGCGCACGGCGATAAAGAATCTTCTGAGCCATAATCAGATTGCCGTCAACGGCCAGCCCGTCACCCAGTTCGATACCGAACTGAAACCGGGCGACGAGGTGAAAGCCAACCTCACGAGAGAGTTCAGGGTGTTCTACAACCGCCGCCTGAAGATAGTCTATGAGGACGACGACATCATCGTGGTCAACAAAGGCTACGGTCTGCTCTCGATGGGTACCGACAAAATCAAGGAGGGCACAGCCTACAGCATCCTGAGCGACTATCTGAAATGGAAAGACCCGCGCAACAAGCTCTTCATCGTCCACCGTCTCGACCGCGACACCTCTGGACTGATGGTATTTGCCAAGTCGGAGGAAGCCAAAAACCGTCTGCAACACAACTGGAACAACATGGTCATCTCGCGCAAGTATCTCGCCGTGGTCGAGGGTAAACCCGACCCGGAAGAGGGTGTCGTGAGGAGCTATCTCGCCGAAAACTCCCGCTTCGAAGTCTATTCGACCGACAAACCGGAGGAGGGACAGCTCGCCATCACCCGCTACAAGACCCTGCGCAGCCGCAACGGATATTCGCTGATGGAGGTGTCGCTTGACACGGGCCGAAAGAATCAGATTCGCGTCCACATGAAAGACCTCGGCCACCCGATAGCCGGCGACAGGCGTTACGGAGCCAAGAGTTCACCCATACACCGCATGGCACTCCACGCGCAGACCCTCCGCTTCGTCCACCCGATGACCCGCAAGGACATGAACTTCTCGACTCCCGTCCCGGCATCATTCGCCAAGATGGTAGGTATGTAAGGGATTGCCTTAGAAATTTTCCAAGAATCAAACCGTAACCATGAAAAAATTGTTCATCACTTTCACATTATCCCTCTCCGCACTTATCTCCACGGCTAAAACCGGACCGTATGATGCTGTTGTGGCGGCCGACGGAAACGGCGACTACCGCAGCGTCTCTGAAGCCATCGCAGCCGCCCCCGAAGGGCGTACCGCGCCGTGGCTGATTCTCGTGAAGAAGGGAGACTACCGCGAGCACGTGGTAGTGCCCGAATCCAAACCTTATATCCACCTCATCGGTCAGGACAAGTCCAACACTGCCATACGCCTGAAACTCAATGTGGGCAAGAAGCCCGACGGAAGCGAGAAACCGGGCAAGACGGCCTACTGGAAGCACTCGGTTCACAATCCGGAATCCGACGTCTACGGCTGCGAGGGTGAGGTGGTGCTCGTCAGCGCCCCGCATTTCTACACAGAAGGCATTTCGTATATCAACGACTGGGGCACGGAATCGTCCAACGGCCCGCAGGCGCTCGCTATGTACAGCAACGCCGACTGCGGCGCGTTCAACGACTGCAATTTCCGCTCGTTTCAGGACACATGGCGCACGGTAAAGAGCGATTCCGGCCGACATTACATAAAAGACTGCTTTATCGAGGGCGCAGTGGACTATTTCTACGGCGGAGGCGATGTGCTCGCCGAAAACTGCACGTTCTACAATGTCCGCAGCGGCTCGGTAATCGTGGCTCCCAGTCACGAGAACCCGGCCTACGGTTATGCCTTCGTCAACTGTAAGGTCGACGGCAATGCCGAGGCTGCCGACGGCCGACAGAAGCTCGGACGCCCATGGAAAGGTAGCCCGCGGACGGTGTATATCAACACCACAATGCTCATTCCCCTCGCCGAAGAAGGCTGGACTGACATGGCGACTGTTCCGGCACTCTTTGCTGAATACGGCAGCCATGACATCGAGGGAAAACCTCTCGACCTAAGCAATCGCAAGACTTACTACAAATACCGCGGACGCGAAGGCGGAGGCTCCTGCCCGGCCACAATCAGCGCTGAGGAAGCGTCGAAATACACCTACGAGAATATGCTTTCGTCGCGCGACGGCTGGGATCCGCGTGCCATGATGGTGAAGCTCGACGCCCCGAAAGAAATAAAATATACCGACGGTACTCTGTCGTGGAAGCCGGTCGAAGGTGCCGCAGGCTACATAGTTTATGACGGCGACGACATCATAGCCGTAACCGACGCGACATCCGTCAACGCCCCCGCAATCAATACAGCCCTCAAGGTCCGTGCCGTCAACCGCTACGGCTCCCAAGGCAGACTCGGAGTGCTCTGATACCCACCACCCACAGCAAAACAAAAATCGGTTTATGAACAAATCATAAGCCGATTTTTGTTTTGTATTCATAATTCACTATCTTTGTACGCTATGAAACTCATAGAATTGAATATTGAAAGAATCACAGCCTTGTGTCGGAAATACAGGGTAGCGCAACTGTGGGTTTTCGGTTCGATTCTGACGCCACGTTTCTCTTCGGAAAGCGATATTGATTTCGCTGTTAATTTTGATTCCGAAACAATAAACCGCGAAGGCTTAGACTGGGCCGACATATTTTTTGATTTCATCCACGAACTTGAAAGTCTTTTAGGAAGAAAAGTCGATATGGTCTGTGAGGATGCCGTCACGAACCGATTCTTCCGCAAAGAGCTTGATTCAACCAAACGTCTGATTTATGGATGAACAGCTGAACAAATATATTCAGGATATACTCACTGCGATTTCAGAAATTGAAATTGCCACAACTCAGCGCGGTAAAGAATATCAGATTTTTGTCTCCGATTTCGTGTTCAGGAAATTCGTTGAGAGAAATATCGAGATAATGGGTGAGGCAATGAATAGAATCCTGAAAATCCAGCCTGATATAAACGTCACGGCCGCACGCAAGATCGTGGATACACGCAACTATGTGATTCATGCCTATGACTCTTTGAAACCTGATATTCTCTGGGCTATAGTCATCAATCATATTCCGAAGCTGAAACAAGAGTTAGAAGCCATTACCTCAGCATGGACGGAGGAATAATTTAACACGCGAAGAGGGTTAAACTTCGGGGAAAAATCGTAAATTTGCATCCGCCATGCTTGATATGCTAAAATTCTCAAGGAAGCCTTATAAAATCGGGCTCGTCCTCAGCGGAGGAGGGGCCAGGGGGTTCGCACACGCAGGCGCGTTGCTCGCATTGGAGGAAGTCGGGATAAAGCCCGACATAATCGCCGGCGTGAGTGCGGGGTCTGTCGTGACAGCGATGTATGCCTCCGGAATGACACCCGACGATATTGTAGCCTCGTTTGCCGACGTGAAATTCGGTGATTTCGCGGAGCTTGGTGTGCCGCGCGACGGCTTCTTCTCCATGGACGGCTTCAAGAAGTTCCTTAAAAGAAACATATCCTACGAGAGAATCGAGGACCTGCCGATGCCTGCGGTGATATGTGCCACAGACCTCGACAACAACAAGCCGGTCGCTTTTACGGAAGGAAAAATAGTAGACTGCGTGGCTGCGTCATGTAGTATCCCCATCGTATTCAAGCCGGTAAAAATCAATGGCGTGACCTATGTTGACGGCGGAGTGCTCGCCAACCTTCCCGCCTGGGCGCTGAGAGACCAATGCAAATATCTCATCGGCATCAACTGCAGTCCGCTCCCGCGCCGCGGCAAGCCGAGTTCAATCATGGACATCGCCCACCGCACCTACGACCTTCTTGTAAAAAACAACTCACAGCCGCAGATGGAGTTGTGTGACATAGCAATCAGCATCGACGACATAGCATCATATAAAGTCTTTAATCTTAAGGAAATCAAGAGAGTGTTTCGTACAGGCTACGACACGACTCTCTCCTCCCTGCTGAGCGCTGGCTTCGTACAGCGCCAGCCGAAACAGAAATCATGATTTCACACAAGTAACAACCATATAAAAACGTGATGGATCGTAAACCAATAATCTACCAACTTCTACCCCGACTTTTCACCAACACCAACAATCACTGTATTCCGGGGGGCACATATCAGCAAAACGGTTCCGGCAAGATGAACGATATCACCGACACCGTGCTTTCAGGAATCAAGGAGCTCGGTGCGACACATGTATGGTATACCGGTGTCATCGAACACGCCACAAAGACCGACTACAGCGCCGAAGGCATCACGCCCGACAATCCGCATGTGGTCAAGGGTCAGGCCGGCTCCCCCTACGCAATCAAGGATTACTATGACATCGACCCGGACCTCGCCGTCGACGTAAAAAACCGCATGAGAGAGTTCGAGGCACTCGTGGCCCGCACTCACGACGCAGGTCTTGATGTGATAATCGACTTCGTGCCCAACCATACGGCGCGCGTCTACCACAGCGACGTTAAACCGGCAGGCATCCGAGACCTCGGTGAAGACGACAATCCCGAGATGTTCTTCAGCCCCGGCAACAACTACTACTATATCACCCGTCAGCTCTTCGCTCCGTCGGTCGACATGGGAACCGGCAAAAAGGCATATATCGAATTCCCCGCCAAAGCTACAGGCGACGACTGCTTCTCGGCCTTCCCCGGAGTCAACAACTGGTATGACACCGTGAAACTCAACTACGGACGTGACCCCGGCAACTGGAGCACTCATTTCGAACCCATTCCAGACACATGGATGAAGATGCTCAACATCCTGCGCTTCTGGGCATCGAAGGGTGTCGACGCTTTCCGCTGCGACATGGTCCACATGGTACCTCTGGAGTTCTGGCAGTGGGCCATACCCAATGTCAAGGACCGCTATCCGCGCATCAAGTTCATCGCCGAGCTCTACGATGTGAAAATCTACCGCGATTTCATCGAAAAGGGAGGCTTCGATTATCTCTATGATAAAGTAAATCTCTACGATACCCTGCGTGGAATCCAGTGCTCGAACTACTCGGCGGCTACTCTGACCAACTGCTGGCAGACTGTCGACGGCATCTCCGGCCACATGCTCAACTTCCTCGAGAATCACGACGAACAGCGATTCGGCTCCAAATTCTATGCCGGAGACCCCGCCAAAGTCATCCCCTCGCTCGTCGTGAGCTCCATGATTTCTACCGGCCCGATGATGATTTATGCCGGACAGGAACTCGGCGAGCAGGCCACCGATTCCGAAGGATTCAGCGGTTACGACGGACGCACCACAATCTTCGACTACTGGAGTGTGTCCACAATCCGCCGCTGGTACAACAACGGAAATCCCGACGGCTCGCAGCTTACCCCGCGCGAGCGCTGGCTGAGAGCGAAATACTGCGCCATCCTCTCGCTCTGCAACCGTGAACGCGCCATCTCCCAGGGCCGTTTCTTCGATCTCATGTATGTCAACTACCACAACGCGACTCTCAACCCCCACCGCCAGTATGCCTTCATCCGCAGCTGCGACGGCGAGACTCTGCTGATAGCCGTGAACTTCTCGGCTGACTCCTGCGATCTCGCAATCAATATCCCGCGTCATGCCTTCGACATGCTCAACATACCCGAAGGTGAGGTTGTGGCTACTGAACTCCTCACAAACGAACAGGATGTGAAGAATCTCAGCGCCACAGAGCCGTTCCGCACCATGATTCCCCCCTACGATGCCGTAATCTGGAAGATACGCCACCGTCAGGTCAAGCCCAAAACCGACAAATAAAAACCGATGAAAGGTTCCATATTATATAAGGTGGCGATTGCTCTCGCCACCTTGTTTTTTTCCGCGGATACCGTCGCGGCAGCCCGAAGCGGGCTGCATCCAGCTGTCACTGATTCATTAGCCGCAAGGATGGCGGAGGAGACTACAGCTTTCCTGCGCTCCATGCCCGCAGGCCTCCAGGAGAGGCAGGCTGAGGCGGTCAGACAGGCTGCGGGAGGTGATTGCAACGCGCTCGTAGCCGTGCGCAATTCACGCAACACGGTGCCCGAATTGCCTGAGGGTATCGTGACGGCTGAAATCGGTCCCGGAATGAGGATGTTCCGCAGGGCAGCAAGCGTCGATTCCATCCGTCCTGCACTGCTCTATCTTCACGGAGGCGGATGGTGTTTCGGCAGCATCAACAGCTGCTCACGTTATTGCGCGGCTCTCGCGGCGGAGGCCGACATCTGCGTTATAGCGCTCGACTATCCTCTGGCGCCTGAAAATCCGTATCCCACCGCCCTAAACAGTTGTGCAGACACTTTTGACTACCTTATCAGCCATGCCGACAGTCTTGGAATTGACCCCAGCCGCATTTCGGCGGCCGGTGACAGTGCGGGAGGCAATCTCGCTCTTGCACTCGCTCTCGCCAAGGGTAAGGAAGAAAGCGGAAAACAGCCTCTGCACTCATTGGTGTTGTTTTATCCCGTTGTCTATGCAGGCGCCGACGGGTCGGTGTCGTGGCAAACGTATGGCGAAGGCTACGGACTTGACTCTTCGCTTATGGATGCCTTCAATGATGCCTATATCGGCTCTGCGGATGTTGAAAACCCGCTGATATCACCGCTTTTCGCCACTGACGAGGCTTTGAAAGCCCTCCCGCCGGTACTTATGGTCAATGCCGAAAAGGATATTCTGAGGGACCAGTGCACCCGCATGGCCGCGCGCATGGAAGCCGCCGGATGTGAACTCCGCCGCGAGATTCTCCCCTTTACCATACACCTTTTCATAACCGTCGCCGGACAGCCTACAGCTTTCCACACGGCAGTAGCTCTCTCCTCAGCCTTCCTAAAAGCTGAGCGGGAATAAGCCTGTCAATATACGCTGCTGTCCGAAGGCAGTTGCTCCCCCGCTGTTTCGGTGTCGGCAGCAGAATTGCCGCGACTGCGCCCGTGACGGCGGAGTGCATCGGCGATTATCCACTGAATCTGCCCGTTGACAGAGCGAAATTCCTGCGCCGCCCAAGCCTCGATTTTTTCCATCGTGGCGACGTCGAGGCGGAGCAGGAAGCTCTTTCCGGCTTCTTTCTTAGCCATAGCGGACGGGCATCAGTTATAAAGTGTGCCGGTGTTCACTACTGGCTGCGCGGGTTCGTCGGCGCAGAGAACCACGAGCAGATTGCTCACCATCGCGGCCTTGCGTTCTTCGTCGAGCTCCACGATTTCCTCCTCCTTGAGCTCGTTGAGAGCCATTTTCACCATCGAGACTGCTCCTTCCACAATCTTTTCACGGGCCGATATGATGGCTGAAGCCTGCTGGCGGCGCAGCATCACTGCGGCGATTTCCGGAGCATAGGCGAGGTAATTGAGACGGGCCTCGACAACTTCGATTCCGGCCATCGAAAGGCGCTCGTTGAGTTTCTCCTCAAGCAGCTCGACAATCTCATGACTGCCGCCGCGCAGTGTCACTTCCTTCGACTTCGTATCCTCGTCATCGTAGGCGAATTTGCCCGTGACCTCTCTCAGCGCGGCGTCGCTCTGAATCTTCACAAAATTTTCAAGAGCGCGGGAAGTTGACGGCGACTGAGTGGAGATGTTGGTCTTGCCGGCGGAATCGACTGTGACAACGGAGGTCTCGCCTGAATCTATATCGAACACCGCACGGTAAGTGTCGCGGACTTTCCACACAAGCACCATGCCTATCATCACGGGATTGCCCACCTTGTCGTTGACCTTTATGGGAGCCACATCCATATTGCGGATACGCAGTGAGATTTTCTTTGCGGTCATGAAGGGATTGACCCAATAGAAGCCGGTCTGACGGAATGTGCCGCGATAGTTTCCGAAAAATATCATGACACGGGCCTGGTTGGGCTGCTGCACGAAATATCCCCCTAAGAATATAAGAAATACAACCGTCACTATGGAGAAACATATCCAGAGCGCGGGCGACTCGATGTCGGAGAATATGAAAAACAGTCCTGTGGCGATTGCGGGAAGCAGGATAAGATTGACAAAAAGCATGAGAAAGCCGTTGTAGGTATTGCCCCTGTAGGTAAATTCCCTGTTGTCGGTGGTCGTTTCCATAAGAATAGTTTTAGGTGATATTAAAATGATATTATTTTATATCACAAAGATATGTTATTTCTTTTTTCTTTCAAAATATTCCACATAAAAACAGGTTCCAAAAATCTTTAATCAGATTTTCGGAACCTGCGTTATAGGTTGAGTATGCAGTCAGTTACCGCACCGGAGTGGTTACTTGCTGTTGGCAGGGAGTGTGCGGTACTGCTCGGAGTAGCGGAGCACCTGGGGCAGATAGTCCTCGCCGTAGGTGATGGTCACGTCGGTGATGTTGCCGTCCTTGTCGGTTACAGGAGTGTAGACGGGGTTGACAAAGCCCTTGTATGGAGCGATGTTGAGCTTGGCATAGCGGTCAAGCACTTCCTTGTGGAGCACGGGGTCTACCTTCACGGCATATTTCTCTACAAGGTCACGGCCGGCGGCATAGTCGCCCTCGCTCTTGATGCGCTGAACCTCTCCGAGAAGCTGACCGAAGAGCTGGCGCAGTTTGGCATAGTCATTGATTTTGATGAATGTCTTGCCGTCACGCTTTACCATCTCGATAACATTGTCGTCCTTGCCCTTCTCGTAAACCCAGGCGGAAATGAGCTGACGGTTGCGCATGTGGGCCTCCTCCACATCCTTGCCCGGCTCGATACGCATGAGCTGGGTCATAAGTCCGTTGAGGATGTATTTGTAGTATTCAGCCTTGTAAGCGTCGGGATTGTCGAGCAGGCCGAGTTCGAGGAGCTTCGGGTCGGCGAGATAATAGAGCGCGAAGAGGTCGGCGCGGGCTTCCTCGAGAGTAGAGCCGTGGGCCTTGAGCGCGTCGGGGTCAACTCCGGGAAGCAGACGGCCCGATGCGTGGCCGAGACACTCGTGGAGGTCAGTGTGGAGATTGTCGGTGATGAAGAGATACTTGTCCATGAGGTCGGAGGTCTCCTTGTCGATTACAAACTCCTCATTGAAGCCGTTGCCGTGAGAAGCCTCGTCGTAAGCCTGGGTGATATTCTCGAGTGTCACGGACTTGGAACCGTGGGCAGCGCGAATCCAGTTGGCGTTGGGGAGATTTATGCCGATGGGGGTTGCGGGATAGGAATCACCGGCGAGAATAGCGGCGGTGATAACCTTTGCGCTCACGCCTTTCACCTTGTCCTTGCGGAAACGCGGGTCGACAGGCGAGTTTTTCTCAAACCACTCCGCATTGCCTGAGATAACCTCGGTGCGGTGTGAGGCTTCCTCATTCTTGAAGTTTACGATTGACTCGAAAGCGCCGGTCATGCCGAGAGGATCACCGTAGCTCTCGATGAAGCCGTTGATGAAGTCGACCTTCGAGGCGGTGTCCTCAACCCATGCGATTGAATAGTCGTCGAATGCCTTGAGATTGCCGGTGGTGTAGTATTCGATGAGCTTATTGATGACACCGCGCTGCGCGTCGTTTTCAGCATACTGCGCAGCCTTGCCGAGAAGCTCCACAATCTTTGTGATGGACTCGGAGTAGAGACCGCCGACCTTATAGGTCTGCTCCACGACCTTGCCGTTTTCCTTCACAAGACGGGTGTTGAGGCCCCATGAAACCGGAGTGGCGTCGGTGGTGTCCTTGAGAGCGTTGTAGAAATTCTCAACCTCAGCCTGGCTGACACCCTCGTAAAGATTGTTGGCGGAAGTGAGAATAAGGTCCGCGCCCTCGGCCTGGTTCACACGCTTGGGCATGACGGCGGGATTGAAAATCACCTCGTAGAGAGTCTCGACGTTCTCAGGCTGCTTGTCGGCGGAAAGTTTCGCCACATTCTCGGCAAGGAACTCACGCGAGAAAGCAGGAGTGAACTTGTCCATCGAATAGTGATGGTGGATGCCGTTGGCAAACTCAATCTGCTTGAGGTAGGTCTCGAGAGCCTTGAAATCGGCGTTCTCGCGGTCGCCGCTATAGTTTTTATAGACATTCTCGATGAGATCGCGGATGGCAAGGTTGTATTTACCGTTCTGATCCCAGAGCATATCGCGTCCCGTGAGAGCGGCCTCTGTCAGATAGTAGATGAGTATGCGCTGCTGCGGGGTGAGCTTTTCGAAATCAGGCACTTTGTAACGGAGTACCTCTATGTCGGCAAAGCGGTCGACCGTGTAGTCGAACTCCTCGCCCTGATTTTCAGTGACGCCTTTCGAGGCACACGAAGTAATGGCCAATGCTGCCATGGCGGGATAGAAGAATTTTGATAATGACATTATTTGTAAAGTATCAAGTGTTAAGGTTAAAATCGGAGGAAAGATTGGCGCTTACTCGACATAGAGCACGAGGCCTTTGAGATATTCGCCTTCCGGATGATAGATGTTGACCGGATGGTCGGCCGGCTGAGTGAGCTGATGGAGTATTCGCACCTTGCGTCCCGACATGGCCGCGGCGGTGAACACCGCGAGGCGGAACTGCTCCTTGCTGATGGCCTGCGAGCAGGAAAAGGTGAAGAGAATACCCCCTGGAGCTATTTTCTCGAAAGCGGCGGCGTTGAGACGGCGATAGCCTATCATTGCGTTGCGCACGGCGCTGCGGTGTTTGGCAAAAGCCGGAGGGTCGAGGATAATAAGGTCGTAGGCACCCTTTTCCATACGTGCGAGGAACTTGAAGGCATCCTCTGCGTATGATTTATGGCGGTCATCACCGGGGAAGTTGAGGGCTATGTTGGCGTCGGTGAGAGTGACAGCCTTGGCCGAGGAGTCGACCGAATGGACGAGCGAGGCACCTCCGCGCATGGCGTAGACCGAGAAGCCGCCGGTGTAACAGAACATATTCAGAACCTTCGCGTCCTTGCTGAATTTCTGCAAGAGTGAACGGTTGTCGCGCTGGTCCACGAAAAATCCTGTTTTCTGACCCTTGAGCCAGTCGATATTGAACTTCAGACCGTTTTCAACGGCGATATTCGTCTCATAACCACCGATGAGATAGTCATTGACGGGGTCAAGACGGGCCTTGAAGGGCAGAGTGGTTTCGGATTTATAATAGACATTCTTGATTCCGGCACCATCAAGACGGGTCAGAGCCTCGGCTATGGTGTGACGCGCGAAGTGCATACCGGGGCTGTGGGCCTGAAGAACAGCTGTGTCGCCATACACGTCCACAACGCATCCTGGGAGGAAATCACCTTCGCCGTGAACCAGACGGAATGTCGAGTTGTCCGGGCGGATAAGGCCGAGTTTCTTGCGCAGATCCCATGCCTGGGCCAGACGCTCGGCATAGAAATCGGTGTCTATGCCGCGGTCGCCGCTGTCGAGCATACGGACAGCTATCGAACCGATTTCATAGTGTCCCACACCGAGCAGACGTCCGTCGGATGCCTCCACGCGGACAGTCTCACCCTCTTCGATTCCTTCGGGAAGAGTGGCTATGGCTCCGGAAAAGACCCACGGATGGAAACGCAGGAGCGATTCTTCCTTCCCGCGCTTGAGAACGATGGTTTTAAGTTGTGATGACATTTGTCGTTGAATTGATGCGGTTTATTTAAAGAAGGCTCGGAACACGTCGTTGCCGTTGGCATAGAGCAGGAGCAGAATCAGGAAAGCCATGCCGATATACTGGGCCACGATGAGCACCTTCTCGGGCGCCTGCTTGCCGGTGATGATTTCCCAGAGGAGGAACATGACGTGTCCACCGTCAAGACCGGGAATAGGGATGATGTTCATGAAGGCGAGCGCCACGGAGAGGAAGGCGGTGATTTCCCAGAAGCTGAGCCAGTTCCATTTCTCTGGGAACATGTTGCCGATGGCGCCGAAACCTCCGAGGCTCTCGGCTCCCTCCTGCGAGAACACATGCTTCATCGAGCTCACATAGTTTGTCAGTGTTGTTGTGCCGATTTCCCAGCCCTTGGGGAATGACTCGAAGAAATTATATTCGATGGTCACGGGCTTGTAGACACTCGTGATGGGGCGAAGCTGGAAGCCGAGTTTGCCGTGCTCGTTGGGAGTGATGCCTACGCGCAGCAGTTTACCGTCGCGCTCGACCGTTACAGTGGTCTTTTTGTCGGCATAGTCATGAAGGGCGGCAGTCAGTTCGGTAAACGAAGGTGTGGCCACAGTGTCTACCGCAATGATATGGTCCCCTTCCTTCAGCCCGGCCTTGGCCGCAGCCTCGCCGGGAACTATACGGTCGATGTAGACCGGAAGTCGGTAGGCAAGAAAACCTTTGTCGTCGTTGAGGCGGAAGATGAAATCATCCGGGATGCTGATATTTACCGTGTCCTTATGGTTGCGGATTACGGTGACAACGTCGGCATCGGCCATCTGATAGGGATAGTCGCCCTGCGAGGCGTCGAGGAGCTTTCCGTCGGCCATATAGGGAATGTCGCCGTTGCGGAAACCTACCTTCTGAGCGGCGGGAGCGAAGTCAAAACCTTCGGTGGCGGCGTCAAAGGGGATATATTGCGAGCCCCAGTGCATGGCTATGCCCGCATAGATGAGAATCGCAAGGATGAAGTTGAACAGCACGCCGCCGAGCATCACGAGCAGGCGCTGCCATGCCGGTTTGGTGCGGAATTCCCACGGTTTGGGCTCCTGCTTCATCTGTTCGGTGTCCATCGACTCGTCAATCATGCCGGCAATCTTGCAATAGCCGCCGAGAGGGAGCCAGCCGATACCGTATTCGGTATCGCGCCAGGAACTCTTGTTGGGGTCGGCGCCGGGTTTCGGTTTCGGCTTCCACTTGAACAGCGAGAAATAGGGGTCGAAGAACATATAGAATTTCTCGACCTTTATGCCGAACAGGCGCGAGAAGATAAAATGGCCGAACTCATGGATGATTACCAGGAAGGCCAGCGCGACAATGAGTTGAAGAGCTTTTATGAGAAATGTTTCCATAAAGGGGATTCGGATTTTGTATGAGGGATATTTCTATGTTTGGATTCACGCCCCGAGATTGGTCTTGCAGCCGGTGAGACGCTCGGTGAAAGCGATGGTCTCGCGGTGAGTGGCCACATAGTCGTCAAGCGTGGGACTTTCGATGAAATCGATTGCCTCAAGCGCGCGGGTGATGCTGCCGTAGATTTTCGGGAAGGATATTTTGTTTTCGAGGAAAGCACGGACAGCCACCTCGTTGGCGGCATTGATGATACATGCTGCGTTGCCTCCGCGCTTGAGGGCGTAGGGGGCGAGTGTGAGACAGGGGAATTTCTCGGGGTCCGGTTTCTCGAATGTCAGATTTGTATAATCAGCGAGCGAGAGCGGACGCTCCGACGAGGGCAGACGCGATGCGTCGCCGAGCGCATAGCGTATGGGCAGGCGCATGTCGGGAATACCGAGCTGGGCCTTGACAGCGCCGTCGATGAACTCTACCATCGAGTGGACTATCGACTGCGGATGGACCACGGCCTCTATCTTCTCGGGCGAGACGTCGAAGAGCCAGCGGGCCTCGATGATTTCAAAGGCCTTGTTGAGCATGGTGGCTGAGTCGATAGTGATTTTGGCTCCCATGTTCCAGCGCGGATGGTGGAGAGCCTGCTCGGGAGTCACTCCGGCAATCTGCTCGCGGCTGAAAGTGCGGAAAGGTCCGCCGGAAGCCGTAATGATAAGCTTGCTGACCGTGGCTGGGTCCTCGCCGACGAGACACTGGTAGATGGCCGAGTGTTCGGAATCGACGGGGATGACCTTTGTGGCGGAACCGGCGAGGAGGCGTGTCACGAGCTCTCCTGCCACCACAAGAGTCTCCTTGTTGGCGAGTGCTATCTGCTTGCCCGCACCGATTGCCCGGATGGTCGGGAGAAGGCCGCTGTAGCCCACGGTGGCGGTGACTACCGTGTCGAAGTCAGGACGCTCCATGGCGTCGGCCATGGCCTTGCTTCCGGCAGCCGTCTCGATTCCGAGAGGTGAAAGCGCTTCGCGTAGGCGTGAATACTTCGACTCGTCGGCAATGATTGCAAGTGCCGGACGGAATTTCACCGCCTGCTCGATAAGTTGGTCTACTTTTGTTCCCGCAGCGAGCACTGTGGCTGTAAAGCGCTTGGGAAAACGTGAAATCACGTCGAGTGTCTGCGTTCCTATCGACCCTGTGGAGCCGAGGACTGCTATTTTGTGTGGCATATTGTCAATGTCTGTTTTTTTGACGCATTGCGTTTAAGATGTGCAAAAATACGGAAAAATCCTCATTTTGGCACGGTTTTTGCGTAAATAATAGTAATTTTGCACATATAAGAATCATAATGAACCACCATATCGATATATCAAAAGACATTGAGCGGCTCATCGAGCAGCGGCGTATCAACGATGCTCTCGACCTCATCGACAATGCCGCGGCCACTCTCAGAACTCTCCCGGAGCTGCGTTCCACATCGTCGCGCATACGCGAAAGCTACGAGCTCATGACCCGCTATGCCCTCATGGGCATGCCTGACCCGGCGCGCCCGGAGCTGTATGCCGCGATTGTGGCCGACATCCGCTCTCTTGTCGATGACCTCCACCGCCGCTCGCGCGTAGAGGATGCTCCGACTCTCTATTTCAACACCCTCCGCTACCGCCGGACGAGCCCCGACATTACCGTGGCGGCTCTTCTGGGCGAATACCGCCGCGTCAACCAGCGCCTGCAGATGGCCATGCTGACCGAGGATGTCGAAAAAGCCGGACGCGAGTTCACCCAGCGTGCCGAGGACCTCGAAAAACGCATCTTCAACCTCATCTGGATTACCTATCCCCTCTCCGTCGACGATGCGGCCGCCATAGGCAATCTCCTCTCCGATCTTTCGCTCCCCCGACACTTCAAGCTCCTGTGCATAGCCGCAGTCATGATGGGACAGCTCGAATATCCCGACGAAAAACGCCTGCGGCTGCTCATGGACGCCTACGGGTCCGACGATGCGGAGATTTCCGTGCGCGCCCTCTGCTCGCTGCTCATTGTCATGTCAGTGCGCCGCGACCGCCCCTTCTCCCCCGCCCTCGTGCGCCGCTTCGACTCGCTGCGCGAGGACAGCCGCTGGGCCGCCGACGTGAAGATGGCGCTGCTCAAGTTCATCCGTGCCCGCGACACGGAGCGCATAGGCCGCAAGCTCACCGACGAGGTGATTCCCGAGATGATGAAACTCCGTCCCGAGTTCGAGAAACTCGGCCACATGCCGGTCGACCCCGAGTCTATCGAGGAAAATCCCGAATGGGCCGAACTGCTCGACAAATCGGGCATGGCCGACAAGCTCAAGGAGCTCCAGGAGATTCAGGAAGAGGGCGGCGACGTGATGATGGTCACTTTCAGCAAGCTCAAGACCTTCCCATTCTTCAACGACATATCCAACTGGTTTCTTCCCTTCCACAGCTCGCACTCCTCCATCGGAGGTAGCGGCGACGCATCAGTCCGTATGCTCGGCGAGATACTGGAGAACGCCCCGCTGTTCTGCAACAGCGACAAATATTCCGTGGTGCTCTCGCTCTCGCAGGTTCCCGAGGCACAGAAACAGATGATGGCCTCGCAGTTGCGCACCCACTCGGCACAGATGGCCGCGATGAGCTTCGGCGACATGGATCTGACGCAGAAAGGTCGTGAGCGCCTTGCCGGAAAATATGTGCAGGATCTCTACCGCTTTTTCCGTCTCTTCCGTCGCAAGGGAGAATTCTCCGACCCCTTCGCAACCACACTGAATCTCGTGACCGTGCCACTGCTCGCCGATGTGTTCAGCGACGCCGACACCCTCATGCTCGTTGGCGAGTTCTACTTCCGCCACAAACATTATGCCGACGCCTTCGACATCTTCGCCCGTCTCGCCGAGGAGGTTTCCCCCACCGCACAGCTCTTTCAGAAGATGGGCTACTGCATGCAGATGCTCGGCGCGGTCGACGAAGCACTCAAATACTACGAGCAGAGCGAGCTGCTCAACTCCGAAAGCCGGTGGACCATCCGCCATCTTGCCGCCTGCCACCGCCAGCTCCGCAACTGGAAGAAAGCTGCGGAATACTACTCCCGCCTCGCCACCTCTAACCCCGACGACGCATCGGTGGCTCTCAACCTCGCCCACTGCTATATGGAGGAGGGACGCACAGCCGATGCCGTGCAGCTCTTCCACAAAGTAGAGTTCCTGCAGGGCGAGTCAGACCGCACCTCCCGGCCGCTGACAAAGTGTGCCATAAAAACCGGCGACATTGACAAGGCGCGCAGATACTCCTCCGCCGTGCTCTCCCACTCGCCCAACGCTACAGATTTCCTCTATGCCGGCCACATCGAACTGCTCGGCGGCAATCTTGAGGGAGCCGTGGGCCGCTACGCCGAGTCAATTGCCGCAGCCAATTTTGAGGTTGGCGCTTTCGTCCGCGACTTCAAGGCCGACATCAGTCTGTTCAGCGACTCACCGCAGCTCGACAACCTCACTCTCGGTCTGATTCTCGACGAGTCAATCAGGCGCTCGGCCTCGCTCGGAAAGAAAATCTGACCACACAGGCGCGCCTCTCCTCCCCGCGTGCCGCTCTACCGGACTAACCAATCATTGCATATACATAAAATTAAATGCGTAAAATCTTTTTATCGGCACTCGCTGCCACCACTCTTATGATTCAAGCACAGAATCCGTTCTTTCAGGATTTCAAATCCACCCCTCACGGGACTGCTCCCTTCGACAAAATACAGTTTGCCGACTACGAACCCGCCATCGACCGCGGCATACGCCTCGGACTCGAGAATGTCGACGCCATCGTCAACAACCCTGAGGCCCCGACATTCGAGAACACCATCGTGGCCCTTGAGCGCGCCGACGCCGACCTCAACCGCGTGCTCCTCGTATTCGACCCGTTGCTCTCGGCTCTCTCCGACGATGCCATGATGGATCTGTCGATGAAAATCACTCCCCGACTTTCGGACTACTCCACCTCCATCTCGCTCAATCCCGGACTCTGGGCGAGAGTGAAAAGCGTCTATGACCACCGCGCGGACTTCAATCTCGCCAGGGAGGACAGCATGCTCCTCAAACGCACCTACGACTCTTTCGTGCGCAACGGCGCCCTGCTCGAAGGCAAGGACCGTGAGACATATTCCAAGCTGTCGAGCCGCCTGAGCGAGCTGACCACCCTCTTCGGACAGAATGTGCTCAAGGAGATGAACACCTACGAGATATGGCTCGGTGCTGATGACCTCGCCGGTCTCCCCGAGAGTTCCGTCGAGGCCGCAGCCCTCGCCGCCAAGGAAAAGAGGCGCGAAGGTGAATACCTGTTCACTCTCGACCAGCCCGTCTACATGGCTTTCATGAAATACAGCGACCGCCGTGACCTGCGCGAGAAAATGTATCGCCTCTACACCGGCCGCAACATCAAGGGCGAATACAACAACCTCCCCATCATGAAGGAAATCGCCGAGACACGCATGAAGATTGCCAACCTCCTCGGTTACAAGACCTATGCCCACTACAGCCTCGAAAAGTCGATGGCCAAGACCCCCGAGAAGGTCTACGAGCTCCTTCACTCGCTCCGCGACGCCTATCTCCCCGCTCAGAAAGCTGAATTTGCCGAGCTCACCGATTACGCCTCGAAACTCGAGGGCAAGAAGATGGAAATCAAGCCCTGGGACTACAGCTACTACTCCAACAAGCTCAAAAACGCCAAATATGCCTACGACGAGGAGCTCCTGCGCCCCTACTTCGAGCTCAACAACGTGATCGACGGTGTGTTCGGCCTCGCAACCCGTCTCTACGGCCTCACATTCAAAAAGAATCCCGACATCCCCGTCTACCACCCCGACGTCAACGCCTTTGAGGTGATGGACCGCGACGGCTCATTCCTCGGCGTCATCTACACCGACTTCTTCCCCCGCGCGAGCAAGCGCCCCGGAGCATGGATGACCGAGTTCAAGAGCGAGGAAATCGGTGCCGACGGCAAGATGGTGCGCCCCCACGTCTCCATTGTCATGAACTTCACCAAGCCGACAGGCTCCAAGCCCTCGCTGCTCACCCCCTACGAGGTCGAGACCTTCCTCCACGAGTTCGGCCACGCACTCCACGGACTTTTCGCCAGCACCCGCTACGCCTCCCTCTCCGGCACCAACGTGCTCCGCGACTTCGTGGAACTCCCCTCGCAGTTCAATGAAAACTATCTCACCGAAAAGGAATTCCTCGACGGTTTCGCCCGCCACTATCAGACCGGCGAGGCCATCCCCGCGGAACTCGTGAAGCAGATTGTCAGCTCCTCGCAGTTCGGCGCGGCCTACTCCTGCCTCCGTCAGCTCAACTTCGGCCTCATCGACATGGCCTGGCACAGCATCACTGCCCCCGTCGACGACCCCGAGAAGTTCGAGCAGGAAGCCGGGGCCTCGGTAGCGATGTTTGACCCGATTCCCGGTTCGGTGACCGGCAGCACTTTCTCCCACATCTTCGCCGGAGGATATGCCGCGGGCTACTACAGCTACAAATGGGCCGAGGTGCTCGACGCCGACGCCTTCGCCCACTTCAAGGAACACGGCATCTTTGACCGCGAGACCGCCGACTCATTCCGCACCAACATCCTCATGCGCGGCGGCACCGAGAACCCCGACGAGCTCTACCGCCGTTTCCGCGGCAAAGACGCCTCCATCGACGCCCTCCTCGAGCGCGACGGCATAACTCCCACCCCCTCCCCCGCCAAACTCCCCATCCCCATGGACAAGTAATCCGCCGGGCCCTGGACTTCGCCGGGCCCTTGATGACTGATTTCCCACACACAGAAAACACTGACCCCGCGACTGCCAATCGGCAGCCGCGGGGTCACGATTTTATATACTTCGGTAGGTCCTGAAAATAGGGTGTCAGCGGAGATTGCGGAGATAGTCCACGGCCTGCTCGGGCGCGGGGTCCTTGAGGATTACGGTGCCGTCGGCCGCGAGGACATAGAGCGTCGGGGAAGCCGGCAGGGTGTAGAGTTCACGCTCAAGTATGGGGGTCGTGGCGAAGCCCACTGTCCAACCGGCGGGGAGAGCCCCCTTGGTATTATCCCACGCCTTGGCATCGTCCTCGGCATCTATGGCCAGGACTCCTACGCCGCGGGTGAACGACATGCGCGAGAGGGCGTCGATTATCTCCTTGCAGTGCTCGCAGTCGGGGTCGTAGAATATCAGCAACGTGACTTCGGACCTCCTGACCGCCTCGCTGAGACGCCGCGAGGCTCCTGAGCGGTCGACAAATTCAAAATCGGTGGCCACGGTGCCGCGGCGGTTGCGCAGGGCCTCTTGGAGACGGTGGGCGGGGCGCAGGCGCTCATACTCGTCGAGGGCCGGGGTTGTCGAGAGGTAGCGCAGGAAGTGGATGTAGGTCTCTTCGTCGCGCATGGGTGAGTTCGGTTCGTCGAGATATTTTTCGGCGGTCCGGCTCATGAGGTTGAGAGCGCCGACGTCGGCCGACGCGCTGTCAAGGAGGGTTCTGACCGCCTTTTCAGCATCCGCCGCGGGTGCCATCTGCATGATGGCCGCGAAATTGGCGAAATTCTGCTCGACGAAAGCGGTGTCGAGGCTGAGCGCATGGTTGCGGAAATCCATCGAGTCCCAGTAGTGGAGAGCGACGTAGGCCGCACGCTCTTCGACTGTGCGCAGTGAGTCGGGCACAGCGGGCATCGGCAACTCCGTGGGGACGTTGCCGGCCATCATGGAGCCGGAAGTCGGGGCTGCCGCATCGCCGGTAGCCTCCTTATTATTATCAACGGCGTTAGCGCCATGCCCGCACGAAGCGGAACATAGCGCTAATAAGCCTATCAGAATATAAGCAGATATTTTCATTACCAAGATATATCAATTCGTTAAAACATCACGTACACAACGAACATATTTATTGCCACCATTGGGGTTAATCGTACCTCTATTCTTGAAGAACATAAAAAATCTTCGTTGATAACCATCGGCTTCCGGGTCAGACTTGTCAAAATGTTCCTGCGTAGAGGATATAAACATATGCGAATTATCTGATGTTGCGTTGTTATCGATAGTATAATCCAACAATTTTTCTCGTCGCATCATTACCAGTTCTTTCTGATTTGGAACACGCCAAACGCCCCGGTTCTTATTTGAACCAGTCTGAGAATAGTTACCACAGATAACATTATTCATACAAGCATTATACCAATTTACTTCTGAATATCCCGAAAGAACGCCTTTGGCATCCAAAGATATATCATTATAATTCTTAGGCAATTCAGTGTTTGAGTTCGTACATATTGAAGAAGCCACTTCAAATTGATAGGCAGGCTGATTGGTGGCGGACTGAACGTCATGTGGAGGAAGGAAAGTCGCTGATGAAGCGCGCTTACAGCCATCTTCATAATATGTCAATGTAAACAGATTATCTTTATATTCATAAGCCTGAGTTACGGGATCGGTTTTCAATACTTTTTTCATATTGGCACCCAGATTACGGACGCAACGAATTTCCCAAGCACCGTATTCCCACCAATCCTGATGCCACTCCGATGTGGAAGTACCTTCTTCAGCCCAAACAACCATTCTATCCGAGGATGCGAAATGGAAACGGGTATTATAGTCACTGCTGGTATCACTTGAAGTTGAACCCCAGAATCCATATGCAGGAGTTATGTCAAAATTCATCAATCGTTGAGTCTGAGGTATAACCGCACGACCAAGAATTATGCGTGCATATTTACCTGTCGTCGGAACATACCATTTTAACTCTGAAACATCAATTTTACCATCACCGTTTTCATCACGATTACGCGACATACATCCAGTGATAACTTCATAGGAACTTCCATTCGGGAATGGACTATAAGTTGATTTTTTACCATATACATCTCCATCAGCAAGCGCTCTTGGCATATATATATAGGATTTCGGAGCCTCAGTTTCCACCAGCTGCGAAGTGTTAATAGCATTTCGACTGAATTGGTCGACAACCTTATAGAGAGTACCATTAATTTTCACTTCCATACTATCCATTATTATGTCGTACCAGCCGCGACCATTTGCGGAAGTTGTAGCACTTGTAGTATTATCAGTTACAGTTGTCTGTCCATTATTTCCTGTTGAAGTTGAATATGTGAGATAATACCATACATTTAAACGTCCGTTATCAACATTCCTAAGCGAATAGTTATACGCGTTCTGTGACCATTCAAGATTGAGGCCAAACGTTTCGTTTGTTCTCTCTATGGCCAAAGCGGTGCTATTCGGAGTCTTATTAACGGAAGAATAGTAGGTCAACAGTGAACTTTGCGAGAACAAATACTTAGAGTCGACATAGAAACTTTCTTTGTCGGATGATGCCTGAGGATTATTGCAGGCAAGCCATATTTTGCGAGGTTCCTGGTTGACATAGTCCCACCATCCACCTTCATTCCCATCTTCGGTATAAGTAGACTTTCCAGTCAAATCCTTATGATAGACATATTCATCAATAAATACAGTGTACCATAATAACTCGGTTGAATTAATATCTGTTACAGCATCGCCGTTTGAGTTCACACCGGGATAATGTGCCGGATCTGCAAGCTGCTCAAGCGTCCATATAGGATTAGTGTTTCCTCCGTCATGATAAACACGTAATTCCTTTTGCGCACGCGTCGGTTTAAACTTAATCCAACTATAAAATTGGTTATTAGCCAACAATTCTTGCTTTTCAGCATTTGCATAGGATTCCCCACTTCCACGGAAATCACCACTATAAAGTGACTGAACCTGACCGTTATAGGGCGCTTCAATCATCCAGTTCAAACTACTGCGTTCTTTGTTTGAAAGCTGAATATTGAACACTGCATAATGAGCATCAATCTCAATATAACCGTTATTATTGATGTCGGAAATATTACCTTCCGCTCCTGGCTGGTTTTCATCGTCATTGCTGGCCTCAAGGATAATACTGTTGACACTCTTGACGGTTACATTATAGGTATATTTGGTGTTGCGGCGGCAATTGAAATCTTCTGCCTTGTTAGTACCTTCAATGTATCCGAGATGGACGGTATAATCAGCATAACCTTCACGGCGGGTCGCCCCCTCGGTTTCCGGAGCGACAATCTCAGCATCAGTCTCGGTACCAGGCGCACCGGCGTTCTGACGTACCCAATAGGTAATCTTCATTCTCAACGTTACATAGGACGCGAAGTTCTTGGTATTCACGCCTACTCCAGCAGCGCCAGGCTTCGCAGGTGCAGAAGTAGCACTCAGACTTTTATAAACGCCTGTATTTGTTCCGTCAGTAGCTTTCCATTCACGCTCGCGGTCCTGATATGCAGCATCACCGGTCTGCTTGATGCCGACGTAGTCCTCATCGGAAAGAGCGGCATAAGCAATCGCGGTCTGCTTATTTTCCATCTGGTAAAAATCAAAGGAAGCACCTTTAGTCTGACCCGACACGGTTATAGCATTTCCTTGTGCATCCGTCAGATCGCCGGATGTGAAATCATAGGAAATATTGGACTGACCATGATTTATCTTATATTCATCGAGGTCAGCACCTTCTGTTCTGCTCTCAAAATAAGTGGAAACATCTGCGGCGTTTACATTCTGTTCCTGAAGATAAGAAATTACAGGCACATTATACACAGTCCAGCTTACCGGCTCAGCCTGAATGTTGGCAGCGGCCACAATATTGAATTTCACATACGAAATCAATCTTCTCAAGTGGATGTAACCGCTCAGTTTGGCCTCGTTAGGAACAATCACAACCGGTGTCGGATTCCCGTTGCCGTCAAACCATGCGTCAGGGTGATTGGTGACATTAGAATTTTCATGATACGAACCGCTCATAGCCAAAGAATTGTTTTCAGAGAAATCCACATTTGAAGGAGTCGTCAGCATGTGAGAAATGCTTTTATATTTCTCCCAGGTATCCGAACCCTCAAGAAGATTCTTCAACAAAGCGCCACGGCCGGCCGGTATATTTAGAGCCTGCGCCAGATTGGTATCATCTGAAATGCCATAATTGCTGCCGACATTCGCCACAGCTACAATATAGCTATTGCCTGATTTAGTCTTAATCGAAGGAAGCGTTACCGGAGTGTGGTTGCCACCGGCACCCAGGTCAGACTTAGAAAAAGTCTGATTAAAAGTACATTGTCCGGTGTTTACATTATATATTCCAACCCATAGGTCATTGACTTCATTGGCATATTCATCCTTGGGTGCTGTACGTGAGACAGACTTCATCGGATTGAGATTGACACGGAGAGTCAAATCCGACTCAATGCCTTCCACGCAATTCTGTCCTTTTGGATAATCAATATCATCTGTACAAGCAACAATGGTGGTGGCAAATAATGCCGCCAACACTGTCGCTTTAAATATGTCGATAAAAGTTTTCATTGTATTCTTGTGTCTTTTCTACGGTTAGACGCATTGCGTTTCATCAATTGAAGGGAGGTAAGGTGACGGTTTCGGTAAGCCACGGGCAGACGGTGTAGTTAAGAGTCAGCTGCGAGTCAATCGAGCGGGTCACGGTGAACTCGTAGATGTGGTTACGGGTGATGTCAATATTTTGTTCTTCTATGATTTTAGTGAGCTCAAATTCCCACTCACGCGGCGCTTCAGGGTTATGGTTCTGCGAGGTTGATTCAGTCGTAATGTAAAGCTTAGGCACATTTTTCGACGTGAGGTCGGCTTCGGGGATGTAGGCGACAAAGGCACTGTCAAATTTTTTGCCTTCTCCATTGATATATTCGCCGCCAACGGTAGAGTCTACCTCCTTAGCATAAACTTTCAGACTACCGTCCCACCAAGCCAGTAAGACAGTTGCTTTTTCGAGCATTTTGGTACCACTTGCCCATGCACTTTTATCTGCAAGCGAAAAATCGGGTAGAAAAGCTCCACGGGAGTTGAGGCCTTCGACCCTTACTCCTATAATTTTGGTGTGAGCATCCTCCGCGATGTTGTCGAATACGCGGATTTTGGCGATGGCGCGCTGGAGGAGGAGAGGTGAGGCGTCGGCGTTGTCACCGTCAAGCTGATAGGGCTTGTTTGCGTCCGTAGCGCCGTCAAGGGCGGCGAGGCTGACGGTGTATTTTTTCAGGCCCGACATGGGGATGGCTTTCGTTTCACCGTCAGGGAACCAGGGAGCCGTTTGGGTGCCCGGCGTATAGGTGAAGTCGTAATACTCATTGGCGAGCGCGGTGTGCTTCTTCATGTAGGGTATGGATGCCGCAGTGGGGAAAGGCTTGTCAGAGCCTTCGCCGAAACCATTAAGGTTGGCAATCAGCATGAACGACATGTAGAACTTCTCAGCCGTACCTGCATAGTCGAAATAGGCACGGTTGATTTTTACCTTGATTTCGTAGGATGACGAGTTGTTATCGCCCTCCGGATGTTTAAACACCAGAATCTCCTCCCTGTCGAAGATTTTCATGAGACAGTCCCTGTTGTCAAAGAGCAGGAGACGGATGTCGGTGGGGTTGATGTAGTTCTCGGCGTCGGTGGCGGGTTCGGCGGGATGGCCACTGCCATCGGGCCCGTCGTCACCCGCCCGAGAGGTAAGAGCGCGTGGCGAAGCGGCTGACGAGGGCGTGCGGGGGGCGGGGTCCTCGCCCTTGACGGTGAACGAGAGCCATACGTCGTTGCCCTCGACATAGCCGGGCTTGTCCTCGATGCAGCCTGCATCGTCGTCGACACACGATGATGCCGACAGGCCGAGACAGAGGCATGCAATAAGCGGACCTATGTATCTGTGTGTAATTTTATATCGTATCATGGTCGGAAAGTCTATGCGAACTTTTTTACGGTGGAGTCACTTATGCGGGCGTAATGAGAGAGAATGTGAGGGGCCGCGGCGTCACTCTATCGGTCCTTCGTGGCGTACTATACGCCAGTCGTTGATGATGATCACAGCGCTGACCCAGCGTCCTCCCTCATCAAGAAAGAAGGTCATGTTATACTCGTCCTGGCGGTCGAGATATTCCTGATCGTCAAGCGAGTCGTTTTCGAAGCCTTTGACCAGGAGAGCGTAGTCAATTACAGGGATGCTCAACACCGTGCGGTTTTCGGCCTTGTTGGTGATGGTGAGCATGGGCTTGTTCTGAGTGAGGAGACGCGACACGGTAAATTCGGCGAGCGAGGCTCCGAGCACGGCGCGAGAGGCGCGGCCGGTGAGCGGCGATGCCTGCGGCACGCCCTTGGGGTCCTGCGGGTTGACGTTGACGTCAATCTGGCCGCTCTTGGTGAACCAGGGGCGGTAGGTGAGCTGAGTGTTGTCGCGGAGGGTATTGTCGTGGTTGAGCCAGCCGTTGCCGTCGGTGATGGTGAATTCGAAGTTTTCGGCAAACACGGGCTCGCCCGAGAGGTGCTGGAGCACTACGCGGATTGTGTTGGTGTTTTTCTTCAGATTGAGGGTGACATGGTTTGGCTTCGAGGGAGAGGCATAGGGAAGCTCTACGTGCTGGAGGCCGTGGAAGAGGGGCTCGAGGTGCTCCCCGGACTCGCCTGCGGCATCGCGGCGGAGGCGGCAGTGGAAGTCACTGATGGTGGATTTGCCGATTTCGCCGTCGGCTATGTCGAAGTGTTGCGCGTGGTTGCCGCCCCACACGAGGAAGTCGTAGCTTCCGGGAGCCACCTCGACGGCGAGCTCATGGTCGGAGGTGAGCTCGGAGCGGTCGACGTCGAAACGCTTGACGAGCGTGCCGGTGGAGGAGTCGAAGGCGAGGAGCGAAACGCGGTCGACTTCATTACCGAAGGCGTCGGCAAATTTCATATTGTGGTCGTAGGTGAGCCTGACGAGGTTGTAGCTGTCGACGCAGTCGCTGTCCTCAAAGATTGAGTGGCAGCCTGTGGCGGCCATAAGTGTCGTAAAGGCTGCGGCCGCGATGACGGTGTTTTTTATTATAGCATGTAGCTTCATGACCGGCTGTTGCATTTATTTTGGATACTTTTTTGGTTTATTATTCTGGGGGCGGGGTGACTGAAGGGAGACTGGCCGCCGTAGAGGAGGAGAAGAAGGAGAGGAGATATATGCTGTCGGCGTCCGGGCGGGAGAAATCCTTGGCGGGGCCGCGGGCCCGTGGGGGGACGTCGTGGAGTTGTCGGTTTCGGGTATGGATGGAGAGATGTATGACCTGTTTTTTGGTGAAGTCCCTGCCGATGGTCGGCGCTACTGGCGGGGCCGGGTGGCCGACGGTGTCGGGCTGACCGGGGATATGGACAGGAGTGGATCCATCTGCGGGTAGAGGGTTGCCGGAGGCAATGAGTAGCTGTCATGATGTTGCCGCGGGTGTGATGCCGGGGCCTGTGTAGGAGTGGGAGCTCGCTGAGGAGCCGGGGAGCGTTGCAAAAGAAAAAACAGGAGCGCCACCGCCAACACGACGCCGGCGCTCCTTTGTAGCAATATTGCTGATGTAATTATATATATGAAACTAAAATATCAATTATTCGAGAACTACGCTGTTGCCGATGATATGCCAGTTAAGGCAGTATACACGGGCAGCAAGGTAAGTTTCCTTCGTGGGGTCAGGATTCTTGGGATCATTACCCGGCACACCAAGACCGACAACGTTAGTGAACTCATAATCATAGATGTGGTTACGAACTACACCAAATTTATTGCCAAGATGCTCTATATTGGTGAAATACGAGGTAATACCACCATTCCAATGCTGAATGTTGTTAAAACGGATAAAATCATTGTTTTTTACCACAGTGTAATAGGTATTTGACGATGCACCTTCACGAGTGTACTTTTCAAACTTAACATCATTAGCTGTTACCGTTTTATCTCCTGTTTCGTCCTGGTATGCAGCTGCTACAACTTCTTTAAAATAAGATGTCGTGAAATAGTCACCTGCCCACTGAACCATGTCCAAAGCTTCAGTTGCACCGGCCTTTTTGAGAACACCCTTAACTACGATTGCAGTTGCTTCGGTTGTACGGTCTGTAGCACTCGTGGGAGGAGTTTTAGACGAAAGGGTATTTTCAAATGTATAGAAGATATTCTCAGTTGCCTTAGCTTTGTCGAAATTCTTTAATTTAAAATAATCAGCGCTATACAAATCATACTTATTATTATTGAAGTCACTATTGTTATTATTCAGACCGGGATCTGAGGCCCAGTAACAGCGATGGAGGCTTGGCTGGTTCCAGCCGCTAAAAATAGTTTCATCTGTCCAAGACTCATCAATATTTTTAACTGCGTATGTCCTAAGAGCTGTCATGTAAGGCTGCCAGCCTTGAAGTTCAATATCCAATTTTGTTTCTACAGTAGTATTGTCAGCTGTACGCAGTTTAATAGTGAGGTCAGCCAGACCATCAGCTGCAGTGGCATCCTTCTTTTTAACGGTATAGGTATTAAGGCCAGTTACGCGAATCTTAGCAGCAAGACGCTCGATGAAAATATCAGCAGGGTTTTCTTCTGCAAGTTTTTTTGTGTCCTGGACATTCTTGGAAATATCGGTATAGTAGATTAAATTGCCGGCAGCATCGAGATATGTCGAGTTTGTCATTCTGAATTTAGACCAGTTTGCAGGCAATGTACGAGTTATGTCTAATAATTTCTCAAGTTTAATATTGGCGAAATCCTTATAAGCAGCCTCATCAGGTGCATTTGCAAGACAGAACATGCGCGCAGGGCGATTGCCTTTATATACTTCCGTAGGAGTACCGAGGACAAGCACAGCATCAAGTTCTGTTGCAGTACCATCAGTGTTGCCGGCTTTGATTTCGTCGGGTTTAACCATATTGGACTCTATAACCGTACCATTGACACCGGTCTGAGCCATGATGAACGGAAGGCCTTCGGCAGTAAAGAAATAGAAACGGATATTCTCAGCGGTAATATCACCTTCAGAAGAACCATTCGCAGGTCCTTCAAAACCATTATCTGTCGCTGCGCGTGAACCGAAATCCTTTACATTTTTAATCGAAACAGCTACATACTTTTCGCCGTCGGTGTTGCCACCTTCATTCGGACCCTTGGCGGGTTCGTCGTTTGAACAAGATGCGAAAGTCATGGAGAGAGCAAACGCACCGAGAAGAATTTTATTAATCTTCATAATTAGTTAAAATTGGTTTATTTTTACAAATTGTTTTTTGTTTTGATTGTTTGTTTTCGGGTTGAGGAGTCACCCTCGGCCATCGCGGAGTCAATGCGACGGCCAAGCTATAAAATAGCGTATTCCAATGATTTAAGAGCTTATAGAGACTATCTTAAGCAGGAACGGGTGAATAGGGAACGTTGCACATAGGGGTGTTTTCTGTATATCGGTTTTGCGATAGAGAAGAGTCGGTCTGAAGATTCCGGCCCGGGGGAACTATTCGACGAGCTTCATGCGGCGGAGCTGCCCGATGGCGTCGGATGCCTCGGCTATTCCTGAAGCGGCGGCCGAGCGGAGCAGCGGGAGAGCTGCGGCTATGTCGCCCTGCTTGGCGGCGAGGACTCCGCGGGCATAGACGGCGCGGGGAGAGTCGCCAGCCTTGGCGAGATAGGAGGCTGCGGGATGGAGCTCATCGCGTCCGAGGGCTATGGCCGCCATGTTGAGGTTGGCCACGGGGTCGTCGGGGAAAAGACGGACTGCGAGCTCAAAAGCCTCACGATATTCATCGGAGTCGGGCTGCATGGTGTTGGCTGCCACATAGATTTCATTCAGGCTGAGTTTCTGCGGGGCTGTGGCCATGACCTGCTTGATTTCCTCGGGTGAGACGTAGGAGCGGACGGTGTAGTCGACGGTGTAGTCCGAGCGGCGGAGTCCGGGATATACGTTTTTGAGGAGGTAGGCATAGTCGTCGGGGTAGCGCGACTTGAGGCGCCACTCGCGGGCGTCGGGTTCGAGCGATGTATCGTCGATAATTGCGAGAAGGTCCTGCGCGTCGGGGAGCGATGAGGTAGCCACGTATTCGCGGAGTCCCTGCCAGTTTTCAGCCACCCAGTCGGTGTGCATGATGTCGGGGGCGAATGAGTAGAGACCTCTCACGTAGCCGGCGAGGGAGGCGGAGCGGCCTTTTGCGAGGCGCTCGTTGTTGGCATAGGAGCCTTCGGGCGAGGCGAAGCCGGTGATTTTGACGGATGTGATGCTTGCGTCGGGGTCACGGGCCACAACGTCGATGGTGGCGCGGATGCGGGCGAGCTCCTCGGGGTTGCGGCGATAGGTGGGGGTGATTACGGTCTGGTTGACAGGATAGTCCACATAGGCCGAGCCCTTTTCCGAGCGGGTCTTGACTATCTCTGCGGGCGGGGTGACGAGGACGAAGCGGGGAGCGAACACGCGCTCTGCGAAATCGAGGGTGGCGAGATCGGACCCGGAGGCTGTGCCTGCGGAGAAGCCGCAGTTACATTCGTCCTCCATGAGCATGAGGCGCGATGACTCCATCCATTCCCGGTAGGGGACGACGGCGGAGTAGCTCACGCTCTTTCCGGCACGGGATATGAGGCCGGGGGCGGGAACTGAGTTGTGGCGCTCGTTCTGAATGTAGCGGTTGCGTCCGGCAATCACCACTTGGGGAAGTTCGAGGCTGTTGGTTCCGTCGGTGATGACGGGGAGGTATCTGATTTCGCGGTCACTCTTGACTTTCAGGTCAGTAGCGTCGAGTTCCATCGACACTACAAGCGAACTCTGCGAGCGCTCTACCCTGACATCCTTCACGGTCACCGACAGCGGGGCGGCGGTGGCTCCTGAGATGGCCATTGCCATGAGCAGTGTTGAAATGCTTCTCATAATTATATATGTGTATGGTGGTGAATGATGTGGGGGTCAGAAAACGTAGACAAGGTTTATAGCGGCTTTTGTGGGGCCGACATAGTTGTGAGCCTTGTTGCTGCGGATCTTTCGGCCGCAGCCCTTGCACTCGTAGGTGTCGTAGCGGGTGTAGGCCCAGCCTATACCGATCTCGGCCTCGAGGTTCCAGTGTTTGCCGAGGAGCCAGGAGTAGCCGTAGGCCACGCCAGCGCCGGCATACCAGCCCTGGTAGCGGTGGTCCCTGAGGAGACGGAGGTCATTGTTGAGGAATTTGAATCCGTGACCGAAATGGCCCATATTGTACTCGCCGCCAAGGAGATGTACTCCGAGGAAGTGACCTCCGAGGGGCTGGCAGAACCAATAGCGCGCCTCGGGCTGCACCATCCAGTGTTTCCATTTCTTGCCGCCGGAGAGAGTCCAGGGATTGTAATTTCCCGACAGATCTATACTCCACCTGGGAGCGACCTGCATCTCGGCTCCGACATTTATAGTCAGAGTCGCATCATAAAGGAGATTGGTTTTTACGGCTAAGTCCTGCGCTGAACTATGGATACAACAGAAGGCTCCCAGCAACGCTGCCGTGAGAAATTTAAGCTTCATATAAGGTGATGTGATAAAGCGGATAAAACCATCCCGACATATACCTGTCATCGCCAGATAGACATAAACGACTGGCTCCCAAATAGTTGCATAAAATCGGGGGGGGTAATTTCACCCTCCGACCACAATCTGGGACGAGCGCATAACGTCTGGTTTCAAGTAAGGACATGTGAGAATTTTGTTAGGGGTTGGCAGAAAAAAGGATTTCAATAAAGGTTCAAAAGATAGAAAATCTTCTATCAGTCTGTCAGCGTGGAGATGCACAAATTCTCCATACATAATCTGATTGAACTACAGAAGCAGGGATCGGATCATTTTTTCAAGTGACAAAGTTACGATGAATTTTTCAAATCTGCAAATTTTCATAAAAATAAACCGAAAATATATGAATTTCGTATTAAAGATGGTGTTTGACAACAAATGTTAAATATTCTATTCCTATCAGAGCCATTTCCGATTGTCGGATTTAATGAGTAATTTTGCGTTACCATGAAGTTCAGTCAGATTCCTTCACACGACAATGTCAAGAGGCAGTTGCGCGATATGGTCGCCGACCGCCGGATTCCGCATGCCCTGCTGCTCCACGGCCCTGCCGGAACAGGGAAGTTCATGCTGGCGCGCACTTTCTCGCAGTATCTCCACTGTCAGGCCCGGACGCCGGAGGGGGAGCCGTGCGGGGTGTGTCCGTCGTGCGTGCAGCATGAGTCGTTCAACCATGTCGACTCGCTCTATGTGTTTCCGGTGGTCAAGACCGACAAGCTCAAGGCTCCGGTGTCGGACGACTACATGACCGAGTTCAAGGAGTTTGTGCAGGCGAGCCCCTTCATGGACTTCGACCGCTGGACAGGCTATTTCGAGAAAAAGAATGCCCAGCCGGTAATCTATGTGAGCGAAAGCGAGGCGCTGGAGCAGCGGCTGGCGGTGACGACCACGGTCTCGCCCTACAAGACGGTGATTATATGGCTCCCGGAGAAGATGAACGAGCAGACGGCCAACAAGCTGCTGAAACTGATAGAGGAGCCGTTTGCCGACACGGTGTTCATACTGGTATCGGACAACGCCTCGGCCATCCTCCCCACCATCTATTCCCGCTGCCGCCCGATAGAGATGAAGCGGCTGAGCGACGAGGCAATAGCCGGGTATCTCACCTCGCATCTCGCCATAGACCCGCAGGATGCCCTCTCGATGGCCCACATAGCCGCGGGCGACATCAACGCCGCCCTCCGCGCCATGGACGCTACGAGCGTGAGCCGGATGTTTTTCGACTACTTCGTGAGGCTCATGCGCCTCGCCTATCAGCGCGACGTGAAGGGGCTGAAGGAGTGGAGCGCGGAGATTGCCGCGCTGGGACGCGAGCAGGAGGTGAAGTTTTACGACTACGCCCGGCGCCTCATCCGCGAGAACTTCGTGTATAACTTCAACGTCCCCTCGCTGCTCTATCTCAACCGCACGGAGGCGGATTTCAGCAAGAAATTCGCCCGCTTCATCACCGAAAACAATGCCGAGAGAATCATAGCGGAGATGGACCGCGCGGCCGCCGACATAGCAGGCAACGCCAACGGTAAAATCGTCAATTTCGATTTCGCCATCAAGATGATTATCCTTATCAAGAATTACTGACACGCACAGAGCGCCCCGCACCCGGAGGCGCACACACATACACACTGAACCACACCCATGACGCCGTTTCTCCAGCAGGTAGCAGCCGCATATATCCGAAATGAAATCACGGAGCTTTCGGACTACTGCTTCGTCTTTCCCAACAAGCGAAGCGGAGTGTTTTTCCGCCACTATCTCTCGCTCGAAGCCGGAGAGCGCACCTTCATCATGCCGGAAATCGGCACCATAGCCGAGGTGACAAGCCGCTTCTCGGCGCTGACGGAGGCTCCGAGACTCGACCAGCTCTTCATCCTCTACAACGAATACCGCGAGCTGAGCGACGATGTGGTGGACTTCGACCAGTTCATATTCTGGGGCGAGATGCTGCTCGCCGATTTCAACGACGTAGACCTTTATCTCGTGGATCCGCACCGGCTCTTTGTCAATCTCAAGCGCTTCCGCGAGGTCAGTTCCAACTATCTGACCGAAGAGCAGGTCGAAATCATCAACCGCTACTGGGGGGAGCGCTTCGTCCACACCAGTCCCGACAATTTCTGGAACCATCTCCACCAGGAGGCCCCTACGGAACTCGAGTCGAAGTTTCTCAAGCTCTGGGAGGTGCTCGACGAGCTTTTCGGGCGTTTCAGGCGCCGCTTGCTCGACAACGGCATGGCCACGCGCGGCATGTTTGCCCGCAACGCCGTCAACTTCCTGAGCCATCCGTCGGACGAACCCCTCCCCTACCGGCGCTATATCTTCGTGGGTTTCAATGTGCTCACCCTGGCCGAAATCAAGATTTTCGAGAAGCTGCAGGCCAAGGGGTGTGCCGATTTTTACTGGGACATCGCCTCGCCAACCTTCCGGGCCGAGGGGAACCGCGCGAGCCTCTTCATGTCGCGCAACGCGGCGTGTTTCCCCTCGCTCTACGACCTCGGAGAGATGTTCGGCGAGCAGCTCACATTTCCAAAGATACATATCACAGGGGTCCCGAGCGCCTTCGGGCAGACAAAAGCCGCCGGAAAGCAGTTGCAGGAGTGGATTGACGACAAGGAGACGCCATTCAACCCCGCCAATGCCATAGATACCGCCGTGGTGCTCCCCGACGAGTCGCTTTTCATCCCGATGATTCATGCCGTCCCCGACGAAATCACGGCCCTCAACGTCACGATGGGTTTTCCGCTGAAAAGCACCTCGATTTCGTCGCTGATGTCGGCCATAGTGAGCCTGCATCTGCGCGCGTCGCGCTCGCGTGACGAGTGGAGCTTCTTCTACGAGGACATACGCACCGTGGTCACCCACCCGCTTCTCCAGGCCATAGACCCGCAGGGGTGTAACGACATACTCCGCCTCATGCTCGACAGGAGGCTCTACATGGTTCCGGTGTCGAAAATCGCGGAGACGGCGCCAGGATTCGGGTTCATATTCACTCCCGTGCGCGACACCAACGGCGTGGGCGAGGTACACGACTATTTCTTCCGGCTCATAACCGGTCTGCGCGAGCACACCACAGGGCGCGACGACCGCAAAATCGAGAAGTATTATCTCGACACCTATCTCGTGGAGCTCGAGAATCTCCGCGCCGCCTGCGAGCGCTGGAACATCACCATGCGCGACCGCACATTCATCGAGCTCCTGCAGCGCACCATCTCGTCGGGAAGCGTGCGCTTCACGGGAGAGCCTCTCGCGGGACTCCAGGTGATGGGTGTGCTCGAAACCCGAGCGCTCGACTTCGACAAGCTGATAATGCTGTCGATGAATGAACACGTGTTCCCCCACAAGCAATATTCCCGCTCGTTTATCCCCGACTCCCTGCGCCGCAGCTACGGCATGGCCACGACCGAACTGCAGGAATCAATCTTCGCCTACGCCTTCTACCGCCTCATATCCCGCGCATCGCAGGTGCGCCTCTTCTACGACGCACGCACCCTCAGCGGCAAAAACAGCGAAATTTCTCGCTACATAGCCCAGCTGCTCTATCTCTTCCCCGAGTGCGATATTGTCCACGACCTCGCCACCATGCCGGGGCGTCCGCAGGAAGAGGAGCCTATAGTCATCGGGAAAACTCCTGAAATCATGGCGAAACTGCGGGAATTTACCCCGCCAGGACGCCGCACGCTCTCGGCCACGGCCATCAACGACTATATCAACTGCCCTCTGTCGTTCTATCTCAAGCGCATCTGCCGCCTCGACCTCGACGAAGATGTGATGGACTACATGGACTCGGGAACCTACGGAAGTATTCTCCACGAAGTAGCCGAGAGGCTTTACAAAGACCTCCGCGGCGACCATGACGAGGTGAAAATCACCCCGGAAATCCTCGACGGCTTCATCAATGACAAGGTGCGCATCGATACCCTCATCACAGAACTCATCAACGAGCGCTACAACCGCTATCCCGAGGGAGACCGCACGCCGCTCGTGGGCGAGAGCCTTGTGCTCGGGCAGGTGATGAAACACTTCCTACGGCTGATGTTCGCAAAGGAGAAGGAGATAGCGCCCTTCGACTTCATCGACGGCGAGCATAAGGTCGAGGGCACGATAAAGATTTCCGACTCGCTGACCATCAATATCCTCCAGTATATCGACAGAATAGACCGTGTGTATCCCGGCGGACGCTACGGCGAGGGACTCGGCCTGCTCCGCATCGTCGACTACAAGACCGGCTCGGACAAGACCGATTTCAAGACCGCCGACGACCTCTTCACTCCCGGCCGCGAGCGCCGCAAGGCAATACTCCAGCTGATGTTTTATTGCAACGCCTACGCCGGAAAAATCAGACACTCGGGCCCGATACGGCCTCAGATATATGCCTTCAAGACGCTCTCGACCTCAGGGCTGAAGCCTCTGCAGTTCAAAGGGGAGGATTTCAACGACTACCGGGAGTTTAACGACGAGTTTCTTGAACGTTTCCGCACCACGGTGTCGGAGATGTTTGACCCCGAGGTGCCTTTCACCCAGGCCGAGGATGACCACAGCTGCACATTCTGCGGATTCAAAGCCATCTGCCAACGAAATTTATGAAACTCTACGTCCACATACCGTTTTGCGGAAGCAAGTGTGCCTACTGCGACTTCTATTCCACCCCGCGGCGCGAATGGATGGAGGCATTTGTGGACTCCGCTGTCAGTGAATGGCGCCTACGCTCCGAAAATATCACGGAGGGGGTGGACACACTGTATTTCGGCGGGGGGACGCCCTCGTCGCTCCCTGTGCCGCTGCTGAAAAGGCTGATTGACGGTCTCGGGCTTGACGCTCCGCTGCGCGAGGCTACCATCGAGGCCAATCCGGAGGACGTGACGCCCGAGTGGGTAGCTTTCATAGCCGGTGAAACGCCATTCCGACGGGTGAGCATGGGCATACAGTCGTTTGCCGACGCTGAACTTTCGGCTATCGGACGCCGCCACGATGCGGAGCGCGCCGTCAGAGCCTACCGGACGCTGCGCGAGGGGGGCATCGGCAACATCAGCTGCGACCTCATCTACGGTCTCCCGGGTCAGGATATGAAATCATGGGAAAAATCACTCTCCACCCTCATCGCTCTCCGTCCGGAGCACATATCGGCCTATCTCCTCTCCTACGAACCCGGCACCCGGCTGTTCGTGCAGCTTGAAAAGGGAAAAATCGCCGAGGCCGACGACCAGCTCGTCACCGACATGTATACCTGCCTCTGCGAATCGACCCGCGCCGCAGGCTACCGCCACTATGAAATCTCAAACTTCGCCCTGCCCGGCCGCGAAGCCATCCACAACTCCTCATACTGGGACGGCTCGCCCTACATCGGCATTGGCCCCGGCGCACATTCCTGGAACGGGACAAACCGCGCGTTCAATCCCTCCAGTCTGAAAGCGTATATCGACCGAAAGGGGACCGGTTTTCTTGAAACCGAGGAGGAGACGACCGACAACCGTTTTAATGACATGCTCATCACCCGTCTGCGCACAGCCCGGGGCATCAGCCTCGCGGAAATTTCCACGGCCTTCGGCGAGCGCATGGCTGCAGAGTTTGCCGCGCAGTGTCAGCCATTGGTTGCCGACGGCCTGATGACTCTTTCGGTCGACAGACAATACAATATTCCGGAAAGCCACTGGCTGACATCCAACTCCATTCTGCTTAAACTGATTCGGGTATGACCCGTCAAAAAAACAATAAAGCCAACAACTCAGGTATATCATGAAAAGAACCGCCACATCCGCACTCTTTCTGCTCTCCCTCATCACAACAATTCTTGCAGCCAATCCGGTGCTCATCGGTCGCCGCGGCTGCGGCTATGCCATAGAAAACACCGCCGAAGCCTACCGCGAGGGCGCGCGACGCGGCTATCCGATAATGGAAGCCCATGTGCGTCTGACAGCCGATTCCATATTCGTCACCTCCCACGACGGCAAGACCGACCGCCTCGGCGGACGCATGAAGGTGGCCAACTCTCCCCTCGACTCCCTCCGCACAGAACGCTATACCCAGACACGCGACAGCGCCAGCTATTCTGGCTCGACAATCTGCACAGTAGAGGAATTTCTCGACATCTGCGCGGCCAACCGCGTGCGGCCGCTTCTGCACCTCAAGACTCTTTCGAAAAACACCAGGGAGTGCGGCTTCCTCACCGCGCTTGTCAATCTCATAGACCGTAAAGGGCTATCCGACAGTTGCGTCATACTCACTTCCGAGCCTGACTATATCGACTATCTCATAGCCAGACATCCGAAAATAAAGCTGCAATATCAGGCAGACGCAAAATGGCAGGAGATGTTTGACTGGTCCTCGGCCCGCAATCTCGACGTCCAGATACGTGCCGATCTCGTTGACGCGGATTGCATACGCCGCTACCATGACAAAGGCCTCAGAGTCAACGTGTGGACCGTCAACTCCAAGGCCGATTATGACCGCCTCCGCGACATGGGCGTGGACTACATGGTCACCGACTACCTCATGCCATAGGATTATAAGTAACCGTTGGTTAAACCATCTGTAATCAGTTTCGGGTCGTAACCCCGGGGTTATTTCGAGGGATGCAGGAGCCTTACGTGGTAGATGCCTCCTGCCGTCTGTCCCTGCTTTCCGGCGAATTTGACGGTGATTGTCTGCTTGCCGTCAAGGAGCGAGGCGGGGATAGCGTATTCCTCCTCTATGAATTCATCGCGTTTCCATTTGCCGGAAGTGTTTTCGGAGGCAATGACTGTATCGTCAACAAGAATGTCAAAGCGTCGGTTGCCACTCTCGTTGCCCCAGTAACGGAGGCGCAGGCTCAGGTCGGAGCGCCCGTCGGTTTTCATCTTATACGAGAAGAATCCCCCGTTTGAGGCATCGCGCCAGGGCTCGCCGTTGAAATTTCCGGCACCCGACGATTGCGACTCCATGAAGTGGTCGGCTTCGGGCTGCTGCTCTCCGGTGTTGACGGCATCGACCGTGCGGCTGTCAAGTGCCAGCCTCTGCTCCTCGTCGCGGCGTGCGTTTACGATGTATCGGTCATATTCTTTCGGAGTCATGGAAAGCCAATACATCATATAGCGCGAGTCATGTATTCTGAAGAACGGTTCAAGTTCCACATCGCCGAATTTACTGTCAAAGATACCGGCGGCGCTATATGTCATCTTCTTCCCATCGACAGGCTTCATTCCGTTCAGCTTCTTAAGCAGGGTCTTGCGGTTGCCGATAAGAAGCGGAGTATCGAACACCGACACCAGCGGGCCGTGGGCTATGTGTGCCCAGCGGTGATCGTCGGCTTTCAGCCCCGGAAGCGGAGCGCCGTTGTCGAAGCGTGCGGCCATTACAATCGGCCCGCGGAGTATGCTCACGTAGCTCGGCAGATAGTTCAGCTCCTCGATTGTGACTTTCATGGGCATTTCAAGCTCCACCACATCGCCGTCGCGCCACTCGCGGTCAAGTGTTATGTATGACGATGGAGCCGAAGCGGTTTTCACCTTTTCACCGTTGACCTTCACAGTCATGCCGTCGCACCAGCCCGGATGACGGAGCATGAGGCTGAACCGTGACGGCTCGGCGACACTTACCGTCAGACGGCTTGATCCCTCAGCCGGAAATGAAGTCTGCTGTGTGAGCTTCACACCCTTCTCCTTCCAGTCGAGTTCCGAGGCAATAAAGAGGTTGACGCGGAGTGAATCGCCGGAACGGGTATAGATGAACTGGCCATACTTGCCGTGGTTCTCCATGCCGGTGCCCACGCAACACCACATCGCACTGTTGGGCGTGGAATAGACGCGATAATGTCCGGGGCGCGCCGAAGTGAAGTACACATAGCCGCCATGTTCGGGATGCTGCGTGGAGAGGATATGATTGAAGAGAGCGCGCTCGTAGAAATCGGCGTAGCGAGCCTCGGGCGACATACGGAACAGACCTTCGGTCAGCTTGAGCATATTGTTGGTGTTGCACGACTCGGGGCCCTCGCGCTCGTCGACATAGCTCTTGGCGTCGGCGGCAGAGGCGAAATGCTCGCGGCGGCTGTTACCGCCGATAGAGAGCGAGCGGTTGTTGACCACCGTTTCCCAGAAGAAACATGCCGCCTTGGTATAGTCAGTATCATGACTGAGCTCGGCTATGCGCTGATAGCCTACCACCTTAGGTACCTGAGTGTTAGCGTGGCGATTGTCGAGATTGTCAATGCCGTCGCGCATCGAGTCGAAAAGCTGATGATGGGAAAAGCGTCGCGCCGCGTCAAGATACTTGCTGTCGCCGGTCATCGCATAGGCGTCGGCATAGACCTCATCCATGCCACCGAACTCATTGTCAAGCATTGACTCCATCTGCTGGTCCGAAAGAGCTCCGATTACGCCGAGACCCCAGTCACACATCCCGAGGAAAAGATTGCGTCCCACCTGCGAGCCTGCATAGACCCAGCTGTCGCGCAAACCTGCATAGATTTTATGGACATTATACCATGGAACCCAGTATTCCCATATCTTGCCTACGTTTCCCTTGCGGATTTCCGCCCACAGAGCATCGCCGCCGGGGACACCGCCCACATAGCCGTCGCCTCGTGCCACGGCACACATAGCCAGCTGTCCGAGCATATAGTCCATCCTCTCCCGGAGAGCGGGATTGCCGGTAGCTGCATAGTGGATTGCAAGGGCCGAGAGATAGTGGCCGCCCACATGTCCGTCAAGGCCGTCCCAGTTGCTGAAACTCTCCCCTTTCGGTTCGAGCCCCGCAGCCTTCAGATAGGGTGCGAGCAGACGGTCGACATCGTAGCTGAGAAGCACATCGACGTTCAGATCCATCGCCTTGCGGAACGGACCGTCGAGAAGTTTCACGTCGGACAGCGGAAATTCATTGGCATAGAGCCGCGACTGCGATTTTGCGAAAGGAACACAAAGCAGGAGCAGGATTGTGACCCACAGAGATTTCATAGATGATGAGTTTTTACTGGTTTTCAGATATTCTGTTACTGCTGCAAATTTACAGAATTTTCCAAAAGCCGCTCATCTCCTGATCAGTCAATATATCCATGATGTAACAATCAGATATCGAATTGAGCTAAAAACAGACGCGTTTCAGCTTCGCTGCCCGGCTATTCGCCTTCCGGCTCGATTATGCTTACCGCAATTTTGTCGATTCTGGCACGGTCCATATCCACCACTTCAAGGCGGAAACAGTTCCAGACCACGCTGTCACCCTCCACGGGCACCCTCTTCAGCTCCTCTATAATCAGACCGCCGAGAGTGGTGTAGGACGACGGATGATAGAGGTCCTCGCGGTCAAAGAAGGAGAGGAAATCATAGACGGGACACTGGCCGTCGACCAGCCATTCGTCGGAATCGGGACGCTTGACAATCATCGGTTCCTCCGCCTTGTCGGGCATGGAGCCTATGAGTCCGTCAAGAATATCGCCTACGGTGAGTATGCCCTGGAAGCAGCCGTATTCATCATAGACCACGGCGGTATGCTCCCGCGTGCGCTTAAAGGTGTCGAGCGCGTCGTAGACGGTCATGGTCTCGGGAAGCGAGAGGGGCGCCGAAAGCTCGTTTTCAATCCTGAAATCGGGTCGGCCGAGGGTAAGAATGAGTTTTTTGAGAGTAATCACACCGCATATCTCCTCCTTGTCGCTGTCAAACACCGGATAGGTCGAGTGAAGGTCCTCGGCAAGCACCTTGCGGATGCTCTCCTCGTCCATCGACACCGTGAGACAGGCCACATCCTTGCGGCTCGTCATGATGGCGCCTATGCGGTAGTCGCCGAGCACGAGCACACGCTCCATGATGTCCTGCTCCACCTCCTTGACTTCACCTGACTCGGTGCCCTCCTGAATGAGAGAGCGGATTTCATCCTCCGTGACCTTGGATACATTCTGTCCGAGGCGCAGGAGTTTCACGAGTCCGGAGGTTGACACGGAAAGAAGCCACACTATAGGGAAGGTGATTATAGAGAGCAGTTTCATCGGCCCGGCGACAAGACGGGCTATGGTGTCGGCCTGCGCGAGAGCGATGCGTTTCGGCACAAGCTCGCCCACCACAATCGAAAGATAGGTCACAACGGACACAATCACTACTTTCGATAGTGTGAGGGCAGCTTTCGGGGCCATGCCGAGCCCGGCAAGCCAGTTGCCGAGCTCGGTGGCTATTGTGGCACCGGAGAAAAGACCGGTCAGAATACCGATGAGTGTTATGCCAATCTGTACGGTCGACAGAAAGCGGTCAGGCTCATTTGCGAGTTCGAGAGCCGTGGCCGCACTGCGGTTACCGGACTTGGCATCTGAATTGAGTTTTGATTTACGGGCTGAAATGAGTGCAACCTCCGACATGGAGAATACACCGTTCAGAATAATAAGCGCAATGATGATTATAAGATCGTCCATTTGGGTGTCAGGGCATCAATAATATACCATTATAACAAATTTTCATTTTGTTGGTTTTATCATGTTTCCGGCATCCATCTAAAACTGGCCGAAAGAACTTCGTTACCGGCTGACGGTCAGGCCTGCGCCGAGACTTCGGCCGCCTTATCTTTTCCCTTCCCGAAAAACTGCACCAGGAGGAATCCGATGAAGAATATAAGCAGAGTGCTTATCACTATGCTGAGATTGATATGCACGAACTGCGAAAGGCCGAACCAGTCAGAGAGCTTGGTCTGGAGGGCGATGAGGATAAGCGCAGCCACACCGACGATTACACCGGGAACCACATGCTGCTTGCCAGCCTTCGGACAGAGATAGGCAAGCAGGAACATGCCGAGCACACCGCCGGAACATACGCTGCTCAGAGCCCACCAAGCGTCAAGTGCATTGTCGACAAGAAGGAAACAGAGAGCCACGCCTATGCCGAGGATACCGATGGCCACACTTGCCAGGCGGAGCACAATCACTTTGCGCTCGTCGCTCGCATCGGGGCAGAAATGGGAGTAGAAGTCGGTGAGTATGATGGTGCCCGACGAGGTGACGCTGGTTGCCACCGTGCTCATGCCGGCGCAGAAGATGGAGGCAATGAGAAGTCCGATAAGACCTATGGGGAGCTCATGGATTATGAAGTAGGGAAACACATAATCGCTCTTTATCCCCTCGGGAAGCGAATCGGGGTGGACATAGTAGAACGCGAAGAGACATGAACCGATAAGGAAGAGTATGAGGTTGACGGGCAAGGTCAGAAGCGAGCCCCAGAATGCGCTCTTGCGGGCCTCGCTCAGCGAAGGTGCGGCGCAGTAGCGCTGCGTATAGCTCTGGTCGATGGCGAAGTTGTTGAGGTTGGTGAACATACCGTAGATGAGGCAGACCCAGAAGGTGCTCTCCACGAGTGAATCGCCGAAACTGCCGAGGGAGAACTTGTTGTTTTCCATACATATTTTCAGCGCCTGACCGGGGCCCTCGGGCATGCCTCGGAGAAGCATGATAAGACAGATTATGGCGCCGATGATAAGGATGGCTCCCTGAAGGGCCTCGGTCCATATCACCGACTTGAGGCCCCCTTTCTGACTATAGAGTATGATGCCGAGTCCAGTAACCGTCACGACAAGCGGTATGCTCCAGCCCATCAGCACGTTCATCGGGACAGCCAGGAGAAAAAGGATTGCTCCCGAGCGGCATATCTGTGTGAAAAGATAGAATACCGACGCATAAAGACGTGCCCACCGGCCGAAGCGCTTTTCGAAATAGCTGTAGGCGCTGATGCTGCCCAAGGAACGATAGAAGGGCACGAAATAATACATGGCCAGAAGTCCGGCGGGAAGAATGGAGATTGTGAACACAAAAGCGTTCCAGTTGCCGGTAAACGCCGACGAGCAATAGCCTAAAAATGAAATCGAGCTACAGAAGGAGGCAAAAATAGAAAGGCCGACAACCCAGCCGGGCACCTTGCCGCCGCCTCGGGTGAACTCTTCGCTGCTCTGTTTTTTACGGCCGAACATATAGCCGAACACAATCGTGCCCACAGTGAAGAGCAGGAACACGACAAGGTCAATTATATTCATGGTCAGGAATCAGGTAAGTCAGGATTGTTACAGTTGGTTATTCGCGTGAAAATTCGTTAGAGAGGTTATGAGAAAAAGAAGAGGAAAGAAGAAAGAGAAAAGTTGAGGAGAGAGGAGTGAATCAGATAATCAGCTTGCCGTTTTCGATGGGCAGACGGTCGAGAGCTTCCTGAACCTTGCGACGCTCGGGTTCATTGAACTTGTGGAAGGGAGCGGCCACAAAGTCGTCCTTGATGACACCGAGGAGCGAGCAGGCACACTTGAGGCCCTTGAGGTAGCTGGAACCATGCTGGCCTACGCTGTAAATCGAGGTGCTGATCTGCATGATGTACTGCTGGAGACGACGCACTTCGGCGAGATTGCCGGCTGCGGCGGCGTTATACATTGCAACGTAGAGCTCGGGGAACATGTTGGCGCCGCCGTTGATGCCGCCGTTGGCACCGAGAAGCACACACTCGCCTGTCACCTCTTCCGGACCCATGAGCATAGAGAACTCGGGGCGCTGTTTACGCATGAGATACATCACAGACTGGAAGTAGGGAATGTTGGCGGAGCTATCCTTGAAGCCCACAACCTTCTCGTTTTCGGCGATGCGGCAGATAGTGGCCGGCGAGAAGTTGACCTTAACATGGCTCGGCATGTTGTAGAGGAAGAGCGGGAGGGGAAGCTGCGGAATCATATCCTCGTAGAACTCGGCGAGCTCAGGCTGGCCGGTTGCGAAATAGTAGGGAGCGGCGCTGACTACTGCCGACGCACCGCAGTCGGCTGCTTCTTTAGCGAGATTGACACTCTCGACAATCGAAGTATCGGTAACGCAGACAAGCACCGGAAGGCGTCCGGCGTTGATGCGGCAGGTTTCAACAATCATCTGCTTGCGGAGACGGTAGCTGAGGCTCTGCTCCTCACCGGTGGTTCCGAGAATAAAGAGACCGTGGACACCTCCGGCTATAAGATGCTCGATAAGATTCTCAAGGCTTTCGACATCAAGAGTGTCGTTGCCGAGAAGAGGTGTCACAAGAGGAGGGATGATACCGCTAAGCGGTGATTTAAAATCATTGTTCATAGCTTTTGACTGGTAATTAAAGTATGATTATTGTAGACTGTGTAAATTTAATGATTCTCCATTATTCATCAGTGTCCGTTGAAAAACACATAGAGGCTCACCATGACTATCGCAAGCATAATCCATGCCATCTGCACGCTGAGCGACATGCGGTTTTTGATGACAGCCATCGGGCGACGCTCTGTTACGGTTTTGTCAGTATAGCTGATAGCCACCATACTGATTATGAGAACCATGAAAATGAGGAACGAGAGCATCATGAAATGGATATGATGTGTGGCGTTGGGGATGACCCACAGGTAGAGGATGCCGCAGCCGATACTGAAAATGGTACCGAAAGTGAGGATGATGTTGGCCGCAAGCGTGGTGCAGCGTTTCCAGAACACTCCCATCACGAACACAGCGGCCATAGGCGGAGCGATGAAGCTCAGGACGGACTGGAACACGTTGAAGAGGTCCATCCCCTTGATATTGTCGACCGCAACTGTGATAACGATTGAGACGAGAGCACCGACTATGGTGACGATATGGCCGGTACGCACAATCTCTTTCGGAGTGGCGTTGGCGTTGATGTTCTTGACATAGATATCCATAGTGAACACGGTGCTGAGGGCGTTGAGCGCCGAACCGATTGTGCTGATGAGGGCTGCGGTGAGCACTGCTATCACCAGACCTACCATGCCGACAGGAAAGAGACTCGACACGAGAGTCATGTAGGCGTTGTCGGGCTCAATCAGTCTGTCGCCGAAGAAACCGGTTTTCCACAGAGCGAAGCAGACCACGCCGGGGATTATGTAAATCGCCACGTCGAGAATCTTGAGCCAGCCGGTGAAGTTGGCGCCTTTCTGACCTTCGTTGAGGTCGCGGGCGGCAAGAACCGGCTGCACCATCGACTGGTCGGTACACCAAAACCACAGGCCCGAGATTGGGTAACCGAGCAGAATCGGGAGCCAGGGGAATTCCTTGTGGTCGTTGGGCTGAAAGAGGTTCCAGTAGTGCGACGGCACGATGTCCGGGTCAGCGAGTGTGGATATGCCGCCGACTACGGAGTGGCCTCCGAGATGCCATATACCTACTATTGTCAGGGTGGCTGACACGAGAATCAGCAGCACCATCTGATAGACATTCGTATAGGCTATCGCTTTCAGACCGCCGATGATGGTGAAGAAGGCCGAGATTGCAAGCAATATGAAGGCCGACAGCCACATCGGTATGCCGAAAACCTGACGGATGATGATGCCTCCGGCAAAGAGTGTCAGCGCAAGCCAGGAGATGAGCACCGTGACGATGGTGTACCAGGCGAGCATGTTGCGTGTCGACTCTCCGAAACGCTTGCCCATGAACTCGGGCAGAGTGGTGATTTTCTCTCCGAGATAGCGCGGAGCAAACACGAAAGCGAGCAGCGCGATAAACACAAAGGCATACCACGCATAGTTGCCCGACACGATACCGGCGGCAAAACCGGCGCTCGCCGATGCTATGAGCATCGACGGACCGACATTGGTTCCCCACATGGAGAAACCGATATGATGCCACCTCAGAGAGTTGCCTGCAAGAAATTTGTGGCCTCCTTTCTTGCTCTTGGAACTGGCCCAGAGGCCGATGGCCAGCAGGATTACAAAGTAGGATATCAGCACCACCCAGTCCATCGGCCGCATTGATAAGTCATTCATGTCTTGAATAGGGTTTAGATTTTCAGGTAAGTATTATATTGATTGTCAACTAAATTCCAGATTCACGCTCCCATGAGGCGGCGGGCGAGAGCCACGGCGGTGTTGGCGTTGTCGCTGTAGCCGTCGGCACCGATTTCGTCAGCGAAATGCTGGGTGACGGGAGCGCCGCCCACCATGACCTTGACCTTGTCGCGGAGTCCTGCGGCTTCAAGAGCGTCAATTACGTCCTTCATATATGTCATCGTTGTGGTCAGCAGGGCGCTCATGCAGAGAATATCGGCTCCGCTCTTGCGCACTTCCTCCACAAAGGTCTCGGAAGGCACGTCGATACCGACGTTTATCACCTCAAAGCCGCATCCTTCGAGCATGGAGGCCACGAGGTTCTTGCCGATGTCGTGGAGGTCGCCTTTGACGGTGCCTATCACCACCTTGCCGAGTGTGGTCGATGCGGAACCGGCCAGCATAGGCTTCAGAAGCTCGAGAGCCGACTTCATGGCTCGTCCGGCCATGAGAAGCTGGGGCACGAAGGCCTTGCCGTCCTGGAAACGCTGACCGACCTCGCCCATGGCGCGTATCATCTGTCCGTTGATGATGTCCTGCGGGGCCATGCCTGTGTCGATAGCCTTACGGGTGGCATCGGCCGCATCGTCGGCCTTGCCTCCGAGGATAGCCTCGAAGATGGCGTCGGGGTTCGCATCGGCTGCGGGAGCGGCCTCATCCTTAACCAAGGGAGGACAGCAGTCACATTCGACACCGTGGATTATCGGTTTTCTGAACTGAGTGGCCTTGGATTCCGGCTTATCGGATGTCTCGGAGGCGGTTTCAGCTACCACCGCCGAAGCAGCTCCGGGACGGTGAGGTGAAATCCAAAGTCCTGTGACGGGCTCGCAGATTCGGGCGAGTTTGGCAATATGAGCGTCGGTAGTGCCGCAGCATCCGCCAACGATATTGACCACATGTCCGTCAAGCAGAGGCCACATGTCGGCCTGAAACTTTTCGGGCGAGAGGCTATAGCGTCCCTGCCCGTCGGGGAAACCGGCGTTGGGATAAGCGCTGATGCGATAGGGGAATTTCTCGCCGAGACGGGCCAGGAGCGGAGTCATGGCCTTGATGTCTGACACGCAGTTGATGCCTATCGAGAGAACCGGACATTCGGGGAGCGAGGATATGAACTCTTCAATCCGCTGGCCGAGCATATTGTGGCCGTCGGGAGTGCTCACGTTGAAACTGAGCATTATCGGGAGGGTCTTTCCGGCCTTCCGCATGGCCTCGCACGCCGCACTGACAGCGGCCTCAGCGTTCTTGACATCAAAAATAGTCTCGATAAGAATAGCGTCGACACCGCCTTCGATGAGTGCGGCGGCCTGCTCCTCGTATGCACGCAGAAGCAGTTCATAGCTGAATGTGGCCCATCCGGGCTGCACACTTCCTGCGGCAATCGAACATGTCTTGCTCGTCGGGCCCATCGAACCGGCCACGAAACGGGGTTTGTCGGGTGTCTTGCGTGTGTATTCGTCAGCGAGTTCGCGGGCAATCCTGCACGCCGCAAGGTTTATCTCCCGGCAGTGGTTTTCAAGGCGGAAATCGGCCATCGAAATGCGCTGCGCGTTGAAGGTATCGGTCGAGATGATGTCGGCTCCGGCATCGAGATATTTTCTGTGAATCTCGCGGATGACATCGGGACGGGTCACCGACAGCAGGTCATTGTTGCCTCGGAGCTCACAGTCATGTCCGGCAAACTTCTCGCCACGAAAATCATTCTCGGTGAGTTTATATGCCTGAATCATGGTGCCCATCGCTCCGTCGAGCACAAGAACATGGCGGTCAAGAGCCCTGACAAGGGGCGAAGTCTCATCCAGGGCGAGCGCTGATGCGGCGCCTGCTTCGGTGACAGCCTGCGCCTCCACCTTTTCTATTATGCGGGCCACTTCCGCATCCGCATCGAAAGCGGAATCGGATGTGAGCTTCACTACATCGCTCTCCTCGCGCGGAGCGGCGGGACGGTAGCGGTATTCCTCGACAATCTTCATAGCCTGCTCCACCTCATCCTCGTTGTGGAAGTCCATTTCAAGGTGTACGCCGTTGCCGCCGATATTGTCGAGAAGCGGGCGCAGCTCGTCGAGAGTGACCCAGCAGGCCATGATGCTCTTGCCGCCCTCAAGGATTCGGCGGTAGAGGTCGTACCACTTTGGCGAACCGCCCTGAGGCTCGCCGACGCCGGGAGTCCACTGGATTGCGTTGAGTTCCTTGATTTCGAGAAGAGCCGGAAGATGGTGAAGCGCGCCCACACCGTCGAGGTGATAGAGCGTGTAGTCGATTTTCTGACACTGCTCGCGGATGAAGGGCTGCACGAAGCGGCGGTAGTCTTCCACGCTTATCATGGTGGAGATGTCGCTCTGCAGTTTCGACATTCTGCCGGGAGCCCATGAGGAAAAATAGCAGAAAGCCATCTCGTCACCCTCGCGGATTATGTCGTAGAGTTCGTCATATACACGGAAATAGATTTCATTTATCTGCTTCATCTGCCGCTCGAGGACTTCGGGCTGCATGACGGTGTCGAGAAGCACCTTGTCGGTACCCTTGATTGCGGCGAGAACGTCAAGACCTTCCATCAGGTCAGGCATACCCACGAAATAGTGGCCCTGGGCCTTTTCCTTGCAGGCTTTCAGAAGCTCTTTGTGGAGGAGCCAGTTGGGATGGTTCTCGTCAAACTTTATATCGTCCGTGTAATTCGGGTCGGGATGAATCCAGATTGTGTCCTCTCCCCCCTCGAACACACCGCCGAGGATAGCGGCGAGCGAGCCCGGACCGAGCTGAGTATTGGCCACGGGGAGCATGTCGGCCTTGAGGGAGCTGTGGGCCACATACCAGTCAAGGTACTCGGCGCGCCACTTCGGGTCAAACCATTTCTGGTCAAGATTTTTCGGAGCCCCGGGAGCCGGGATGTCGGCATGGGGGGTGACTCCGTTCTGAAAGTGTTCCCACATGTTGAGGACAATCCCCTTGTGGTTCCACCAGTCTATATAGTGCTGTTTGGTTTCTTCAAAGTTCTGTTTCCAGGTATTCATCATGATAAGCGGAAACTATTATTCGTTAAACAATTTTTCTGACCAGATGCCGCGGAAGCTATCGTCGACGGTGATTGCCACGGTTTTCGACATATCCATATCGTCGGTGCAGTCCACGGTGTCGGGATAGAAGGGGATGACACTGCCGTATTTGACATAGACGGGCATGTTCTCGAGAGCGACTTCCACGTTTTTGAGCCAGCGTCCGCCCTCAATGACCTCGCCGGTAAAGAAATCAACCCAGCGGCCTTCGGGAAGGTAGATGTCGCGGCGGTTTTCAGAGTTCATCACCGGAGCCACGAGGAAGGAATCACCGAAATAATACTGGTCGTCGATGTGACGGCAGGTGCGGTCGTCGGGATTCTGGAATATCATTGCCTGGACGAGAGTCGAACCGCTCACGGTGGCCTTCTCGCTCTCCGCCACGATATAGGGTATCAGTCCGTAGCGCAGTTTCCACCATTTCTTCACCAGCGGAGCGATTGCGGGATAGTGCCAGGGCTCACGCTTACTGGTGCCGTGGTAGCGGATGTGGGAGGAGAACACGCCGAACTGTGTCCAGCGCAGATACACGTCGTCGCGGACCACTGAGTTCATGAAGTTGGGCAATGTATGGAATCCGGGGACGTCGTGACTCCAGAAAGCAAAGCCCGAGAGTCCGAAATGCAGGCCTCCTTTGAGCGAACCGGCAAGGCCGTCCCAAGAACTGCATGAGTCACCGCCCCAGTGGAGGGGATAGCGCTGACAACCGGCCCATGCCGCACGCGCCCACACGATACCGTCGCCGGTCACGTCCTTGGTGACCTCATAGGCGGCTTTCTGATAGAGAAGCGCATAGAGGTTGTTGAGAAGTTCAGGCTTCATGCCTTTATACACGGCGTCCATGTGGATATTTTCGCCGAAATCGGTCTTGATGCACACCACTCCCATGTCGAGGAGATCCTTTAGGAGTCCCTTGTACCACTCGGTAGCGGCGGGATAGGTGAAGTCGATGGTTCCGGCATAGTCAAGAGCGGAGAAGTTGGAGCCTTCCGACGCCTGCTGCTTGGTCAGCGGTGCAATATAGTCGTTAGCGCGGGCCTCGTCAATCTGCTCGGCGTTCTCAGCCACATAGGGAAGCTGCCAGAGCGACACGCGGAAGCCCTTATCCTTGAGCCCGCGGATGAATCCTTCCGGATCAGGGAAGCGCTCGGGGTTGAATTTCCACTCGCAAAGCCAGTCAGTGCGGAACCAGCCGGTGTCGAGATGAATCACGTCGCAGGGATAGTGCTCGTCGCGCAGGCGGTCACAGATTCCGTTGACTTCGTCGGCGCTGAAATATGTCATGCGGCTCATCCACACACCGAAGCTCCACAGCGGAGGCATCGAGGGATAGCCGGTCAGGTCACGGTAGCCGCGGATGATTTCCTCGATGCTGTCGCCGCCGATGACGAAGGCATCCACAAGCGCCTGGTCGCTCATGAACTGAACCGACCGGGTGGAGTGGCCGGCAAGCGAGAGCTTGCACCACGAGGTTGTGTGGTAGAATGTGCCGTACATGCGACTCGACACATAGAAAGGTATGTTTTTATAGGTACGGCGGTTGTTGACACCCTGTCCGTCCTGATTCTTCAAGAAGAAGGTCTGACCGCTGAGGTCCATCTTGGCGAAACGCTCGCCGGTGCCACCGAAACACTCGTCGTGTTCACACTCGAATGACAGAGTGGCGCGCTCACGCCGGCCGTCGAGCTTGCAGTAGGCAAGGGGAAGCGCGTCGTAGCGTGGAGGCGAGAAATGGTCGTAGGCGGCAAGGCGGATTTCGCGCTTTCCGTCAGGGAAAAGACGGAGGTCGAGAGTCTCCTGCGGGTCGGGAAGCAGGGTGCTCCAGCGGTCAAGCTCAGGCTCGCGCATATTAATTACAGCGCGGCGCACTCCGTCGGCAGTCGAAATCAGCCACTGCCCGTCGGCAAATTCAGCGTGAAGCGCCAGCTTGCCCACGCGCTCCGTAAGCATCAGCATCTCGGATTCGTCGGTCATAGTCTCCTCGCCGAAACCCATGAACACACGGGTAATTTTCGGGCCGTACTGACGGAGGATAAGCGTGTGGACTTCACGCGGGACGGCTTCGTCGGCCGCCATATCGTTAGCGAGCATCTGTTTCTGAAAAGGAACAGCGATATGTATGTCGCCGTCCTTCTCTTCGACAGTGACGGGAGCGCATGCCTTCCAGAGTGACTCGTCTTTGCTCAGGTCTATATCAAAATCAAGAAAATCGAACAGATGATAGTTAGTCGGTTTCATCAGTGATGATAGTTACAGTCGTGATGATTATTTTTTATAGTTGATGTTGAGAATCGGGTTGATATGCGGCCCGTTGTCCCCCACCTTCAGCTGCGGGCCCGGACGGTTGTAGCCGAACTCGGGGTCGGGACAATGGTTACCGTCGACGGTATAGCCGTCGGTCGCCTCGTCAAAATATATATAGAACGCGCGATGATTGGTCGCATAGGGGGCGTCGATGAGATTGTCGATGCGGTTGCCGGTAATGACCGAACCAGGCTGGTTGGAGAGAGTGTAGATGCCGCCGGCGTCATAGAGCTGTGCGGCGAAGTGATGCACGTGATTGCCAGTGATACGGTTGTTGCGCATACCGCTTTCAAGGGCGGTCCACCCCCACCCCACGCAGATGCCGGAGTAGTTGAGATGCGAGACCTCGTTGTCGCTGATTGTGACGTCGCGCACATAACCTGCGCCGATGCCCACACAGCCCCAGTCCTCGTTGGTGGCGTCGCGGACCGTATTGCCGCTCACCGTGATGTGGTGACAGATGTCGGCGTCCACGGCCGGGATATAAGGCACATGTGTCTCGAATCCACCGTCGGGGAAAGCGCCCATCTGAATGGCCGTGCCGCCTATGTCCTCAAAGGTGCAGTCTGTCACCTTCGAATCGCGGGCAGCCGTGATATAGTCTAAGCCCGTGGCTCCGAGATGGCTGAAAGAACAGTTGTCGAAATCGATACCCGAGGCGTGACACACGGTCACGGCAGCTTCCGGACGCCCTATCCAGGCCTGATTCTCCAGCTCGGCCTTTTCGGGCAGGCCGGGGATATGGAGCTTGTAGGCGTCAAGCAGACGGAAACCGCCCTGAAGGGTCACATGACCCTCACGCGACGGGCGCGTCCATGCGGAGTGCTGAAATGAAATGTTCTCGAAACGTATGCCCGACACATTGCGCTCGCGCGAACCGCTGACGGCGAGGACGGTCTCAAGCATCGGCACTACGGCCTCCGTCTCGTTCATCACCTCCCCTTCGCGGGGATAATAGTAGATCCGTCCCGAGGGGTAGTCCTGATACCATTCGCCCGGCTCGTCGAGGAGTTCAAGGGCGTTGGCGAAGAAATATGATGAATTTCCTCTCTCGCCACCTATGACGGGCTGGGGCCAGGGATGGCTGAACTCAAGACGGCTTTCGGGGTCGTGGAAACGCACCACAGTATTACCGTTTCCGTCCGTGGTAAGACTTCGGACACGCAGTATCGCTATGGCCCAGCGCTGGTGGACATACATTTCCAGCTGTCGGGCCTTCGACAAGTCACATTCGGGTGTCGGGACGGTGATGGTGCAATCGTCGGCGTTGAAATCGACCATTCTCTCCATTACACCGGGAGCGAACTGCGATGCGCGCTGCGCCTTGCGGCCTCCCACATAGAGCTGACGGCTCTCCACCATGCGGTTGCCGTTCATCGGAGCCTCGGCCACCCATATCTTATCGCGCAGAGCGGGAGCTACGCGCGGGTCATCGCAGCCACGGGTCCATCCGGTCACACCGACACCGCCGCTGATGACAGCCTCGGCGCCATCGGCCGCGCAGATGATTGTCCGGGATTGCGGGGTGGCGCTGTCCTCGGGACGCAAAAACAAAGGCTCACTCTGGCGGTAGACTCCGCCCTCCATAATGATGCGGATATCCTCGTTAGCCTCGGGCGCTTTCAGGCGACGCCATTCGCGGGCACGCTTGAGTGCCTCGGCCACCGTAAGCACAGGAGCTTCCCGGGTGCCGGCACATTTGTCGTCACCCTTCGAGGCCGAAACATATATATTTCCGGTATATGAATTGATTCCCGACGCAAGCACTATAGCGACGAGCACTGTTAAAAATCTCATGGTATTTCGTTTAGCTCGAAAACGATATTTTGAATAACACTGATGATAATGTGAGATAATGTATGACAAAAGTACAAATTCTTAATGAAATTGAAAAATTTTTATATAGAATTAAGCTGAAAAGGAGTATATTTGCAAATAAATTTCAAAATCGCATAAATTAAACATATTGTATAACTGCCATGAAAATTAATATGACCAGATGGATGAGCGACATCATCACCCGCAAAGATGTGGTGGCTGTCCCCGTAATGACTCATCCCGGCATAGAGATAACAGGCGATTCCGTGCTCAAGGCAGTCAGCGACGGCGAGGCTCACCACAAAGCCATAGCAGCCCTTGCAGAGAAATATCCCACCGCCGCGGCGACTGTGATAATGGATCTGACAGTCGAGGCTGAGGCTTTCGGCGCTGAAATCGCGTTTACAGAAAATGAAGTCCCGGCAGTCATCGGCCATCTGCTCGACACCCCGGCCGACATCGAGGCTCTGAAGGTGCCGTCGCTCAAAGCCGGCCGCGTGCCGCAATATCTCAAAGCCAACCTGCTTGCCGCACGCACCATCACAGACCGTCCGGTGCTCGGCGGTTGCATAGGCCCATTCTCTCTCGCAGGCCGTCTCTATGACATGTCGGAAATCATGATGCTCATATATCAGGACCCGGCGGCGGCACACACTCTGCTCGAAAAATGCACCGATTTCATACTGCACTACTGCATGGCCCTCAAGGAAACGGGCGTCAACGGTGTGGTTATGGCTGAACCGGCGGCAGGCCTGATGTCTGACGACGACTGCAAGACTTTCTCGTCGGACTATGTGAAACGGATTGTCGACAGCGTGCAGGATGACTACTTCACCATAATACTCCACAACTGCGGCAATACCGGCCACTGCACCAAGGCTATGGTGGCCACCGGAGCCGGCGCATATCATTTCGGCAACAAATGCGATATGGCGGAAGTGACGCGCGATGTGCCCCCGACAGCTCTCGCCATGGGTAATCTCGACCCGGTATCGGTGTTCAAGGACGCCACACCCGCCGAGATACGCAAAGCCACCCTCGAATTGCTCGACCGCATGAAGGATTATTCCAACTTCGTGCTCTCAAGCGGCTGCGACACTCCGCCCCACACTCCGATGGAAAATATCGACGCGTTCTTTGAAGCCCTTGACGAATATAACCGCAGATGATTCAGCAGGAACTGACATTGCAGCAGCTCGGACTGACCGCGGCCGCCATCTACGAGCAGATGGGCTACGGTGATGCCGTTCCTGACCCTCAGACTCAGGCCGAGACGGAAGCGATGGTCAGACGCATCGGCGGTTTCCTGCGCGCGCGTTTCTGCTTTTTTATAACCGACGGCGAGCTGGACGAAGCCTCGACAACTCTCTCGGCTATGGGCCGCGATTTCAGCATCGGACGAATCATCACCCGCCAGCTCCGCGGCTCCCGGCGCTATCTCTTCTTCGTGGCCACCGCCGGAATGGAGTTCGAGGAGTTCCAGCACCGGCTCAAGGAGGAGGGTGACATGGTGGGGATTTTCATTGCCGACGCAATCGGAAGTGTGATAGCCGAACTTGCGGCAGACCGCATGGAGGAGGCTCTCGAAGCCCTTATCACCCCGGGCGGATGGAAACACACCAACCGTTTCAGCCCGGGCTATTGCGGATGGCACGTCTCCGAGCAGCAGATGCTCTTCCCGCTCTTTCCCGACGGAGAGCCCTGCGGCGTCACTCTCACGGAGTCGAGTCTGATGACTCCGATAAAATCAGTCAGCGGTGTCATAGGCCTCGGCGAGAATGTCAGGAAGCTCGAATATTCCTGCGGACTCTGCGACTACAAGCAGTGTTACAAACGGAAAATTTCAAAGCCCCGTTAAAGCGATTCTCGGATTTTTTAATTAGATTTGCAATAAAACAACATAACTTACCAACCCCAAAAGAAATTTTTGACTTAGTATCATGAACACTTATCCTAAAATCGGTATTCGCCCGATTATTGACGCCCGTCAGGGTGGCATCCGTGAAAGTCTCGAAGAAAAGACAATGAGTCTGGCCCATGCAGTGGCTGACCTTATTTCATCCAGCCTCCGCTATCCCGACGGAAGTCCTGTGGAATGTGTGATTGCCGACAGCACAATCGGCCGTGTGCCCGAGGCTGCCGCCTGCGCCGAGAAGTTCGAGCGCGAAGGCGTCGGCGCCACTATCTCAGTGACCTCCTGCTGGTGCTACGGCTCGGAAACAATGGATATGAACCCGCACTGGCCCAAGGCAGTCTGGGGTTTCAACGGCACAGAGCGTCCCGGCGCTGTATATCTCGCCGCCGTGCTCGCCGCACACGCCCAGAAGGGTCTCCCCGCTTTCGGCATCTACGGCCATGACGTACAGGACCTTTCCGACAACACCATCCCCGCCGACGTAGCCGAGAAACTTCTCCGCTTCTCCCGCGCAGCCCTCGCAGTGGCTCTCATGCGCGGCAAATCGTATCTTTCGGTAGGTAATGTGGCAATGGGTATCGCCGGTTCAATCGTCAACCCCGACTTCCTTCAGGAATATCTCGGCATCCGCGCCGAGCAGGTCGACATGACCGAGGTGGCACGCCGCATCACCCTCGGCATCTACGACCAGGAGGAATATGCCAAGGCAATGGCCTGGACAGAAAAATACTGCAAGCCCCGCGAAGGCGAGGACTTCAAGAACCGTCCCGAAAAGAAAAAGACCCGCGAGGAGAAGGACGCCGACTGGGAATTTGTGGTGAAGATGACTCTCATCATCCGCGATCTCATGCAGGGCAACCCCAAACTCCGCGAGATGGGCTACAAGGAAGAGGCTCTCGGCCACAACGCCATCGCAGGCGGTTTCCAGGGTCAGCGCCAGTGGACCGACTTCTACCCCAACGGCGACTTCACCGAAGCGCTCCTCAACACTTCGTTTGACTGGAACGGTATCCGCGAGGCTTATGTGTTCGCAACCGAAAACGACTGCTGCAACGGCATAGCCATGCTTTTCGGCCACCTTCTCACCAACCGCGCACAGTTCTTCAGCGACGTCCGCACCTACTGGAGCCCCGAAGCCGTGAAGCGTGTGACCGGCAAGGAACTCACAGGCCGTGCAGCCGACGGTATGATTCACCTCATCAACTCCGGTGCCACCACTCTCGACGGTACAGGTCAGGAATCCGACGCCGAGGGCAATCCCATCATGAAGCAGCACTGGGAAATGACTCAGGAGGACGTGGAGAAGTGTCTCGGCGCCACTACCTGGTATCCTGCCGACCGCGACTACTTCCGCGGAGGCGGTTTCTCGTCAAACTTCCTCACCCGCGGCGGTATGCCCGTGACCATGATGCGTCTCAACCTCGTGAAAGGCCTCGGCCCGGTTCTCCAGATTGCAGAAGGCTGGACTGCCGACGTTGACCCCGAAATCATGAAGATTCTCGACATGCGCACAGACCCGACCTGGCCTACAACTTGGTTCGTGCCCCGTCTCTGCCCCGACCGCGACGCTTTCAAGGATGTATATTCAGTGATGAACAACTGGGGTGCCAACCACGGTGCAATCTCATTCGGCCACATCGGTGCCGACCTCATCACCCTCGCGTCAATCCTCCGTATCCCCGTGTGCATGCACAACGTAGAGGAATCCAAGATCTTCCGTCCCGCCGCATGGAATGCCTTCGGCATGGACAAGGAAGGCGCCGACTACCGCGCATGTGCCGCCTACGGCCCCATCTACAAATAATCAGCAATTAATTTCTGATATTCAGTAGGGATGTTTTTTAAAACGTCCCTACTGAATCAAAACAATCATTCTGAAAAATGGAAAAGAAAGAGACCGGCTATCCGATGAAGGAATACAAAGTGCCGGTGAAACGCTTCTGCCGCACTCTTGACCTCAGGGATGATCCCGAGCTGATAAAGGAATACCGCAAGCGCCACGCTGAAGAAAACTTCTGGCCCGAGATTCTCGCCGGCATCAAGGAAGTGGGCATCCTCGAAATGGACATCTACATCCGCGGCACACGCCTGATGATGATTCTCGAAGTTCCCGCCGACCTTGACCTCGACGCGGCCATGACACGGCTCGCCACACTCCCCCGCCAGCAGGAATGGGAGGACTTCATGTCGGTGTTCCAGCAGGCTGAACCGGGAGCCTCGTCAGCTGAGAAATGGCAGCCGATGGAGCGAGTGTTCCATCTCTACAACTGAGCCGGATTTTCACGACAGGCTGAAAACCCACTTCCCTCCCCCACTCTTCTACCTTACTTCGCATGTTAAAACTAATCCGGACTAAATGAAAGAGAACCAATCACTCCTTCGCTGGAATGGGGTAAACTACATAGTACCCTTCATTCTCATAACAAGTTGCTTTGCTCTATGGGGCTTCGCCAACGACATCACCAACCCGATGGTGAAAGCCTTCTCCAAAATCTTCCGCATGAGCGTCACCGACGGCACTCTCGTACAGGTGGCTTTCTATGGCGGATATTTCGCAATGGCTTTCCCAGCCGCCATCTTCATCCGCCGTTTCTCATACAAGGCAGGTGTGCTCACCGGGCTCGGACTCTACGCTGTCGGCGCCTTCCTCTTCTATCCGGCCATGCTGACCGGAAGCTACTATCCCTTCCTCATCGCCTACTTCATCCTCACCTGCGGCCTTTCGTTCCTTGAGACGAGCTGTAACCCTTACATCCTCTCGATGGGCTCCGAGGAGACCGCCACACGCCGCCTCAACATGGCGCAGTCTTTCAATCCCGTCGGGTCACTGATGGGAATGTGGGTGGCCATGACATTCATCCAGGCTCGTCTGAATCCGCTCGAAACGGCAGACCGCGCGGCCCTGAGCGACGCAGAATTCGAGGCGATACGCGACGCCGACCTCCAGGTGCTCATCACCCCCTATATTATTATAGGTATCGTCGTGCTGCTGATGTTTGCCGTCATAGCCATCATGAAAATGCCCCGTAACGGCGACAAGTCACACGACATCCATTTCTTCCGCACTCTCAGGCGCATTTTCTCCCTCAGCCGCTACCGCGAGGGCGTGATAGCCCAATTCTTCTATGTAGGCGCGCAAATTATGTGCTGGACATTCATAATCCAGTACGGCACACGCGTGTTCATGCTCGAAGGTCTCGACGAGAAAAGTGCCGAGGTACTCTCTCAGAAATACAACATCATTGCGATGGTCATCTTCTGCTGCAGCCGCTTCATCTGCACCTATCTGCTCCGCTACGTCAATGCCGGCAAACTCCTCGCCGTGCTCGCCACAGCCGCGTCAATCCTTACCGTGGGAGTGATTCTGTTTCAGGACCGCATGGGAGTCTACTGTCTCGTGGGTGTATCAGCCTGCATGTCGCTCATGTTCCCGACTATCTACGGTATAGCCCTCAACGGCCTTGGTGACGATGCCAAGTTCGGCGCCGCCGGTCTCATCATGGCCATCCTCGGCGGCTCTGTACTTCCCCCGCTTCAGGCACGTATAATCGACTGCGGGACCATCGGCAACTTCCCCGCTGTCAACCTCTCGTTTATTCTGCCGTTTATCTGCTTCCTCATCATCATAGTCTACGGCATACGCCGCGCCCGCGACTAAACGGCTGAAAAAGATACCGTTGTTTTGATACTCCTGAAATTCAGGCACAGAAGGACAAAAGAGCACAAGAGACACAATAGATTTTAGTCTATCTGATTAAAGCTTAATTCATTTAAAGCTTTTAATTAAGTTCTGAAAACAGAACTTTAAGAGATAGAAAAATAAAATCTCTTGTGTCTCTTGTGCTCTTTTGTCCTTCTGTGCCTGAAACTCTAAAAGAAGGTAACTTTTTTAGAACTTCACGAGGATGCGGAATACTTTGCCGGGGGCAGCGTCCCATTTGGCGAGGGCGTCGGCAGCCTCATCAGGTGTGACGGTAGCTGAGATAAGTTTCTCGGCATTGTCGCGTCCTCCGGCGAGGAAGTAGCGGATTACGGCAGCGAAGTCGTTGGGCATAGCGTTGCGCGAACCGCGGATGTCGAGCTCTTTTTGGACGAAAAGTTTGGTGTGGAACGACACATCGTCCTTGGCATAGCCGATGCAGACCACACGGCCGCAGAAAGCCACGTTTTCAACCGCTGCAACGTAGGTGAAGGGTGAGCCTACAGCCTCGATGACCACATCCGGGCCGTTGCCGTCGGTCAGACGGTTGAGCTCCTCGGCGAGATTGGAGGTGGCGGAGTTGATTGAGTATGTCGCGCCGAGTTCGCGTGCGAGAGCGAGCTTCTCGTCGTCAAGGTCGATGGCGATAACGGTGGCACCGCGGAGCGATGCACGCACGATGGCTCCGAGACCGATCATACCGCAGCCAATCACAGCCACAGTGTCGATGTCGTTCACCTGACCGCGGTCTACAGCGTGGAAACCTACGCTCATAGGCTCTACAAGAGCACATTCGCGGGGTGTGAGACCCTGTGCGGGAATAATCTTTGTCCAGGGAACGGCTATATAGTCTGACATGGCACCGTGGCGCTGCACACCGAGAGTTTCATTGTGGCGGCATGCGTTGGGACGTCCGCGACGACATGACGAGCATTTGCCGCAGGCTGTATAGGGATTGACAGTGACGCTCATGCCCTCGGTGAAAAGACCTGCGGGTACAGCACTGCCTATTTCAGCTACGGTGCCTCCGATTTCATGGCCGGGAATCACCTGATCGATGGCCATCGGGTTCTTGCCGCGGTAGGTGTTGAGGTCAGAACCACAGAATCCTACATAATGGATTTTCACGAGCACCTCGTCGGGTGCCACAACCGGCATAGCCTGCTCCTCTACAACAACCTTTCCGGGAGCAACAATCTTAACTGCTTGCATTTTATTAATAATTTATATCAGTTTTTATTTATTTAATTCATAGGCGATTACAGAATCATTCTGACGTCATTCCGACATGTTTTTCACATAGGGAAGCACAGGCAGATTCTTAAATCCGTAGAATTTCACCGCATTGTCGCCGAGGAAGGCATGTTTTTCCACCTCGGTCAGTTCCGGAGTCTTGCAGATGAAGTCATACGACATCTTATAGGTGATGGCCGTGATGGTGCGCGGATAGTCGGACCCCCACATGAGTTTGTCCATTCCCACCTCGTCGGCCGCCTCCTTTATGGCGCGGACAGCCGAAGGATAGGGATAGAACTCCGAATTGTAGAGCCAGGTGATACCACCCGACTCGACCATCACATTCTCGGCGCGGGCGAGGCGTATCTGCTCCATCCAGCCGTCGGTAGTGACCATACCGAAATGACCGATAGCTATTTTCAGCTTCGGGCACTCCGCAATCACCTCTTTCATCTCCCCAACCTGGGTGTCGCCGTCGGCAAGAGTGATAGAGAGGAGGACACCGCGGCGTTCCATCTCCTTGAAGAGCGAAATCATCTCCGGGGAGTTAAGCCACACGCGCGAACCGCCCTCAAGCGGCAGACGGTGGGCCGGAATAGCGAGGCCGCGGAAACCGGCGTCCATAAGCTCTATGGCCTTCGGCATAAATCCGGGCTCGCGGAACTCACACATGCCGTTGACAAAAAAACGGTCGGGATACTTGCGGGCCACTTCCGCGAGATACTCGTTCTGCTCGCCGTCTATGAACTCCTGCACCACGACGGCCCCCGCCACCTGCGCGTAGTCCATATTGGAAAGGAAAACCTCGGCGGTGTTCTTGCCGTCAATCATAAACGGGGGTAGCATCTGGCGCTCCTCGCCCATGAAATCGCAGCGACCGTTGGGCAGAGGGCTTATGCGCTTGCTGTTGACCACCGTGTCCTGACGCAGCCACAGATGTGAATGGGCGTCTATGATAAAATGTTCCATCCTGTGTCAGCCTGTGAGGTTATGAATTTTTCCAGCGCACACGCATCTGGTCACCGATAATCTCACGCACTTCCTTTACAAGAGTCTCGTCCATCGGCTCCTCGACAAACTCGAGGTTGCGGCGCACGTTGTCGGGGTTGGCGGAGCTGAAAAGAGTTGTTGCGATGCGGGGATTGCTCACGGCATACTGCACCGCAAGTTTCTCGATGGAATAGCCCTTGGAATTGCAGTGTGCCACGGCTCTCTGACAGGCTTCGACAAGGCTCTTGGGAGCCGGATGCCAGGCGGGAACTCCGCGCTGCGACAGCAGGCCCATCGAGAGGGGCGACGCGCTGATTACGCCTATTCCGCGTTCCTCGAACATATCCAGATAGTCGAGGAGCATATCGTCGTTGAGGGTATAGTGACAGAAATTCATGATGGTCTCCACCATGCCTTCGGGGGTATGTTCCACCACCCACTTTATATTCTCGGGCTGGAGGTCGGTGATGCCGACGTGACTTACCACACCCTTGTCACGGAGCTCCACAAGCGCCGGAAGGGTCTCGCCCACAACCTGATTAAGATCGGCGAACTCGATGTCGTGGACGTTGATAAGGTCGATATGGTCTATGCCGAGGCGCTCCATGCTCTCGTAGACACTTTCTGTGGCTCGCTTGGCGGAATAGTCCCAGGTATTGACTCCGTCCTTACCATAGCGGCCCACTTTGGTCGAAAGATAATACTTGTCGCGTGGAATCTCGCGCAAGGCTTTGCCGAGCACTGTTTCGGCTTTATAATGTCCGTAGTAAGGCGACACGTCGATGAAGTTCATACCACCGTCCACCGCGGCATGGACCGCTTCGAGGGCTCTCGGTTCATTGATGTCGTGAAAAACCGCACCGAGCGACGATGCGCCGAAACTCAGGGCCGACACCTTCATGCCGGTTTTGCCTATTTCATGATATTCCATAATTACAGTTACTTTTTAAGGTGATGACATTAGGTCATTTCACCCGCAAAGTTACAAAAATACCCTAAAGCACCCAAAGTTCAGCCACACATTTTCACCATGCCTGTCAAATGTTTTTGTTCTGGCATTTCCTCCGATTTTTATATATGGAAAATACACGAAGAGGCTGTCGCTACGGGCGTCCTGCCGGCGGGTGTTGCAGCGCTCAGTGCAGGCGCTTCGACAGAGCGGCGGCAACGACCACGGCATTATTGTGCTCGCGGTCATGCGAAGAGTAAAGCAGCGTCACCACCGGTTTCGTCCTGACTTCGGCCACAAGCGCGTCAAAAGCCGGCTTCGACTCCAGTTCCGAGGCATAGCGCTTCTCAAACTCGTCCCATCTCCCTTCGGAATCAGTGTGAAACCATTCCCTTAGTTCGGTCGAGGGAGCTATATCCTTATCCCATTGGTCATAATGGAAAGTCTCGTGTGAGAGACCGCGCGGCCATAGCCGGTCGATATATACCCTGTAGCCGTCCGAGAGCGATGCCTCGTCGTAGGCTCTTTTCAATTGGATTTCAGTCATGATATTTATAAATAAAATGTAACATTCAAACAAAAATCCCGCAAAGGAGGTTTTATATGGTGAATAATTATTCCCACCGGTAATCATCATTCACGGAGAATCCGAATTGCTTATAAAATCCTTTAATCCAAAATCATAAACCCCTATAGAATCAAAAATTTATGGAAATGTTCTGTTACCAATGTCAGGAGACAGCCAGAGGTAAGGGCTGTAACATCCTCGGAGTATGCGGCAAAAAGCCTGAGACATCCGCCCGTATGGACCTTCTGCTTTACGCGGTTCGCGGCATCTCACTCATCAACCGTGCCTTACGCGAAAAGGGTGAGCCTTCGCGCGAAGCGAGCCTCTTTGTCATTGATGCACTCTTCACGACCATCACCAACGCAAATTTCGACAACGATTCGCTTGACAAATACATCACCAGGGCATTTGAGCTGAAAAACATTCTCGCCGGAACAGCCAAGAAGCAGGCGGTGGAGCTCCCCGACCTCCCGGAAGTAGAGTTTTACGCCACACCCGACGAGTATGAGAAGGCCGAACCCGTCACCGGTGTGCTCGCCGAGCCAAACGACGACATCCGCGGCCTCAAGCAGCTCGCCATCTACGGCTGCAAGGGTATGGCCGCCTACGCGCGCCACGCGGCCAATCTCGGATATGAGGACGAGGATGTGTTTGCAATCATCGAAAATGCCATGGCCGAGACCGCACGCCCCGATGCGAGTGTCGACGAACTCTTCTCGCTCGTGCTCAATGTAGGCGAAGGCGGCGTAAAGGCGATGGCTCTTCTCGACAAAGCCAACACCGAGAGCTACGGCAACCCCGAAATCACAAAGGTCGACATAGGTGTCCGCAACCGTCCGGGCATCCTCATCAGCGGCCATGACCTCAAGGACCTCGAGGAACTTCTCGAACAGACACGCGACAAGGGTGTGGACGTCTACACCCATTCCGAGATGCTCCCTGGCCAGTATTACCCCGCCTTCAAGAAATATCCCCACTTCGCAGGCAACTACGGCAACGCATGGTGGAAGCAGACCGACGAGTTCGAGAAATTCAACGGTGTGTTCCTCTTCACCTCCAACTGTATCGTGCCCCCGAAGAAAAACTGCACTTACCTTGACCGTGTCTACACCACAGGCGTTGTCGGTATGCCCGGCACCCACCATATCCCCGAGGGAAAAGACGGAAAGCCGAAGGATTATTCCGAACTCATAGCCCGCGCGCAGAAATGCGAGCCCCCGACCGAGATTGAACATGGCGAAATCATCGGCGGCTTCGCCCACCATCAGGTAATCGAACTCGCCCCGAAGATTCTCGACCTCATCAAGCAGGGAAAAATCCGCAAATTCGTGGTTATGGCCGGATGCGACGGCCGCTTCCCCTCGCGCGACTATTATACCAAATTCGCCGAGGCTCTGCCGAAAGACTGCGTGATTCTGACAGCCGGATGCGCGAAGTACCGCTACAACAAACTGCCGCTCGGCGATATCGACGGGGTGCCCCGTGTGCTCGATGCCGGCCAGTGCAACGACTCCTACTCGCTTGTACGCATAGCTCTTGCTCTCCGCGACGCCCTCGGTCTCAAGGATGTCAACGAGCTTCCTATCGTCTACAACATCGCCTGGTATGAGCAGAAAGCCGTCATTGTCCTGCTCGCGCTCCTCGCCCTCGGCGTCAAAAACATCCACACCGGTCCTACCCTTCCCGCATTCTTCACCCCTGACATTCTCAAAGTGCTTCAGGAGAAATTCAATATCGGAACCATCTCGACAGTCGACGCCGACATCGCATCAATGGTAGGATAAGACAACTATCCCTCCACAGACATACACCCGCCTGTGTCCACCGAATCGGACACAGGCGGTCTTTTTATTTTGTATTACTGCAACTGACTTTTACAATACAACCCACAGGTTTGTTATCGTTTCCAGAACGAGGGGAGGAGCAGGACGAGGAAGGTGAAGAGTTCGAGTCTACCCACAAGCATGATGAGCGTGAGCAGCCATTTGACCGCCACCGGAAGCATGGCGAATGAGCCCTCAGCTCCGGTGACGCCATAGCCAAGGCCGTTGCAGCCGATGCAGGAACTGACCATGAAGAGCGAATCGGTGAACGAGATGCCGAACATGGTCACGAAAGCGGTGCCGAAGGCTATTACAAGCGTGTAGAGAGTCACAAAAGCGGATATTCGCGCCACAAGGTCGTCGGACAGCGCCACGCCGTTGAGATTGACCACGAAAGTGCGCCGCGGAAACACCGTCTTTTTTATCTCGTTGATAAAATTTCGGCCCAAAGCGATGAAGCGGTCAATCTTTATGCCGCCCGAAGTCGAGCCCGTGCATGCGCCGCATATCATAAGTATGATAGTGGTGAACAGCACGAAGGGTCCCCAGTTCTCGACATCGCTGATGGAGAAGCCGGTAGAAGTGACCGCCGAAATTATATGAAACAGCGGATAAATCAGCACACGCCTGATGCCGTCGGCCTCGCCACGCAGCAGAGTGGACACCACCACGAGAAAATAGACAATGAGGACCATACGGACAAACACCTTGAACACCTCATTGCCGAACAGTGCCCGCGGGCCATCCTTGGCGGCCATATACAGCACCATGAAATTCAGACCTGCCACAAACATCACAAGCGTCAGCACGACGTAGACATAATCCGAGTCCCAGTAGGCGATGCCGGCGTTGCGCGTGGAGAAACCTCCGGTGGCTACGGCGGCGAATGTCTGACACACGCTGTCGAAAAAGTTCATCGGGCCGCACCACAGCAGCACTATCGACACCACCGTCAGCAGGCAATAGACGCCCCACATGGAGAGCGCCGTCTGGCGGATGCGCGGATGGAGCTTGCTGTGGGTGATGCCGGTTGCCTCGGCGTTGAACATCGATATGCCTATCGACCTGTTGAGTTCCGGCAACACCGCAAGCATGAAGAATATGATTCCGAGACCTCCGACCCACTGCGTCAGGGCCCTCCAGAACAAAATGCCGTGCGACTGCCCCTCGACATCCGTAATCATGCTCGCGCCGGTGGTAGTGAATCCGGAAATCACCTCGAAGAAAGCGTCGGTGAAGCAGAGCGGACTCGCGCTCATCATGAAAGGAATCATGCCGAACAGCCCGAACACAATCCACACAAGGGCAGTGATTATGAAACCCTCGCGCCCACCAATGCCTGTCGACACATCACGCGTGCACAGCTCAACCACTCCGCCGGCGGCCGCCGAAGCAGCCACGGCCACCGCGAATCCGGCCCAGTCATCCTCGCCGTATGCCACACACACAAGCAGAGGGATCACCATCAGCAGAGCCTCAATCAGAAGGAGGCGTCCGAGCATGCGCACTATCGAATCTATTCTCAATGACGTTTTCATATCGATGAATTACGTTTGGAACTTGCCGCGGGAGGGGAGATGCCGCGCTTACCTGAACAGCTTTTCTATCTTGCCGAGCGCCCCGGAAATATAGAACAGCACCACATAGTCGCCGGACTGGATGTGGGTGCGGCCCTCTACCAGCTGCCCCTCTCCGTCGCGGATAAGCCCGGCTATGGTCAGTCCCCGCGGGAGCGAGAGCTCGCTGATGGGGCGCGACACTATCTTTGAACCGGCTGGAGCTACCATGCCGGTGACTTCCGCCTTGTCGAGCGACAGACACTGGGTCGAGGCCATATTGGTGTCGAGCAACACATTGAGTATGCGCCCGGAGTTGAGCACCTTCTTGTTGATAATCTTGTCAATCGACAGGCTCTCCGCCTCGGGGATATACTGCAGCTCCTCGATTCTCGCCAGAGTCTTGGCCACACCGCGCTCGCGGGCCACCATACACGACACTATGTTGCGCTCGGAGCTTCCGGTCAGGGCGAGGAAAGCATCGCAGCCGTCGATTCCCTCCTCCTTGAGCGTTACGACATCGTTGGCCGTAGCGTTGACCACCGCCGTGTCCGGAAAGCGCGACGCTATAACCCGGCAACGCTCTCGGTCTGGGTCGATAACGGTGATGTCATACTTGCGCCCCACGAGTTCGAGGAGGTTTTCGGTCACGCGTCCGGCGCCGGTAATCATAATGCGTTTCACCTTCGTGACCCGCTTGCCGCATAGAGCCGGGAGATAGTCGATATTCTGCGGGAGCACCGAAAAATAGATTGTGTCGCCTTCGAGCAGAAGGTCGTCACCGCCGGGAATTATAATGTCGCTGCCGCGCTTGATGGCCGTGACGTGAAACAAACGCGGGCTCCCGCTCACCTGCCGGAGCTGCTTGCCGCAGAGCGTGCCCGCGGCGTTCATCCTCACCCCCACCACATAGAGTTCGCCGTGGTGAAACTGTGACCATTCGCTCACCCAGTTGTGGGCTATGAACTGACTGATGTCGAGCGCCGCGAGTTTCTCGGGATAGATGGTCATGTCTATGCCGTGTTTCTTCAGCATATCGCCCGCGCTTCCTCCGGCAAGCTCCGGATTGTCCACTCTCGCCACGCATTTCTTCACCCCGCACTCCTTGGCCAGCTCGCAGGCCACTATATTCACAGCCTCGTCAGGAGTCACCGCCACAAAAAGGTCGGCATGGTCGGCTCCACACTGCCTCAGGTCGCGCTGCGACATTGGAGAACCCTCGAAAGTGATGAAATTGCTCACGGCATCGAGGGCCGACAGACGCTCTCTGTCGACTCCCATAAGCACTATATCCTGGTTCTCGACCGAAAGCATCTTCGCAAGATGTGTTCCGGTCTCGCCATCGCCGGCAATTATTATTCTCATTATGATAGGTTATATTTTTCTGCAAATATAGTGAAAAGCGGAGGTAGGGCTGTTTTCATCCGGCTTTTTGGCTTACTTTTTTTGCAAAATTCTACAATTATTTATATTTTTACAAACTGAATGACCTTTTTACCAAAAGTAGCCATAGGATTCACATTCATTATTACAATATTCTAACGTATCAGGATAACGAAATGCTTAAAGAACTTAAAGAAAAAGTGTTCCGGGCCAATCTTGAGCTTGTGAAACACGGTCTCGTCATCTATACCTGGGGCAATGTGTCAGGCATAGACCCCGAGACAAAACTTGTAGTCATCAAACCCAGCGGACTTGACTATGACGCCATGCAGCCCGACGACATGGTGGTTGTGGACCTCGACGGAAACGTTGTGGAAGGTGACCTCCGTCCCTCTTCCGACACCCCGACCCACCTCGCGCTTTACCGCGCATGGCCAGAAATCGGCGGAATCGTCCACACCCACTCGACCTACGCCACAGCCTGGTCCCAGGCCGGTCTCGACATACCCAATATCGGCACTACTCACGCCGACTATTTCCACGACGCCATCCCCTGCACCTCCGACATGACCGCAGAAGAAGTGAAAGGTGACTATGAGCTGGAGACAGGCAACGTAATCATCAAGCGTTTCGAGGGCATGAACCCGATGGACACCCCCGGAGTGCTTGTGAAAAATCATGGTCCTTTCGCATGGGGCAAGACTCCCGCCGACGCCGTGCACAACGCCGTCGTGATGGAGCAGGTGGCTAAGATGGCCTATATCGCCTACGGTGTCAACCCCAATCTCACCATGAATCCCCTTCTCATTGAAAAACACTATAGTCGCAAACATGGCCCCGGCGCCTACTACGGACAGAAATCCAAATGATGTCCGGCGAATCCGCCACGTCACACTGGTAGGATTCTGGATAAACGCTGTACTGATGGTGCTGAAGATTCTCTTCGGCATCATCGGACACAGCGATGCGCTCGTAGCCGATGGCGTCCACTCGCTCAGTGATTTTGCGACAGACGTCATCGTGCTTGTTTTTGTGGGCATAGCCTACCGCAGCGCCGACTCCGGTCATCCCTACGGCCACGGCAAGTTCGAGACCTTCGCCTCGCTGCTCATAGCTCTCGTGTTGCTCGGAGTGGCTGTCGGAATCGGAATCAACGGAGTCAACACCATCACTGCCTCGCTGAGAGGCGAAATCCTCCCGCGGCCCGACATCTACACCATCATCGTGGCCCTCGTCTCGATCTTATCCAAGGAATTTCTTTACCGCTACACCATCCGCACCGCGCGGCGCATCCGCTCCAGTTCACTCATCGCCAACGCCTGGCACCACCGCAGCGACGCCATCTCGTCGATAGCCACCCTCGTTGGCGTCTCGGCCGCATATTTCCTCGGCGAACACTGGCGCATACTCGACCCTATAGCCTCGATACTGATTGCGGTGTTCATCGCCGTTTCAGCCATACAGATTGCCCTCCCGTCGGTCAACGAGCTTCTTGAACGCTCCCTGCCGGCCGAACTCGTCAGCAAAGCCGGACGCACCATCGCCTCTGTCGCCGGCGTCAGAGACTACCACCGCCTGCGCACACGCCGTAACGGTCACTCGCTCATCATCGACACCCACATAAAAGTAGATCCCGAAATCAATGTCGCCGCCGGCCACCGCATAGCTACCGACGTCGAAAAAGCCCTCCGCTCAACCTTCGGCCCCGACATCATCACCAACATCCACGTCGAACCCTACTTTCAACATAAGACCAACCATAACACATAATACTTTTCGCATGAAAAAACTCATCTCACTCCTCGCAATTATATTCGCTGTCGGAGCTCTCTGTGCTTCGGCGGAGAAAACTCTCCCGAAGGCTGATATCGAAGTAGTCTACGACTACACTTTTATCAATCCCAACGGCAAAATCCGAACCGAGCAGGGCACACTTCTTACCGGTTCTGAAATGTCGAAATATTTTAACCGTCGTAGCGAATGGGTTGACTCTATGGAATCCACTCCCCGTGGTCGCGCAGAAATGAAACTTATGATAAATCAGGCGGTAAGTTCATATATAGGAGGTAATAAAAATGTCGATATGCCTCACAGTCGTCCTATCCGCCACTATGCCGTCAAATCGCTGAAAGACGGCAAGATGCGGTTTTACGACAGCGCCGGAACCGGATTATATTACTACGACGAGCCTCTCGGCGAACTTCAGTGGACCGTCGGCGACTCGACAAAAACGGTGCTCGGCTATGAGTGCGTCCAGGCAAGCGCCGACTATCACGGACGCACATGGACTGCATGGTTCACCCCCGACATTCCCGTCTCCGACGGCCCCTGGAAGCTCCACGGTCTCCCGGGACTCATTCTTGAGGCAGCCGACTCGACCGGAAGCTACTTCTTCACTGCCACAGGCCTTCAGAAAAGCACCGAAACCATCCGCCCGCCCTATCGCCGGAAGGAATACGACAAAGCCAAGCGCAAAGACATCTACAAAATGCAGATTTCGTTCATGATAAACCCCTTCGGCGGTATGACCGAGGACCCCTCCGGCAACCCCATCACAATCAAAGGAATCGAAGCCGTCGACGGCTACGATTTCATCGAGACCGATTACAACTGATTACTGCCCGGTCTTTTACCGGATGCGCCGGGTCCAGTTGTTTAATCAATTCTACAGAATAATTTTTGTTTTAAATAATTAAATCGCGCACCATGAAAAGGGTATTCAAAATAATCAGCATGAAATATAAAATAAGTTTCCTTCTATTTGTATTAGTTATAAATTCATGTATGGCTGCTGTTTCTTTGTCTGGCCTCATTAGAATGTGTCCTCTTAGCAGTCATAACTGGAAATGGCTAATTAATGATTCTATATTAAATAATTCTTATTTTCAGGAATTCCCGATTCAGGCTATAGATACTGTATTTATAATAGGTTACCATTCAGATGGATTGTCAAATATAATCCTTTGGAATAATCAACAGCAAATAAAATTCAGTGAAATTGGTTCTATGAAAGTTCAAGAATTTCAACCTGACTGGTATTCAGCCCTACTTTATGCCTGGAATATTGATAGTCTGCGAAAATTAAGTGGAAATGTAGGATCGGAACAACTTCATTATGTTCATAGATTCATTCTCTTGGGTAATTTGGTCAAAGTTGACACTCTCATTCTGAACAGACCGATAATGATGCCTAATATAATAAAAGGGAAATATGTCAAAGAGAACCCATCAAAAGTCAAGGATAGTTTATTCAATGATATAAAACTAAATAACACACAAATATCTGATGACAGCACTAATAACAAAACAAATATTGAAACAGCATCTCAACATGAAATTTCGAAATCCATCTGGCAACGCATTATAGATTGGTTCCGCAATCTTTGGAAATCAATATTCGGTTAACCTATATATCTTCTATTTATGATATATCTATAATAAACCGAAACTTTTCATGAAGATAATTGAGATATTTGATTATTTTTTATTATTACACTTATGAAAATTTTATTATTAATTTTAATTTTGATTCTTTCTTCTTGTAATCAGGTAAAAGATTCAAAAGCAATTGAGACTGATTCTTCTTCAAATAACAGTCAGTCATCAATAATTACAAATTCAAGTATAATTAGCAGATTTGGAGCTTCACATATTTTCTCTGAAGAAAACACTGATATAAGACTCGAATTTAAACGTAGGCCAAATATGAACTTACTATCGATTCTACGATTGATGATACCAAGTCAGACAAAAGGTCGGGATATTATAGAGTATGACCCATACAATTTAAAAACATGGGACAAAATTTTCAATATTGAATTATTCAAAAAAAATATATCCGATTTTCAGTCAGATACAATTTACGCTTTAGAAAGAATTAATAAAGATCAAAGTTACAGAATATTTATATGGAATGATACAAAAACGATAACATCAATGTCAGATAGTGGCGATATCACTCATCTTGATTATAATGAAGTAGCAAAAGAGAGAGATGAAAATGAATTTGCCTATATATCATCCTGGCTCAAAGATGAGCTACAGGAATATGGATGTTGTCAAGAGTATGATGGATATTATAATTCCAATCCCTATTCTAGCTGTGTTATCAGAATTATACTAACCAATGATTCTATTATACTTGATATGTTCAAATATTATTGTCCCTATTGGCCTTATGAAAGAAAAAGATAGTTGTAGAACAACTGAGGCTCTTCCTTTTGACGGAATTACAGGAGTCAGACAGTATCGGTCCGATATGTCATTAAGTTATGACGCATCCGGACATACATGTGCAGATGAGACGTGAGTATTTTCAATAATTCAATGATTATTGAAAATATACGCCGACTTTTACCGGCTAAAATAGCTTTATAATCAGGATTTTTGCTTACATTTGCATAGCGTAAACTTTTTATCAGTAAAATCCATCCTATAATATGAAAATCTCAGGTTCCGCAAAAGTCCTCATTGCGGTTTCAGCTCTTGCCATGACCGGAGGGGGCGCCCTTGCCGCGGCCGCGGCTCAGGCAGGGTGTATCGACATCAAGACACCCTCGGGCAAACAGGTGCTCGTCAGCGCCGTCACCGACAACATCATCAAGGTCAGCAACCTCGCACCGGGCGAGAAGCTCCCGCAGTCACGCGCCACAGTCATCACCACCACCGCCTCCGGCTGCAACGTCAGCTCGGCGCCCGGAATCGCCATACTCTCCACCCGCGGTGGCATCGTGGTCCGCGTGGACAGCGTCAGCGGCGCCGTCGACATCAGCGCCGGAGCGAGCAAGGGTGTCAGTGACCCCGGAGTGCGCACCGGTGCCGACGGTCACCGCACGCTCTCGCTCTCGACCATGGGCGGAGGTTCATTTTACGGTGCCGGCGAGCGAGGCCACAACTTCAACCTCGCGGGCGACACTCTTGTGATGTATAACCGTCAGAACTACGGCTATACCGCGGGCGACCCGCGCATAAAGCAGATGAACATCACAATGCCCCTCTTCCTCTCCTCCAACGGCTATGCGGTGGTGTTCGACGACTACGCCGCCGCCGAGATGGTGATGAGCAATCCTATCACATACACGTCCGAATCGCGCTCGCCGATTTCATATTACTTCATCAACGGAGCGGGCACCCTCTCCGACGTGACCCGCGAGCTCTCGTCGCTCACAGGACGTCAGGACCTCCCGCCCTTCTGGTCGCTCGGCTACATAACCTCGAAATACGGCTACCGCACGCAGGACGAGACCGTAGGCGTGGTCGACACCCTCAGGCGCGCGGGCTATCCCGTTGACGGCATTGTGCTCGACCTCTACTGGTACGGCAAGGAGCAGGACATGGGGCGTCTCGCCTGGGACCCCGAGCAGTGGCCCGACCACAAAAAGATGCTCTCCGATCTGAAAAAGGATGGCGTCAACACCGTGATTATCTCTCAGCCCTACATCCTGCGCAACAGCCGCGGCCTCGACAACTACAACGAGCTCAAATCAAAAGGTCTCCTGCTCAAAGACTCCACCGGCGGTCCGCAGGAGGTGACGATTTGGGTAGGCGAAGGCGGAATGTTTGACATGGCCAACCCCGAGACCCGCAAGTGGCTCGCCGAGCGCTACAGACAGCTCACCCTCGAAGGCGTGGGCGGATGGTGGGGCGACCTCGGCGAACCTGAGGTACACCCCGAGACAGGCATCCACGCCAACGGCCTCACCACACGCGAATACCACAACCAGTATGGCAACGACTGGAGCGAGGTCATCTACGATCTGTTCAAAAAGGAGTTCCCCGATAAACGCCTCATGACCATGATGCGCGGCGGCACCACCGGTCTGCAGCGCTACAGCGTCTTTCCCTGGTCGACAGACGTGTCACGCTCCTGGGGAGGCCTCCAGCCGCAGGTCACCATCATGCTCAACTCAGGTCTCAGCGGCCTCGGCTATATGAGCCACGACGTAGGCGGTTTCGCCATCGACAAGGAACACCCCTACGATCCCGAACTTTATGTCCGCTGGCTCCAGCTCGGCCTCTTCTCGCCCGTGTTGCGTACCCACGCCCAGTCTACAGCCGAACCATACAAATATCCCGACCAGCAAGACATCATCCTGCCCCTCATCCGTGAGCGCTACCGCTGGCTCCCCTACAACTACACTCTCGCCTACGAAAACTCCGCCCTCGGCCAGCCCCTCGTGCGTCCGCTCAACTTCTACTCGCCCGGAAGCACGAAGTTCGACGACATCACCGACGAATATCTCTGGGGACGCGACATCCTCGTGGCTCCCGTGATGACTCCCGGCACCACCGAGCGCAACGTGATTTTCCCCGACGGACTCTGGGTCGACTACAACAATCCCCGCCGCTACTATCAGGGAGGCGACACCATCAGCTATCCCGCTCCACTTTCAGTCCTCCCGCTCTTTGTCCGCGCCGGAGCCTTCATCCCGCAGGCCGACTACTGCATGAAATCCACCGGCGACTACCGCACCGACACCTACACCGTCAACTACTATCCCTATCTCGGCAAATCGGAGTATGTAATGTATGAGGACGACCGCCAGTCCACCACCTCGCTCGCCGACGGAGCCTGTTCGCTCATCACCTTCCGCGGAGAAGCGTCGGTAGAAGGCATCAATATCGAAGTCACCTCCAAGGGCACCTATCCCGGCGCTCCCGCGGTCAAATACATGACATTCCTAATCCACATGGTCGATGTGAAACCCTCGGAAATCACCGTCGACGGCAAAAGGATTTCAAAAAGTGCCTGGAAATATGACTCCCGCGCAGCCCTCCTGACCATTAATGCCAGATGGACTGTGAACGCTCCGCTTAACATCGAAATAAGGTAATCCGACATAATGTCGTTTGCGGTACATATAAATAACTCTTAAAAATTAAACGCAATATGTTTTTTACAAAAGCAACTCCGAAATGCTTTTATACTTCCTGCGGGATTTATTCCGCATCAAGTATAAATTAATTTTTAAGAGTTACTTATACAAAAAGACATAAATAAAAATCATTATCAATGAAAAGGCATTTCATAGTGACGGCGACACTCCTCGCCGTCACGCTTCTCTCCTGCGAGGCTAAAGTGAGACCGTCGGCCATGATAGGCGACAATATGGTGCTCCAGCAGAATTCCCACGCCCGCATTTTTGGGGAGGCCGATCCCGGCTCGACCGTCACCGTGACTCCCTCATGGGACAATAAGCCCTACACAACCGTCACAGACCGCACCGGCAGGTGGTGTCTTGCCATTGATACCCCCGCAGGCGGTTTCACTCCCTACTCCATCACCATTTCCGACGGCGAACCCCTGACTTTCGACAATATTCTCGTCGGCGAAGTGTGGCTTGCTTCCGGCCAGTCCAATATGCAGATGCCACTCAAAGGTTTCCCGGGCTGCTGCACGCTCGGCGGCTTCGACGAAATTGCATCGGCCCGCGACGAGGCCGGAAAAATCCGTTTCTTTACCGTACCTCTGACTCAGAGCTACACGCCGCTTGACACCGTGGCGGCCTCATGGACTGTCCCAGCGCCGGAGACAGCGCCGGAATACAGCGCCCTCGCATGGCATTTCGCAAAACGCATGACCGATGTGCTTGACGTGCCTGTCGGAATCGTCAGCGCGGCATACGGCGGCGCCAAGGTCGAGAGCTGGACTCCGCGCGAGCTCCTCGAAACCTACCCGGACGTGTCGCTCGACCCGAAGGATATAGAGAAACTGGTGCATTACCACCGCCCCATGCTGATGTATAACGCCATGTTCCTCCCGATCAAAGATTATACCTATAAAGGCATTATCTGGTATCAGGGCTGTTCAAACGTCGCCACCTACAGGACTTATCCCGAGCGCCTCGCCGCAATGGTAAAGGACTGGCGCGACAATATAGCCATCGGCGACATCCCCTTCTATGCGGTCGAGATTGCGCCTTACGAATACGGCGATCCTTCCGAACAGGGGAAGGCTCCCCTGCTGCGTGAGGCCCAATGGAAAGCTATCGGGCTGATACCCAACAGCGGCATGATTTCGACCAACGACCTCGTGGAGCCCTACGAGCGCTTCAACATCCATCCGGCCAACAAGAAGGCTGTGGGCGACCGTCTGTGTGACCTCGTGCTCAACGACACCTATGGCAAGAAGCAGTTTCCTGTCGTGAGTCCGCGCTACAAAAGCCATACATTCAAGGACGGAGCTGCATGGGTGGCAATCGACTCGCCATCCGACGGCATCTGCCGCAACTACGACATAAAAGGCTTTGAAATCGCCGGTCCCGACAAAATTTTCCACCCCGCCGACTCCGTATGGCTCCACTGGCAGACCAACGAGATGGTGGTTTCGAGCAAAGAAGTGCCCAATCCGGTAGCCGTGCGCTACGGCTGGCGCGACTTCCTACCCGGAAACCTTCACGCCGCCAACTATCTTCCCCTCATCCCCTTCCGCACCGATGACTGGGAATAAACACCTCAATAAATAATTTTGAGCATAAATTTTCCGGCCATCCCAACCGATAGCCGGGCAATTATCCAAACCTTAAACCCAAACCCTTCCCCACTCCTCTATACTTTAAACTCTATACTGAAATGACCATAACCGCCTTCGCTTCTCTGCTCAAAAGCAACCGCAGCTACCGCCGCTTCGACGCCTCACGTCTCATCCCCGAATCGACACTGCGTGAACTCGTCGGCCTCACACGCTACTGTGCGTCAGGCCGCAACCTCCAGCCACTGCGCTACCGTCTCGTCACATCCGCCGAAGAGCGCGACGCTCTGTTCCCCGCCCTCAAATGGGCCGGATACCTCACCGACTGGGACGGACCGTCTGTGAGCGAGCGCCCCACCGCCTACCTCATCCAGTGTATCGACACCAAGCTGACCGACAACTGCCTCTGCGACGACGGTCTCCAACTTGCGACCCTCACACTCGGAGCCGCCACGCTCGGCATCCATGGCTGCATCATCAAAGCCTTCAATGCCGCAAAAGTCATCGAGGCGCTTGCCATACCCTGGCGCTACAAACCGCTCTATGTCCTCGCCCTCGGCTACCCCGCCGAAAAAATCGAAATCACCGACACCGACGGCTCCACCGGCGCCGACATCCGCTACTACCGTGACCCATCAACCGACACACACATCGTTCCCAAACGGCCACTTGACGAACTTATTATCGGATAGCACAGATCAGAACTTCACTTTCATTGGCCGACCGTCATATTCGACAGTCCGCGTTTGGTCACCGACGGAGATGACAAATACATGACTGTCCTGACATCCTTCGAAATGGCCGGCGCGCTTGCCGATGGAAAGTGTCTGACGGCGGTCATTCCATGCGAATCTGACCTTTGAGAACTCCCCACGCTCGTAGCCGTAACCGTCGCCAGCGTCGTCATACAGTTCGAACTCCCCGTCACAGCCCGGATATACCGTAACGTTTATTGGCTTTCCCTCCTGCTCTCCTGTATGCTCGCCGGGAATCACTGTCGGTATAATAGTACCTTCGCGCACGAATAGCGGAAGCCGGTCGATTGGCGAAGCCGTTTCAATCCATTTTCCACCCTCATGCCGGTCACCGGTCCAGTAGTCAATCCATCGTCTGCCGTCACCCGAATCCGGAAGATACACGCGGCGGCTCGCCACTCCGGGCTGCGTAACAGGGCACACCAGAAATGCCCCGAACATATACTGGTCCTTTATATCGAGCGTCATCCGGTCACCGGCAAAATCGAAGGCCAACATTCGTGCCATCGTATAGCTGTCAAATGTCTGAGCCGCCGCCAGACTGTAAATATACGGTACCAGAGAATATCTCAGCTTTATCATCCGCAGAATAGCGTCATAAAACTGTGTGCCGGGCTCGCCGAACCGCCATATCTCACGCGGTGTATCTGTCCCGTGGCTGCGAAGCACAGGCAGGAAAGTAGCCCACTGAAACATACGGGTATAGTATTCCCTGTAGGCATCATCCTTAACTCCGTCCGGAAACTCCCCGCTGTAGAACCAGCGTCCGTCACTGCGGGTGAAAAACGACCCGACGTCCACTGTCCAGTACGGATTTCCGGTTGCCATATAGTTGAGTCCTGAGGGAATCTGTTGTCTGAACGATTCCCACGAGGCATAGGTGTCACCATTCCAGACCACCGTTCCATATCTTTGCTGTCCCGAAAAACCCGAGCGCGTGAGATTTACAACTCTCCTGCTGTCGCTTGTGGCCCGCTGGTTCTCGTAGATTCCCATCGAGTGATACAATGAATAGAGATTGCTACGGTCAGCCCCCAGAGCCTCCGACAGCACAGTGCTGTTGAGCCTCCAGCGGCGCTCATGGTCATCACGGCCATACTCATGACCGTTCTCAGGAGGCGGAAGCTGATTCCAGTCCCCGTCGAGAGGCTCGCTGCTGTCACACCACCAGGCGTCGAATCCGTTAGCGAAGAATTCATCATAGGCATATTTCCAATACAACCTGCGGGCATCGGGATTGAACACATCGTAGACCGAATGTTCAAGCATAAAACCATGTTCTCTGAAATCATCGGCTTCCGGGCAATATTGCGGATTCGGCCAGATGCTCACCATCAGTTTCGCATTGAGCGCGTGAACCGAATCCGCGAGAGCGGCCGGATCGGGATAAAACTTACGGTTCATCTTCATGTAACCCCATCCCTGAGGCCAGTAGTTCCAGTCCTGGACAATCATATCTATAGGGACATGGCGTCGGCGGTATTCCTTCAGAGTCCTTATGATGTCGTCCGATGACATATAGCGCTCTTTCGACTGGATATAGCCGAACATATAGCGCGGCATAAGCGAGACATCACCTGTCAGGAACCTGTAGCCCGCCACCACATCATCCAGCCGTTCACCCTTGATGAAATAGTAGTCGGCTTCATTTGCGGCCTCAAGTTCCATAGAGCCTTTGTATTTACCTGTGGCATTGTCATAGTTGCTGCGGAAAATCATGGCGCAACCGGCATCGAACATAAGTCCGTAACCACCCGTCGAACTGATTACCGGTACGGATACTTTCAGATTATGCTGTGTCAGATAAACGGTCTTGCCGACCAGATTCATATAATCCTCCATGTGCGAACCGAGGCCATAGAGCCCTTCAGTGGAATCGAAAATGAAATTCAGCCTGTAGCGGTTGTCGGTACCCATCGTATCGCGTCTGACAAATTCTTTCACCGTAACCTTGCCGTTGGCCGTGTCCTCCATTCTTGCCGAAGCATCATCGTAGACCACACGTTCTCTCACCACAGTCTCACATTCACGAGGGGTCACAGAATCCTCCTTCAGAAGCACTTTTCCGCTGTTGCGGTCAATAAACGAAATGGCTTCCGTGGTCTTGTCGACAGTAACGATAAGTTCGGGAGATGAATAGGACACGTATCCCCCCTCGTCTTGAATGTCCACTTTCACATCTTCGGGCTTGTAGACACACGCTCCGGTGTTATTTCCTATTCTGTTGCAGTCTGGCGACCATCTCACTCTGACAATCCTTGATGATACGAAATCAATTACCGGACCGGCCGAAGCACAGACAGCGAGTGCCAGCATCAGCAAAGGGAGAATTAGTTTTTTCTTATTCATAATAGTCAGATACTTTTTCCCATTCAGTTCCCGGTTTCAGAATAGATACCCTCTCATCTCCGGAAGCTCGTGATATTGGTGCAAAGATACTCTCCATTTACCGAACTGCCGTTTGTTTTTATAACAAATAGATTCAGATTTGTCAACGTCACCCTTTGATGTGACGCCCCACATCGATAATTATCCCCTAAATGCCGCCGGGTTCTCTGTTTCTGTATGGCTTGACAATATTTAACCACTCGTTTTTGTAATGAATCGGAGCTTATGGCTAATTTTGCAAGTTAAAAGAGATTACCAGTATTGACCTATGGCTTTATTCAGTTTCCTCAAGAAGAGCGAACCGCTCCGGCTTCCGTTTAAAACCGACATCCACTGCCACATTATCCCCGGTGTTGACGACGGCTCTCCCGATGTGGATACATCCGTCGAACTCGTAAAACGCATGAATTCATGGGGCATAGAGCGCATCATCGCCACTCCACACATCACCGAAGCTACCTTTGAGAACACGCCCGAGATTCTCGACCCCGCTCTCGAAGAACTTCAGGAGGCGCTGAAAGCCCGCGGCGTCGATGTAGCCGTAAGCCGCGCTTCGGAAAACCGTATCGACGACTTCTTCCGCGAACAGCTCGCCGCCGGACAGATTACTACCTATCCCAACAACTATATCCTCGTTGAAAATTCATTCATCCAGGAGCCGTGGGACCTCGACCAGTTTCTCTTTGACCTCAAGATAAAAGGCTACCGCCCTATTCTTGCCCATCCCGAGCGCTTCCACTACTATTTCGACGAGCATCCCGAGCGCTACGACGCCCTGCACCGCGCCGGAAATCTGTTTCAGGTCAACGTTCTCTCGCTCGCCGGAGGCTATTCCAAACAGGAAAAGCGCATGGCTGAAAAGCTGATAGAGAAAGGCTATGTCGACTTCATCGGCACCGACCTCCACAATTCCCGCCACGCCGACATCATCGACGCCTATCTCACCACCAAAGACGCCCGCCGCCACTTCGCCGCCCTCGAAGGCCGCATCTTCAACGACAAAGCCTTCTGATTTCACCCTGCCGCGTAGGAGTGGAGGCCGGAGAGGAGATAGTTGACACCGAAATAGGTCATGAGCACGGCTATAAAGGCGAAGAAATAATAGATATTGAGTGTGCGCGGGCTGCGGAAGCGGCCGAATGAGGCGCTGTGGAGCGGAAGCGCATATATAATAAAGGTGATAAGCGCCCAGGTTTCTTTAGGGTCCCACCCCCAGTAGCGCCCCCACGACTGATTGGCCCACACAGCACCAATGAATATACCGGCTCCGAGCGCGAACACGGCGGGATAGAGCAGCAGAGTCGAAAAATCCGCGAGTCTCGTCACCTCTTCCCTGTCGTTACGCCGGAAAAAGGCTACGACTGAATCAAGCATCATCACGGCAAAAAGAGCATAGGAAGTCATCACCAACAGCACATGGAGTGAAAGCAGGGGCGACGCAAGCACCGGCATAAGAGGACTCACCGCCGGATTGCTCTCACCCATCGCCGCCACAAGCAGCGCAAGTCCGGCTACAATCAGGCCGAGCGGCCTCAGCATCGGGAGACGCCGGAAGAAAATCAGAGTCATAAGCAGCGAAATCCACCCCATAGTCTGCATGGTCTCGAAACCGTTGCTCATCGGGAGATGTCCGCCTATAATCCAGCGCAGTCCCAACAGAAAAGTCATATAGCAGAACAGCAGGCAGGTATAGCACCACAACAGTTTCCGACGCGAGGGCAGCAGAAATGCCATCACACCTCCCGCAAGCGCGAGGATGGCCGGGAGCCACGGCGATGCAATACCGTTATACAGTCTTTCGGCCCCGAATCTCAAATCAGACGGCAGATTTTCCTTATCCGCCACGGCAATCTGATGCTCACGGATACGCCCCAGTATCTCATTGGCGCTGTTGAAACGTCCGTGGGCAATTTCGCGCGCCACAAACTCCATGCTCGTGGTCATAAAAGCGCTTTCCTCAGCGTCGGAAGAATATGGCGCGCGGTCAACCCACGACAGCCATTCCATCGCACCCGCTCCGGACTTTACGGGAAAAATTTTCACTCCGTGTCCGATACACATACGGGTGACAAGCCCGACCTTCTCATCGGCGGCGAGCAGATTTCTGTCACCGAGATTGCCCGAAATACTGTCAAGACGGTAACGGCCACCGCGGTAGAAATCCGTAAGCGAGGCATAAGAGCCCTTTATGCCGAGAATCTCCCTGACCTCATCACCCTTCACCTTTATCATCGGCTCGTTTTTCCAGTCGTCGTAATAGAAAATCCAGCCTGTCAGCACCTGTTCGGCCGTCAGACCGCGATAGGAACTGCGTCCGTAGACTTTCATGCAGAAATCTCGGGCCACCGTCTGCAGAGGTACTACTCTGCCGCCCCAGTAGGCATAGAGTTTACCGAAATTCGCGGCCAAGGGACGCTGAAGAGTCTGAGGGACGGGGCTCTCTGCCGAATATGCTGAAAAAGCCCCGGATATTATAAAAACCGTAGCCACAGCCACTCTCTTCAGAAGATGGCGGAAGCGGCTGCGCCGTGAAAAGAAAAATGCACACATGGAAATGAACAGCAGGCAATAACCCGTATATGAAACAGCGATACCGGCGGGGTCATGCGACACCGACAGCGTGGAATAGCCCGGACCGAGCGCGGTCTGATAGAAGCGGAAGCCATCCACGGAAAGTATGCGGTTCATGGCTATAGTGTGGCGCTCGCTCCGGGTGCCGCGGGTGATTTCAACCTCACTTACATAGTCCATGGCCGAGGCCGTGCCGGGATAGTATTCCACCCTCGACGAAAGCAGCGATATTTCAAAGGGCATCGCCGCCTCCGCGCCTGACTCGAGAGTAAAGGAACTTGTGGGCCCGCTGCCCTCATGAAGCACAATCTTACCTTGCCTGCCGCAGACGAAGGTGAGCGCAGCACCGACGAGAATCACGATGAATGACAGATGAAGCCCCAATGTGGCCCACGACATAAGACGGCGCCTGCGCACCACATACGCCACACCGCTCACCGCCATCAGCGCCCAGGCCGCAATCATCCAGGGAGAATGGTAGACAAAACGCATGGCCATGGCCGTGCCACCGAGTCTTTCGACAGCGGTGGCCGCGACCATAGCCAGGGTAATCAGTCCGAGCAGTCCGAAGGAAATGTTTCTTAGACCGCGCAGGCTCATATAGCGTCAATGAAGGTGACGATGGCGTCACGGTCAGCCTTGGGAAGCGCGCGGAACTGCTCTACACTGTAGCGGGCGTCGCTGCGGGCATCACCGTGCCACATGATTGCCTCGATGACATTGCGCGCACGGCAGTCGTGCAGACGGTCGGCTCCGGCCGAACCGGTCACGCGCTGATGCAAGCCGCGTCCCCACAGAGGAGTAGTGCGGCACCAGCCGGTGCGGATGTCATTGTCCATGTGGAGTTTGTGCTGCACCATGTCGGTGTAAGGCCATATCTTCTGATGGGGATAGCGGGGAAGTTCGCCGCCGGCGAAGAATTTAGCCGGGTCTCGAATCTCGTCGGCACCGGTGGTCCACGACGGACGGTGGCAGTAGGCACAGCCGATTTCCTCGAATTTCTCCTTTCCGCGGGCCACATCCGGGTTGTCAATGTCACGCACGGCGGGCACTGCGAGGCCGCGGTGCCAGATCATGAGATCGGTATATTCGTCATCGGTCATCTCGGCCGGAAGAGTCTTGGAATTGAGATAGGTCAGGATGCGAGTCTCCATGTCGCCCTCCCACCACTCGGGATGAGCCTTCTGCGGGTCGATTTTGGCAAGATAGGCATCGAAACCGGCCTGAACCTCGGGGTCCTTGGCCGAATACCTGGCCCATGTGCCTGCGGCGTCCATGTAGTGATAGCGGCGGTCGCTGCGGGTCACGTTGGTGATGTTCCAGATTGCATTGGCTCCGGCAGCGTCCTGGAGAGGACCGCGCGAGAGAGCGTAGGTGAAGCGGCGGGCATATTTGGTGCCGTCGCCCTGCAGGGAGTTGGCATACTGGCTCACCCAGTTACCGCCGGCAAAGAAAGCGGGATTCAGACCGTTGGGGAGCAGCCCGTCGGCCTCCTCCTTGCGGTATTGCTCGAGAAGGGCATCGTCGTCAATCGCGTCGAGAAGTCCGGTGCCATAGATTCCGATTGTGCTCTCCAGCTTCACGACATAGGGGTCGGGTATCTGATAGCCCTGATTGACGGCATAGACCGCATCCTCAGGCATGTTGACTTCGGGATAGATGAGCTCGTATGTTTCCCCGTCAGGAAACTTGTTGCCCCACTCGTCGGTCTTGCTGAGCCACTTCACGGTGATTTTGCTTTCGTCGACCGGAGCCTTGAACGGCGCTACGGCATGGCTCTGCGGCATACCTGCAAGCCACGACACATAGCCGTCGGTCTGAGGATTGTAGACCACGAGCAGACAGCCGTTGCCGATTTCGTCGGTTCTGAAACGTCCCTCCTCCACACGCTTGCCGTGGCTGTAGGCCGGATGGCAGTGGATGCAGGATGTGCGGATATACGCCGGGCCGAGGCCGCTGCGCACACCGGTGGGATTGCTCATGAAAGGTTTCTCGAACAGCGCCTCGCCATTCTTGAACTGCTGTATCATGCCGCTCTGCTCCACAGCGGGAGTGGGCTGCTCGAGAGCGTTGGAGGTGGCGAGATATGCGGTGCCGAGCTGTCCGCCGGCATAGTACCACTCGGGAAGTTCTTCAGGGTCCGGAGTCGGATTGTCTACGATTTTGTCATCGCTACATGCAGAAGCGGCCGTCATGATGACGGCGCTTCCGAGTATGGGTATAAAATATCTGTGTTTCATTATTTTCTATCAGTTTGCTAACTGTGAATAGACTTTTTCAAGCGTAGCCACCAGGTCGGTGCCGGTCACCTTCACGGCGTTTGTGGCAGCCTGCGAGCGGGCGTTCTTGGCGAAAGGCTCGGGGATTGCGCCGATGGCCTTTATCGAATTGTCGATTGCGGTGCGCATCTCGGCGTCAAGCGAGGGATTCACGCTCTTGATATAGTCGGAAATCGAGGGGTCACCGCTGACTGAACCGAAATAGGAGTTTTCTATTGAGCGGATATTGTCCTGGAAGTCCTCGATGGAGTTAAGGCTGTAAGGCGACTCGATATAGTTGCGGTCGTCGTCGGAACCACCCTGGTTGGGACGGCCGATTTTGGTGTTGCCGACCTCATCGGCAATGTCGATACAACCCTGGATGATTTCCTCGGTCACTGCCTGATATGTCTTGTAGATAGAGCCTGCTTTGCCGGCGTTGATCATCATGTCGCCATGATTCTTACCCTTGTCGAGATCGGTTTCCTCGAGGATATTCTGCTTTTCAGCCGATACATTCTCGGTACCTGCCCAGCAAGCCTCGAGCAGCACGCACTGATTGCGAAGGTCCTCGGCCACCATGAGGAGATATTTGATTTCCTCGGAGGCATAGTTGAGCGAGTGGGGATGCGATGTCTCGCCGTCGGCAGAGAGTTCGAAGAGCATATATTCGATTGAGTGGAAACCGAGGAGACCGTAGCCGAAGTTATTGTCGATGGTATAGTCGGCACCCTTGCGGATTGCGTCGAGCAGACGGTCCATCGCAGGCTTGTCGAGAGGCCATGAATCGATGTGCGGGTCGATGTTGCAGTCGGCGGCAGGGCCGAAGAGGAAAGCCTCGGAGAGCTCCCAGTATCTGCGTGATTCCTTCCAGGCATTGCCGGCGGCCACGATGTCGGCCTCCGAGAGTGTTCCGGCCTCATGCTTGTCGGAAATCGTCTCGCAGAGGTCATAGAGCTTTATGGCGTTGTCGGCCATTCCCTTGTAAGTGGGGAGAACAGTGTGGTTGACGTATGCCGATGAAGCTTTCTGAAGAGTCTGTTCTTTCTGTGAGAGCTCGCCGCCTTCGGGACCGTCATTGTCGTCGGAGCATGAGGTCATCACAAATCCGAGTGTAAGCACATGGAGAAGGGCGAGAGATAGGATTTTTTTCATTTTCAACTTATTTTGATTATTTTCAGATTGTTGGACATATTATTTCATTATCAGAGGAACCAGCCGGAATAGGCGATGCCTATCGAAATCGCGGGCTCGTTGTTGAAAGGCTTCTTGAGCAGACCGATGGCGTACTCGCCTTTGACCACGATGTCACGGATGGGATAATAGTTTACACCGACGGCCACACGCTGGCGTCCGCACCACTTGTCGTCAAGATCTTTCTCCATCTTATACATGGAATCGTAGTAGTCATAGCGCCCGAACAGATAGAGACGCTGGTTGCGCTCGGTGAGGTCCGGACTGAGGGCAAAGAAATTGTAGCCGGCCTCCACGCCCGTGGCAATCACGTCGGAAGCTATCTTCTGACGCTTGGAGGGAGACTTGGACGACATCTGCATGTTGAAGTCGGTGATTTTCTTCGAATCCGACAGATGGCCGTAGTCGAAATGACCGCGGGCAATGAGATTGTGTGCGTTATAGCAGAAATCGAAGGAGCCGATGGTGACGGTGCCGTGGATACCCTTGATGGTCGAGGTGGGAGCCATGGTGTTGCGGAAACTGTCGCCTATATATCCGCTGAGCGAGAGACGCAGGCCGGGGACAGTCGTGTTATCGACCCTCACGGCCGCGGCATAGTTGTTGGCAATCTTGAATTCGTAGGGCGATGCCGAACCGTCGTGAATCCAGCCCTGATTGCCGAAGCGCTCGCTGTCAAGACCGGGCAGGAACATGGCCTCATAGCGCCAGTCGCCGGCCTTACCCCAGAGGCTCACACCAACTTCGTGCCATGTGCAGGGCATGATGGTGTTCTCGCCCTCGGGACGGTAGACGCCGAAAAACTCCGTAGGAAGATGGTGGGCATTGGTCTGACCCACCGGCACCACGAGCATACCGGCACGCACATTGAGCTGGGGCATGAATGATTTCTGAATCCAGAACTGTTCGAGCGCCACCTCGCCTCCGCGCTCGATTTCCTTCTCATATTCGCCCCCCTCTTCATTTTCGAACTCGATGGCCGACTCGGTGCCGCCATGCTCGAACTCTATTTCCGAACCCATTGACCAACCTTTTCCGAAATCGTAGCCGAGAAATATCACCACGTGCGGCAAATCGAAACGTCCGTGTGACTGATCCTTGTATTTGTCGGGTGACACATAGCGCAGATAGCTGTCGCTGAAAAAGTTTCTCGTCATTACCACCTCGCCGTATCCACCGACCGAAAGGCGGCTCTTTTTCTCGACCGCCGGTCTGTCATTTTCATCGGGATGCGCCATGGCCGGAAGCGTGCCGCCCACGAGCAGAGAGACAAATGCACCGATTAATTCTTTCTTCATAATGATTATAATGGTTTATTAACGGATGCAAAATTAGATATAGCCCGAAAGTCCCGCAATCATCAAAATTCAGTAATTTCCCGGCCCGTTTTTATATATTTTTACCTAAAATTCATTAAACAAATGGTAAACAACACAAAAGAAAAGGCAGAAAACCGCGGATTTTTCCGGTTTTCTGCCATGATATTTCAGAGGCTGTTTAAAAGTAAGAAAACTGTCGCTAAAAATGTGTCCGTGGGAACCCTTATTCGCCGAGGAAACGCCGCAACTCCGGGAGAGCTGACCGGCAGGCCTCGCGCCCCATCCGGTAGACACGTTTCATCTTCTCGGGATTCATCTCTATGCGCCCTATCGGGAGGGGTTCGGCGGGTGCGATGACAAAGGTATTGCCCGCCTCAACCTGGCTCCCCACATAGTCGAGCTGCGCGTTATACATCTCGTGCCTTCTGCCCATCGCTTCGACTATCGCCGGACAGCGGCGCATGAACAGTCGGAACACCCATTTGCGCGCGGGCTTCTTGCGATAGTCGCGCGGCTGGGTGAGCACCACCACATTGCGCCCATAGCCCTCGTCCTGAAAATATTTCAGCGGAATGGAGTCACTTATGCCGCCGTCGAGCATGAGGCGTCCGTCGGCCACACGTACCGGGCGCGTGGCTATCGGCATCGACGCCGAGGCCCGCAGCCATTCGAGCGAGTCGTAGTCGACACGCTCCATTTTGTAATAGACGGGCTCTCCGGTGGTCACATCGGTGCAGACCAAGTGAAACTCCATCGGGTCGCGCTCGAAAGTTTCGCAGTCGAATATGTCGAGCTCGAGCGGCAGTGTATGGTAGGCGAATTCCGCACCGACGAGGTCGCCGGTACGCAGCAGGGAGCGCAGCCCCATATAGCGGGGGTCATCATGAAAGCGCAGATTGTAGCGGAGCACTCGTCCGGGCTGATGCGACTTGTAGTTGCAGCCGAAACTCGACCCGGCGGAGACGCCGACGATGCCGTCGAAGGTGATACCCTCCTCCATCATCACGTCAATCACTCCGGCGGTGAAGAGTCCGCGCATGGCGCCACCCTCCAGTACCAGTCCTTTCTTCATCTTGGATGATGCTTAAGAGGCTGTTTAAAAACAAAAGTGAAAATGAGGGGTCACAAGGTTGAGATGG
>DXXM01000011.1 GCA_019416285.1 Bacteroidales bacterium
TTTTATCTAAAAAACTCGCTGCCCCTCATTTCACTTTTGTTTTTAAACAGCCTCTCAGTGGCTGCGGTGAAAAAGCCGCGGTGATTCCGCCCCGTCATTCGCGGCCCTGAAATTCCGCCGACGACTGGAGGATGCCTCGCCCGAATGAACGGTATGTGTCGGGCTCGATGTCAATCTCCGGCTCGGATAGCTCCGTGCCGGCTTCCGGGAGTCGCCAAGCTATGTATTTGCTCGGGATTCCGCGTCCGAGCCACTGTTGCTCATAGTAGGTGCGTATGGGCGGGACAATGGCGTTGAGGTCGGAGTTGTATAGGTCTGCCGTCGAATGAATCGGGATGATGCCGTTGTGGTCGAGCATCGCCGAAGTGTAGGCGAAGAGGAAGGGGCTGTCGGTTTTCAGATGGATTATGCCTCCCGGAGCGAGCACTTGGCGGTAGATGTCGAGAAAATGGGTGCCGGTGAGACGCTTGTTGACCTTCTTCATCTGCGGGTCAGGGAAGGTAATCCATATTTCCGAGACTTCGCCGGGGGCAAAGAAGGAGGGCAGGAGATGGATGGATGTGCGCAGGAAGGCCACGTTGGTCATGCCGAGAGTGTCGACCTCCTTGGCGCCGGTCCACATGCGGGCTCCCTTGATGTCGATGCCGATGAAGTTCTTGCCGGGATAGAGTTTGCCCATCCCGACGGCGTATTCACCCTTGCCGCAGCCGAGTTCAAGGACTATAGGGTTGGAGTTGCCGAACACCTTTTCGCCCCACTTTCCGCGCAGCGGACACTCCCCTTCGCTTGCGAGAACCGACTGGGGATATTGGTAGACACAGCCGAGAGTCTCCATCTCGGCGAATTTTTTCAGTTTGTTTTTTCCCATCGTTGCTGTGTGGAGGGTGCTTACTGCATCTTCTGTTTGGCCTGAAACGCGAGCGCATAGAGGCGCATCTGCTTCACCATGGCCAGAAGGCCGTTGGAGCGGGTGGGCGAGAGGTGTTCCGAAAGACCTATGTCGTCAATGAAATGGAGGTCGGATTTGAGGATGTCGTCGGGCGTCTGGTTGTCGAGAACCTGGATTAGCAGGGAGATGATGCCCTTGACGATGATGGCGTCGGAGTCGGCCGTGTAGTGTACCTTCCCTTCGGGAGTGAGCTCGGCGTTGAGCCACACGCGGCTCTGACACCCTTCGATGAGGTGGTCGGGGGTCTTGTATTTCTCGTCGATTTCGGGGAGGTTGTTGCCGAGGTCGATAATCATCGCATAGCGGTCCATCCAGTCGTCCACGTCGGAAAACTCCTCTACGATGTCGTTTTGTATCTGGTCGATAGTCATGTTGCTCATAATAAAGTCATATTTATTTCGCAAAAATACAAAATTCCCCGTCATATTGAAAATTATCCTCCTAACAGGCCGGTGGTTTTGATTAAAATTCCTAACTTCACGCTCCCGAAAACAGACTGATAAGAGTTACTTATGGAAAGAATAGCGATATTTGCGTCCGGCAACGGGTCAAATGCCGAAAACATAATCCGGTATTTTCAGGCTAATCCCGGACTCGGCGAGGTGGTGCTCGTGGTGTGTAACAGACCGGGAGCCGGTGTGATAGAGCGTGCCGCACGGCTGGGAGTCGACGTCCGCGTGATGTCGCGTGCCGAAATCAACGACCCGTCCGTGATGCTTCCGCTGATGGAGAGCCATGCGGTCGGTTTCATTGTGCTCGCGGGTTTCCTGCTCATGGTTCCTTCCTTTCTGACAGAGCGCTATCACGGCAGAATGTTGAACATCCATCCCTCGCTGTTGCCGAAATTCGGCGGGAAAGGGATGTATGGCCGCTATGTGCATGAGGCGGTGGTGGCTGCGGGCGAGACCGAGACGGGAATCACCATACATCTTGTCAGCGATGAGTGCGACGGCGGCCGCGTCGTGTTTCAGGCATCGGTTCCTGTCGCTCCGGACGATACACCCTCCGACATTGAGGCGAAAGTACATGAACTCGAGAGGATTCATTTCCCGCGTGTGGTCGGAGAGTGTCTTGAGCGGCTGGGAATATGATTCCGGGTATGAATAATATAATTAAAATAAAATTTACATTTTTTATTAAAATATTAGACAATAATTCAAAATTTATTGTATATTTGTGGCGTATTACATGCATAGATTCTTCTTTATAACTGGATAACTGGCTTGAAACATTCAATATAATGAAAGAGCTTGCTTGTATTCTAATACCTTATGTCTTTTTAAGATTTTATAAACCTAAAATTAAAATTATGGAGAAGAAAAATTTCCAACAACTCTCGAAAGATGAGATGGGCAAACTGCATGGTGGTTTTGCTATTAGCCCGATTAGGGTTGACACATCCCTTTTTGGTAATAACGGCAATTGTGACGGTGGAGGGATAGGTGATAATAACAGTAACTGCAGATGTGAAAAATGTGATAGGCGTCCGGATCCCGATCCGGATCCCGATCCGGATGAAGATAATGATATTTGTCAGATTGATCCAAGCAAACCGTAAATATATTTATGAGAATTATATGATTTAATGGGGTTGTCGTCTATGGCGACGAGTCTAGCGACATCCCCGTTATTCATAATTTTGACAGAATTTCCCTGAGATTCAATGTTTTTGCCTGGATTAAAAATATTATTTTCGAAATTAATTCAAGTTCATTATGGTTTATAGTCAATATAACGAATTTATTGCTAATCCAGTCTCTGATACCACTATCTATCTTTTCAATTGCATGAGTAGACGGTGGCTTGAACTTGATGTGCGGTTGGCTGACATTATTCGTGCACACAAAGATTCCATCGACGAACTGGAAAAAATTCATCCCGAATTGTTTGACGCAATGGTCGAGGGTAAATTTGTCAATGTCGACCGTCAGATTGAACTTGGGGAGTGTCTCTCAGGTCTTGATAAGCAGTTGAATTCTAAAAGGCGTCTTAAAATAACTATAAATCCGACTCTTGATTGTAATCTTCGATGCTGGTACTGTTATGAAAAGCATCTTGATGGAAGTTGCATGAGTGAAGAGACCATCCACCGTACGATTGCTTACCTTGACAAGATATTGACAAAAGAGGTTGACTATTTGCAACTCTCATTCTTTGGAGGTGAGCCTTTTTTGAGATACCATGAGGTCATCCGTCCTATAATTGACCGTACGGAGAAAATGTGCAAGGAACGTGGAGTGATTTTGCAACTACACTTTACAACTAATGCGACTCTGCTCAGCCAAGATATATTGGATGATTTAAAACGGCTGAAGGACAGAACTTATTTTCAAATAGCCATTGACGGGGATAGCGAATGTCATAATCGGATAAAGTTCTTTGCAGACGGAAAAGGAAGCTATTCATATGTGCTTGCAAATGTTAGGGCAGCAATCAAAAAAGGCTACAATGTCAGCTTGCGATGCAATTACAGCAGGAAAAGCCTCTTTTCATTCATTCGCGTCGTTGAAGATTTTAAGGATTTGCTTGGCTGGAAGAATCTGCGGTTTTCTTTCCACCGCATTTGGCAGGAGAGTAAAGACGATGAACTTTTTGAAATCATCAGAAATTTTAAAAAGCAAATTGCACCTTACAATATAAAATCCAATCTAAATTCCTCCACAGGCAATTCTGTAAATCACTGTTATGGTGATTATAACCATAATATAGTGATAAACTATAACGGTGATGTTTTCAAGTGTACAGCCCGAGATTTCAAAAAGGAAAAAAGGCTTGGTTATCTCGACATAGATGGCGATATTTGTTATAATGGCGCAGCAATTGAACGGCAGCGACACTGTTATACTCCTTACTGCTTCGGTTGCCGCATCCTTCCGATATGTCCTCTTTGTTCTCAGGCAAGAAGTGAGAGCAAATCAGGAAAATGTCCGATAGATGTTGATGACGTCGGCGTGAGATGGAATATGCGTGCTGTCTTTCGGGATATCAGCGGAATCAAAGTCTAACGAAATCAATTTTCAGGTAGACTTGTTAAATATCATGACATTTAACAATCTAATATTCATCAATTTAAAAACCAATCTATTCATGTTGAAAAATGTATTGATGGTGTCAGCGATGCTGTGGCTCTGTGTCACCGGGATAAGCGCACAGGACAATAAGATTTCCGGCGGTGAAGGAAATAAATCCGAACAGCTTGGAGAGGTCACTGTGGTTGCGTCGCGGACGGTCAAGAGCGCCGACGGTTATGTGACGACTCTGCGCGGAAGCGATATTGTGAAAGGCAAGCCGGTAATGGAGGCTTTGAAATATCTTCCGTTAGTGAGTGTCGAGCAGGATGTCCTTAAAATAAACGGTCTTGCTGTCAGTGAAATATGGGTGGATGGAGTTAAAATCGGTGACCGCTCGGAACTAAAAGACCTTCCTGCCGACATGATTGACAAAGTGCAGGTGACATATCTCAGCGGAGCCGACAAGAACACGACTAAGCTTGGGGGAAGTATAAAGATTACGTTGCGACGTGTAAGCGGTTATTCGGGAAGTATAGGAGTTAATGCGAGTGCGCGCAGTCATATGGGATTAAACCGAGGAAATGCTTTCGGTGTCATCCGGGGGCGTTATGGGAAATGGAGTTACTATAACTATACAGCGGGGGTGCATAATACCGGTAAAGACCCTATGACACAGCACATAGTATCGCCCGACCATCTGTCGGACATAAAAATATCTGACAAATCCAATCGTACCAGGTTTTCCGAGCGCATCTCGGTAGGCTATGACTTCAGCAAAAACACAGAATTAAAAGCCAATTACAATGTCCGCAGCGATTTCTCACGCTCCCGGACAAACACGCTCAATGGCGATATGGAATCAATGCTCCGCCAGCGGATTCAGACGACAGCCAATGAGGGGACTCTGATATTCCGCTCCAAGCTTAACGACAACGGAACAACCTTGCGACTCATCGGAGATTATCTCGGACGTGTCTATCGGCGTAACAGGGATTTCGCAACGCTACCGGGCGAACCGTCACATTCTTACTATAAGACCTCGACAAACATGTGGAATCTGTATGGCAGTCTGCTGGTTCCTGTCAATGAAAATCATGTGCTGACAGTGGCCACCGACACATATATAAGTTCGGAGCATTACCGTCCGGAATCCGACGCTAACGGCGGATATGCGACAGACAACATCGCCTCCAACAGCAATCTTTTCAGTCCGCAGGTGAGCCTTACAGCTCAAGGCCGCTTCGGTATGCTGCAATACAGTGCAGGAGGCAGCTGGAAAATGAACCGCATAGAGTATGAGCCCCTGGGTATGGATGGCAAAGTACGCAACACCCAGTCGGCTTTCAATCCGACTGTACAGCTGCGCCTCCCATTTTCCCGTGGACGCCATGCTCTCTCACTTAGCTACAAACACGTCCTCGGATCCATTTCTTACTCGATGCTTACCCCTGTTGTCAGCTGGGAGGATCCGTACAACTATATCATGGGAAATCCTGATCTGAAGGCCTCGACCAAAGAATATGTTGGCCTCATAGCTAATCTGTGGAGCGGCCTCATCAATCTGACAGCCGCTTATAATCATGACCGGAACATAATAATGTGGGAGACATTTGCCGACCCCGACAACAGTGACATCCATTACTCCACACCGACCAACAACGGCAGCGACCAGGATTGGCTCTTCGGTGCCGACCTTAACATGAAACCTGTCAGACAGTGGCGTTTCAAAATCACCACAGGACTTGGGGTCAGTCCGCAGGGACTTTGGGTATCAGGTAATTACTATGGGAAAACGCGCCTGAAACAGTATTATCGCATGGACAACACCTTTGCTTTCGGTCATGGGTTGGGTGGCGAGCTCACATTGTTCTACGAACCTACTTTCAAATCATATAACAATACATATCATTATGTCTACCAGGTATATGGCAATGTGTATAAACAGTTTTTCAAGAACGCCCTGCTTGTGACTCTCGATTTTTGGCCGGTAGACCGACGCCGCATCATGGATACCCGCGTAGGCGACCAGGTGATCACCAAAAAATATTCCATACGCAATACCAGTATCGGGATGACTGTAAGATGGCGCTTCAACGGTGGCCGCAAGGTAAAAACCAGTTTTGCAGACGGCACCCAGGATTATGAGGAGATAACTGATACCGGCAACTAAATACTAGAATATAAATATTGAAAAAATCCTGTTTTGTAAAGCAGCATGACTCCATGCAATGCGGGGTGGCTTCGCTTGCAATGGTATGCAGGGCGTATGGGGTTCGATATTCCATGGAGTTCTTGTCGTCCTATTGTCATTGTAACGTACAGGGAGTGTCACTCAACAATATCTCGGAGGCAGCTGACACACTCGGATTTGATTGTGTAGCAGCAAAACTATCCCTTGAACAACTAGGCAATGTGCCACTACCTGCCATACTTCATTGGAATCAGAATCATTTCGTGGTGTTACATAAAATTACGTGTGGAGGCAAACGCTACCATGTCGCTGATCCTGCCAAGGGGATGCTCGTCTATGCAATGGAAGAATTTGGACATAGATGGTTAAGCACTGAATTATCGGCTGACGGTTCAGTTCAACGTGGCGTAGCTTTGCTTATGGAACCGACAGATAAATTCGGGCATATCAGAGAAGAAAGAAAGGATTGCATACGTTCTTTCCGCTTTCTTTTCCGCTATATGAGACGCTACCGAAAGTATTTCATACAGATAATCCTCGGCCTACTCTTAGGATGTGTGTTGCAACTTGCGATGCCTTTTTTGACACAGTCCATTGTTGACCGTGGTATTCGTAATAGTGATATCGGTATAATATGGCTCATACTCCTCGGTGAACTGATGATTGTAGTGGGAAAGACTGCCACTGACTTCGTGCGTCGCTGGTTGCTTTTACATATCTCTATGCGTATCAACATCTCTCTCGTGAGCGACTTCTTCATTAAATTGCTAAAACTTCCGATGTCTTTTTTTGACACAAAACTTATGGGAGATCTTATGCAGCGTATAGGCGATCACTCTCGAGTGCAGTCCTTTCTGACGAGTAAGGTTTTGGGTATAGTTTTTATGTTTTTGAATTTTATCGTTTTTGGATGCATACTATTTGTTTATGACAAGTTGATTTTTTATATATTTTTCCTTGGAAGTGCTCTTTATGGAGTGTGGATAGCCACTTTCTTGTATAGGCGTAAGGTGTTAGATTATGAACTCTTTGAACTGCAGGCGATTAATCAGAATTGTACCTACCAGTTCATTACCTCTATGCAGGAAATCAAGCTTCAAAATTGTGAGCGTAGGCGTCGATGGGAATGGGAGGATACGCAGGCAGATCTCTTCGCAATACAGATGAAATTACTAAAATTGAAGCAGACTCAAGAAGCTGGAAGCATCTTTATTAATGAGGTTAAGAACATTTTCATTACTGTACTTGCAGCTACTGCTGTTATAAACGGACAGATGACATTAGGAGCCATGCTTGCCGTACAGTATATCATCGGACAGCTAAACTCTCCGGTAGAGCAGTTAATGTCGTTTGTTTACTCGCTGCAAGATGTTAAAATATCGCTAGAGCGCATTAATGAGATTCATGCTAAGCGAGACGAGGAGAATTCCGAGCGCATTGTGGCTTCGTTTCCTCTCGCAAGCGAGACGGGGATCCGTTTCGAAGATGTTTCGTTCAAATATAACATACAAGACTTGCGTAACACCCTCTCGGACGTTAGTTTTGAGATCCCTGCAGGAAAAGTGACTGCGATAGTCGGGCCATCGGGGAGTGGAAAGACAACACTGATAAAACTTATGCTTGGTTACTATCCTCCAACCAAAGGGCGTATTACGGTTGCAGATATTGACATTGCTAATTATAACCTTAAATGGTGGCGTACGAACATTGGGGTTGTCATGCAAGATGGTATTGTTTTTTCTGAGTCTATTGCTCGCAATATAGCGGTTGATGATAGTGAAATTGATGTAGAACGGCTTGAAGAAGCAGCATGTATTGCCAATATACATGACTTTATAGTGTCGCTTCCTTTGGGCTATGATACCCGTATTGGTAGGGACGGTGTCGCACTAAGTAAAGGGCAAATGCAGCGCATACTTATAGCTCGCGCAGTTTATAAGAATCCTCATTTCATATTTCTCGACGAGGCAACTAATTCGCTTGATGCCAAGAATGAGCGTTTGATTGTTGATAATCTTGCTTCATTTTATCATGGACGTACGGTTGTAGTAGTCGCACATAGACTATCAACAGTTCGTAATGCTGATAATATTGTAGTCGTCAATGAGGGACGTATAGTAGAGATTGGTAATCATGATAAACTGATAGAGTGTAAAGGTGTATATTATGGTCTTATCAAGAATCAGCTTGAACTTGGAAATTAAAATGCTTTATGAGACATAATGATGAAATTAGAATACAATCTTATTGTGAAGTTGAAAGCGAGACCATTCGGTCTAGAAAGGTATCTGAAATATTGGGAAAGATACCGCTGTCACTATGGTATTGGAGCTTGATTACACTAATGATATCAGCTATAATTCTCCTTGTACTTATTATTATATTACCGCTTCCAATAGAGCTTATCAGCAAAATACAAAATTTTATTTGTCATAATTGAATCTAGAATTATCAGTTAATTGATGATGTGATTCCGGGAGTGTTAACGCGATACGCCCATTGTGCGTTTTTTTGTAACTTTGCAGTGTGAAAGTAATTTGAATATGAACGCTGCAATAGGAACAGACACTTTTAAAGACAAAATCATCTCATTCATCTGGCAACATTTCCTGCTTACTATCTCACTCTTCATCATGACTTTCGGCGTGGCCCTTTCGGTAAGGTCCAATCTCGGAAGCAGTGTAATCTCGACAATCCCGTTTGTAATGTCGCTCGCCGGAGCGGTTGGGAAGGCTCCGCAACTTACCATAGGCGAATATACCAATGTGATGAATTTCATCCTTGTGGGCTTGCAGATTCTCATACTCCGCCGTCGCTTTCATGCCGTACAGCTCTTTCAGCTTATCATAGGATTTCTGTTCGGCTTTCTGCTTGATATAAATATGTGGCTGACATCGCCGCTGGTCTGCGACACGATTGTCATGCAGACTGTCGTTCAGCTGCTCGGCTGTGTGGTGCTCGCCTGCGGTATCTCGCTTGAAATCAGATGCGGTTCCGTCACTATGCCTGGCGAGGGAATCACGGTCGCCGTCAGCAAGGCTTCGGGTATTCCGTTTGCGAAAGCAAAAATCATGGTCGACATCACGCTCGTGATTATAGCCGTGGTGATAGGATTTCTGTATTTCGGCACGTGGCAGTGGCATGTGGTCGGTATCGGCACACTGATAGCCATGGTTTTCGTCGGGGCGGCCGTGAGGTTCATCGACCCGAAGATGGAATGGTTTTCGCGCCTCCTCTACTATCGTCCCGGTTTCCGCCGCTACATCTACGGCCTTGCACGCTATATCTACCGCCAGTTCAACGGATAACAAAGATATTCGGATTGTGATGGTGTTGCAAAATGTCAATTATAACCATTTTGCAACACCATCACGATTTTTATGACATACGGAGTGGAGTCTCTATTTCATGATGGCGGAGCCGGATGAGGTGACGGTCTGAATCTCGTTGCCGCGCTTTATTTTCTTGCCGAAACCGAATGTGTAGTTGACGGTGAGGTTCACGAACTGATGGCTGCTCGAATTGTAGTCCGTGTTGTACTGGCTGAAATAGCGGCTTTCGAGACGTGATGTCTCGTCAACCCAGCTTTTGCGGAAAATATTTACTGCGGAGAGGCTTATGTTCCATTTCTTGTTGCGCCAGCCCACTTTGAGCTGATATGATGACTTGCCGCGACAGAAGGTTTCGTTGAGGGAATACTGTATCAGCCCGCGGTCGGGTGTCGAGTAGTGGAGCGAGGCATAGAAAGCCTTTATATAATATGTGGCGGTGGCCGAGAGCATGAAATAGTTGTAGGTATCGCTGTATAGGCCGGTCAGTCTGCTGAACCACATACGCGGCTGGAGCTGGATGACCAGTGAGCGGTTGAGCAGCTTGGCGGTGAAGGAGAGTCCGAGGTCGAAATTCTGACAGTCGCCGTCGTTGATGATTGAGCGGAGCATCATGCCGTCGGGTCCTTCGGGAGTGAACAGGGGAACCGGTCTGTCGAAATAGCGGCTCCATCCTCCGGATGCCGAGAGCTGGAATCTGTTATTCGGAAGCCAGGTATATTGCAGGTCGGCGGAACACCAGCGGCTGTTTTTCAGGTCGGGATTACCGGTCTTGTACAGCAATTCGTTTTCCTGCAACACGGTCGGGGTCTTGTCCGACTGGTCCTCGATGTTACTGGAGTATCTCGCCGAAAAGTCAAGCGAATTTTTCTGATTGAAAGCGTATTGCAGATTCATGTTGACAAGGGGCGCGACGTCCGTCATGCTTTTGCTGTCGGTTTTATTCCAATCGCCGATTATGCCACCCTCGAGGCGTCCGTAGAGTTTGTCGGTCTGAAAGGTGTATCCCGCCAATGCTCCGTATGCCGATTGACTGAAGCGGTCAGTCGATACGGTGGTGCCGGTGTAGTCCACTTTATCGTGGCTGAAGATGTAATATCCGCGCAAATCGACGGTGTTGCGGTCGTTTATGGCCTTGTTCAGCTGCACCATGAGCCGGCCTTTGACGTTTTTGTCGCGGGCGTCGGTGACTATGGCCGTCTCTCTGGCACCTCGGTAGGAGCGGTTGCTGGCGGTATGCTGATATTGCAGCGCGCTCACCGCGTTCAGCCGGTAGCCGCGGCCGAAATCAAAGAAGAAATTGCCTGTCCATGACGGATATACGACCTTTGAGCTTGAAAGTGAGGTGTAGTCAGAACGACGGTAGATGTCAGGGGTGAATATGACGGAACCGGAGGAGTTCATGCGCGGAGAGTTGGTGGCGTCGAGCGACAGAGTGTTGGCGACAGAGACTTTATCGGCTCTGTACATGGCGCGGAAAGATATGCCGAGACTGTTTCGCTGCAGACGGCTTCCGGTGATGATGTTTTCCCGGGTTATCTCATCGGTATGGCCGTCCGCACCGGGAAATCTGAAAATCTGTTTTCTGTCGGTGCCCTGATGATGGCGGTCGGTATATTTTTCGGAGGCAATCAGGTCGTAGGTCATACGTTTGTAGGCCATTTTGCCGTATGCGAGGCCGCTTGCGGAACCGGCCATGAAGTTTTCGCGTCCCGTCAGTTTCACATAGCCGCCGAATTCATAGCGGCGCAGGGTGAAATTGACAACGTAGGGGTTGTGCTGATAGCGCGGGTCAGTCGGAAAGACAAGATATTCCACTTTTCTGACATCTTCGGGCCGGAGGGCTTCCATCTGCGCCTGTGTTGCAGGCTGCATGTCGATATAGATTGCCACGGGCTGGCCGTTGAGCGTAAGCACGGAAGAAGACACCGGATTGACTCTGATCTGAGGTATGCCCATCTGCGAGAGGAGGTCGATGGCGTTCTGTGCCGATTTCTTCTGATTGCCTCCGGGGTAATATGTCGAGACGGCGCCCTGCACGTTCTGCATCTGTCCTTCCACCACCACCTCGCCGAGCTTCTGGTCGGCGATTGAGTCGCGCACTTCCACATTCTGAGCTTTCACTGATGGTATCACACAGCAAAGCGATATGAGGGCTGATATGGTTTTCATCTTCTCCTCCCGCTTTATCTGTGAGACATGGCTTTCTGGATGTCGACGGTGACTTTCTTGCCGTTGACTGTCAGTGTGAGCTTGCAGTTTTTGAATACCGTGAGCCTCCTGAACTTCAGTTTATAGGTGGCGACACCGCCCCGGACATTGCATCTTATATCTTTAGCGCGGTATTTCCTGCCGTTGTTCGACAGTATGGCTTCGCTCACTGTGATTTTGTCGGGAGCATCATTGTCGACGAGGACTATATTGGTTCCATGGATATTGTTTATGCTCCGGTATCTGATTTCGGCGGAAGCGCCGAGGGTGGCGAGGCAGAGGATTGCCATCAGGATTAATTTTTTCATCTGTGATATGTCTGTTGGTTATGATGCTGCAAAATTACGGCATCACGACAGCTCACAGCAAGAAAAACCGGGCCGGAATTGTCCTCATTTGCCTGCCTAAGTATCTGGTAATCAGTGTGTGGAAAATAGCGTGATTCCTCATCGTGAAAATCAGCCGTTTAGAGCTACATCCTGGACACGAAATATTCCCTGTCAGGAGCGTCGGAGGCGAGGATACGCTCTTTGAGGCGGCTCCGGCGGTTGTAGAAGTTCTTTATTTTGATGTCGGTGAAGATGCACACGGCGCGGGGAGAGAAGCCGGCGTAGAGATAGGTGAGGAAAATCATGTCGTTTTTGCCAAGCTCCGGAAGCTGTTCTCTCACCCGGATCATGATGTTGTCAAGATAGGTGTTCACCAACTCTTCAAGCTCCGCTATGCTTTTTGAATCCCGCAGGGCGAGTATATGCTTCTCCACCTCATTGTATAGCGAAAGTTTCACTTTGTCGGAATCGTTTTTCTCAAAATACTCGTTGCAGAGCATATTGAGCGTGTCCATCCGGCTTCCGTAGAGCGCATCGACTTTCGCCTCCAGCTCGTGGTTGCGCTCTGACCTTTCGGAAATCAGCATCGACAGCTCCTCAAGTTCCTTGCGTTTCTGAATGAACCTGCGGCGGACAGCTATGAATATGCCTGCTCCAATGACCACGAGTGCCGCCGTGACTATGCCTAAAATCGTCCATGCCCGGCGTGTGTTGCGGTTTGAGCTGTCGAGCTGCTCCTCGTAATCGTCGCGGAGTATGTCGATGGTCTCTTTCAGTTTCCCTTCATTTGACGTCGGACACTGGATTATCCCCTTGTCCGTGTCGAGAACCAGTACGTCGGTATCGTTGAACCTTGTGCTGAAGGGAAAGTCGAGTGTGATGTGCCATTCCGCGGTTTTGCCCATGACCTCGTCAGGGCGCGCTATCAGTGAGAAAGGCTCAAGCGGAGCGATGGTGCTGTCGCAATTCACCCATTCCGCCTTATATATAATAAAAGGTGTGTTCGAGCATTTCAGGTCAAAGACAATGCGTGTCCGGTCATCTTGGTTTGAAAGCCATCTGTATGTCATCTCCAGCTTTTCGGAAGCAGTCGCGGCGCTGTCTGACACCGTACAGGTGACAATATTCGTACCGTATGCCACCGCGAAGCTGAAAAATAGGAGCATGATGCAGGCGGCAAAGTGTGTTAAGTGTCTGCCCGGCGTTTTCATACTATAAACTGATCTAAACATTTTATAAAAAGTTGAAGTATCTTAAGCATAAGGAACCCTATGATGACGAACAGTGACTATGGACATTCCGGTTAATAGGATTATTGATAGTGAAATTAAAAAGATGTATATTAGATTATAGACAAAATTCTCGAAGTAATTCCCCCCTTTTTTAATGAGATTCCCGTATTTAAGATATTTATAATTTGAAAGTTTATCGCCCGGCATTACAGCTCTCTCTGATTCTAATTTTGTTTGATTCTCCGGTGAGAACATGTATGGGAAACCATCCCCGGCATATTGTTGGGCCGGAAGAGTACAGTATATCATTCCATTGAACATTTCTTTGTATGTTACATCTTTTTGAGTTGTCCATGATATAATTGGGGATAAATCAAAAGGATCATCACCAAAAGGCGAATTTTGGAAGTCAATGGCAAATCTATCTTTCCCGGTCTCTTCTGCCGCAACATCCCATTTCCCTTGTCGGATAGCAGAAGGAATCTGGCAAATATTAGGACGGAAAGCATTAAGTAACACGTTAGCAACTTTGCCGGGGAACGCTTTCTGGAGGTAGGCTCCACAGTTGCGTCCCATCATAAAAGCGTGCCTATAATTCATTATTATCAGACTCTTTTGAATACTATCTGAATGGATGGTGTTGATTATATTGCTTGCCATTATACTGTCCCTTTCAGACAATCTATTATAATCTGTCCATAATATATCGGTAAAGAGTATATTCACAGGCTTTTTCCGTTCATGGTTAAATTCTGACATTTTCTTAAGGAAGTTGAACCAATTGGTATTGGACCATATTAGCCATACGGTCTGACTATCAATAATAAACGAGGCCACAGCTTTTTCTCTTAGTGAATCAGAGGGAAACGGGGTGGCTGTTAGCAGACTGAAATCCTCGCGTTTTTCAACATTGCCGATTTCTGTGAATACGTTGCTTATGCTGTCTGCAAAATATTGTGTTGTCACCAAATCGTAGATCATGTCATATTGCGTACATTCAGGGTGCCATCTTTCACACAATACAATATGGTCATATTGTCGGAAAAGGTCTTTGATATATTCATTAATATCCTTTTTGTTAGCATTTATGAAGTCAGTATATTTGCTCACTGAGTGAGCCGAAGGACGAGGACGCGTGGCTATTGGCTTTTCTGCCAATATAATTTTGTCGCCGGTGAGATAAGTATTCAGACAAAAACTTACTGTTCCAAGAATAATCAAGAGTCCATATAGGCCTAAGATTTTAGGCCGGTTGAGCTGTTGACCGCATTGAAGTGCGGAGGTTGAATCAAGTTTCTTATCTTGAACAATTTTCAATTTGAATAGCCTTTTACGCCATATTGTAAAAGCGAGGCAAACCGCTGTAATCAAAGCAATTTGTAATAAAGCTACTGATTCCCACGAGAAAATCCAAAGCATAACTGCGGGAAAACTTGTAAACACTTCGCGTAAAACTACTCGAGGAATGTAGTTACGTCTGTTTCCCATATCCTTGAGATATGAATTAAAGAACGATAGCCCTAATGTCGTTCCTTTCAATATGAAACAACTTAAATAATACAGGAGCCATATAACGAAGAATGATGGGAAAAAAGCTAAAAAATAAAAGTATGCTAATATCAGGGCGACAATTTGGAATATAAAGAATGCCGTAGTTGCGTCAATCAGAAATACTATGAGTGATCTGGTTAGTCTCATGAGATATACCTTTTATTTTTCGTATGCAAAATTAACGAATTTCGCTCAATGAAGTCGTGCAAATGTACGACTTCTATATTTACTGATTCAGCGCTAAGTTATATTTTTTCAAGATTGGGAGGCCATGACGTAAAAGCAGCAAGGCAGATATTGTGTACTGCCTTGCTGCGACTCTGTTTTTATGTAGTTTTGGACCTGCCTTATTATAAAAAATGTGTTTATGTCAGGCTTGCGCAGGTGATGTCAGATTTGTAGTTTGACGTTATTATACGTGCCGGGTGTGTTGTGTCGGTCAGGTCTGTAGCTGGAATGTCGTGGGGAGGGGGCGCTTAGTTGTCCGAAATAATCCGGACCGGTCCGAGGAGTCCTGACGATTGCAGGGGTTCGCCGGGGCTGACTATATCGAAGTTGGCCCATGTCAGCCGTGCCTCCGGTGCGAGAGCTGCGTCACCGATGAGACGGTTGCGCCATGTATTGACCACCTCGACCTCAAGAGTGTTGTCGCCTTCGATGAGACAGGGAGTGATGTTGACCCGGTAGGGATGGGTCCAGGCGCCTCCGGCATATTTGCCGTTGACTTTTACCTTGGCCATGACCATTACATTGCCCAAATCGACATAGGTCTGTCCTGCGGGAAGAGTGTCAAGTCTGAAATCGGTCTTATAGACCGCCTTGCCCGAATAGTTGGCTATCGACTTGTCGGGGTGACGGCTCCAGTCAAAGAGAGTGTCGGTGGCCACCGGTTCTGCCGGTCCGCGGCGCGCCTCTTCGAAATCTATGGTCCATCCGTTGCCGGAGAGGTCATCCACGACGGTCGGTTCGGGATAGTTGCTGCCACCATCGGCGGGGGCGCTGATATCCTTGCGGAACACGATGAACGCGCTTTCGAGCGGCTCAAGACGCAGGGGCACGGTGATACCTTCGCCCGACGCTCCGGGTGTGAACTGCGGAAGGGTGCGGACAGTGCCGTCGATTGCATCCCACAGTTGCGGAATCAGACCGGCGCTGACGCGGAATGTCGGAGTGATGTCAATACGCTCGCTGTTGGGATTTGCCACGAAATATATCTCGGCGTCGCGGAGCGAGCGGTGGATGAAGAGCGGCATCGGCTGTCCTGCTTCCACGGAGAGGTCAGGACGGATATTCATGGCGTCGAGTATCTCGGCCATACCGGTTCCTTCGGCCCATACCTTGCCTTTGCCGAAGTCGGTGATTTTCTCACCCGGCTTCCAGAGGCGCGCAGCAATTTCATTGACGGTCTTGTCAGCCTCGGGATAGCCCGCGAGACTCGGCGAGCGTTTCGGAGCGGGGCCGACTACGGTCAGACCATCCTTTACGAATTTCTCGATACATCCGAGCATTTCGGGGCGCATGGTCTCCTGCGCGGGGAGCACAAGCACACGGTATTCCATGCCGCTGTCGAGTATCAGGCGTCCGTCTCTGACGCGGGCGTGATTGCGGAGTATGTCGGCGTTGATGTAGTCGAAAGCATAGCCCTCCGGAAGCGGCGGATTACATTCGCCGGTCATCTTCGGAGCATCCTCGCCGATGAAGTAGGCCACGTCTGCCACATATTGTCCCTGCTGGAGCACATAGTTGCAGCGGCGCAGATAGTCCGTGAAGAGGTCGAGCTGCTCAAACCATGTGTTCTTGCGGTTGAACTCGTTGCCGAACCATGCGGCTATACCGGGTTCCTCCGGGGTATCCATCTGATGGATTACGAGATGGAGCAGCGAGGCGTTGATGCCCTCGGTGAAGAAGCGGTCGACACGCTGCTTCATCACATTCGGGTAGCGGCCGAAAGGATTTCCGGCGGCGGTGCAGGATTCGGCCCATATCTTGTTTTTGCCGTAGATGTGGCCGCATGATGAGGCGGCGCGGTTTTCGATGTCGCCGAGAGTGCCTTCGCTCCAGTATTCGCCGGCAATCTCGTCGCTCTGTCCGCCGTAAAGCAGAAATTCGCTCGGGAATCCCCAGTGGCCGTAGTTCTCAAGCCATGTCGTAAGGCCGTGCTGATTGGAAATCTCTTTCAGACCTCCTACATATTCATAGGCGATGAGGTCGGCCACGAGACGGCGCAAATCCCACAGATAACGGTCTGACAACTCATTGTTGCCGACGGGGATGCCTTTGAGTACAGGAAGATAGGGGAGTGGTGAGTAGCCGTAGCGTTCAGTGAATTTCTCGGCCATACCGTCGGTCCAGTTCTGACCGCCGGTTTCGTAGCTGTCCTCCACCACTATGCGGAATGTCTTGCGGTCCTCGGGTGGTATGCGGCGGAGGATTTCACCGATATATGCGTCGAAATGGCTCTGAAGATGCTCTTTGTTGATTTTGTCGACCTCAAGGCCGGTAGCTTCCGGAGTGGCGGGTGAGTTTGTGACTCCGGTGGTGGCTATGGCGATGCGCGACACAACCCAGCGACCTTCGGGGATGTCCCATGTCAGCATGCCGTCCTTCACGTCAGATGTCAGCACCACGACTTTCTCAGGGTCAATGGTCCAGGCACCGGTGGTATAGACCGGTTCGTCGTCCCACATATAATAGTCCCACATGGGGAGAGGTTCCTGACACATCTTGGCCAGCTGTTTCTCGGCTGTGCGCTCGATTTTCGGCTGTTCCGACAAAGTGAGTGCGATATTGCCCGCTCCTGCGGTGCCGACTTCGAGCATCATCTCATCTGTCTGAGTTTCGGGCAGGGAAACGATGATGGGGGCGTAGGGGTCGAAGCCTACTATATTCTGGTCGTTGAAACGGTCGATGTCGAAACGTCGCACTTCTTTCCATTCACCCCCGACCCTGGCCTTTAGCACCGCGTCGGTGCGTATCGGCGAGCTGACACTGATTTCCGCGCTACGCAGGGTGGTGTTCCTGTCGAGTTTAAGGGGTGCGGCAAGTGGCGTCCCTTCGGTTTTGGCGAGATTCCATGTCTGCGAGAAGGCTTCGGAGGCAAAGGCGGGGTAGGCGATGACGGCCTCATCCTGACATGCTCCCTCAACTTCTGGAAGAGTGATGGTCTGTCGGCCCGGGCCCTCGACAAGCGTCTCGGCCGATACGATGTGGCGCATCGATTGCTCCGGCTTGATCCACGGACCTCCCGACTGGCTCCAGCCAGGACAGTTGAAGATACCTATCTCGATGTCAAGCTCCCCTGCGGTTTTCAGTGCCTGATGCAAGGTTTTCCACCATAGTTCACTGTTGTATTTCGCATCTCCGTCGGGCAGCCCGTCGATGCCTATCATACCTATCTGGGCGCGTGTGATACCCGCCTTTTTCATGGCCTGGAGGTCCTTGACGGCTCCTTCGGGCGAGAGATTGTCGTTAATCCAGTACCAGTAGGCCGCTATACGGATGCTGTCGGGGGGCGACATGAATCCCTCCTCAATCGTGGTGATTGAGGGCGATTCCGGCTTATGGCTGCAAGCCGTCGGCAGGCAGCAGCTTGCCGTCAGGAGCGCAGCGGATATGAGCAGATTGTGTGACCGCATAATGAATTTGAAAAAATGTGATGAGGATTAGGTTTAGAGGTTGTTTCTAAAAAATTCTTAAGTTCCGGGAGCGGACATGGAGAGGCGTTTGCTCCCGGAACTGTGGCAAAGGTAGCGGTATATATTATGGTGGCGTTTGTTATCTGTACCAACTTTTGTCGGATATGCGCAATAAGTATCCATGGAGACACAATAAAAACAGATGGCAATATTTTTGACACATGCGGAGAAATCGCCTGGAGATGGAAATTCATATATTTGCATCAAAGAATTGGCTTCGCCACCGCGAACCGAACTGCGTCCGACTTTCGCTATTCTTTTTCTGCGAAATTTGCCTATCATTATCAAACGGCCTGACATAGCACATGAAAACCGCAATCCTACATATCGCGCTGTCAATCGGCATGGCTGTGAGCTGTGCTGTCACGGCCGGATGTGCTGTGGCCGATGCCACTCCGACGGGACGGAATGTCTCAAACCGGTGTTCGCTGACAGAGTGCAGGGACATCGCTTCCTGGAAAAACGATGGCGAGATTATTTTTCCCGACAGTGTGGATGCCGACTGCTGGCGCACCGTCAGGAAGGATTTCAGCACACCACTTGACCTAAGTGCGACGCCGCTGCTTGAATACGGCATACTCGCTTCGGAAGGTCCCGGCAGGGATTTTGTGACCCGGCTCACTCTCCGCTCATCGGGCGGGAGGGAATACAGCGGCGAGGCACACATAATTCCCACGCTCTGGCAGAGTGTGATTCTTGACATGAACGGCTGCGGCTTTCTCGATGATGTGGTTTCGGTAGAGATTGCCTTACGAAATGAGGGTAAGCAGCCGTGGATTGGAGCGAAATGTCTTGTCGGCGATTTGAAAGCGGGCAAAGTTCTTGACCTTGATTTCGATGTGCCGGGCTCTGCCATGAGGCTGAAACCTGTGGGCGATGCGAGTGTCGGGCAGGGGAAGGATGTGGCCCTGATTGACTTTAAAAAAAGTTCCGCAGTCGAAATAGACCTGTCCGACAGCAGAAACAGCATATATAATCCGCGTCTTGACATGCGCAACACTGTCTGCGTCGCTCTTGAAAACCGGAGCAGTGCCGATAGCCTGCGGCTGTATTTCACTACGGATGAAAACCCGGAAATGAGTCCTGAAAATTCAAAGACCGTGGCCTTGCCGGGAAAGGAGGGCATGCAGTATGTCGGGTTTAATCTTTCAGACAGGGTGCACAGTTCCAGACGCTTGCGCGCACTACGCTTTGAGCCGCTTGGCGGAGAGGGCACCATGATTATCGATCGCATATCCTTTGAACGAGAAGCTCCGATAAGTGTCAGTGCCGGAACCGTAAACGCTTGCATAACGACACGCGAGGCCGTGACAGTTACCGGTACGCTTGATAGTGTCTATACAGGCGAGGGTGCGGTAATTGAGCTCCGACATTCGCCGATGTGGAAAGCCGGCCTCCCATTCGATAGCCTCGAACTTCTCGCTGTCCGTCCGGCGAAAGCGGAGTTTCGTATGGAAAATATACCCAACAGCCGTCTTGGTGGAGAGATGTCGCATCTCAGCAGCCGTTTTGAGGCTGCGGTGAGGCTCACAGACGGCAGAGTGGTGAAAATAGGAGAGCCGTTTTTCATCGAAAACTGGCGGGATTTCATTGATAATCCCTACAGTTTCCCAATTGTCGACAGAATCTATCCTGTCCTTGACTATGGTGCGCAAGGCGACGGTGTCACAAATGACAATGCGGCCATTCAGAAGGCTATCGACAGAGCTTCGGCCGACGGTGGCGGAAAGGTGGTGCTGACACCCTTTCCCGACGGGAAATCGGAGCGTCAGTATCTCGCAACCAATCTTGAACTCCGCAAGGGTGTCGAGTTGGTGATAGCGAAAGGGGCTGTGTTGCGCCAATCGCCGAAATTTTCACATTACACGGAATTTCCACCGGAATACGGGCATGACAATGTGATACCCGGTGTTCCGTGGACTCACTGCATGTACACAAACCGACCTCTCATACTGGCCAAGGACACGGAGCGCGTCAGAATTACAGGCGGAGGCCGCATCAGGATGGATGATACTTACAGCGAGAATCCGGCGTGGACCCACTATGCGAGAACGTGCAGCGACCGTATCCATATTGTCCCGATTGCGGTGTGCAATACCCGCCATGTGGAGATTTCCGACATCGACATAGTGAGGTGCAGCAACTATCATACCATATTTTACCGCGCCGACAGTGTTTTCATAGGAAATCTGAAGATGTATGACGTGGCCTGTCTGAGCGGCGACGGTCTGAGTTTCGGCAATGCCGTGATCAATGTGCGCGTAGGGCGCTGTGTGTTTGAATCCAACGACGACGGAATCGTGCTGTGCAGCAGCTACAGGGACCCGCGTGGCGGAGAGTGGCGCGTCAGGGTTGACTCAATCGACTCGTCGGTACGACATATCGAGGTAATCGGCAGTTATATAGACAGCGGACGTGGAGGCGCGGGCAAGGCAATAGCCCTCATACCCTGGGGCTCGACCAATCCTCGTCAGGATTTCAACGAGATTGATGACATAGAGGTGCGCGACTGTGTGTTGCGCGGAGGTCATTCTGTCGGTTCGTGGCCCGACAATCCCTTCGACGGGAAGCCATTCGACAATTCCGAGCCCGATGACTATGCCCCGGTCAAGAATCTGCGCATATTCGGTAATGAATACCTCTCGCCTGTCGAGCTCAACGGCGTTGTGCCAGCCACGCTGCTCACCGATTGCGGCCTGCACAGCGGCAGCGATTTCAAAAACAGTGATTTTACCGACCGTCTCGCCTACTGGACCCACAGCGGAGACGTTAGAGCTCTCCGCCCCGGAGAAATCGAGCTGTCGGACGGTGTGCTGTATCAAGGTCTATACCTTCTTCCCGGCTCTTATCACCTATCGTGGTCGGGAGAGGTAGAGATTACGGCCGAGGTGAAAGATATGTATGGAAAGCCGGTAAAAGTCACCTCCGGAGGACAATTCGATGTGACCTCACCTTCAACTTTCCTCGTCGGTTTCAGAGGCAGTGGAACTACGCTTCGCTCGGTAAGTCTTAATAAGAGCGGCAACTGAAAACAATTATGATAATAATACCTAAAAAATAATTCTGACATGAAAACCTTACGTTTCATTTTCGCTGCAATGGCATTGTCCGTGGCTTTGGGGCTATCGGCGCAATGGTCTCCCACAAAAGCCGTATTTGACATTGAAAAACCAATCATGAAAGTCTTTCTGCCGAAAGATGACCTGAATACCGGCCGCGCGGTGGTTGCCTGCCCCGGAGGTTCATACTTAGGTCATGCGATAGGGCATGAAGGCTGGGACTGGGCGCCGTTTTTCAACAGACAGGGCATAGCGCTCATAGTGTTGCAGTACACACTGCCCGCCGGCGACCGCACAAAGCCGATAGCCGATGCCGAAGCTGCGATAAGACTGGTGCGCGACAGCGCCGAGGTGTGGCACATTAACCCTTCTTCGGTCGGCATAATGGGTTCGTCGGCCGGAGGACATCTGGCCTCCACCATCGCCACCCACTCGACCGCGCCCGACGTGCGTCCGGATTTTCAGATACTCTTCTATCCGGTAATCTCCATGGATCCGGCGCGTGGACATGAACTCACACACAAGAGCTTCTTCGGCGACTCGGCCACTCCCGAACTGATTGCCGAATATTCCAATGAAAAGCAGTGTACGCCGCGCACACCCCGGGCCATTATCCTTACATCCGACGATGACAGCGGCGTCAACTCCGCTTTTAATGCCGCATCCTATTATATCGCGCTTAAAGAAGCCGGTGTTCCCGCCACGCTGCATGTCTATCCTTCCGGCGAACACGGCTGGGGATGCCTGCAATCATTCCAGCACCACACCGAAATGCTCGATGACCTTTCCGCGTGGCTGCGCACGTTCTGAAACAATCATATAATACAAACCTTAGTTTTAGAGGCTGTTTAAAAACAAAAGTGAAATGAGGGGCAGCGAGTTTTTTAGATAAAAAGCTTTTAAGTCGAAGGAGCTTACGTCAGTAAGTGACTGAGACGCGAAAGTATTTTAGCAAAAAAGTCGCTGAGCCGATGGTAATATCCCCCTCAGAATATAACAGAATTTAAATTAAAGAATCAATCAATATGGCTGATTAAAACAGAAGTTACCGACGGCTTCACAATGTTGAGCGTCTATGTCCTTTTGCCTCAGGATGTAGCACAGCTACTATCCTTCGACTGCAAGGACATATCCATCTCAACTTTGTGACCCCTCATTTTCACTTTTGTTATTAAACAGCCTCTTAATAAAGACAGCAATGTTCAAGAAGATTATGTTGGCCATCCTCCTTATTGCGGGAATGGGCCTGACACTTTCGGCAAAACCGAAAAAAGAGAAAAAGCAGTCGGCTTTCACCATGTGGCAGTTGCCGATGCAGGTGGGAAACATCGGTAATTCCTACGTTTTCCGGACGGCCGGAGGCAAAATCATAGTGATTGACGGCGGTTGGCCTGCCGAACAGCTTTATCTCCGCGGTTTCATAGCCGGACTGGGCAATGAGGTGGAGGCATGGTTCATCTCCCATCCCCACGACGACCACATGGGTGTGTTATGGCAGATTCTCAAGGACCGGCAAGGGATGAAAATCAACCATATCTATCACTCGCGCTTCTCACCCGAGCTTGTCGAGCTTGAAAAACCGTATAACGAATATGCCAAGGATTTCTATGCGGTCCTCGACACAGTCAGCATCCCCGTGACTGATTTCCGCGAAGCCGGTTATCAGGGAAATATCGACGGTTTCAATTTCAAGATTCTCGGAGTGGCAAATGATGAGATACACACCAATCCGTTCAATAATTCCTCGATGGTCATGAAAGTGTGGGATGACAAAAAGTCGATTCTTTTCCTTGCCGATACCGGTGCGGAGTCATGCGAGAAGCTGTTCAACGGCCCGTATCGCAATGAATTGTCGTGCGATTATCTTCAGGTGGCTCACCACGGCCAGCACGGATGTACTGAGGAGTTTTATAAGTCGATAGATTTCCGCGCCTGCCTCTGGCCCACAGCCTACTGGATATGGACCAACGATCAGGGTGGCGGCTACAATACAGGTAATCTTGAGACAATGGAGACACGCCGGTGGATGGATGAAATCGGTATCAAGGAGCACCATGTTGTATGTCTCGAAGGTCTGTTCCGGTTGGACTAACCCCAAAGTGAAACTTATAAACGGATTTAAATATGTATTCAAAAATACGGAGTATAGTTTTTATGCTGACAGCTCTCGCAGGCGTCTGCGGAGAGTTGTCGGCTCTGGAATTGCCCGAACAGTTGCGCGACCATGCGGTTCTGCAGCAGCTTTCCGATGTGAAACTGTGGGGCTGGGCCGCGCCGGGCGCTACAGTTTCGGTGGTTCCATCGTGGAACAATAAGAAGATTACCGCGAAGGCTGACGGCGCGGGCCGGTGGACGGTGAGAGTCGCCACTCCCGGCGGCTCATATACACCCTATACCATAAAATTTGCCGAGGGACGCGAGAGTGTCACTATAAGCGACATTCTCATAGGCGAGGTGTGGTTTGCCGCCGGACAGTCCAATATGGAGATGCCGATGATAGGATTCAACGCACAGCCCGTGGAGGGTGCGGGGCCCGACATAGCACGCTCAGGCCGTCTGCGCGACCGTGTGCGCATGGCCTATATAGTCCGCGGCGACAAGTATGAGCCGCAGGAGCGCATAGGGGGCGAATGGAAAGTAGCCTCGCCTAAAAACACTCCTTATTTCAGCGCCCAGGGGTTTTACTTTGCCCGCGAACTCAACGATCTTATTGATGTGCCGGTCGGGATATTGTGTGTGTCCTACGGCGGCACTCAGATTGAAGGCTGGCTGCCACGCGAAATCCTTGACCGCTACGGATATGATTTCGAGGCTATGATGGCTGAGAAAGACCGCTTGCCGGCTTATCGCTACAGCACAAAGTACACTTCTATGGTCTGTCCCCTTATCGGCTACACTATCAGAGGTTTTCTATGGAATCAGGGTGAATCCAATGTCAGCAACCCCGAGCGTTACAGCGAACTGCTTTCGGAGATGGTGGCGCGCTGGCGCAGCGACTGGGGCGATACCGACAACCGCCTCCCCTTCTATCAGACTGAAAATCCCGGTTTCGGCTGGGGAAATCCCGATGCCATATTCGCAGCGCTCATAAGGGAGCAGCAGTATAAGGCTTCGAAGGAGATTCCCAACTGCGGGCTGACATGCACCAATGACCTCACCTATCCCTATGAGGTTGATGTGATTCACGGTACCCGCAAGCGCGAAATCGGTGAGCGCATGGCCTGGCAGGTGGCGGAGCGTGAATATGGTATCAAGGGGATGCCGTGGCGCTCGCCGGAGTTTGAGTCGATAAAAAAATGCGATGACGGCTCGGTACGGGTGGCGTTCACCAATGTGGCCTGCGGACTGACGCCCAATATCGGTAATGTCGACGGGTTTGAGGTGGCCGGAGCCGACGGAAAGTTCCACAAAGCAGAGGCGAAAGTCGACTGGAACACGGCTGAAGTGATTGTCAGCTGTGGTGAAGTGCCTGACATCAGAGATGTGCGCTACTGTTTCCGCAACTTCTGCCCCGGCGCACTCAGAAATTCATTCGGCATGCCCGCCATCCCTTTCAGGACCGACAGTTTTAAAGAATAATTCTGTAAATATTTTTCTCCCGACCGCAATAGCAACAGATTTAAGAGGGTGTTTGATGACAGCTGTCATTAAACACCCTCTAATAGAAGTTAGCCGGAAATGACTCACATCATCTCCGGCTATTGCCTGTTACATTGTGTCTTTCACACAAAAGGGAATGAATTTTTATGTAGATTTGTATCAAACCCTATCGAACCTAACAATCCTTGCTATTAATAATCTTTACTCTTTCTTGAATTTATCAATAAATTGAACTACCATGATACAATTGAATCGGGATACTATTATGTGCTGAATTATGTGCTGAATTTTAGCGTTTGGATGTCACGTCCGTTTCATACTGTTCGATGACGGGAATGTAGTCCTCGCCGACGGGCACACCTGAACGGAGACAATACATGTCCCATACGGCTGACCAGGGGAGTGATTTCTCGATTTCGAGCATTGCGAGGCGCTGGAAGCCACGGCCGTTTTCCTCATGCCCGCGTAGAGTGTCGACGGGTTCGAGCATAGCGCAGAGCATCGACTGCTGGGCGGCACGCGCACCGATTACATAGGCACCGAGACGGTTGATGGAGGCGTCGAAATAGTCGAGCCCGAAATGCACGCGGTCAAGAGCGTCGGCGCGCACGATTTCTTTGCAGAGATTCATCGTCGGGTCCTCCATGATGGTTACGTGGTCAGAGTCCCAACGCACGCCGCGGGTCACGTGGAGCATCAGTTCGGGAACATACAGGAGCATTGACGATACTTTGTCGGAAGCATCCTCGAGAGGATGATAGTGGCCGGTGTCGATGGTGTAGATTTTCTGATTCTCCACACAGTAGCCCACCACAAATTCAAGAGAGCCTGATGTGAAGCTTTCGAGACCGATGCCGAAAGTCTTTGATTCGAGGCAGTCCTTCATGTTGTCGTATTTCGTGGCGAAGATTTCGTCGAGGCTCTCCTTGAAGAGCTTACGGTAACGGTAGCGGTTGACTGTGATATCCTTCGAGCCGTCGTGAACCCACAGGTTCATGATGCAGGGGTCGCCCTGGGCTTTGCCTATCTCTTCGGCTATAGCGCGGCAGCGCTTGGTGTGCTCAATCCAGAAACGGCGGATGCTCTCGTCGGGATTGGAGAGGCTGAGGTCTCCGCTTTTGGGATGTGAAAAGGATGACGAGTTGAAGTCGAGTTTTATATTGTTGGCGAGAGCCCAGTCAATCCAGCTGCGGAAATGTTCGACGGTAATCTGGTCACGGTCCACGAACTCGCCCTTGAAATCTCCGTAGATGGCATGGAGATTGAGGCGGTGTGAGCCCGGGATGAGGGAAAGGGCCTTGAGGATGTCGGCGCGAAGCTCGTCGATATTGCGGGCGCGTCCGGGATAGTTGCCGGTGGTCTGTATGCCGCCGGACAGTGCTCCGGCTTTAGGTTCGAAACCCACCACGTCGTCTGCCTGCCAGCAGTGGATTGAGAGATGGAAGTCATCCATCTGTCGGAGGACCTTGTCGGTGTCGATACCTGCCTCGGCATAGCGTTCACGGGCAAGTTCGTAGGCTTTGCGGATAATCTCTGTGTTCATGAAATCTCAGTATCTTTATGAAGTTATGGTTTGTGTTTACGTTTTTATTTCGGAAGAGTGATGAAGCGGGTGTAGGCCTCGTCCCAGGCTTCGTTGTTTTCAGGTTTCGGGGTGTATTCCGTGAGCTCGACGGATTTCCGGATCACATCGCGCATCTGGCGCAGTGTGCCCACCACTCCGGCGGCCTTGGCCTGGAGCATGATGTTGCCGAGGGCGGTACATTCGACCGGTCCGGCTATTACGGGCATCCGGAGCACATCGGCCGTCATCTGATTCAGACGACTGTTGCGCGAGCCTCCGCCTATGATGTGCAGACAGCTGATGGGGAATGGTGAGAAGCGGCGCAGCATCTCCATGACCTGACGGTAGCGCAGGGCGAGGCTGACGAGTATGCAGCGGGTGATTTCGCCCTGTGTTTCGGGGACAGGCTGGTCAGCGGCCTTGCAATACGACTTTATGGCCTCCGTCATAGATACCGGACTGGCGAAATCGGCGGCGTCCGGGAAAATGATATATTTCATCGGCTCTGCAACGGCGTCGGCCATGGCAAACAGCGTGTCGAAGTCGGTGGGCAGTCCCTCCTTTTCCCATTCGTTGCGGCAGCTTTCGAGGAGCCACATTCCGCAGATGTTTTTGAGAAAACGGGTTGTGCCTTCCACTCCACCTTCGTTGGTGAAATTGGCCACACAGCTGTCGTCGTTTATAATAGGTTCGGAAACCTCGATTCCCATCAGGCTCCATGTGCCGCTGCTGAGATAGGCAAAACTTTCGTCGGCGGCAGGAATTGCGGCCACGGCCGATGCCGTGTCGTGGCCGGCGACGGATATTACAGGTATCTGTCCCATGCCCGTGCGTCGGCTGACGGCCGGAGTCAGGCGTCCGATGACTGTGGCCGGCATTACGAGCGGCGGGAAGATGTCGGGTTTCAGGCCTATCGCTTCAAGCAGAGCCGGTTCGATGCGCCGGGTGTTCGGGTTGAGCAGTTGCGACGTCGAGGCTATGGTATATTCTGTCACCTCTATACCGCAGAGTAGGTAGCTCAGTGCATCGGGGAGAAACATGATGCGTCTGGCGGCCTGGAGAGCGGAGTTGCCGTCGCGTTTCATGGCCGAGAGCTGGAACAGGGTATTGAAGTTCATCACCTGGATACCGGTCAGGTCATAGACATGTTCGCTCGGGATGCAGTCGCGGAAAAAACGGGCCGGTTCATCGGAGGTGTGCGGGTCGCGATAGCTGAACGGATTGGCCAGAGGCAGACCGTCTGTCCCGAAGCAGACTATGTCGACCCCCCATGTGTCGATGCCGACGGATGTGGGAGTGATTCCTCTTGATGCCAGGAGAGAGAGGGCATTTTCAATCTCGTTGTAGAGGTGGGGAAAGTCCCAATACTGATGGCTGGCCATGCTGACGATGTCGTGGCCGAACCGGGTCAGTTCCTCCAGGCTTACACTGTGGTCGGTCACGGTGCCGAGCACTGTGCGCCCGCTTGTGGCTCCGAGGTCTACTGCAAGAAATAGGTGTTTCATGATAGGCTTTAGGTTTTTGAGAGATGCCACAAAGTTAATACGAGTGGGATGCAACGCCTATCCGTCCACGTTTCAATTATTGTGCGTTTTGTTCCAGTGAACTAAAATCGTATCTGCTTGCAACAATAAGAGGCTGTTTGACATTGGTTTGTCGAAACAGGTGCCTGAAATAATTTGTGCATACGGCTGTGAAGCCGGATTTTTCAGTGATCCATCGCCACGCTATATTGCGAGAAGTGATTTGTGACGTAGGCTCTCGGCGAAACCCCGAAGTGCTTCTTAAAGAGTGATGAGAAGTGGCTCTGGTTTCCGAATCCGGTGCGCTCGCCCACTTCGCCCACGGTGTACTCGCGGGTCAGCAGCAGCTCGGCGGCGCGGTTGAGGCGGTAGACTCGCAGGAGGTCGTTGGGCGAGATGCCGGTCAGGGCTTTCACCTTACGGTAGAAATTGGTACGCGAGAATCCGAGTTCACGGCCGAGCATATTCACGTTGAGGTCACAGTTGTCAAGACTGTTGTCGATATAGGCGTAGAGTTTCTCAAGGAACTTCTTGTCGAGAGGCGAAAGCTCCTCGGGATTGCCTGGGTGTTCCATCGGCTGGTCGCTCAGTCCCGCGGAAGCGAGGATGAGGGTGGCCTGCTGGCTTCGCTTGACATAGAGATTGTTGACACGCGCAATCAGTACCTCGGGGCTGAACGGCTTGCAGAGATATGCGTCCGCGCCGCAGTTGTAGCCCTCGATTTTGTGTTCGTCGAGTATCTTTGCCGTCAGGAGGATGACGGGGATGTGGCTTGTGGAACTGTCGGTCTTGATGCGGCGGCAGAGTGCGAATCCGTCAATGTCGCCCGGCATAAGCACGTCGCTGATTATTATGTCGGGACATTCTTCGGTGGCCTTGCGCAGACCTTCCTGGCCGTCGAAAGCCTGCAGGACAGTGAATTTGTCGCAGAACATGTTTGAGATGAAGGCGTTGAGCGACTCATTGTCGTCCACGATAAGTATTTTGGGCCGGAGTTCGTCGGTTTCATCCCCGTCGGGAGCGCCCGCAGTGGCGCTTTCGTCGTGTGGCGTCTCCTCTCCCTCCGGCTCAGCGGTCATTGTTTCGGCACCGACGGTGGCGCTGACGGAATTGTCCGGACTGATGTCGGGAGTGGTCTTGCGGAACTCCGACGGAGCGAAAGCCTCGTCGCAGGCGGGGAAAATGATTGTGAAAGTCATGCCTCCCTCCGGATTCTTGACCGTGCGGATGATTCCCTTATGCTCCTTGACAAGATGGGCCACAAAGTGGAGTCCGATACCGAATCCCTCGGTCTTTTTGCTCTCGTCGATACCTAACAGACGTTTGAACGGCTGGAAGATTTTGGGAATATCCTCCTCCTCCATTCCGCAACCGTTGTCGGTTACGGAAATGCAGGCATAGGTGTAGCCGTCGGTGGCGTCGAACTCCGCCGGGTTGCGGGTGAGCTCCAGCTTTATGGTGATGGTACCGTTGTCGCTTGAATATTTGATGGCGTTTATCACAAGGTTGCTTATGATTTTCTCCACCTTGTCGCTGTCGTAGGTAAGCGTCAGATTTTCGTCGGCAGGTTTTTCGAGCCGGATGGTCACACGGTTTTCCGTAGCGTAGAATGTGTAGAGTTTCGCAAGCGATTCGAGCTGCAGCCCCATATCGGCGCGCGCCACCTGAAGGGGCAGGGTCTCGTTGCTGACGCGACGGAAACTCAGAATCTGGTTAATCAGAGTCATCAGGCGCTCTACATTGCTGTCGATGAAGTCGAATGAATCCTTTATCTGCTCCTCGGTCATGGTCTGATGATGGGCACGCAGATATTTGGCCGGGCCGCAGATGAGAGTCAGCGGCGTGCGGAGCTCGTGGGATATATTTGTGAAGAAGTTGATGCGGTTGGCGGTGATGCGTTTTTCCTGTCTGATACGCTCCTCCGAGAGTGCATATCTCTGCTTTATCAGACGGAAGCGGAGATAGCTGCGGTTGATGGTGAAGATTATTGTCAGCACAAGGATGAGATAGAGGAATATGGCGGGAGTGGAGAACCAGGGATTGGGATTGACCGTGATGCCGAGAAGTTTCACCGGCGCCTGCCATTTGCCACCCTTGAAGCGGGCCTTGACATAAAATTCATAGTCGCCCGGCGAGAGGTCGGAGTAGGACACGCGGCTGTAGTTGCCGTTGAAGATGAAGTCCTTATCGCGCCCCTTGAGCATGTAGGCGTATTCGATGTCGCCGATTCGGTCGTAGCAGATGGCAAAATATTCGATGTTGATGGAGTTGTCCCGGTGGTCGAGTGTAATCTCGCTCACTGATGACTCCGTGCGGTTTCCGTCGTCGCCATCCAGTATGGGGCGGTAGTCAGGAAGAAGCCAGAGTCCGCGTGTAACTATCGAAATAGGGGGGGTGGGGTATTTAAGTTAACTGACGAAACAATCTCTTCAAGTCCGGCATTCCCTCCGAACAGGATTTTACCTCCCGGGAGTGAGGCCACGCATTTTTCATGAAACTGGTTTCCACCGAGGCCGTCGGCTTTCAGGTAGGTGTTGATGTGGCGTCCGGCTGAGTCGAAGCGGTAGATACCGTAGCTGCTGCTCGCCCAGATGTCGCCTCCGGAGTCCTGCGCGAGACCCACTATGTCGTTGGTCTGGTTTTCAAGGCAGGATGTGAGCTCCCGGGTCTTTGCGTCGAGCCGGAAGAGGCCGTTGTGGTAGGTGCCTATCCACAGATTCCTGTCGCGGTCGAGCATCATGTCTATGGCGCTGCTCCAGGCGCGCTGATGCGACGGTTCGAAATTGTTTACAGCCATGTTGTCGATGTCGACCATATAGAGATTGTCGGTATAGGCCGAAATCAGCATGCGGGAGTCATCGAAAGGTATGATTTTAGTTATGTTGTTGGAGCGGATTAGGGGAGTGGAGATTGTCTTGACCACCTCGAGTCCGGAGTTGATGATAAAGAGTCCGCTGTTGTCTGTGCCTACCCACATCTGTCCGTTTCTGTCCTCGGCTATGCTGACCACATTGACAAACGACGGAAATTTCTTAATGACCGAGAGCGCCGTGACGCCTCCCGACGGGCTGTAGGCGGGGCGGCATACTATAAGGCAGTTGTTGTAGCCTGCCCACAGACGCCCCTGGCTGTCGAAAGTCATTTCCTGGACGAAATCATGGGAGAAGGAGTCGAGAGCCCGGACGGTATGGCTGTTGAAATACTGCCTGTCCCTGCTCTTGGGGTTGAACACTCCGAGACCTTTATAGCGTGTGCCCACCCATAGATTGCCGTTGGGGTCGATGGTGGTACGGGTCACAAATTCATTGCGGAATGTCTTGATAAGCGGGCGGTCGATATTGAAAATGCCCGTGCGGTCTGTCATCATGACCTCGCCGCGGTCAAATGTGGAAATCCAGATGTTCTTGTCCCTGTCATAGAACACGCTGTTGATTTCGGCTGTCTGAAGCTCGTTGAAATCAATATCGTGATATTTATGGCATACGGCATCGGAACCTGAGTGGTAGACGAGCACTCCGCGGTTGCCGGTGGCTACGAGATGGATTCCGTCGCCGATTGTCAGTATGTGGTTGACCTCCGTGTCGCCCCCTATGGCTGTGGGTGACGTGGTGCGGTCAGCCGGATTGAAACTCATGACGCCGTTAGGAGTGCCGAGCAGCAGACGGTCAGCCGCACACGCTATAGTCCGGACCTGGCTTGAATTGTCGAATTTCAGTCTCACGGCGGGATTCAGGCCGGAGTCTATACCCATCATACATGTGCCGTTTGAAATCCACAGCAGACTGTCGGGCCCTGTTACGGCCGACACTATCTGGTCGCCCTCGACCTTGACACGCAGGTTCATGCTCCGGGTCTTTTTGTCTATTTCGTATAGCCCTTCGCCCCCATAGCAGAGAAGGCGGCCGCCATACTCCACGAATCCGTAACCGCACACATCGGTGTTGCCTCCATCCACGGTGAAACGGTGAAATGTCTTTGTGTTCTTTTCGAGTCCGCACACCCCGAGATTGGTCGCAACCATAAGCCATCCGTCTTTATCGGTCAGGAGACCGTTGACTGAGTTGGACGGCACAGTCTGCACGTCGGCGGCATCGCCGAAATAAATATCATATTCATCTCCGAAACTTTTGCAGAGTCCGTTGGCTGTGGCAATCCAGATGTAACCACAGGCATCCTGTTCTATGGCTCGGACGCAGAGATTGGAGAGTTCAGTGCGCCTGACAGGTGTATAGGCTTTTGTATCAATACTCCCAAGCATGCTCAGAAGCAAGATGAGGATTAGAGTAAGTGTTTTCATGTCTGCGGCAAAGATAGAGATTTATTTTTATTATTGTTCAAAACAAGTGTTGCCATGTTGTGACACTCATGGAGAGCCTGATATTTCGTGACTCCGCGCTCCGATATTTCGGGCGTTTCCGAAGGTTTTCAGCGTATTTTAAACAAGCATGATAAAATTTGGAACATATACCATTGCTTGTGTGCGAATATGCAGAAAAATGGCCTAAGTCCGACAAAGGGGTCGTGTGATGTGTGGCTAACTTTGCAAGAGAACATAATCCGGGAAGATTCCGTGTAAAAAATCTCCCTCAAATCAAACCGAGCAATCACATTTTTAAAATTCCACATGGATAGAAAGAAACTATGTCTGTTCGCTCTTCTGAGCGCAGCTCTACTGCCTAACACAGTCGCCGGCGAAATCAAGCGGACGCCGGTGCAGCCGACGCGCATCGTCTGGATGTCGGACACTACCGGCGAGTACATAAAGAATCCCGAGATACTGATGAAGGATTTCAAGGGTCAGGTGTCGGTGGCCGACAATAACTGTACGGTAATGCGCAGCAAGGGCAACCATCAGGCTGCGATACTTGTCGATTTCGGCAAGGAGCTCCACGGAGCCATCCGAATCTCGTCGGGTATGCGCGAGACATCGCGTCCTCTCAGGCTGAGGGTACGTCTCGGCGAGTCTGTTTCGGAAGCCATGAGCGATGTTACTCCGAATCACAATCCCAACAATGCGACAAACGAGCATGCCATGCGCGACTTTGAGATTCAGGTTCCCTGGCTCGGTTCGCTCGAACACGGCAACAGCGGTTTTCGTTTTGCGAGAATTGACCTTCTTGATCAGGATGTGGACTATCTGCTGCGCAATGTGCAGGCGATAAGCGTGATGATCGATGACCCGGAGACGGGTTCCTTCACTTGCAGCGACGAGCGCCTGAACAAGATATGGGAGACCGGAGCCTATACCGTGAGGCTCAATATGCAGGACTATCTGTGGGACGGCATCAAGCGTGACCGTCTGGTGTGGCTCGGCGACCTTCATCCTGAGGTTATGGCCGTCAATAATGTGTGGGGCAAGCACGATGTGGTGCGCCGCACACTCGATTTTGCCAAGGCCGACACCCCTCTGCCCGGCTGGATGAACGGTTTCAGCTCGTATTCGATGTGGTGGCTTCTGATTCACCGCGACTACTATCTGCACCATGGTGACCTGGATTATCTTAAAGAGAACCGCGACTATATCCTCGGCCTCGTGAAGCAGCTCGACGAATGTGTTGACGCCAAAGGGGAGGAGAACATGACCGGAGTACGCTTTCTCGACTGGCCCACTTCTGAGAAACTTGATGTGATACATGACGGACTGCAGTCGCTCACCTATATGACCCTCACAGCCGCGCGTCAGATTGCCGGCTGGCTTGACGACAGGGATATGGATGAGGTGGCGGCCGGATGCCTGGCGCGCATGGACAAGTTCGACATCACACGCACGGACGCAAGTCAGGCTGTGAGCCTCAGTCTGCTGGCTGGTATGTCGAAAAATCCTCAGGCCGACTGCCGGACACTTCTTGAAAACGGAATAGAATCATTCTCGCCCTTCTATGGCTATTATGCTGTTGAGGCTCTCGCCGCAAACGGCCATGTCGGGGAGGCGATGAAAATGATAAGCGACTACTGGGGCGCGATGATTGACCTCGGTGGCACCACATTCTGGGAGGACCTCAATTATCCCGACACGAAAAACGCGGCGAGGATAGATGAGATGGTCCCCGAAGGCAAATATGACATCCACAGCGAGGGCGGAGCATATTGCTACGTCGGTCTGCGCCTGAGCCTGTGTCACGGCTGGGGTGCCGGCCCGACCCCGTGGCTGCAGCGCTATGTGCTGGGTGTCAAGCCACTCGAACCGGGATGCCGGACCATAGAGGTCAAACCGAATCTCGGTTATCTCTCCTATGCCAAGGGCTCTGTCCCCACTCCCTATGGACCCGTCGCTGTCGAAGCCCGCAAGGATGCGTCCGGCAAGACCGTGGTCAGCGTCAAGGCGCCTAAGGGCGTCAAAGTCTGCAAGTAACGCCGCTAAAACGGCTCCTTCCGCCACGGGCAGCACCTAACACCTTAAAAACACTGTCTGAATCATGAATTACAGAGAATTGCTATGCTCAGTCGCTGCGTTGACGGCTTTTATGTCGCCACAGGCTGTTTCGGCCGACACGGAAACGATAGATCTCTATCCCGATACCTGGGTTGCGATTGACGGGATTGACCGCATCCTTCCCACCTCGGATGAATATCCGCTCCGCACGGATAAATCCCGCACGGTAGGAATATTCTATGTGTCGTGGCACTACGATTGGTTTCACACCAATTTCAAGTCGCCATACGCTTCCGACGTGACCAAAATACTGCAGGAGGATCCTTCAGCACGCCTTGACTATAACCACAGATTGTGGCCCCACGAGTTCGCCTACCACTGGGGAGAGCCTGAACTGGGATATTTCACAAGCTGCGACCCCTATGTGATAAGGAAAGATATATCCATGCTCACCGATGCGGGTGTGGATGTGCTGATTCTTGACTGCACAAACGGAGTCTGCTACGTGGACGAGTGGAACGCACTTCTCACAGTCATGACCCAGATGAAAAAGGAGGGCAACGCAGTGCCCAAAATCTGTTTCTGGGGCTATAACAACGAGGTTGGCAAGCGCCTGAACGATATCTATGAGTATTATTATCTCGGCGAGCGCTTCAAGGACCTCTGGTTTTACTGGGACGGCAAACCGCTGATGCTTTACAATGAAAATGCCGACTATCCGCAGGGGATGCGCGACTTCTTCACCCTGCGGCACATGTGGTGGGGATATTACAGCATGGACGGCAAGCACTATGTCGGCACTGAGGACCACTGGAGTTTCGGCTATGAGATGCAGGACCCGCAGGTGAAGATGCTTGCTCCCGCAGAGCGGGCTTCGCGCCACAAGGGACGCTACGAGCAGATGGCGGTCACTCCGGCGCAACACGCATCGACGATGGTCGGAAAATCATGGACTCTTGCTTCCGGCGAGCCTTCGCTTAACGAATATGACCTTCCGAAGAAAAAATTTTTCAACAGAAAGTGGATAGACCATCCGGAATATTACGGGTTCTATTTCAGCGAGCGCTGGGACGAGGCTCTCGGGGTCGACCCCGATTTCATATATATTAACGACTGGAATGAGTGGATTGCCGGACAGTTCGCTTATCCCGGGGGAGTGAATTTCATGGGCCGCAACAGCAATTATCATTTTGTCGACCAGTACAATGCCGAGTTCAACCGCACAATCCAGCCGATGAAGGGCGGAGGCACCGATAATTACTACATGCAGATGGTGGACGGCATACGCCGCTACAAAGGTGTGCGCGAGGCTCCGGTGGCCACCACTCCTGTCAGTCTTGACATAAATTCAGACTTTTCGCTTTGGGACGGGGTGGAAGAGAAGTATTACGACACTCCCGGCGATGTCATCCACCGTGATTACACAGGCTATGGCGGCAACAGATACTCGGACACTTCCGGCCGCAATGACATCCTGCTCTCGAAGGTGAATGTCAGCGGCAACAGAATCTCGTTTTATGCCGAGACAGCTTCGGACCTGACTCCGCATACCGATTCCAACTGGATGCTGCTTTTCGTCAACACCGACTGCGATTTCAAAACCGGCTGGCATGGCTTCGATTTTCTTATAAACAAGGAATTTGAGTCGGACAGCAGGACGTGTGTCATGGCATGGGACTCCGCCGCCTCACGCTGGACTAAAGTCGCCTCGGCCGATTTCCGCACCGAGGGCAAGCGTCTGGTCATAGAGATGGCCCTGGCGGATATAGGTCTGACTGAATCTGAAAAAGGCAATTTCTATTTCAAATGGGCCGACAATCCGACCGATATTGACGATGTGATTTCACTCTGCGTCAGCGGTGACACCGCTCCCAACCGCCGTTTCTGCTATAATTACCGCTGGGATTATGCCTCGACAGGCATAGCCCGCGTGGAAGAGGCAGACCGCACGCTGAATGTCACCACCCTTGCAGGACGGGGCCTCAGGATTGACTGCGGAAGCCGATTTACGGTTTCAAATGTGCTTGGAACCGTGATGGCCGAGGGGCAGGGGCCGCAGACTGTCACCATGCCCGGACCGGGGCTCTATATCGTGGCTTCGGCCGGTAAATCGGCCAAGGTCGTGGTGAGATAGGGGAGTCCGGTCTCATTATATCGTATTTCACTGAATAATCAAACAGATATCTTCATAATGGGTTACAGAGAATTGTTATTGTCAATGGGGGTTCTGATTGCAAATCCCCTTGCCGGAGCTGAACCGGGGAGCGTCACGACTGAAAGTGACAGCTGGGCGCTCACGGACGCTCTCGGGCGTAAGGCATGTGGCCATGATGTAGCCGGTGACCGCAGAAGTGACCGTTTTGTGGGCATGTTTTACTGGACATGGCATCAGGGCAATGATGCCGACGGCGGCAGGGAGAATCCGGAAATCGAGGTGAAGAATATCACCGAAGTGCTCCGGCAGCATCCCGAGGCCATCAACGACTATCATCATCCAGCGTGGGGTGCGCCGGGCAAACGTCCGGGCGCCTTCTATTGGGACGAGCCTATCTTCGGTTACTATCAGACCACAGATCCCTGGGTATTGCGCCGCCACGCCGAGATGCTTGGCGACGCTGGCATAGACTGTGTGTTTTTTGACTGCACAAACGGCTCCTTCATCTGGGAAAGTTCGTTTCGGACACTGCTCGAAACGTGGGACAGGGCTCAGAAAGATGGCGTCAACGTGCCGAAAATCGTTTTCATGCTCCCTTTCGCTCCCACTGCCGACTCCCGCAAATCGCTCATCAATCTTTACAACGGGCTTTACGGCAAGGGAGAATACCGAAACCTATGGTTTTACTGGAAAGGCAAGCCACTCATCATGGCCTATCCCGACAACCTGTCATCCGAGGGAGTGGAGGGGGAAATCCGTGATTTCTTCACTTTCCGCCCCGGGCAGCCGGACTACGTGAACGGTTCCGACATGTCGTCGCGCCAGTGGGGATGGCTGGAAGTCTATCCGACGCATGGCTATTGCTATGACCATGACAAGGGAGAGTTCGAGCAGTGTGTGGTGGGCATAGCGCAGAACGCACGTGCCCTCAGCGGAGGCCACTGCTGCGCGTTCACCCTGCCTGACACCTACGGACGCAGTTACAGCTATCTCAAAGGCTTCGACGCTCGCGAGGACGGCTATCTCTACGGATGGAATTTTCAGGAGCAGTGGGACAGGGCCATCAATCAGCTGAAGCCGCAGATGGTTTTTGTCACCGGCTGGAACGAATGGACTTCCGGAATGTGGACCAAGGCCGACGGCTGGAGCGACCCTCTGTCGTTTGTCGACCAGTTTGACCGCGACCACAGCCGCGATATTGAGCCCACGAAAGGGTGGGGAGACAAAGGTGATGTCTACTACCAGCAGTTGGTCGACAATGTGCGCCGCTACAAAGGAATGTCCCGTCCGCCCGTCGCCTCCCCCTCCAAAACCATCCGGTTAGGATGTCCGGAAGACTGGGCCGACGTGAAACCCGACTTCAGGGCATACCGCGGCAATACTTTCCACCGTGACCACAGCGGCCGTTATAACAAATATTACACCAACAGATCCGGCCGCAATGATATTGTGGGTGCAAAGGTGGCCCATGACAAGGACTATGTCTATTTCCGGGTGGAGACGGCGGAGGCGCTGACTCCCGCGACTGACCCAAACTGGATGATGCTCTTCATTGACATCGACCGCGACAAGTCCACCGGCTGGAACGGCTATGACTTCATCGTCAACCGCAGGTCGCCCGATGCCGGGGGTGCGAATATTGAAAGGGCTACGGGAAAATCATGGGACTGGAGTGAGGCCGGAAAGTGCCGTTATGCGGTCAATGGCAACGTGCTCGAAATCGCAGTCCCGAAGAGTGTCCTCAATGTCGGCGACACACTCGGCTTTGAGTTCAAGTGGAACGACAATATGCAGAATCCCGGCGACATCATGGACTTCTATGTTAACGGTGACACCGCTCCCGGCGGACGGTTCAATTATCTCTATGAATCATCGCCGGAATGAATCCTCCGCAACCGTCGGAACTATCCGGTGCGATACCTTTCATCACGATGAGCAGTTTATGCTTTTACCGATTATCACCCGCTATATTATGGAAAAGTAATATTCTGATAGATAATGTATTATAACGCATTTGGCACATAATACAAACAAATGTGATAAAAAATTGAAACAAATATAAATAAAGTTGAAACTACAAGAAAAGCAGATAAATCATGTAGGTATTAACTTTGCGTACAAACTTAAACAACCAATCATGACCTACCATCTAAAACACTTCATTGCGATTTGCATGGCTACGCTGCTCTGGCTGGTCTCGATACCGGCAGTATGGGGTGCAGACATCCCCATAGTCAGCGGTACAGTTATCGATGGAGAAGGTGAGCCCGTCATTGGCGCCACTATCCGCGAATTGAACACGTCAAACGCGACGTTTACAGATGTCGACGGAGCCTTTACCCTTAAACTGACATCTCCGAAACCTGTATTGGAAATCAGCTTTATCGGTTATAAGACCGTAAAGCTCCCTGTCACTTCTCCTACCGTCCATGTGACTATGGAGACTGAATCAACCGAACTCGATGAGGTTGTTGTGGTGGCCTATGGCCAGCAGAAGAAGGTCACGGTGACCGGTTCTGTTGCAGCGGTGGGTTCCGCCGAAATCAAGAAGTCATCCGAACCAAACCTCGCGGCTGCGCTTTCGGGCAAACTCCCCGGCCTTACCACCATGCAGCAGAGCGGTGCTCCCGGTGAGGACGATGTGAAAATGTTCCTCCGCGGCGCCGCCACTACCAACGGCACATCGCCGCTTATCCTTGTCGACGGTATTCCGCGCACTTCCATGAGTGAAATCGACCCGAATGAGGTGCAGTCCATAAGCGTGCTCAAGGACGCATCGTCGACGGCGGTGTTCGGTGTGCGCGGTGCCAACGGCGTCATCCTCATCACCACCCGCCGCGGCGAGGAAGGAAAGGTCAATGTCCATGGCCAGGTGACATATTCTATGCAGAAGTTCAACTTCTGGCCTGAAGGCCGCCATTCCTACGACTTTGTCCGTCTCGCCAACGAAGCGGCGCTCAACGATGGCGGTGTGCCCAAATACACCGACGCTCAGGTGGCCATGTACGACCTGTGGAAGACCGGCGGTTCCGACGACCCTGCCATCCGCTACTGGTATCCCGACACCGACTGGGGCGACGTCTATCTTAAAGACCACTCAAACATGGTTCAGGCCAACGTCAATATCTCCGGCGGCTCCAAAAAGCTGAAATATTTTGCAAGCGCCGGTTACGTGTATCAGGGCGGCATGTATAAGACCGAATCCAAGGATATGCTCGGCTATGACCCGCAGTCGAAGATGAACCGCTATAATATCCGCACCAACCTCGACTATAATTTCAACAGCTGGATTACGGCATCGCTCGACGTGAGCTCCTCTATCAGAAAGACAAACCAGGCAGCCGCTAACATGTTGGGTGCGGATACCTCCGGCCTCCGCTGGGCGGCCCTGACCTCGAAGCCCACCGTGCCCGGCCCTCTCACAATCGCCGGTAATGAATCCAACGGCTTTGTGGTTTCGGAAGGCACACGCGACGACGGCACTCTCGCGCTCCACTATGTCAAGGGCAACCGCGTGGTGCAGGACAATGAGCTCTCGCTCGCACAGTCGGCCTACGGACAGCTCAACCGTTCAGGCTACAAGCTCCTCGTCGAAGCCTCGGCCAATGCAATCGCCACACTTAATTTCAATCTCGACCGCGTGACCAAGGGTCTCTCTGCCCGTGGCGTCATCTCCTTCGAGACCTACGCGCAGCAGCTCACCATGGGAAGCAAGGATTTCTCGGGCTACCGCTATGATCTCAATCCCGGCGGCTACGACCGTCCTGTCTTTACGATGGAAGGCAACTCGGAGGACGACGGCCAGCTCGCTCTCTCCCGCGCCGACGTGAGCCGCTGGTTCATGAACGTGCAGGCACAGGTCAACTACAACCGCACCTTCAATGATGTCCACGGTGTCACCGGCATGGTGCTCTTCCAGCGCGACGAAAAGGAAAACATCCTCGGTTCCATACCTTACAAGATGATTGGTCTTGCCGGACGTTTCACCTACGCTTTCGACTCCCGCTATCTCGCCGAGGTCAACATCGGCTATAACGGTTCCGAGCAGTTCGCTCCGGGTCACCGCTTCGGTTTCTTCCCCGCTTTCTCACTCGGATGGGTCACATCAAACGAGAAATTCATGCAGCCTCTTGCCGAAAGCGGATGGCTCACCAAACTGAAATTCCGCGCATCGGTCGGCAAGGTCGGTAACGACGAACTCTATGCCGGCGCCGACGAGCTCGCCCGTCAGAAACAGCGTTTCCTCTATCTTGACAACAACTCCAAGATACCTTATATATATCATGCTCAGGACGCAATCATGGTTCCCGGCTCACTCACCAGCGCGGGCGACGGCACGGGTGTGATTTACGAAAGTCTTATCGGTAATCCCGACATTCACTGGGAGACCGCATGGAAGCAGAACTATGCTGTCGACCTCACCCTTTTCCGCAACCTTGACGTGACTTTCGACTGGTTCTACGAGAAGCGTTCCGACATCCTTATCTCCCGCAACACCATCCCGAGTCTCGGAGGTCTCACCTCGACGCAGCTCCCGCGCTCAAACTTCGGTAAGGTCAAGAATACCGGTTATGAAATTTCCGCGCGCTACAACTATTCTGTCAATCGCGACCTCGATTTCTTCCTCACCGGCAACTTCTCCTATGCCAAGAATACTGTCATCGATGCGGATGAGGTTTTCCTCGGCGACGACTACGCTTATCCATACCGCACCGAAGGCTTCAGCATCGGCCAGCAGTTCGGTTATCTGATAGACCGCTCCGTCAATCCCGAACTCGGTCTCGACGGCACAGGTTTCTATAACTCCGACGAGCAGATAGCTCAGCGCGGCCTCACTTATTCCGGCATACAGCCCAAACGCGGTGATTTTGTCTACAAAGACCTCAACGACGACGGCATAATCGACCAGAAAGATATCGCCCCGATAGGCTATTCGAGCCTCCTTCCGCGCATATCCTACGGCCTGACTCTCGGCGGCAACGCCTATGGCTTTGATTTCTCGGTGATGCTTCAGGGTGTGGGCAAATATACCCGCTACTTCGGCAGCCAGGTGATGTATGAGGGCTTCGGTACCATATTCTTCTCCGATATGTGCGACAACCGCTGGAGCGACGAGCGCTATGCGGCCGGGGCCAATATCACCCACCCGCGCCTGTCGCTTGTCGAGACCTCAAGCCACACCACCAACGACTACTATACCATGGATGCCTCCTATGTCCGCCTGAAAAACGTGACCGTGGGCTACACTCTGCCTCAGAAACTGACGAAGAAAATCGGCATGAACAATGTGCGTATCTACGTCAGCGCCGACAACCTCCATACCTGGAACAAACTCCATACAAAGATGATTGACCCCGAGCAGAGCGGTTTCTCCTCCTATCCTCTCATGAAAACCTACACAGCCGGTCTTTCAATCGATCTCTAAAACCTGTCAAACACATTTTCAGATCATGAAAAAGCATTTTATCAACATATTTTTAGCTGTCTCGGCGATTTGCGGCTCAGGACTGACCCTGTCCTCGTGTCAGGATGACCTTGACGTGACTCCCGACGGCCGTATGACTCTCGATGTCGTATTCTCGACTCCGGAGAACACAAAGGATTACTTTGCCTCGGCATGGTCGCATGTCCCTCAGAAGATGTTCATGTACTACTTCTTCGACAACTTTCTGATTGACATGGCCGACGAGGGATGGTCTACCGCAGAATACCAGCCGCTGATTATCTCCGATATATATGCCGGCAACTGTAACTCCACCAAACACCGGTTTGAATGGAGTGATACCGGACAAGGCAAATGGGACGGCGGCTACTGGGTTCGTTACTGGGCCATGATCCGCATCCTCAACAATTGCCTCAAGAACTTCCCGCAGGCCGCTTTCGACAGCGAGTCTGAGCGTGAACTCTGCACGGCGGAGGCCCGTGTGCTCCGCGCCTTCTACTATCTGCAGCTGGTCAAGTTCTACGGCGACCTCCCGATTGTGACCGATGTGCTCGGCGTCAATTCCTCTTATGCCGGAATGGAACGCAAACCGGCATGGGAAGTTCTCCAGCACATTGTCAGCGAGTGTGAGGCGGCTCTTGAAAGCCCGAACCTGCCGTGGTCTATAACCGCCGTGCAGCAGAAAAACCGCATGACCAAGGGTATAGCCTGCGCCATCATCTCTCAGGCCTCGCTCTTCGCCGCCAGCCCCCTTTTCTGCAAGGACCAGGACCTCTGGCAATACGCCTATGAGAAAAACCGGAAGGCCTTCGACCTCCTCGTGGCCAACGGCTATGAGCTCTACACCCATCTGGTGGACCCCAAGTCATATCAGAACTGCTATCAGGAATACTTCGCTTCACGCAGCTATGCCGGTTCTAAGGCCGATGACAAGGAAACCATCTGGGGCAGCCCGCTCAACTGGGGCGTCAACCACTCTGCCATCAACGGTGTGCCCATTTTTGCAGTCGAGACCCATCAGGCCGGATGTATTCCCACTCAGGAGCTTGTCGACGCCTACGATATGCTTGCTACCGGCGAGCCTATCTATGACCTGTCGAATCCTTATACCGACGAAAAGCACTCCGACATCAATATCAATGCCAAGTCGGGCTATGATCCCCAGAAACCCTACGTCGGCCGCGACCCGCGCTTCTATGCTTCCGTAATCTACAACGGTTCGAAAGTCAACACCGGCGTGCTCAACAAGACTGTCGAGACCTGGAACAACGAGAGCACATGGGACGGTAAGCCCAGCAGCTATCCTTCAGGCAGCGGCAACGCGAAAATCGATATCACCGCGCAGCGCTACACCCGCACCGGTTACTATAACAACAAGTATCATACCTACAAGGTGACACCCGGTCAGATGAAGGACGAGGGCAACTGGAAATACTATCGCCTCGGCGAGATTTATCTGAACCTCGCGGAGTGTGCGGTCGAAACAAACAAGATTTCGGAGGCCATGGATCTCGTCAATGAAATCCGTCATCGCGCAGGCTTCGCTCCGGCGGTCGATAAGAAAGCGTCGGGTCAGCAGGAAGCCCGTCTGATAGTACGCCACGAGCGTCAGGTGGAGCTCGCCTTCGAGGAGCACCGCTACTTTGACTGCCGCCGCTGGGGTACAGTCTACGAGGACATCCGTGAGGAGCGCTACAACACCGGCATGTGGATTCACAAAAACGGAACCAAATATGTCTACACCCGCTTCCCCCTCGGCAAAGACCAGGGCAACGGTCTTAGCAAATACTGCTCCGCCGCCAAATATCGTCTCGTACCTATTCCTCTCAAAGAGGCGAGCACACTCGGCTCGCTCACCGGTTTCGGTGCTGACTACTGGCAAAACCCCGGCTGGGAGTAATCCACTCAACAAACCTACACTATCATGATTCACAAGAAAAATATAATTCCGATATTTCTGGTTTCAGCCTCGCTATCCCCTATGGCTGCTGCCGAGCCAGATTCCATTCCCTATGGCCAGCAGGAACTTCAGGCTGCCTTCGGCTATCAGGACACGCGCGACAGCTACACCGGTGCACAGTCATCAGTTAAGGCCGACGCAATCGGCAAATGGAACGGCTCATCTCTTGAAAGTGCCATACGCGGAAAACTTTCCGGATGGTACAACGGTGTGATACGCGGTCAGAGCTCACCCTACGCCACTGACGCGCTCGTGATTCTCGACGGTATCCCCATGCCGTTTCTCGCGCTCGCCGATCTTGACCCCACCACTGTCGGCGAGGTAACGATACTGAAGGACGCCGCGGCCAAGGCCCTCTATGGACCGCAAGGAGCGCAGGGTGTCATTCTCGTCACCACCAAGCATGGCCGCAACAACTCGATGAATGTCAGCGTCTCGGCCAATATCGGAATCGAAAAGGCTACACGCAATCCCGACATGCTCAATGCCTACGGGCAGGCCATTCTGCGCAACACCGCTCTTTCCAACGACGGTCTCGTCCCCAAATTCAACGCCTCGCAGCTCGCCGCTTTCAAGGACGGCTTGGGAACCGACAATGACTGGCGCGACATGTATATGGACGACATGCTCTTTCAGAAATACAATGTCCAGGTAGGCGCCGGTTCTGAGAAAGTCCGTTTCTACATCAATGTCGGCTTCGCTCGTGAGTCGGGCAAATACAAAACCACTTACGACGACAAATATAATCCCTCGGACTATACCAACCGCTTCACGGTGGTATCGAATCTTGATGTCGACATCACTCCCTGGATGCGCGCTTTCGCCAACACAAACATCGGCGTGCGCCGTGTCAATGCCGCTTATCTCGGCGGCGGTGAGATTTACAAGCTCATGTACACAACTCCCAACTGGGTTGAGGACGGAGTGCTCGCCGACGGCAGTGTAATCACCGGCGAGGGTTATCACACTCCACTCCGCGGCGCCATAAACTATTCCGGTGTCAATCAGATGACACGCACAGACCTCGCCGCTAACATAGGTTTTGACCTGAAGCTCGATTTTATCACAAGAGGGCTGTCGTTCAAAGGCATCTTCGGTTATAGTTCAATCTACAACGGCATCCGCGGCGGTATCCATGACTATGGCCGAGTGATTTACAACGAAAACACCCAGGCCTATGTCCCCTGGTCGACCTCGGTCGAGACTCCGCTCTCATGGGCCAAAGGCACCACTACCAACTACTATATGGACATCCAGGCCATGCTCAACTACAGCCGTGTGTTCGCCGAGGACCATTCGGTCGATGCTCTTGTCCACTACACTTCCGAAGACTACCGCGGCGACGCTACGAAGTGGTACAACTACGCCTTCATCCTCCCCACCAACCGCATCCAGCTTGCAGGGGAGGCCCGCTATGGTTTCAAAAACCGCTATTTCCTCCAGTTTGATTTCAACTACTCCGGTTCCGAGATGATGGCCGAGGGACATCAGTTCCATTTCTCTCCCACCGTATCGGCCTCGTGGGTTCCCTCTGAAGAAAGCTGGTTCAGAAACGATTTTGTCACCTATCTGAAACTGCGTGCGTCGTATGGAGCGCTCTACTACGACTCTCTCCGTGACCAGGACTCGCGTTATCTCTACGACAATATATATCGTGCGTCGACAGGTGGCATCGCCGGTATCTATTCAGGCTATGGTGTGCTCAACATGCGTCGCGGCAATCCCGATATCGGCTGGGAGAAGTCGAAACAGCAGAACTATGGCTTAGACCTCGGTTTCCTCGACAGATTCCACCTCAGCTTTGACTACTGGCGCACGAATCAGGAAGGTGTGCTTCTCCAGTCCGAACTGACTCCGACCCTCGGAGGCGTGACTGCCGACAACCGTCCCTTCTCCAACGCCGGCAAGGTGTTCAACAACGGTATTGACCTCAGTCTTTCATACTCTACAGTGCTTCCTTGCGGACTCGGCATCACGGCCGCAGGTCAGATGGGCTGGAACAAGAACCACTGGGTATCGGCCAGCGAGCTTTCCTATGCCGACGCGGACTATGCCTACCCCTATCGTAAGACCGGTTACGCCATAGGCCAGCAGTGGGGCTATCTCCTTGACAACTCCAACGGCTCGGTGTTCTATAATTCCCAGCAGGAAATCGACAATTCAGGTCTCCGTTTCACAGGCCGTCAGCCCCGTCCCGGCGACCTCAAGTTCAAGGACCTTAACGATGACGGTGTCATTGACGAAGGGGACTATGCTCCGCTGTCAGGTGTCTATCAGATGCCCCGCTTCGAATACGGAGCCTATGTCCAGCTCGACTACAAGGGTTTCGACCTCTTCCTCGACTTCATCGGCGAGGCCGACAGGTCGGTGCTCCTCAACAACAGTGTGGGCGTGGCCGAGTTTGTCGACGGCGTGACCACCGAAGGTGTCTACATGCCGCACCATCAGAACGCATGGACTCCTGAACGCTATGCCGAGGGCAAACACATCTCTTATCCGGCCCTCTCATCCTCGGCCTCCTCAAGCCTCCAGCCCAATGCCTTCTATGTATCGAAACTCGACTATCTCCGTCTGCGCAACGCCACCATCGGCTATTCGCTCCCCGACAAGATTGTCTCCCGCATAGGCATGTCGAAACTCCGCTTCTACATCTCGGGCCAGAACCTCTTTACCTGGGACAACATGAAGTTCGACGGTCTTGACCCCGAGGTCACACAAGTCTACACCAAGATTTACCGCTCGTTCAACTTCGGCCTTAACATTAACTTCTAATTCAGACCTGCACCAATGAAACACTATATCAGGACTATTGTGCCGCTTGCCGCACTCGCTGTCGCAATGGCCTCATGTACCGAAATCAACGACTATCCCGACGGCTCCATTAAGTTCGACGAGATTTTTCAGAGCGAGATTCAGACTGCGGGCTGGCTCAACAACTGCTATGTGCCCATGACGAGCGCATCGTTTGGCTCCGCCTACGGTACTAACAAATCATTTCTCGATGCCGCCACTGACAATGCCCATGATGTCGACGATGTGGAGGGCGGTGCGATGGCGCAGTGGAACGCCGGCCTCGCCACAATCTCCAACAATCCCCTTTCTGGACTCGATGCCTGGGAGAAATACTACGAGGGTATAGCCAACTGCAATATCCTTATCCACAACATCGACAACGCCTATATTCTTGAAAACGGCAACCGTCTGCGCTACCGTGCCGAGGCTTACGGTCTCCGTGCCTTCTATTATCTCCAGCTCGCCAAGATTTATGGCGGCGTGCCTCTGATTCTTGATCAGAAGGATGACTCCGACTATGACTATTCCAAAGTGCGCCCCGCCACATTCTCGCAGGTGGTGCGTCAGATAATAGCCGACTGTAAGGAGGTCCTTGACTGCGAATTTGTCGACTGGCGCTCCGGCACCTCCGACAGTGACCTGAAACGCATCAACAAGGCCATCGCAAGCGCCATTATGTCGGAAGCGGCCCTCTATGCCGCCTCGCCGCTCAACAATGATGGGTCTCTCACATGGGCCGAAGCCGCCGAAATCTGCAAGACCGCGCTTGACGACTGTGTGAAAAACGGCTACGCGCTCTTCACTTCAGCCCCCACATCGTCGGGCAACGAGAATCTGGTGTCGCACTGCGCCTACGACTATCTTTTTCAGAAGAAACCCGATGTCAACGGCAACAATGAGAAGGAAACCATTCTCGGCCTCTCGCAGTGCATCGTATGGCAGCTCAACACCGCGCCGCTCATCTCGGGCCAGTCGCGTGCCGGCTCATGTCCCTCACAGGAACTTGTCGACTCCTACGAGACAACCGACGGCAAACTCCCCATCCTCGGTTACTCCGACCCCGACCACCTTCACCCGATTATCAATCCCGAGGCTACACTCTACGACGAGGCCAATCCCTACGCCAACCGTGACCCGCGTCTGAAAGCCACCGTCTACTACAACGGCGCTCCGGCCCACCTCCTCGAAAACCGTCCCAATCCCACGATTTATACGGGCGAGGGCTCGAAGTACAACGCTTCCATGACCAATATCCTCTATACCCGCACGGGCTATTATCTCCACAAATACTTCAACATCACCTCCTCGCGTACAGCCCTCATGGACGGCTACTACCGTGTGTTCCGTCTGGCTGAGCTCTATCTCAACTATGCCGAGGCCGCAAACGAGGCTGCTGCCGGAACCGCTCCCAACGAGGCTGTCGATGCCGTCAACCGTATCCGTGCCCGCGTAGGCATGCCCGCTCTCTCCTATGGTATGAGTCAGGATGACTTCCGTACACGAGTACGCAACGAGCGCCGTGTTGAACTGGCCTTCGAGGACCACCGCTTCTTCGATGTGCGCCGCTGGAAGATTCTCGACAAGACCGGTACCGTCACCGGTATGCGTCCTGTCGGAGAAACTGTCACCAAACTCTCGTTCAATTCAGACGGCGATCTCGATTTCGACCGCGATGAGAACGGAAACTACATTCCCGACCCTGAAAACGGAATAGAATACCGCACCTGCACCGGCTACGAGCGCTATATTGTCAACAAGCGCACCGCCACGACAGACAAATTCCTCCGTTGTCCCGTTCCCGGCAAGGAGGCCACTGCTCTCCAGTTGGCCACCGGCCTGAAATTCCAGAATCCCGGCTGGTAAACACTCCGCCGGACGTTGAACCGATCCACATTTTTTGACGGAAGGCGCGTAGGGGGTGAGCCTCCCGGCTCCGCATCGCGGCAGACCGTCATTGTCAAGTGCTTTCATGTAGGATTCTCTGCCCAGATGTGATTCCGAAGCCCTTCTGTCAAAAAAATCCAGACTCCGACATTACAAACCATCAAAAAAACAAATCATTAACCTTAAAACAAGATCTTATGAACTTAAAATCTTTACTATCGCTGACTTGTTTGGCTGCAACTCTTCAGGCCTCAGCCGTCTATCCCATCTATTTCCGTGACTCAGGCAATATTGTCGACAATAAGATTGTTCCTGAAAACGGCGGCCACATGGAATATCCCATTGACGAAAACGGACAGCCTGTTTTTGATGAGGACGGTGCGATTACAGTGACCACCAACGCTTATGCCGACGGTGGTGTATGGCTCCGTACCAAAAAACTCACCTCCCCTTGCCCGATGGAATATACCATCCTCGCCTTTGAATACAAGACCAACCGTCAGATCAACAACCTCGTTGTGTTCCAGCACGAATACAACAATATCTATATCGACCAGGCCCACGGTCCGTTACTGCTCGTTTCCGACCAGTATCAGACTGTCTACATGCCTATCGTCCGCAACAACCAGTGGGGTAGCGAGAGCGACTATGCCAAGAACTACTTCTGGATTTCAACCAACGACGCCAACAAAGCCGAAGGCTGGGCGCTTACAGTGAAGAATCTCCGTCTCCTCACCATCGAGGAAGCTACCGCCGAATGTAAGACTCAGACTGCCGGCAACAATGTGCTTGATGCCTTCTCACTTCCCAACACAGACTTCTCCAAGGACTTCGATCCTGAAATGGACGGCGGCAACGACATCTATGTCCGTTCAGGCGGCAACCCCATCCTCCAGTCATCAAACCTTATCAGACCTCTTCCCGACGGATGCACCAATTTCTGCTTCGACTATAAGCTCACAGGCGAATCCTTCACTCCGAAAGTATATCTCCACAAGAAAGCTGATTATACTGAGATGACTGCAGTGCCAAGTTCTGTAGCTCTTGAAGGGACATCTGAAGATGAAGTTTACACTTCACCCTGGAAAACCGCTAAATTCGATCTCACAAAAGAAATCCAGCAGATTGGTTTCGCTTCCGTATTCGGTTCAAACCATTTCCTCTGGGTACAGTGTATGGGTCTTCCCGAAACTTCCATGCTCTGGATTAAGAATGTACGCTGGGAGAAGAATAGCGGACAGTCAGGCATTGAGGATATCACCGTGGCTCCTGAACGTCCTGCCGACGACCGTATATTCAACGTGATGGGCGTAGAGTGCAAAGCGCCCCTTGCCCCCGGCATCTACATTCAGAACGGCAAGAAGTTTATTGTAAAATAAATCCTTTCATATACTTTTCTGTTTTCTCAGTTCATTGACTGACAATCCAATTTAATATCGGGCGGAAGAACAATAAGTACCCCGTTAGTTTTCTGGTTCTTCTGCCCGATATTTTTTAACACTCTCCTTCCCAACAAGCAAACCCATGAAAATCAGATCGTTTTTAATGGCTTTCGCCGTTTCATTGCCGTTGGTGTCTATGGCTCAGGGCTATCCGATGGAGATTGCCGAGATTCCTCTCACATCCGGATTCTCTTCTGATTACGATGCCCCTACCGCCACATGGACTCTGACGTGTGAGAAAAACGACGGTGGTGCCTATCTCCCGGTTTTCCGCCTCAACACTCTCACGGAGGCTGTCCCTTCACAATACACATCGCTATGCTTCGAATACCGCTCGACACACGACATTCCGACCATCGATATGGTGATGTATAAGGTATTTCTCGGTTCCGCCACACGCACCTATGCCTTCGACCGCACGATGAAAGCCACGGACGAGTGGAAAACCTATCGTGTCGACCTCGAGTCACAGCGCACAGCCACCACTGTCCGTCTGCTCAACAAGGCAGGACAGTATCAGGACATACGCTTCCCCGGTCTCCCCGTGGGTGGAGCGATACAGGTCCGCAATATCCGTTACGATGTCAACGAATTTCCTTTCAAGGATTTGAATATCAGCGCCGCGGCCGAAAGCATTATCGAAGCCGAGGATTTCAACGGCGCAGCCGACACAAAAGCCGGTCATTCGGCCCGTCAGAACCAGCTCCCGGCCCTCAACACCTTCTATACTCACCCTACGGGAAAATATTTCCCGATTTACGCCTGGGGGTCGGTGGATTTCGAGGGTGGCAAAGGGGACGAGGCGCCCGCTTTCCTTCAGAAACAGTATCAGGAACTTTGGGACTGCGGTTTCACCATCACTCAGGGTACGGCATGGCCCGGCGTCGACAAAGCCTTCCTTTTCGACGGCCAGGAGGTCAACGGAGTGAAAATCAATCTCCGTGAAGGCACCGAACTGAGCATGATTTGCAAAGCCGGCCTCAGCAACTACGGTGAAATCCAGTCCACCGTCACCTCTGCCCGCGGTTCCGACCGTCTTGGCGGATGGTTCATCATGGACGAGCCCCACCGCAAGCACTTCCCGCAGATGACGCAGAAGGTCAACTGGATACGCGAGTTCGACACTGACCATCTTCTCTACGGCAATCTTCTCAACATCAGCACCGACATGTCGGCCATCGGCTTCACAAGCTACGATGAATATGTCCATACCTTCATGCACGAAGTCGGTACCGGTTTCATCAGCTACGACTACTATCCAGTGCGCCAGTATGACGACACTAAGGAAATCTATATCGAACCTGATTTCTTCAACAATCTCGAGGTGGTGTCCAAACTTGCCAAATACTACCGCACTTCATTCTGGGCCTTCGCTCACTCGGTAGCGTCAAACTGCGGTAAGGCCGGAGTATCATATCCGACCCCGGAGGAGGACCACATGCGCGTGCAGATTTTCGGTAATCTCGCCTATGGCGCGCAGGGTGTGCAGTATTTCACTTACAAATGCCCCAATCCCTACGACGGCTATACCTACTATGATGCCCCGATAGATGTCAACAACGAAAAGACTCCGGTATGGTATATGGTGCAGAACATCAACCGCGACATTCATGCGCTGACATGGGTGTTTCTCGGAGCCGAATTCCTCCGTGCGGGCCACACAAACGCCGTCACCCCGATGGGTTGCACGCGTCTCACTCCCGCCATGCTTCCTGAAGGCATTACCTCCGTCAGCTCCGACGGTCAGGGCGTCTGCGTCTCTCTGCTCAAAAACGGCAGGAATCTTTTCATGATGGTGCTCAACGGCGACATCCACAATACTCAGAAGGTCACCATCGGAAAGGAGATTGCCGTGAAGCGCGTCCTGATGGACGGCACGACCGAGCCTGACGCCGCCGGTACGAAGGACTATGAGCTCGCTCCCGGCCGTTTCGTTCTCTATCTCGTGAGCGAGAACGAACCTGAGACGGAAATCGCTGAGACTCCGGTCTATGAAACCTCCGACTATCGCGATGATGCCGCTGACGTATTCATCACGCCGGACGTGAACGCTTCCGGCGGCTACTATCTCTCCGCGATGGGCGATGCCCGCTGGGACAGCTATTCGGCAATCCTTCCTGCCGACGGTGACCGCACAATCTCGCGTGAGGAAGCAATAGCCAACTGGGGTGCGGTCTTCAATTATACCGTCACTGTTCCCGAGGACATGACTGTCGACATTTCTGTGAAACATTCGGTTCCATGGAGCGAATACGGCCGCGTGGCCTCCGCCGGTGTAGCCCCGGGCTATCAGTATTCCATCGAAGGCAATCCCACCCTCAACTGGCCTAAGCAGTATGCCGCGTCAATGACGCTCGCAGTCGACGGCGAGACCATCACCCCCGCCGACCAGCCTCTGCGTCCCGAGGTGCCGTCTGTATTTTCGCAGGACGGTGTCGAGTTCGATGCCATACTTGCCGACAAGGACCGCTGGATTTCGACAAAGGAAGCTGACGGAAGCGTTTCGGACGTCCTCTATTTCTGGCCCAAATCGGGTAGTGACGACGGTATGACTCCGGCCTATAATGAAGAGCCTGACTACCGGAAAGTGCGACTCTCCGCGGGTACCCACAAGCTCACGGTCACTTCGCTGTGCTATCCCTGGCATTTCGATAACCTCCGCGTCGCTCCTTCCGGAGCTCAGAGCGCCATTGACATCATCGGTGCCGACAATTGCCCCGCCGACAACCGTATCTTCAACCTCATGGGTGTGGAATGTAGGGAGCCCCTTGCCCCGGGCATCTATATCCGCAACGGTAAGAAGTTTATTGTGAGATAATAATTAATAAGAATTCGTTTCCGCAGACAAAAGGGCATAAAGCGCGCCTCAAAGCCTTTATGCCCTTCTGCTTTTCCTGCGGTTACTTACCTGACACTTTTCGACTATGAAATATAATAAATTTCTGTTTGGCATACTTGCCGGTTGCACATTCATGCTTTCCCCCGGACTTGGCGCCGAGAATGTGTTGATTGACGGCAAATCATATCAGATGGACCGGCTCATTGAGCGTCAGATTGGTCCCGGCACTACCTATATGCGCCTCCGTTTGCCTGAAATCCCACTTAATGTCAATATGGTCATCTCCGATATGACCAATGAGCATGTCCGTGTTGAAAATTCAGTGGCCAATGAGAGCGCCAAAGGAACGGAGAAGATTGTCACGGCGGCTTCGCGCCTATCAGCTCCGGGCCATAAGGCCATCGCCGCTCAAAACGGCAATTTCTGGGCTGTGAGTTCCCAGGCTCCCGACGGCAAGCTCTTCTCGGGTCAGACGCGCAACGCCTCCATCCGCAACGGCAAGATGGTGACCGAGTGCAACATGGCTTCCGAGATGGCTTTCGGCGGTCCCTTGCAGGTCACGGGGCTTATGGGCATTTCTCCTGAAAAGGAAATCTATATCGATTACTGCCAGCCCACGGTGGTGATGCGTATCAATAACGGCATAGCCTTATACACCGTGAGCCAGTGCAACAAAGGCGTCCATCCTGACGAGATAGGTATCTACAACAGTTTCTACGGCGCTGACACCAAGTTCCGCCCGATTTCGGCAGATCTCGATGCTTCCGGCTTCTATCAGCTTGCCGGGAGCGGGGATGCCACCGAGGTCATTCTTGACCTCGCCGACGGTGAGAAGTGGATGGGTGGCCGCTTTGTCGATTTTACTGTAAAGGAAATCCGCACCGACGCGGGCACCGGCACTCTCGGGGCTCACGACCTTGCGATAGTAGGCCGCGGCAACGGGCGCACCAAGCTCGCCAATGTCCGGGTGGGCGATAAAGTGTCGCTGAAATATGCTTTCCAGTTTTCTCCCGGCGCTTCACCGGTCTATCCGCTCGTCGAGACGGCTATCGGAGGCAATCTTCTCATGATGCGCGAGGGCGAGGTGCTTGCGCGCTGTAACGCCGCCGACTATGACTCTATGACCTATCCCCGCTCGCTCTACGGCACTTCAGCTGACCGCAAGACCCTTTATATGATGGTCATCGACAAGTCCACAGATCCTGTCTACGGTAAATCCGCCGGCCTGAGCACTGCCAGGGCCGCACAGATTGCCCGTCATTTCGGTTGTGCCTACATGATGCAGTGCGACGGTGGCGGCTCGGCCGAAATGTATGTCACCGACGGGATTGTCAATAAGACCACCGAGTCAACTCCGCGTGCGGTGGCCAACTGTCTGATGGTATTCGATGATTCCCCGGTCAGCACGGAGGTTTCGCGTCTTGTCATCGACAGCCCCGACGAGATAATATCCCTCCCGGTCAATACCACCTACACTCCTGAACTCCTTGTCTACAACGAATACGGTTCGCTTCTTGACGTGCTTTCGTCGGGCTACACTCTCTCATGTTCCGAGGGACTTGGAACCGTTGATGGCGCGACTCTCTCAACCTCGGCGACTCCTGTTTTCGGAACTGTCACCGTTACCTACGGCGGTAAGAGCGTCACGCGTCAGGTCTCTGTCGGTGGTGCGGTTTCGGCTATAGAAGCAATAGGCACCGACAGGGGAGGGGAGATGCTGAAGGCCAGTCCCTCCGCAGTAGCCGGTGGTGCTCCCGTGGCGCTTGAATGTGTCTCGATGTCGGCGGTCGAAATCTACAATGCGGCCGGCCAGCTTCTGTCGCGCCACTCGTTTCCGGATGCCGACAGCATAACCATCTCCGCTCCCGCTCTTCCCGGGCTCTACCTCATTACAGCCGTCACATCACGCGGGCGTTTCTCAACACGTCTGCTCGTCGCCTGATTTATAAACATGTTTGTATTATGAAGAGATTTTTTGTCGGCATACTGGCCATTTCTGTCCTTATTCCTGTGGCTGCTCACAAACCTGTCGACCGTTATCAGGCCGGAAGCCAGTATTACGCCTATCCCGTTAACGACACCAACGCCCCCGCGCTCACTCCGACTCCTGAGGGCTATGAGCCTTTCCACATCGAGCACTACGGGCGCCACGGAAGCCGTTGGCTCACGGCCGACGAACTTTATAACCGTCCGGTCGGCATGTTGCGCGAGGCTGACATGAAGGGTAAGCTCACGGAAAAGGGCAAGTCGCTGCTCATGGAACTCGAAAAGATAAGCGTGGCGGCTAAAAACCGTGCCGGAGAACTCACGCCCCTCGGCCACCGTCAGCATCGCGGAATAGCGCGGCGCATGGTGAGGAATTTCCCCGAGATTTATCGCGACGGCAATTATGTCAACGCCAATTCCACTATTGTTATCCGCTGCATCCTCTCGATGGCCGAGGAAGTGGCCGAACTCAGAGCCCTCCATCCCGGACTGGATATAAGATGCGATGCTTCCATGGCCACGCAGGACACTCTCAATTTCAACCATCTCGACATTCCCGCCCAGCAGCTCGTGGCAAAAGCCACCGCCGAGATCGCCCAGGAGTTCGCACGCCGTCCGCGCGACATCTCGTCGTTCACGGCCATGGTGTTCAACGATGCTGACTGGGCCCGGGATTCTATTGATAGCCGTGCAGTGTTCAAATCCGTCTTTGAAGTCGCCGCCAATTCACAGAGCCACGACAATCTCTATGACCTGTATGACTTCTTCACTGACCGCGAACTCAACGACGAGTGGATAGAGAGTAATGCCGACTGGTATGTGACCGCTTGCAATACCCCGCTGACCTCGGGGCGCGTGCCCTACGAGCAGCGCCACCTTCTGCGCGGCATCATTCAGGGGGCGGATTCGGCCGTGATGTCGGGCTGTGTCGGTGCAAACCTCCGTTTCGGCCATGAGTCGGTGCTCCTGCCCCTAATTACCTTGATGGAGGTGGCCGATGTCAGCTACTCGACAGCCGACATGGACTCGCTCGCCTCCCGGTGGCGCAATTTCGACTATTTCCCGATGGCCTCAAACATTCAGATGATTTTCTATCGTCCTCTCAAGGTGTCCTCCGGAAAGAAATCTCCACGCCGCCGCTCATCCGCCACCGATTCCAGTCCGGTATCCGGCGACATTCTTGTCAAAGTCCTGCTCAACGAAAAGGAAGTTTCTCTACCCGTTGAAACCTCGACCTATCCCTATTACCGTTGGTCGGCCCTACGCGACTATTACGACAACAAACTCACCGCCTTCCCCACCCGTTTCCCCGAGTAGGGGACCGATGCGTTCCTATTTCCTCACTGAAATTCGAATATTTATTTTTGCCATAGTAATATCATAAGCGACTGACAAGCTCATTGCCTGCTTGCCAGTCGCTTATACTTTAATATAGCCCAGTGGAATCCGCCGCAGACCACATGGCCTCATTCAACTATGCCTACCGCCTCGCCCTCGTCTGCGACTGGCTCTTCCGCCAGCATAAATAGTACCCTTCCCCGGAAAAGATTTGTCAGAATAGTTCGGAATGGCTTCCGAAACGCACGAGTTTGATTATTCCCGCCTCTTTGTCCCACCATATCAGCAGAGTGTCACTTTCCACGTGACACTCCATATATCCTTTGTAATTACCGGTCAGGATATGTGGACGATTTTCTTCCGGGACAGGAAGGCCCTTGGCAAGCAGATTGAGTATATTCTCCAGCTTGTCGATAATCTCTGTTTTGTGTTTGTATCTCTTAAGGTCTTTCTTAAACTGAGACGTGAACTTGAGAATATTCATAGGGAATCTATGAAGCTACGGAAATTTTTTAGGTCGAGTGTCTCAAGATTGTCGGAAGTTTCTGCTTCCCTCATGGCTGCAAGGGTAGTTTTGTTTGGTTTGTCGGCCACAAATGCCATAAGGACACTCTCCACAAGGTTATTCAGACTGCGATTATGGCGCCTGGCCTCTTCCTGAAGCCTGGCAAGCAGTTCCGTACTGAGCCGGAAAGATGTTTGTTTACGTGAAAAGGATGCGGTATTCATTTTATTTCAAATATTTGTATCGCAAAAGTAATATAATTGTATAACACTTCCAAATCTGAATAGTTACTATTGTATGAGGTTAATCCTGTTGCTGTGCTTCGACTGCCTGAATCAATTGTTTTATCTCTTCTTTGCTTTTGAAAGTGGCCGGAGCTGTGACGTGAATGTTATATTCTTTGATACAAGCATCAAAAGGAACGATAGTGTCTTTGGGGTAGGCCGCTTTCCAGAATAGCTCTACACGACGTCTGATTTCCGGTTCAAATTCTTTTGAGATTATTCCCTTTATCCCTATAGTTGCCACATGGTCATACAGTGGAGCGTCATAAATAAGACCATCGGCCACATCTTGCCATTTCCGGTCTTTTATGAACGTCGGGCCTCCTCCGGCGTCTCCGGTGTAATCCGTTGTCCCATAATGATTATTTTGCAGATCTATGCCGAAAGGACGGCAATTCATTCGCTCGAAGGCCGCATCCCAGGTGCCGTTGTCTGTCATCGGACAGTTCTGCCCGTTGAATAGCACATAATCAAACCAGTTCAGCACAACTATCTTGACCCGGTCTTCGCCAAAGGTCTTTTTCATCCACCAACCTTGCGTGCCGTAGTCGCGCTTCCATGGTTTAAAGTAGCCTGAATAGCTGATGGCGTGTGGCTGACTGGTTATCACCAGGGCTTTACGGGTACCCTTGACGGGAAGCTGGCGCTCATACATCGAAGCGAAGTTGGCACACAGGAGGCTGTCGCGGTTAGTCTTGTTAAGAGATTTCCAGAAAGCCTTATAGTCATCCGCAGTGTGGATGCTGTCCCACGAGAAATTTATGTCGGTCAGACCCAGATGTATTTTCCGGGAGGTGTTCTTGTTGATATTATACAGGCCCTTGAGAAACTTGATGCGGTTGTATTTCGACCATAACGGATAGAAACACTCACCTTTTCGGTAGTAGGTGTAAAGGCTGTCCATGAAATCCCCCTCAGTGGCGTATCTCGCATTTAGCAATCTGTTTACATCTTCTGTCAGATTTATTCCTCCGACTTCCGTATATACATGTCCTACTCGCTCGGCAAAGCGAGGATCGGCTAACAAGTCGAGAATAAAATTATACTGTATGGAGTCACGATGGTCGCGCTCTCCCAACACGACAATATCCGATTTTTCAAACAGTTTGAATATGTAGTCCTTAGGCGATACTCCGTTTTTATCGGCATATTCATGCAGAGCTTTTACAGACGCCACCGGCGATGATTGTGCCGCTAAGTCGGAAGTGGATGAAATCGCCAGAAAGACAAACATGAACAAGCATCTTGCGGCTGACTGGAACATGGTATTGACCATAAGCTGAAATATTTGACGGTGTATTAATGTTTGGTGTATATATCAAGATACAAAGATAATTGTTTTTTTGAATATGGCGTAAACAGTTGTAAAAAAGCGATTGACAAGTTTATTTTCTCACTTGCCAATCGCTTTCGTATTAGTTGTTTATGTTCTAAAATCGGGCTGATTTTCAATCAATATTCCTCCTCTTTGAAGAATGGATTAACTTATTATTAGCGTATTATACAATTCTTTTCAAAAATAGGCAACCGTATTTTACGGTAAATAAACATAGAATACGATGACTATTTAAGGTTTGTGGGTTTTATGCTTACTGTCAATTTCAGAAAGTGCGAAAGCGTATGCTCCTGCTGAAATAGCCTTGGATGCACCAAGTTTCGAAAATGTGAGTCCGATATGCTTCATATCATCATATTCCACAGTCAAATTTGTGCCATGCACGACTATTGTCTTTGGAGAACCCTTTGCGAATGTTTCAAATTCGGCAGGATCATCCAAATTAAATACCTGCATCTGAACACGCCTGACAGATTCTCCGCCAAGAGTTGAGAATTCGCTTCTCAATTCCTTAAGAAGTGATGGAAGTATCCAGTGGCGGGCAGCCGTGATGCCTCCGCCGATAACTATTATTCCGTCGATAAGCTGTGCGGCTATGGCCATTGCGCTTCCGGCCGTCTCGCCAAATTCGGCAAAAGCCTTGCGCGCCGCCTCGATGTCGCCCGGTCTTTTGCCGTCGGCGATTTCACAAATCTCCTTCGGCTCAAATTTATGATTGTAATCGCCTGATTCTTCCGCATAAACTCGTTTTATGGCCCGCACAGCCACTCCTTCTTCCACAATGATTCCTTCTTTGGTCTTATGGGGCAGGCAGAAAGTCTCGACACATGAATTATCTCCACGATTCAATTCTCCATTCACTATAATGCCGACACCAAATCCGGTTCCGAAAGTATACCCCAACAAATTGTGATAGCGCTTATTGCTACCGGCTTTTTCAAGACGGCTATTGAGTTCCGGAAGCGCCCCACAAAGGGCCTCACCATAGGCAAAGAGGTCGCCATCATTGTTGATAAATACCGGTATACCGAATTCATGTTCCAGGAACGGCCCAAGAGCCACTCCATTACGGAAAGATGGGAAATTAGGGAGATAACCGCAAATTATGCCTTTGGGATAATCGGCCGGTCCCGGAAATGCAAAACTGATCGCCACAGGTTTTTCGTCAAGAGAATCAATAACCTCCCGAAAACCTTTTACCATTGTTGCGAGGCATTGATCCAAATCATGTGCATTTGAAGGATATGTTATTGGATCAATCACGTATTCACATCCTCTCATTGCTCCGAACACAAGGTTTGTACCACCGGCATCAAGAGTGATTACAATGCGATTATCATTTGAATACATAGTGAGTTATTTATCGGATTATGGGCGTTTTATTATTTATACGCAACAGAAATGGATTTATTTTGCTTCTTAGAATATTTCGCAAGATATTCATCCCATTCTGATAAAGTTTTAATATCTGTTTTATCCCACGCAAATCCCCAGCTATAAGAGAACGTATCGCGTGGAGCTATCTCCGAGCGAGCTATGATATGACCGGACGATTCAAGCATCTCTTTTGCCGGTTTGTCAAGCACTATTCCGAGCAATGCCTTACCATTGCCGGGTCCTTGGGTCGGGTCTGCGTATGCCAGCATAGTCATACTGTCCATAACCGCTGCGGACTCATCTCTTCGGGGGAAACCTGCTACAACGGTCTGTGATGAATTGAGCCCGTCGTACCAGACTTTGCATTTGTTAAGATGAGAACCTGCATCAAGAGTAATCAGTCGATGTTCAGTCAAATCGCCAACTCCATCGACGGTTACAGGAGCAAAATCGAGACGTACTGAAAAGCGCAATGGACCATTGTCAAGCACCTCTGCCTTTTCATAACACCAGGGGAATTGTATGGTATCGTTTAATTCAATGGCTGCGACCCCGGCACCCAAAGTGGCCCCGACAGCATAGCAATCCATGCCAAGGCCATGGTCTATATGGTATGAAAATGTCTTTATAAATTCTTCTGCCAAATCCGGATCAATTGCACGCAATGAATCCACTTTTTGCCATGTGGCAGGACTGGTTTCAGGTGCATATAGCTGTTCGAGCACCGGCTCCGCAGAAGGATATTTGAAAAAGATATCGTATCCGAAAGCCTTTTCTCCCTTGCCTTGCGTGGCGGGACCGTAAGCACGGAAACCTACAAGTTCATTTTCCCACGCGATATCATCAGCTCTTTCGGGATATACACGTCCCACAGTCACACTGTCATAGTCATGCGGCGTGGAGGATGAATATATGTAGTACACACACTGTGCTCCGGGATCAGTTGTGGTCTGAAATATCAGCTTTCCGTCGTATGTCACCTGCGATGGAATCTCATTGAGGAGTGAATCCGTCACATAAACATATTCACTTCCAAGATAATCCAAGAGAGGTTCAACAGGCACCTCAACCATCTCGCCATCACTCATCATGTCTGAGATATTGCTTACCTTCACCTCCACAACCTTATCTTTCGAGCATGAAGCGAGCATCGCCAGTCCGATGGCGAGACATGACATTCTAAATAAGGAAGTCAGTTTCATAGAGTTGCGAGAATATCGTTATGAGCGTTAAGTTTCTTAAGTCGGGTCAAAGCCTCGATATAGTAATAATCGGCGTATATAATAGAAGCATCTATTTCGGATCCGGCAGGTTTGTGACCCGTGGAATGGTCAAGGAATGAAGGGCGTTTAGCTCCTGAACGGTATGAAGGTCCGCTAAGTGACGCAAGCATCCTTACGGCAGCCTCCTTATAATCGGCAGCACGGTCACTGTCGCAATAGCATTGCAGCTCCAGCAGAGCGGATGCCACCACACCTGCGGCGGAAGCGTCACGGGGAGCATTAGGAATCGACGGATCATCAAAGTCCCAATAAGGCACATAGTCATCAGGAAGTCTATTTAGGTACACATCTGTAACCTTACATGCAAAATCGAGGAAACGTGGATCATGTGTTTCACGATATACCATAGTGTATCCATATATAGCCCAAGCCTGACCGCGAGCCCACATGGTGTTATCGGCATATCCCTGATGAGTGATGCCCTTTATAAATTTACCGCTGATAGAGTCATAAACCGCCACATGATAACACGTATAATCGGGACGGAAATGATTATTCATGGTTGTTTCCGCATGTTTGACAGCTATATCGTACAGATTCTTATTTCCACCATTTTTTGATGCCCAGAACAGCATCTCAAGGTTTATCATATTATCCATTATCGTATTGTGGCCACCAAGCATTTTCACGTTTCTCGGCCATGAAAGTATAGTTCCCACCTTAGGGTTATAGAGGGTGGCAAGTGTATCGGCAGTATCAAGAATTACCTGTTTGAATTTCGGATTTCCGGTAAGACGATAAGCATTTCCGTAGCTGCAGAACATAAGGAAACCAAGGTCATGGTCGAAAGCCGGACGTTTCGACAGATATTCCAGCGATGATGTGAATTTCTCTGCCTCGTCACGAATAGCCTCGTCATGAGTCATCTCATAATCATACCACAGGATACCGGGCCAGAAACCGGCGCACCACTCATCGGGTGTCGCTTTACGGCAATGCCATACCGAATCGGCAGAAGCAATGTTACGTGGCATCATGGTATAATCAATGCTGTCATGTGACAGTTCATGAAGAGTCCTTTCCACCTGTGAATTGCAATAGTCCAGAGCCTCTTCAACATCAAACGAGTCTGCTGTTGCCGTAACACAAGAGACAAACAGAAGTGAGCTTGCCATTATTCCTATATTTCGCATAGCGGTCATCATTTTATCTATTTTTTCACAATATTATTTTTTAATTAATTTCTAAATCTGCATTAATCACATCAATCCATCCGCGTTCATTGACTCCAGAAGGAGTTATGCTATAAAATCCCACCTTAGCGCCAATCCGTTTACCGGCGCGGGCTTTAAATTTATGAGGTGCTCTGACATATTTTTTACCATCGGGCGATGCTACGACATCAGGAGCAGAATAGTCGGAATGTATAATAGGATTTATATAGCAGTCACCTTTTAGATTTAAAGGATTCGATACAAGCTGCTCTCCGGTTGCCATCACGGAAACCGAAGAACATAACCATATCGAAATAATCAGTATTACTTTTATTACCTTAGCCATAAAATAAAATTCTACGAAATGTTGAATCAAGAACCGTTATATCAATCTTCCATTACCTTAGATCCAATCTTTTTTACCTTAGAAAGTGTCCTAAATTCAGTCTCTTTTTTGAATTTCGTTTTTTCCAATCACTATCTATAATACGTTTATGATTATAAGAACACTCAATCGGGAATCAATCTAATTGCGACACCACCACGAGGCAGTAGGTCAAATTTAAGCACATCTTTTGATGAAACCCTTTTAGATGAGATGTTTACGCGTGTAGCTGTTTTTACTGAATCGTCACCGTCCGTATAAATTTCAGCTAAATATTTTTTACCGGGCACAAGGAAATCAAGTGGTATGGATACTTTTCGAGCCTCATTATTACCTAATGCGGCGGCCCACCAGATATCGCCTTTATTTCTTGCCATAACTATTTCTTCTCCCGGATAACCTGAAAGTACACGAGTGTCATCAAAAGTAGTTTCAAGGTCTTCAAACCATTTTACTTCCGGTTCACCGTGATATCTGTCGGGAAAATCATACCAAAAAATTGTCTGCAACGGGCTAAAGAAGACCAGCGATGCCGCAAGCTGATGTGCATGGGTATTTTTCAGTCTCTTGTCATAATAACATATCGTATAGTCCGCCGCACCATTCAACATGCGTGTAAACGGGAGGATAGTATTATGAGTTGCATCCGGAAACTCCTCATTACCGCAAATTCCCTCCTGAGTAAGTAGATTAGGATAAGTACGGGAGAATCCCGATGGACGAAATTCATCGTGGATATTCATCATCAAATGATTGTCGGCAGCTTTGCGTACCATATCGTGAAGCCATGTAGCCCACCGATGAGAAGCGTACTGCACGAATCCGGACTTAACACCTACAACACCCCATTCATGCAGAAGCGGGAACAGTTCATCCATTTGCTTCATAAGCGCATGTTGATTGACATAGAGCCACACACCTACTCCCTTTTCTTTACCATAGTCTATCACACGCTTCATGTCCACCTTATCCACGACCTTTGTGGCGTCGCCATCGTGACTTGTACATGGCTCATACCATTTCCAGTCATACAGCATGTATGGAATATTATGTTCGGCGCAGAAATCAATTGTCTTTAAGCCGACGTCGGTTGATATGGCGGAACGCATGATTTTTCCCGGTTTCACCCATGAAAAATCACCCTCCTGATGCGGATTCAGATTCGACACTATATAATTATTCTCGATGAGTTCACCCGGAGCATCAGCTGTCATTATGATTTTCCATGGAGTGGCATAGTATGTTACAATGTCAACGGGGGAATACATGACAGACGAAAGCGTTGAAGGCTTATCTTCCCTTGCCACAAATTTAGTCAGGCACCAGTCATCGACATCCGCGTCCATCAAGGCTATCCAATGATTATCCGGAAGTTCTAATGTAAGAGCTCGTTCCACCGGACGTTTTATGCTGTCAACGGGAGTATAATCAAATCTGGCCTGTGCCCATTTTTCACTCCATGCCATAGTCCCATCTGGGAAGGTATAGTCAGTAAGGTCTTCCACCACTTTATGGAAAATTGCCGCAGGATGTTCAGGGAAGAAATAGCGGAAAGCCACCCCTTCGTTATATGCCCTGACCTGCACATCAAAACGATAATTGCTCTTATCCTTACGTGAGAGATGCAATGTTGCCGAGTTATAATGGTCCTTCACTGCGGAGCGTTCACCGAATCGGGTATGCCAGACAGTGTCAACTTGTGCTGCGTATGACACACTGTCAACCGTCAGTTGATCCATCCAGCAGTCCGACTGCTGCAAATCACGTTTCCCAAGAGCCATTTCCCATACCCAGTTATCCACATCCAGTCCCGCACGTGAGGGCTTTATCACCTCCTTGCCATCCACGCAGACTGAATAGGTAAGTTCTTTTGCAGGTTTTGAAAAAGTGACGGTGTTTCGTCCGTCGGGAGAACTTACATTAAGAACTTTTTCATTGGCTGCTGATGATAACGGCATCAACAATATTAATGAGAGGTAAAATCCTTTCATGATATATCAATTATTTTAGTTTAGTCTATGACACGTATTTCTATCTCCTGCACTGTTTCTTTAAACCGATTATCAGATGGAGCTTCCGCGCAGAGCATCACACTTCCCTGACGTCGTGGATTTTTCCAGGCAGGATGGTCCCGATCAATTTTAAAACGGTTGTTTCCGATGGAAACAGCAGGCCCACTGACATATCTCACCTTAATAATAGAGGCATCACGCTCATCTGACACAACTGTACGTGTACTGTCGGTGAACACTGCAGTCACAATGAAAGTATCATTGGTATCAGGCTTTACTTTTGCCACGATTTTACAATGTCCTTTCGGGTTATATTTCATTAATCCTCCGTCGGGATTCATGAAGTTTATCCATGACGGAACTTTCCCTTCTGTTTCAGCATAACGGCGCTCTGTCGCCATCGCCATTTCCTCATCAAAATACCAAAATGCTTCATGAGGACAACCGGAGTATTCTTTTACAGGAGCCGGGGCTGGGCGCCCGGTTTTCCCCGGATGCCAACGGGCCGCAAGCCATCCGTCAGAGGGATTTATCTTCACTAATTTGTCGCCAACGAATCTCTGTTCAAGGGATTTTTCTATAAATCCGGCAAGATAGTCCGCCGTACGTTCCGACACATCGAAATGACCTCTTCCGGCATCGCCAAGGAATGAAATGCAGCTTTCAGGATACATCATTCGAAAGGCAAGAGCCGGATTTATTCGGGCTTCCCACCATTCATATTCTCCCTCTACCATCAGCCCCGGTATGCCGTCAATATTACGTGTGCGTCCCCATTCGACGTTAGATCGTCCGTATCCACAAAGGTTTGTCCGGGGAGCATCGCCGTGATATGATATGATACACAATGTGCGGTTCTGATTCCATGCCGCGAAATTCCAAGGCATAGTAGCCTGCGCGGAGTGACCAAACGGAATCAAGGGGACAGTAGAAAGTTCCGCATGCCCACTTTTCTCCGAAAGGGATTTTATGAGATTGTCAAAGGGCTCCTGTATTCCTTGATTCACATCCCATTCCTGGCCGAAACCGGGAGCAATCCACAATAACGCCACATCCAAATCGGCCATCCGCTTACGGAAACTCTCCATTTTGAAAAGTGTTTCCTCATTCATATTCTGAAAGGCAAACATCAAAGCCTTCACTTTATCAGTGGTTGGAGAAATCCAAAGAAAACCTTCCGGCGCTGCTCCATTCTCAGTGGAAACAATACCTTCCACCGGGGCGGACCACTGAAAATCAGCAGCCCTTAGATTGCCTGCACATAAAAATATGACAAGGAAGAGTGCAATATATTTTTTCATCTTATTAATCATTTAGATTCCAGTATACCACGTAACGGCAACGATGTGCGTCATAAAGGGGAATAATTTCACGGCCGTCAGGGGTATGGAATTTCAAGCCTTCCCCTGCTTGCCTTGACACTGAAAGCGCCGGATTTTTCTTATCGACATTCAGATTGAAATTAAGACCTTCAGGAATGTTATAGTCGTAGGAATAATAATCGTTTCTTACTGTAGGGTCAGAAAATGGCGCAGGAGCGACCATCCCTTCTGTACCCAAATTTCCGGCAAGTACGATAGGACCATATAATAATGCTCCACGTGAGGAATCATCGGGAGTGGTCTCGACACGCAGATTCATCGGATAACGCACGTCGATTTTGTCACCTTTCTTCCATTTGCGGTTTATCTCTATATAGGAGGATGGACATCCTTTGACTGCCACCTTTTTACCATTGACTTTCACTACCGGCCTGCCGCTCCATTCCGGATAACGCAAAGAGATTTTCATAGTCTCCTCAGGAGCTTCCTCTATGGTGAGAACAGTGGTTTCTTCTTCCGGGAAGCGTGTGGACTGGCTAATAACCAATCCTTTCTCGGCCCAATTCAGCCGTGAAGGGATAAACAGATTGACAAACAATTCATTATCGCCATGATAATAGATTGATTCGGCATATTTGGCATGACTTTCGAAGCCGCTTCCCACACAGCACCAGAATGACTGTTCCGGCGTGGAATATACCTTGTAGGCACCACTCAATAGCGGGAGAAAATAGCATACCATTCCCGATTCAGGGTCCTGCTGAGCAAGAATATGATTATACAAAGCACGCTCATAGTAGTCAGCCACATGTGGAGAAGCATCGTAACAGAACAAATGGCGTGACAGTTTGAGCATGTTATAGGTGCAGCATGTCTCGCCGGTGTAACCGTTGATGAACTTAGAGAATTTCGCAGGGTCAAAATAATGTTCTTTCTGTGAGCTGGAACCAGTAACGAATGAATGTTTATCAATCATCTCATTCCAGAAATTTTCAGCGATTCCATAGCTTTCTTTATCACAATTAAGTTCGTAGTTACGGGTTTCACCTATTATCTTGGGTATAAATGTATTGGTGTGTTTTGTTCCCATATCGAAATCACCCTTACGAAGCGGGTCAATCACATCGTTATGATAGAAATATCTGGCAAGAGCCTGATAGCGTGAGTCACCGGTGATAGCATAGAGATTATAGAAAGCCTCGTTTATTCCGCCGAATTCATTACGAAGCATGAGGCGGCGAGTCTCTTCCGGTTGATTGATGAGCTTATTATATGCCCAGTCTCCCATCTTGGTCACCACTTCCAGTGCCTGAGTATTGTCGGCATAAAGATACTGGTCAATAAGTCCGGCAAAAATTTTATGAAGAGTGTACCACGGAGCCCAGACTCCGGTGCCACGCAAATTACGGTTGATAAGCTCTTCAGGGTAGGCACTAAGGTAACCGGAAGGACCAAGAGCGGACTGTACCTCCGCAAGCGCGCTGACGATACTGTCACCTTTCAGTTTAAATATCTCTGCTCCGGTAGCTGCATACATGAGTCCGTATGCCGAAAGCAAATGTCCGGTAGTGTGGCCGCGCAAATCACAATCCAATGATTCCCAGCCACCGAATTTCTTTATACTCTCGTATCCGCCTTCCCTGCCGGTAAAGACTCCGGCATTATTACGGAAACTATGAACCAGACGGGTAACATCAATTGAAGCCATCCATGCTGAATCACGCATCAGATTGTCATGTACCCTTCCGGGCAACAGCCTCACATCCTTAAGATCAAAGCTAAGAGCCTTACATGGCACCCCACATTCAGCTTTCATCTTTCCTGTATGCTGGCCCGGATATACTGACTGTGCGAAAGCCGATACAGCCGATGCTATTGACAGTAATGCTGATATTATAATCTTCCTCATATTTTGGTACATTTATTTTATGATTTATGGGACCGCTATAAAGGCAGTCCCATAATATATTACGTCAATCGCCGGGAAAACACTCAATCGTAAATGAGCTTTACGACGATTTATTTCTGAGGTTCCTTATATTTCACCCTTACAAGCTTTCCGTCCTGTTTGAATTGCCGTTTAATTCCATTCACAGATACTGACGAGGGGGTTGATTTAAAGGCAAAATTGACATGGGGCTGTCCGCCGACAACTAAGTCAAGATTTTTGTCTTTGGGACGGCCAACCAGATTAAGTTTCGATAACGAGGCGAAATAGACATCGTCACCTTGACGCAACGCACTGCCATGACCGATGAAAATCTCATCAGGATTACGAGGATTCCCATCTTCAGGATAGCTGACGGCAAACATGTAGGCATCTGTGGTCCAGCCATCGGCATCAATCCATGAGTTCATGTGCATTAATCTGCCATCGGCAAGCTGATTTATATAAAGGTCGGTGACTTTTCCTTTGTCAGTGATACGCAGACCTATCCAATCTTTTCCCTCACGGCGTTCCATGACCGGCAATTCCTTCTGATTCACGCTGTCCTTCAGGATTATGGCAGTCACGCCTTTGACCTGATCGGTAATAGCCGGAAGATGAAATGACCAGTACGTTTCAGTGCTTTTCAAATCCTCAGTGGGACCTTCATGTGTCTCCCAATATAAATCTTCGGGGTAGTCATGAACGAAATTACTATAGGCAAGCGGGCGAGGATAGAGCGGACGGAGAAGAACTGCGGAGTTTCCGTTGGTAATCTCAAGATCATATCCTTTCTTTTCCGCCTTGCCTCCGGGATGCCATATCCATTCAAAATTTCCCGGCTTATGGCTATGGAGGTCATCTATCACATAGATTACATTGTCTATCCACAGGAAATGACGGAAGTTGCGGTTAAGCACATGACTCATCGGACCGGTACCGTCAGCAAGCACATATTTGATATTGCCGCCGTCAATGAGATTGCTCACGCTGCCGGGAAGCATAGAACCATGATATTGCTGATAAGTGGGTTGTCCCTCTCCGTTGAATCTGACAACATTATGAGCGTCACTCTGGAAGAAATATTTACGATATTCAGGTTTGCCGTAACTACAGTTGCCTGCATCTTTTATTATATCCTCTCCATTATGGAAAAGTATGAGCGAATTGGCATCGGCGTGTGAGTGATTCCATGTCATTCCTGATTTTACAGCAAGCATAGTTGCATTCTTCTCCCATGAATCACGCATGGTGGCCCAGCCGAAGTTTTTCCAGAGATGGCTTTTGGGCAATGGAGGCTCCGATGGTGCCTTGCTCAAATCAGGAGTATATAATAGCCCCATCGGGAAATGATATGGTAGCCCTTCACGGAATTGTGTCTGGTCAATCTGTGAGGCATACCATAGTGTCTCCGGATTCTCCACGCCCATAGCGTAAATCGGGAAAATAGCACGTTCACCGGTCACATTCTTATGACTGTCACCGAAATTCATACTATACATCATCCCGGTGCGGGGATAAGCTACATAACAGAAGAATGACGCTACCTGATTCATCGCCGGAATATCCTCCGGTTTTGCACCGGGATGAGAATTAAGCCATGCAAGACGCAGGAACATTGCCTCGCTGATTCCGAATGATGCGTAGTTGATGCTTTCATACATTCCACCGTCGCCATCAAACGTCTGGGGTTTATGCTGAATTACATCACCGGAAAAGTCAAACCATTCCGATAGCGATTCCACAGCTCTTTCAACCTGTGCCTCCATTCCGGGAAGTTCATTGCTGAGAGATAGACCTAAGATGGCTCCCATACCTAAACATGCAGTCCACCAGTTGTGTCCCATAGAGTTCAGGGAGTGTATTCTTGTCGGTTCATTAAACCAATCGCCAAGCAGAGGCTCAACCATAAGCTCATTCAGCCCTTCGGCTATCTGCTTACGTTCCGAAGGTGTCAGATAATCATAAATCGCGTCGTAGCCCATAGCTGCCTGAAAAGCCTTATGAGCCATCTGCAACTCACTTCGCCACGCAGGTTTGCGTGCAAGCATTTCCCTATCACCGAAATTCCTGGACTTGGATACTTCCAAAAGCACTTCACGCACTTTAGAGGCATATTTTTTATCACCCGTCATGAGGTATGCCATGGCCGGGTATTCCAGCATCCTTATATCCTTTTTACCCAGTTGCCTGTCAGCCTCAGCAATTATGGATGACCATCCGTTGGCAATCACACTGTCGTTTTTAGCCGCTTTCCGGGCATTTTCAATTCGCTCTTGAGTGAACAAAAGACTTGGATGCTTGATTTTTGCTTCCACACCTAACCCTAACAGCAATGTGAGCAGGAATAATGCAATTTTTTTAATCATGTTATCAAAGATTACACGGTTATTATTATTATTCTCAATACTATCTGAATATCACGTTATGCACATGCTCTCCCACAAAGATACGCGCCATGTCTTCGGTCTTGTACCACTTAGGCTTTCCGGGCATATCGTCATATATTTTTTGACCGTTTATGACGAGGTTTTCAAACGTTATGTCACTGACAGTACGCCGCTCGTTATAACCGGCAATTATTGACATCTCAGAGTTATTTCCATTATACGTTATATCCTTGAAAAGAATTTTTTTCACACACGTGCCCGGAGCAGCACAATATTTTTTATTATAGAAAATACGGATGTTTATTAATTGTCCCTGTCTGAAGTCCTCGACACGGATATTATCAAAAGTAATATCCCTCACCACATTATTGTCACCGCAGCTTATACCGAAACATCCCTGATAATCTATCTGCTTTTCCTGATGGTCAAGAATGTCGATATTCCGGTACATCACATCGCATATAGTATCAGCGGGAGCGTCCACGCCGATTTCAGTGGCACTTCCGTGGAGACCTATCATAATGGGATGGGCGACATCCGCCCATAAAGTGGAATTTTCCATTAATATATTCTTACATCCACCCTTGAATCCTTTTCGGGTTGCATAAACGGTGGAACAGTCATCACTGTTACGACAAAACACATTGTCATAATGCACGTTATTGCTTGCAAACACATTCATACCGTCACCCCAGCCGTAATAACTGATGGATTTGACATTAGTGATATTTACCGAGTCGCTTTCTCCGACAGGAACCTGAGTTACAATCACTCCTTCAACCTCAACATTTTTGGAATGCTTGATATATATACCTTCCCCTTTTCCTTTTGGATGAATTTCACCTCGTCCGAAAATTTTAACATTGTTCACGCTGTCAATATCAAGACGCCCCATCACACGGGCTCCCCCGTCCACATATACAGTAGTGTTGGAAGGCACACGCATATACTCCCCTGGGATTTCATGAACTCCCGGAGCAAAATATATGAGATTCTTATGTTTCTTCAGATTTTTCAGCATTTTTTCTGCCGGACGGTTTGTATCAATAGGATTTGCAAAAAGATGCAGATTGTGGAAAATATCCTCGTTCACCTCTATTGACAGATTACACGGGCGGTCAAGAGAAAATGTCAGAATGTCTCCGCTGACATCCGGAGTGATATTGTAAGATAATGGACGGACACGTGCTGTGTCTATCTTATTTTTATGTGAGGTTATCTCTACTTCCACTTTACCATTAAAATCGAAATAGGCCATTGAAGCAGTTTCGACATGGTGGTTAGTGCCCTTTACCTCGTCCACTTTCACAGGATACACCGCCACTTGTTTCCATTCTCCGTCACCCTGACGGACACGGACTGAAAAATCATCAATAGTTTCCACACCTTTCCCGGGTGCGTATGTCACAAGTTCAGCGTTGCCATATACGCAGATTGCCAATATGAAGATTAATGAGAATACCTTTCGACACATAATCAGAATATATTTGCTGTGTTATACAAAGTAAAGAATTTGCGTGACAGACCTATTAATATTTCCGTCACGCAAATTCAATTATTATGCGAGTTTATCGGAAACTTCACTCAATAGAAATAGATTCATTCGTTATTCACGATAATCATACCATCTATCAGTTTGCTTCATTGAAAAGGAATGTACCGAACCCGAAATGTTCATAGTAATATCCCTCCACAGCAATCTTGCGCAAAGCGGCTTCTGTTTCAGGCATGGACAGATGTTCACGGTTCACATAATGATTGTAAACCATCTGATATACCGGGCGGAAATTCCCTCTTCCGTCAGGTGAAATGACTGACCAATTGTTATATTTCCCGGTTACATCTTTCCACTGCTTGAATGGGACATCTTTCCCACACATATAAGCCGACATATACTCGAATCCTTTCATGAGACGATTATCGTACAGAGAATAGAGATTCATTCCCTGCTTATGGGCCAGTTCACATGTCACTGAAAGGCATGCAATGCCTAACTGGGCATGAGCCTGGTCTCGTCCGCTTTCCTGGCATTGACCATTATCATCAATATAGTTGACGATGGTTCCATTGTCACGTCCGGTCAAATAGAATTCTATACCTTTACGATACAGATCTTTATCGTCAAGAAGGATTCCGGCAGCTGTGCAAGCCATTCCGACAGACGCACCCCAGTTCCCGTTGGAATAAGCAGGTGTCGAAATAAACGTCTCCAAAACGGGCACAAATACCTTGCGGAACATTGATTTTACTTTCTCAAAATCAGCATCAGACACGCCCTTTGGATACATATAGTGCATCACTTCGCACGCATAAGCTAATTTTACGCTCATTATTCCGGCAAGAAGTGGCTGGTCGTTACCGACAATAGCTTTAGTGCGGGAAGCGTATGCGTTTATGATTTCCGAAGCCTTCCGTGCATGAGCCTCATCACCAGTTACACAATACATCACTGCATTTTGATAAGCGGCATTCCAGTCATTTTCATAATTACTCTGGATTGTGTTGCCGTTATAGTTTCCGCGATGTATTTCTTCATACGGTCCACGCATCACATAGTCCGACTTCGACCGTGCATCTGTCATAAATACATTATATCCTTGATATGCAGCGCCTGATTTACGCTCTACGATATCTTTCAGCCTCGTCAAATCGGCACGGGTGTGAAGTATGCCGGGGTGTTCAAAACTTTCGGGGACATAAATATCAATCTGATTATTACCCCAGGAATCAATATCTGTCACTCCGTCCTCTATCTCGGAACATGAAGTTCCGAGAAGAGCGACAAGAGTAAATATGCTGATAAGCATTTTATTCATAAAAAACAATTATTATGTGTTAGATAGCTATTTATCACTTAGGATTCTTTGCAACGTCCTCAGCGGCAAAACTTTCAGCCTCAGACACGCTCTTGAAGGAACGAATCCAATAGACATCGTACCAAGGAGCATCATCAGTCATGTTGGCATACGGAATATCAGCCATCTTAATCTGGAATGTACGATAGGAGATCACATCGATTCCGGGGAACTTGGTAGAGATATCATAAACCAACAGTTGTGTGCCATCTGCAAGTTGAGTACCGTCCTTGGGGTTAAGGTTTCCTCCATTCTGCTTTATCGAACCATCAGTAGGCACCATATCGAGAGTTGCATTTCCGCCCTTTGCTTTATCAATACGGATTGCAAGCACCGGATATTGGGAAAGTGACAATGAGAAAGGATTGTTAGCATCGCAGTTAACCTTGATATCGCCACGCCATTTTTTACCGGCTCCGGGATTTTTCAGTGTCAGACGCCACACTTTATCTGTACGTTCCTCACTCTTTGTTTGGTTACTGAAATTGGACGGAACCCATTTTTTGTTATTGGGCAAAAGATTACCCCATGCGTTTGTAGCATCCCATTTCCACCAGCCGGCTTCGATAGTTATTTCAGTCTGTACGATATCGCCATTGGAGAGAAGTGTGGCAGAAATCACACATGAACCGAAGCCTACCGGTGTAACAACACCACGATGAACGGTAGCAACGGATTCGTCACTTGAAGCCCATTCCACAGATCCGAGAGTAGAGTTTGAAGGTGTATAGGTGACATCGAGGGCAAATGGAGAGTCGGTGACACAGATAGGTTCAGCCCATTTAGCTATTTCGACCTTTTCAGCGGGGATATACGGCTTAACCTCTATGGTTATGGAACCCTTGACCCAGCTTCTGTCGTGAGTAGTGGCGGTGATTACAGCGGTACCTGCCGACAGACATTCAACGTGGCCGTTTTCATCGACTGTTGCTACGCTTTCATTGTCAGAACTCCAGGTAACATAGTCGTATGTATGATTTTCGGGAAGTATCTGAGCAACAAGGTCAAGCCGGTCGGTGGCATAGATAGCCCCTTCCTCACCTACCGGAGTAGTATTGATGACAGTCAGTGACTGAGCCTTTATCACTTCAGGAATCACATTCACTATTACAGTGGCAAGAGCGCCGAATCCCACGGGTGGTGTAGCGGTAACGGTGGCTTCACCAAGAGAAATCGCGTGAATTGTACCGTCTTGATCGACAGTTGCAACTGCTTCATCGCTTGATTTGAACACGATTGTGAAATCGTCGGCATCCTGCGGCCCGACATTCACAACGAGGGTTGAATCCATCCCGACAGCCAGAGGAAGCACCGGGCTGACCTTAAAATCTATTTCACTGACCGGCTTTACCTCAGTAAAGTCGGTGGTAAGTATCTTATCGTCATCGCATGATGTCATGACACCGGCTAAAGTGAGAGCCGCTGACCACATTGCGAGTCTGAAATATGATATTCTTTTCATTGTGTCTGTGTATTAATAGGTAATTATTACAGCTCTTCATCTGATTACTGTGCCCAGCCGGGATTCTGCCCGAGGTTCGGGTTAAGCTGTAGCTGGTCAGTAGGAAGAGGATATAGATAGTTCTTTTCAGCCCATTTGCGGCCTGTCTCATAAATCAGGAATCCGTCAGCATTACGGCTGAGTGAGGTATTCATCTTTGACTGGAATTCAGTGCCTTGCCATTTCACGCCAAGGAAATCCATCGGCATCTCCACTTCAGCTGTTTTCCAGCGACGGAGGTCTTCAGCACGGAAACCTTCAGCAAAGAGTTCAACGGTGCGCTCACGTCTGATCTCCGTACGCATATCCAGACCGTTGGAGGCCACGAATGCGTTGCTTAATTTAGGCATCTGGGTGTTGACACGTTTACGCACGAGATTAAGAGAAAGATCAAGGTCCGCATCTGAAATCTGCTCATCACGTTCATAAAGCGCTTCGGCATAATTCAGCAACACTTCGGCATAGCGGATAAGGGGGAAATCATAGCTTTCATAATTGGTTGTCACATGACGCTCGGTGGCCCATTTCTGTGTAAAGTAACCGGTATCCCATGTGGGTTGGAAATCCTTGGTGGCAGCTGACTCAAGATCTGTGGCATCACCGTTCCAGGTTACTCTTGAATTTACATTGTCCCAGAAATTGTCATGCGGGCGGCAAAGGGTATAGCGCATACGGTTGTCACGGTTAATCCATTCGCTGATCATCTTATCGTAACCCTTGAAGAGCGGAGATTTTTCAATAGGGAGACCATCCTGGCAAAGATACATGGAAACAAACTTATGTGACACAAGCACAGCATTGTAGAGCCATCCTTTGGTGATGTTGGTACCTATCGGGCTTAATGTCTCGTCATGACGACGCATGAAAATATATTCCTTATTTGCGCTCTTGGTGAGACCGGCCGGATTGCTTTTGGCATCCTCAAGAATAAACATATATTTCTGTGCGCTGTCTCCCAGCGATGCGGGAGCAAAGAGCTCGAATTTGCCGCTTTCAATCACATCTTTAGCTGCTTTCGCCGATATGTCAAGAAGCTGGCCGGCTCGCTCGGTGTTACCGCGGAATTTCTGCCATGTTCCTTCAAACAGAGCCACACGGCTGAGAAGTGCGCTTGCGCCTTCGTGACCTACACGGCCGAGTTCAACTTCAGAGGTAGAGGGGAGCAGGCGGATTGCCTCCTGAAGATCCCGGATAATGAAGTCTGTGACATCGCTACGGTTATCACGGGCGGCTTTCATGTGCGAGTCATTGACATCAATAGGCTCTTCGAGGATGATGAGGTCTCCATAGAGTTTCATCAGGTGAAAATATACGTATGCACGGAAGAAATGAGCTTCACCGACAAACTGGGCTATGTCATCGGGATTCGGATAATTAGCCGCATTTTTGAGAAGAATGTTTGTACGGAGGATACGCTTATATCCGTCGGTATAGTTGCCGTCTGATTCAGGCACTGTATTTGTACCGTTGGAGTAAACATTTTTTGCGCCTTTATCCACTATCAGGTCACTGCGTTTGTCATCATAAACTCCAAGACTCCGGAAATCATGAGTCCATCCGTAGAACTGGTTGGCAAACGATTCAAAATCGCCGGGCACCGACCACAGATTGGTGTCGGCAAGCTGATCCTTCGGTTCCAGGTCAAGACAAGAGCTTGCACTTAAAGTGAGTGCGGCGATGAGTAGGCACTTAAATATGGATTTCATTGGTAAATAATCTTTTTAGATGGTTAGAAAGACAGGTTTAGACCGAATGTTACGGTGCGGAGAAATGGGTAACGTGCCGAATTGGATACAGTTCTCTTGGATTCCGGATCCCATGCGTCATTAATCTTGCTCCATTCCCAGAGGTCGGTGCCGGTGACATAAACACGCAGGTTGCTGAGCACTCTTGTGCGTTCAATCAGATGTCTGGGAAGAGTATAACCAAGAGTGATGTTCTTAAGACGCAGATAACTGCCATCGTGAACTGACCATGATGAACACTGGTAGTTGTAATTGTTTATGTCGCTCTGGTTTGTGAGAGAAGGATATCTTCCGCCGGGATTATCTTCGCTCCAGATGTTGCCTACGAAGTGGTTGTCAGAGTTCATGTAGACTGCACGCATCGGGATTGACCATGAATCAGGCCCATTGTTGTTCTCACTACGCCATACTGTACGTTTTGAAGCTCCCTGGAAGATTACATTTATATCAAAGCCTTTCCAGTCCGCACCGAAGTTGAACGAGAACTGAATTTTGGGGTCATCGGTGCCAAGATATACATAGTCATTGGCATCGAGCTTGCCGTCTTTGTTGACATCCTCAAACATATTGTCGCCGAGACGAAGAAGCTGGATGTTGCCTACGCTCGAATTAGCTGCGTAACGGTCCTTATATTTCTGCAACTGTTCTTCGGTCTGAATCTTTCCGCAATAGCGAAGACCGAACACTGAGTTCAAGGGATAGCCTTCACGGTTGCTGCGCACACCATTGGCAATGGCACCACTACCGCCGTTGTCCAGCAATTTATTGTCGGCGTATGTGAATGTGCCGCCGATATGGTAATTGACATCTCCGATGCGGTCGTTCCAGTTAATCATGCCTTCATAACCCCATGCCTTGAATTTTCCGAGGTTGGCAGTAGGAGCCTTGTCACCGAGGATAGCGGGATATAACACATCGATAAGCATATTGTTGGTCTTTTTCCAGAACACATCCACACTACCGGACAAGCGGCTGTTGAAGAATCCGAAATCAGCACCTATATTATAATTGTGGACACGCTCCCATGTGCGGTCATAACTTACAAGTTTGCCATTAGTATCTATATAGGAAGCAAGTCCGCTACCGAGAAGAACACCTTTGTTCTGATTGAAATTATAAAGTGCCACACCTGAATAACGGTCAATACCGCTCTGATTACCGACATTGCCATACGATGCGCGGAGCTTGAAGTCGTTCATCCAGTCGCGCACGCCTTCCATGAAGGATTCTTCAGTTATACGCCAACCGAGAGATGCTCCCCAGAAGAAAGCCCAGCGGTTGTTAGCCTGGAATTTGGAGCTTCCGTCATAACGGCCTTGTGCCTCGACAATGTATTTGCTCTTATAGTCATAGTTGACACGACCATAGTATGACAGTATGGATTCTTGCCAGTTGGTGGGTTTGTCATTCCCGTTAAACAGTGAAACTGTTCCGGAACCATTGATTATGTCAAGAGAGGGCTGGATATCTTTCGCCAGAGTGATAGTGTAATCATACTCCTTAAAGTTATACTGCACACCACCCATCACCTTAATGTTATGAGTTTCAGCGTAGGTTTTAGTCCAATCGAGATAACCTTGCAGTGAGTAAAAATCAGTACGTGAATTTGACTTGGCGTAGTAACTGTCGCTCTGTATCGGGTTAGTCCAAGTCTTCTTAGTACCTGCGTAGTTATAGAAATCTACCGGCACTGACTTGATGTCACGGGACGCAGTGGAGGTATTGTAACCCAATGTCGCAACTGCACGAAGCCCGTCAATAATATTATAGGTGAACGTCTCACTGATATTTATTGCCGATACTTTAAGTTTGTTGTCACCGCCAAGTTCGCAGACCCAGTTAGGTGTTACCCATGAACCCCACGCATAAGGTTTGCCATCAACAGTGCTTGAGGGGAAACCGGGCTGCTGAGTGCTTGTGCTCAACGCCTTGCCTATCTGTGTCGGAGCAACCTGGTCCTGCCGATTGTAGCTTATCACCGACTGAAGGTCTATGTTATTGGTGATTTTCACGCTATTGCTGAGACGCAGGTTATAACGATTGTTATGGTTATTACCCCATTTGAGGTTTGAGTCGTCATGCATATATCCTAACGACAGACGGAACAATGAACCTTCCTTGCCACCCGATACTGAAAGGTCATGGGAAGTTGACCATGAGTCGCCCCACATTATATCCTGCCAGTCAGTGTCGAAGAATACTAGGTCGTCGGTATCTGAAAATGCGGTTCCGAATGGATTGTCTGTTTTTGTAAGGTCAATGTAATGATTACGATATGCCTTGGCAAGTTTTGCATATCGTATCCAGGTGTCGTCATCTCCATAGCCGTCGTTAGTGCGGGCCTGAACCACAGCGTCTGACCATTCGTCAAGGCTCATAAGATGCGGAGACAAACCTACAAACTTACCTGTAAATGAGCCATTATAGTCAACACGCATTTTTGCTTCCTTGCCCTTCTTTGTAGTAACCAATACAACACCACCGGCAGCTTTAGAACCGTAGATTGATGCGGCAGCATCCTTCAGGAAGTTTATTGATTCGATATCCGAAGGGTTGATAAGACGCAATTCATTGATGCTTTCATATTCTACACCGTCAATTATCACCAGAGGTGAAGTGGAGTTTTTAGAAACAGCACCACGAAGACTCATGCTCCAGCCCTCATCACCGGGAGCGGAACTGCCGCGTGTTATAATGACACCGGGGACCTGACCCTGAAGAGCCTGGACAGGGCTTGAAAGATTACCCTTGTTGGCAAGGGCCTTTTCACCGACCACAGCAACCGAACCGGTCATAGTGGCTTTTTTCTGCGTACCGTAGCCAACTACCACTACTTCGTCAAGAACATCTGAATCCTCTACCATTTTGATAACGAGAGGTTCGCCTGTTATAGTGACATCCTGAGTTTTGAAGCCGATGTAACTGATTTGGATTACTGAGCCGACCGGAGCCTTGATGGTGAAACGACCATCAAGGTCTGTAGCCACACCCTCTTTAGAGCCTTTGAGCATGACGGTGGCACCGATGAGCGGTTCACCGGTACTATCAAGAACCTCTCCGCTAACATTACTATCCTGTGCTTGAGCCACTGCAAGCGGAGCTGCAAATGGGGCCATTGGGCAAGCGGCAGCGAGCGAAACTATCACTATTCCGCTCATGACGGATCCACGCCAGGACAGAATGTTGAAAAATCTCTTGCGCATAAGTGTTAAATTGGTTGGTTATTTATATTATTAAGGTATTGTTATTCTTTGTCAAGCTATTGCTGAAATATAAGTGCGGATATCACGCCGTCCGAGACGCAGATGATTTTCCACGGTACGTGAAGAAAGTGACAATTCTGTTGCGATATCATCGACATTCTTATCTTCAAATCGGCTCATGATATATATAATACGTCTCTGCGCCGGAAGACACTCAATGCGTTTTTGCTCATGATAGGCAATATCCGCAGCAGAAACCTCCGATTCAGGTGAAAGAACCGACTGTGATGCAAGTTCAAATGATATTTCTTCATTAGTTCCCGAAATAACACAGCTGCGACGAATGTAGTCGTAAACCAGGTTCCGTGCGATGGTAAACAGAAAGGATACCATGGTTTCTGATGTCAGCTCCCGACCGCAAGTGAGCACTCTGACCCACACATCCTGTGCGAGATTCTCTGCGTCACATATATTATTGATACGTGAGTTTATGAAATGGAGAATCCGTTGAAAATTGTCGCAGTATGAAGCGGCTATCAATGAATCGTTTCGGCAAGCGTTATTTTTCATGGCTGCACTTATTGTAATGGGTTTTTAATTTTGCACGTGAGGTGTAACCGGGATTTTTTCCATCGGTCACACTGCAAAATTATCTCCATTTTCAGCGCTTGCAAAGAATTTTCAATGGTATTACATCTCGTTTCATTTGTTTAGATATTATTGTGCGTAAAATTTATTGTATCAGCTGTTTAAGAAATTGAGATTAATAATCTCACAATAATTTGAGACTCATCAGCGCCCCTTCATATACTCTGCCGGTGTCACTCCCGTGATGTTTTTGAAGTGGCGGAAAAACGAAGCCCGTGATGAGAAACCACACATTGCTGCCATAGCGCTTAAGGTATATTTTGCGGTATCCCCTTCCGCTACGAGGCGTTTGAACTCCGCGACACGGTATTCATTCACGTAATCATAGTAGCTTTTTTTCATGTACTGATTGAAGAGGAATGAAAGAGCATGTCCGGTACTTCCGGCCATAGCTGCAAGGTCAGCGCTTTTCAATTCCGGATTTGTATATGGACGTTGGGTCTTCATGATTTTATCCAATACTTTTATCAGACGCTTACATTCTTCATCAGTGAGACGTGTGGTACGGTAACGGATTTTTTTATCCGGCTCAGCATTTTCAGGAAGATGTGAAGCTGCTTCTGCCGCACGCTCCTCCAACATCGCCATTTCTTCACGATGTCTGAGCCGGGCACGATAGAAGAAGTATATGAAGCCGCAAAGCAAGAGTGCTGACACTCCGCCGGTAATCAGGGGCCAATTTATCCCACCGCTTTTGTGGACTCTGAGCACTTGCTCCGTGTCTGGGTCGCCATGCATCCGCACTCGCAGCATATAGTTGCCGGACGGCAAATCGAAATAATGAATGTTACGAGAGCCGTCAGTTTTATGCCATCCCTCCTCATAACCGTCAAGCTGATATTCTATAACCTGATAACGTGAAGGGATGAATCCTAAATTAGAAAAGGAAACAGAGAGGTCATTCTCATTATTGTCAAGAGTTATTTGCCGTGTATGGCTATCGCCGGTCATTCTGTCGATAATGCTTTTCCCATTTGACGTTATGTCTGTCACCCGGATGTCATTATGAATCTCAGCCCGGCGAGCTTTGAATTTCTTAAAATCAAGTTTCAACAATCCGTTTGAATTTCCAAACCAAAGATTTCCGTTGGACTCACGCACGGGTTGACAAAGCGTGAATACAATGCCGGGAATTCCATCGGCATTATTAAACAGATGGAAGTGGGACCGTTTATCAAAGCGAGTCAATCCTTGATCCGTTCCGAACCATATCCATCCGTCTAAATCCTCCGCAATGAAAGTGGTCATCATTTTTTCATCAGAACGGCCATGAGGTATGGGACCAAATTCCGTTAGCTCAAGATTGGAACGGAAAACCTCTCCACGGTCAGGTGCAAAATACAGTATGCCATCACGGTCTTCACAAATGTCACGTATTTTGACTTTATTTATAAAGCCTTTGGGGAAACGGTCGGAATGCATTGTTTTCCCATCCATTATCGCCATCCCGGTCTCAGTGCAAATCCATCCTCGCCCTGTGCTGTCAAAAAATATTTCATATACACTATTATGCGGCAATTTGGAATTTGTCACAGTGTATCTGGCTAATTCTTTAGTGCCATTATACACGAAAAGCCCCTTGTCAGTGCCGATAAACAGATCTCCCTCCTTATCCGGGACAATACAGAATATTGTGGCATCTTTAAGAACACCGTCAGAACCATCCACGGAATAGATGGTCAACGAAACAGGGTCAAGCACATACATACCCCCCATATATGTGCCTATATAATAGCGCCCTTTTGACTCCGTTATGGCAAAAATAAGATTGGACCGCATGTCCGGTTTCATGAATTTAGCCGTGCGCCCGGTGGATTCATCAATAAAAAACAATCCTTCACGAGTGCCGATCACTTTCTGTGACCCGTTTACGGCAACAGCTCTCACTGCGTAGTTGCGTGTATCTATGTAACTTGGATAGGAATATACTTCGAATATATCATTTAATTTCGGGGTATATCCTGCCCCATTTTGATAATATCCTACCCAAAAAAGATCCATATCATCGACAAGCATCGAATATACTGAATTTGAGCTAAGCTGCATCTCTGATCTCGGATTTGTGTCAAAATGGTCAGTTATCCTTCCTTCGGATATTGAATAGCCGAATATCCCCTCACCGTCGGTCGATGCCCAGATTTTATCAGCATCTTCAATCATCAGCGACGTAATTATGCCATTGCCTAAATTTATCGGGGTAAGAAATTCGTGTGTTATAGTATCGAAAGGTATCACCCCGTCGCCACGGGTTCCTAAATATATACGTCCTTTCGCACTCGATATTTTGCTTATAGAACTGCGACTCGGAAGCGGATATGACTTTATAGCATCATCGGAATCAATATAATGGAGCGAATGTAGGGATGAGATCCACACTCCGCCGCATGAATCCATCAGCAGCCCGCTTACCTCATTTTCCTGTGCGAGTATATCGTGACGAAGAAGTATATGGCGCATCGAATTCTTCACTACATTGTATTTGAATATACCTTGCCTGCTTCCTATCCACAGAGTCTCCTTACCGTCATCCACCAAAGCATTGACAGCGAAACTTATCTTCTCAGGACGCACTTTCACTAATTCAGACGAGGATGGGGCGAGCACAAATAAGCCCTGATTGCACCCCACAAAAATTTCGCCCCTGCGCAATTCAGTGATGGCATTTATCCTGTTACTTCCGGATGTCTCCTGAGGGAGCGAAAACGTCTTAACATGGTTACCGTCAAATCGGTCAAGTGCCGCTTCGGTCCCGAACCATAAATATCCGGTTGAATCTTTATATATTGTGTTTACGAGCAAATCACTTAAACCATCGGCAGTAGACAATGATTTGAGTTCATTCCCAAAGGCAGGTATCGTACATATACCGCTGAGCATAATAATCAACGTCATAAATGCCTTGCCGAGACTGTTAGTCATAAATATATCTCCGTTGTTACTTTTGTTGTCTAAAAACAATATTCATAATCGTCTGATTATTATTTTTGGGCAGATTTATAGACTCAATGTTATAATTTATTTGAGTGAGCAGATTAAACTGCACAAATTCATTCATATTCCTTAATTTATCAGGCGATTTTGTCTACAAATATACATTTTTCAGCTAATAATCACAAAATAATTATAAATTTGATTTATGAAAGACAGTTCATTCCGAATCACGGTTTCTGACATGTGACATGACTATTCCCGATATATTCCCCAAATCAGCTACCACTTTGCTCCGTTGAGCGGACTGAAATCACGCCGGCCTCTGATAATTATTGATGTCTTCAACCAACCCCACGATTAGGCTTAACTGGTTTCATCGCACACTTCAGAATCCAAGTCACTCACACCCTTTAGCCCATCGAGGCTTGACCGAGATAATCTTCGGTATATAGAATGTAGTTTATCCAGGTTTGTCAAAAATTCCATCTGTAACTTTCTGATTCGCAATAACTATGTGTTGTGGTAAAAGGATATAAAAAGCGATTGGCAAGTTTATTCCACTGCTTGCCAATCGCTTTTATATTAGTTTGTTATGTCTTAAAATCGGACGGATTTTATATCAATACTCCTCCTCGTTGAAGAATGGTTTTAACACTGTATTTCAGTTATCTAACCCTTGCTAACCGACCTAAATACAAACATATTATGCCATTTGAGGCCATAAAACGCCACTACGGAATATTCCCGTACAAACAAATCGGGGCATACAAACAAAAATACAAACATATTTTTGCCCTTGAAATATTCCTGAAAGAAGATGAGTGGTAATCTTCTGTGTCAGAAGATGAGTATTATTTTCTCCGGGGCAGGGAGGACAATATCACATCATGTTGATTCGCCGGTTCAAGGCTTCAAGTTCGGATATGATTTCCTCAAAAGATGGGGCTGGTCCCATAACCATATTCATTACCGTTTTCTTGTAATCGGCCTCCCATCGGTCGCGTATTTCCCCAGTGGGAACTATTTTCAGTGATTGCCGCTTCAATGTGTCGTAATCAAAACCTTTAAGTCCGATGAATTTCCGTCTGTGCTCTATCACGGAATCGTAGAGATTATCATCAGCCAATGCCTCGTCAGCTATACCGGTCTGCATGATTCTATGAACATCATATAGATGCCTCGACATCCTTTCAATCCTTATCTCCGCCGATGGTTTTGCAAATTCCTCATGGAGCAGGAACAGTTTCTCCAGAAAAGTGCGTTGGGGTATGACGGCATTGACCTCGACCGGATTATCCTCAAATGTGATTTTAGGTAGGTTTTCGGATATATAAGAACGAACAGAGACCTTTGTCACCGGCTCTGACATGGAACGACCGCTTACTTCAATCTTGACTTGGGGAAGAACGTATTCATTACCTTCAAATATCGGTTTGTAGGCAATGTATATGGTTTCGGGGTCTACGGTGCTGACAGATGTCTCATGAACTGAAACTTTAATCAGATCGGAAGATATTCTTTGACCCTCAAGTGCGGATTCAACATCGTGTATCATCGTGTTTCTCACGAATGAGCAGGATGCTCTCCGCAGCTTGTCGCTTATCTGATTCTTGGACAGGTTCCCAGAGAAACCGAGATATTCCCTACTGACAGCAATGTCTATGTCTTCCGACATGCGGTTGATAAGATTCCAGCACTTGCTGAGATTCGTCCCACCTTTGAAAGATATACTTTCGGAATATGGTAGGGAAAATACGGCTCTTAAAACTGCTGTCACCCACCAGTCTTTTTCTATTACAGCACGCGACAATCCAGTTTTGTCGCTCACATAGTCTATTATATCACGGCGGTCATTAGCCGTCAGGTCTGTGAAAATCATATTATTCTTCAAGTTTTTTTCTGACCCACACAGGCGCGAGCCGTATGTCATGGGCGTAAATATCGGGAGAGACTTTTTTTACTATTTCTTTTATTTTGTTTACAATATCGTCAGTGAGATTACCCTCTCCAATACTTCGTATCGCAGACACGACAAGCATCATAAGACCGGAAACAAATTCAAACAGACGTAGTTCGTTGCTTTCCCTGAATATTATGTTCCGTCCATTGGAGAGTCTGATTTTTTTTCTTGCTCCGCTGGTGATATATACCGCATTGGCAGGGATTTGCGAGGACAATCCCAGTTGGTTTAATGCGTGGTCGCCGGTAGGAATTATTTTTACTTTGTCTCGTTCCGCCAACCTTTGGGCTATGTCTTCTGTCGAGGGTGGTATGCAATCAAGGCCCAGTGCCTCGTTTGAACGGGGAATACAATAAATTCCACGGCTTACACGCATAATTTCTCCGCGTTTTACCATCCGTCCAAGAGTCTGGCGGACGGCTTCAGGAGAGGCAATATCCTCAAAATCCGACGGAAAAAATATAGCCCCTTTCTCCATGAACCTTATTCTTTCGCGGACAACATTATCAGATCCGGATATGTCTTGCTTATTATTCATGTCACAAAATTACGGTATTTTTGTGACACCCGCAAGTATTCGGAACGCTTTTTTCATTGAAAGCGGTGAGAGGCGGGGCGGTCTTGCAGTGCTGGCGGCGTTATGCCGTCGATAGGTGACGGTGTACGAGCCACTGACACCTATTGACCGCAACACGCCTATGGGCAATGCTGAACACCGACAACCGGCATCGCCTTATGGAACGGCATCGGGGACGCTGCCTGCACCATAAGACTTAATGCCGCCTGTCCGTGTTCCGGGACGCATTGCCTTGTATGGAATTTTTCGACCGCCTCACCACTCACCGCTTGAACATCAGCCACCGAAAAGAACAGTGTCGCAATGCCGGGTCTTGCAGATCCTCGTCATTGCGGCACACTTCTTTTTTATCGGGGCTGCCACGGTTTTCTTTGTCAGTGTTTATGTCCATCGCCGCCACAGCAGGGGCGGCAAAGATTTATGTTTTCATGGGCTTTCATCCGGGGGAGCCATTTCAATCAGTGCGTACCGATAACAAGTGGGTCAGGTATAAGTTGCTTGCCATAACGTAACGTGTGGCGGAGGGATATTCTTCTGGCTTCGGCATAAAAAATCTCCAGACACAAAATGGTATTTGCCTCCGCAGGCTCCGGCGAATACTTCATTTTGCACTCGTATTTTTTATGTCAAGGCCCGAACATCCCTCTTTTGCCGCCACACGCCTTTCAGGTGTCAAGCAACTCATACAACCACACTGTCTTTGGACGCATGAGGTTAAAAAAAAGCTCCAACCGATATGAAAGCCATAAGAAAACATAAAGAAAATAGGTCAAGGCAAGCTCGCCAATCCTCCTATCATTACCGCATAAGCAAGGCGGTCAAGGCAGTGGCAATCATCATCGGAGCGGTCATAGGGATAGCGTTGTGGGCGATAGCGAAACCCATATTGAGGGGCATCGGCTGGCTCATATCAATCCTCTCCGCAATCGGAGCAATCTATTGGCTACTCACTCTCTAAAACATTTACGACTATGGCAACCACAAAAGAAAACCGAGGCACACGAGCCTTCAACGACACCATCAAGGCTTATCTTGAAAAGAGAGCCGATAATGACGCTTTGTTCGCCATCCGCTTTGCGAACCCCTCCAAATCGGTAGAGGACTGCGTGACATATATTCTTAACCAAGTGAAGAAAAGCGGATGCTGTGGCTTCACGGACGCAGAGGTGTACGGAATGGCAGTACACTATTGGGAAGAGAATGAGATTGAGGTCAGCAACCCAATCAACTGCCAGGTGGTAGTGAACCATACGGTAGAACTCACCGAGGAAGAAAAGGAACAGGCACGGCAGGACGCCATTGATAAACTCCGTGACGAGGAAATGGCTAAAATGCGCCGACCCAAGACCACCGAGAAGAAAACAACCGAGAACAATCCCCAAGTCGCACAACCCAGTCTGTTTGACCTCTAACACTTTACGGCTATGAAACCCAAGACCGCATTACAAAAGCGAGTGGCAGGACTATCCTCCACACTGCGCCCCATAACCGCTGCACAAGAACAATGGGCTTACAACCACTGCTTTGAGCATTTCGCCTATCGCACCAAGAACGGCAAAATGACCTGCTCCGACTGCGGACACGTTTGGAAGGGTGCTAAAGGCAATCTTTGCGACACTATCGCAGGTTGCAGTTGCCCAAATTGCGGAGCGGAACTCCAAGTGAAGGACACCCGCAGACGAACCCAGAATGAAACCGCTTATTTCAGCGTAATAACCTCCTGCAAGGGTTTTCAGATTATCCGAGTGTCGCAGGTAAGGAGTGAAAGCCGTAAGGGTGAGGCAAGGAAGCTCTACTGCCAAGAGGTCGTGCAGCGTTGGATTTCTCCCGACGGCAAAGTAACCGACATGGCTCTGCTCCGTGGATTTACTTTCCATTACTGCGACTGCTGGTCGTATTGGAGCGATATGGAGATACGCCCGCACAACAGTCTTTATGACGATGTTGTCACATGGAGCGATGTCTATCCGAGAATGTCGGTCATTCCCCAACTCAAGCGTAACGGCTTCAAGGGCGATTTCCACGGAATATCACCCCTCCGGCTTTTCAAGGCTCTTCTTGCCGACCCCAAGATTGAGACGCTGATGAAAGCCGGAGAGATTGAGGAAATGAAATATTTTCTTACCAATCCCCGAAATGCGGATGAATTGTGGGCATCATATCTCATCGCCAAACGCCACCGCTACCATATCAAAAATATCGGAATGTGGTGCGACTACCTGCAAATGCTGAAGAACCTCGGTCAAGACCTGCGCAATCCAAAGAACATCTGCCCCGAAGATTTCATAGAGGCACACGACGGGGCAAGCCGAAGGATTGAAGCCAAGAGAGAAAAGGAACGTGCGGAGCGTCAGCGCATTTACGAGATAGAAAGGCGTGAGCGTGAGCAGCAGAGGTTGCTCCAAGAGAAGAAACGTGAGGAAGATTTCATCGCCCTAAAATCCAAGTTCTTCGGGCTGGTAATCTCCGACAATGAGATTGAGGTAAAGGTGCTTGAAAGCATTGAGGAATATTATCAGGAAGGTGCGTTGCAGAATATATGCGTTTTCTCATCTTCCTATTATCTCAAAGAGGATACGCTGGTGTTGTCGGCAAGGATTGGCGATGCCATTATAGAAACGATAGAGGTTGATTTGCAGTCCCTCAAAGTGATACAATGCCACGGCAAATATAACCAAGACACCAAGTATCACAAACGTATCATCGACCTTGTGAACGCAAACGCCCGACTTATCAAGGAAAGAATGACCGCCTGATGTTTAACCCGACCTGCGTCAGTAATGGCGCAGGTCATAACCCCCACTGATTATGAACGTAACATTTGAACATCCGACTATCGTCTTTGACGACAAGATAGCCGAAGTCATCATAGAATTTGTAAATCACATACTCTATGCAGACAGCGAGGAAACCCTGCGGCAGATAGTAGCCGATTTTGCCGACAAGTACGACCTTGACCGATACTTCGTCTATGGCTACGGCAGCCACCACCTATGGCTTTATCTAAAGAGTTATATAATCA
>DXXM01000012.1 GCA_019416285.1 Bacteroidales bacterium
AAAAGTGTCCCAGTTACCTCCGGCGCACTGTCCCAGTTACCTCCGGTTTCTCCAATGAGACCTCCAACATAAAACAGCGTCGGCTACAACCTGAGTAAGTTGTAGCCGATGTTGCTATATGTTGGTACTTCAACCTGTAGTTGAGTTAATGCTTACGCTTCTGTTGCTTTTGTGTATTCTGTTTCCGGAGGGAGAATCAGTCTTTCTGTCTGATTTCGTGGAGGTAGGTGTAGACGGCGCCGACGAGGAGGGCGCCGCCGATGATGTTGCCGATGGTGGCGGGGATGAGGTTGCACCAGACGGCTTCCCATACGCCTACGTCGGCTCCCTCCATCATGCCGAGGGGTATGAAGAACATGTTGGCGATGGAGTGTTCGTAGCCGAGGGCCACGAAAGCCATGACGGGGAGCCAGCAGCCGAGGGCCTTTTCAAAAAACGTCTTTCCGGCGAGCGCGAGCCACACGGCGAGGCAGACGCACCAGTTGGCGCCTATGCCTTTTATAAGCACCGTGAGCCACGGCATCGAGACCTTGGCCTTGGCGATTGAGACGATGGCCGTGTGGTAGGGACCGGCGGCTGTAAGACCGCAGGCATATACCATTATATATGTAAAGAGGACGGCGCCTATGAAGTTGCCGAGATAGACGAGGGTCCAGTTGCGGATTACCGTGCCGAAGCCGTGGTTGCCGCGTGCCCAGGATGGAATGAGCAGGGCATTGTTGCCGGTGAAGAGCTCGGCGCCGAGGGTGACGACGAGTATGAGGCCGATGGGAAACATGCAGCCGCTCAGAAGTTTCTGCAGGGAGGGGTTTGCGGCTGTGATTTCGGGAAAACCGTAGCCGACGATGAGTGAGAGTATGCCGCCGAAAGCTATGTAGGCGCCCGCAAGACATGAGGCGAGCATCAGGCGTGGGAGACTGTTGACTGTCAGTGTGGCTTTTGCAGTGCCGGCGTTGACGGCAGCTTCGGTGATTTCGCGGGGTACTCTTATTTGCATTGTCGGTTGATGATGGTTGGGGTGTCGCGGTTGGTTATCGGACCTTCTGCTCCCGCTGTCTCTCGCGCTTCTTGAGGAAGAGGTGGAGGAAAGCGATTATCACGAGCGTCACGCCGATGACGCCGAAATAGTAGAGATAGTGGCCCTGCTGGAATTCAGGATAGCCTATGCAGCTCATGATTCCCAGATAGATGAGGAGAATTGCGGGGATGAGAGTGGAACGTCGAAGTTTCATGGTTTTTAAGTTAAGCTTTAGGTTTATGTGCAAAGCGTGAAATGAGGTGAAGAAGATGCGTAGAGGGTGGCTTTCGGAGGCCTGGAGCGGGTGTCGGGAGAGAGTGCTGCGCTGAGGTGTGGTTGCGGCCGGAGAGGTGTTAGATAGTTGTGGCGGCGGTGTTGCCTGTCTCGTGCTGTATATATTCCGACTCTGCCGGGTCGAAACAGCCGGCCATAAGGTGCTGGTAGATTCTCAGGCAGGCCCAGGCGTCGATGGAGGCATATATCATCTGCCCGGGACTGAGCTGGGATGCTTCCCAGTTGCTCAGGCGCTGACTCTTGGAGATACGGTCGTTGAAGATTATGCCGTAGATTTTCTGAAGGCTCGAATCGGCGATGTGGAAGGATTTCACGACGTTCTGCAGGTCGATGAAATTGGCCGGTTCGAAAGCGGCTATGCGGTGCAACACGTGGAAGTCGTCGCGGAGCGAGAGTCCCACTTTCACCACATCCTCCGACTCCATGAACTCCCGGAGTTCCTTGAAGAATCCGAGCTTGTTGAGACGGAAGAGGAAGGAGTGGTCGATGGTTGAAATCTGTATGAGGGAGACGGTGTTGGTCTGTCCCTTGCGGAAGTTCGGCTTGGTCTCGGTGTCAAAACCCACCGCCTTGCAGGAGCGGAGATAGCGGAGGGCTTCCAAGGCATCGGGAATGGTCTCAAGCACCGTTATGGAGCCGGGAAATTCGACTGTCGGGAGGCCCGACAGCTGCTCCTTTGAGATTGAGATGCTGAATGAGTTGATGTCCATTGGAATGAGCTTTTGAAACACAAAGTTACGGATTATTGTTGGATTTGCCTATATTTAGCCCGAAAATCAAACGGTAATTGATAAATATTATCTTTATGTAAGGTTTCAGTTTATTATTAGTATATTCTAAATAAAGGATATATAAAGGTTAACCGAATATTGATTTCCAAAGATTACAGAACCACTCTATAATACGCTGCCAGATGGATTTATGTTGTGGAGATTGCGTATTCGAGTTATCATTATCTGTTTTATTGTTCTCTTTTAAATATGATGTTTTTATCAGATTGGTATTATTAATTAAATGTACAATCTCTCTGATAGAATCAAGTTGTTTCTGAGTACGAATTTCATCTAAATCAGGAGACAGATAAGTCGCTGTATCTACTCTCACATTACCATTTTCTATTATGATGCGAGTTAGATACGAATGATATGTCGGGGTAACTTTTCCTTCAGCATAGTATTCTCTACCAAGGTGTTTCAACACATCGACATCCCAATTAGAATATAAATTATAAGCGACTATATGTCTATGATATGGAGGTGTGCCATACTCATGTATTGTAAATATAGTATCCGGATAAATGTTTAGATTTTGTTTATTATTCCAAATGAAAGTGCCTTCGCCTCCTCCATTTGCATACCAACTTGTTATATAAATAGTATCTTTTTCCCAATTAATTGGGAATTTATGAATCTGTTTATCGGATACAAGCATCCAACTGTCAAATCTTTCTTTCTGAATCCAATTACAATGAATCTTCAGGAGATCAAAAAGATTACGTTCTGCTAAGGAACATTGAGGTAAAAGAAGTAGGATGACAAAAAATAATAATTTCATTTTAATATCATTTTAAGGTAAAGTAACATTGAATAGTATTGTGTGGATGATGTGTTATATAAACCCGTTAAATCCGGTGTTGTGTTATCCATCATTGTTCCATAGGTATGCCGTAAAGGAAGATTATGTTCTCTTCTGATACAATTCTCAATATTTCCAGCAAAAATTTCAAAAGTTGGAATTTTAGTCCCGTCTGATTCAATATACCAAGTCGTTAAATTGGTTTGCGTTATATCATAGAATTTATCAAATCCATGGCCTAGTTCATGTCCTAATCCTATATATGGAGGACGGGAACGATCTGAGTATGGTATTTTAAGACATGGTCCACCATTAAAATCGTCAGGATTCCACTTTACAATATTATTTTTCATGTCATATAAATTACTTTTAGTCTTATCAGACTGACGAGTTATTTTTAGCTCGTTTTCAGATTTGATAAGGCCGTTTATTAATAATTCTCCGACTTCACCTTTAGAAATTTCATTAAATGCAATTGTAAGAGCTGTCAATAGAGGGCTACTACCGATAAATATTCGATCATCAATTGTGTTAAAAAAACCGTAATCTCCATCTTCTATACGATATTCCCATTCTTCGCCATTTTCCCATGCAAAAATTTTATCTCCTGAAGGATCTATGAATTTTATGGGATTTCCAGCGCAGTAGGCGTATGGCGATAGCCATGGATACTGCTCGTTGAGGGAGTCCCATGATGAAAATGCAGGTATTGCAGACCGGTAGCGGCGTGCATTGAAGTCGTATTCGTTCAGTCCATCAATCAGTAGCCGCTCATTTCCGCTGAACAGAAACGGCACTCCATTATTCTCTCTCCATGGCTCTCCATAGGGGTAATAACTGTTTCCCTCCGTGATTTCCGGGACAGAATTTACTATTGCGATGTTATTCCCTTGATAATCGGTAATATAATAATGAGGTTTGCCATTTTGGTCAAAATAACCGCCGGGGAAAGAAGTATAGACCAGAATTTTGTTCGGAATCCCTATCTCAGGGCCAATCTGATATTCTATCTGTCCGTCTCCCGCGTATCTTTTTGTAACAAATGGCTGTTTACCCTCTAAAGAGCCGGGCGTATAATATTCAGTGGCAAGATGATTGCCAAGACCATCCCATATATCACGTTGTTCATTCCCGTTGTCGAATATTATGCTGACAGGGTGCCCGTCGTTATCGTATTCGACAGAAGAAATACTTCGCGTCTCATCAGCACATATACGTCCGGATGCGTCATAGTTTAATGACATATCGGATCTATTCTGTCCGACACCTGTAATTCCGTCAAAAGGAAGAGCTTCAGTTGTAGCACTTACAGACTTTAACTGATTGCCGGAGTAGCTTAGATTCAGATTGTCAAGAAGCCCGAATGTCTCATTTCCCCCGGCTTTGTCAACAATGCCTTTACGTGTAAGTAAGACTATGTTGCCACGGTCATCATAAGAATATGATGCAGAGAAATCAGAACCGGATGATCCTCCTGAATAATCGGCTGTAATCAACCGGTTATTATTGTCGTAAGTGTAATCGTACCGTCCGTCGGAGAACTGCCTGGCTGAGATATTGCCGTTATAGCAAGGATTAACTCCATCAGCATAGGACAAGGTCTCATATCGCTGTTTATTACCGGCTTTTGTCAGAGATGATTTGAGCCATCCATGAATATCATACGTGAAACTGCGTGTAGCCGCTCCAAGTTTAAGTTCTGATAGCTGTCCAAGTGAATTATATGCTGATGTGATGGTAGCTGTATTTCCTGCAGAGTTGTCACTCTGAGTAATAGTTCTCGTAGTCAATCTGCCGGTTTTATCGTAAGTGAAGTTAGATATAACTGTCGGCCAACCCTCTTCGGGATATACATATTCTGTTTTTACAGTCTGCCCGTCATAACCGTAAAATATATTGTGACGTCCTCGGTTGAATCCCGTAGAATAGCTCTGCATTAATAGCCCATCAGTATTATAGTGATAAGATTCAAACCCCTTCCCGGTGTATGTGCCTGTCTGAAGGCCAAGTGATGAGGTGCTATGAATGTTGTAAGATGGAATTGCAGTTGGAGATTTCCATTTGAACTCATCGCTTAGAGAATTGTATGTCATAAACTGGTAATCATCATAATATTTTGCCCAAATGACTTCTGCTCCAACTGGAACTCCAGGCAAAAGATAGCCTGCGAATGTACCGGATGAACTGAGAGAGGCAGTACGACAGATGGAGGCGAAGGTGCCGGCTTGGGAATCCGTCGCCATGCAATCGAGTGCAATAACCTGACGGTCTGCATTGTCATAACCATAAAATCGCCACGCTCCTGAGGCATGATGGGCACTTTGTTCCGCAACAAGACGATCAGCCGGATCGTATAGGAAACGAGCAGCTTTTACACCCGGGAGCTTTTTAGTAATCAACCGTCCTCGGGAATCATAATCATACCAATAAGCAAGTTGTTTCATATCTGCATCAGTGCGATTATGTGTACCAGACAGACCGGGAGGAAGAATATAACGAAGATTGCCTGCATCATCATAAACAAAGGCTGTAAGAAGCCCATTTTCCTTGCGTCCTACCGTCAGGCCACGAAAGTCGTTATATATTTCAATAATGACGCCATCTTCATCGACTGTCTTTTCGACAATAAGCCCTCCTTCTTGATAGTTGGATTCAAATGTGATTCCATTTTCGGTTATCTGATATCTCGGACAGGAAAAAGAGCCCTGGTGCTTATTGATATGATAATTAATTTCGGATGATTTAGACGCATTGTACCAGGCTTGTCCACTTCGGATAGATGATTGTAAGAGTTCGCGTTGAGATGCTTCATAATTATAAGAAGTATAAGCATTGGTGTCACTATAATAATTTCCGACTGCGTTTTTTAAATTTTCAGTCGTTGGTGAAGATGTAGAAGAGGAAACAGGAGCCCACTCTTTGACGCGCCTTCCCATTATATCATATTCAGTAAGTAAAGCGGAATACGAATCATCGGGTTGTTGTTGTAGGAATATATTTAAAAGCCCAAGACCGTTAAATATAGAAATTTCATCATAGAAGTTTGCTTCAGACGTATAACTTGAGGTTTTCAGATAGTTTTGGCCGTTTTGATTTATATTATAAGAATAGCTTTTTTGTTTCCTTGAATTCAATGAAGATTCAATGAGATATCCGGCATCATCATATTTAAATGTGTGTTTACTACCTGAGGGAGAGGTAAGAGATGAAACACCTATTAGAGTCTCCCAAGTAGCCTTACTGACTAATAGCCCGGAAGCAACTGACATAGTAAGAGGATTTCCGTAACTGTCGCGTGTCCATTGCATTATATTACCAGATGTGGATGTAAATTTCTTTAGCAGTCCTTTGGTATCGTATTCATAGATTCCGTTGTCCCATTTTATATCGTTATATTCCCGCCAAATGCGCTTAGGACGGAATGTCGATCCAAATTGTCCTATTTCACAGCTATATCCAAGCCTTGTATTCCCTTTTATTTCCTTTACCCCGGTGAGCATCCCGCAGATATTTCTGGCTTTCATTGCATTATTTACAACATTAGAATAAGTATCAGCATAGGTATATTCGGTTCGGATGCTGTCCGTATTATTTGATATAACCTTTGCAGACAAAAGATTTGTACCGGGAAGATATTCGTATTTTTCATGTGTGACAGTTTGCATATCGTTGTAATATGATGTAACCTTTTTCCCTACTAATTGCTCTATTTGTGGCTCTATAGTATATTCGATTCCATCATACCAATACATACTTTCTCCGTCAATCATCCGTTTTGCATCAAAAGGAGTTGTTGGATGATCGCCGATTTTATATTGCCACTCCATAAGTCCAATAATGCGATATCTATTCGGCCCAAAATCAGGTGCATAAATAGAAGGGTACAAAAAAAGACAATTTCTCTTGACTGTAAAATTTTCAAATGATCCTAAACCACCATCATTTAGGGTATATAGATTCTCTATTTTTTGAATAGGAGAATACTTAGAACTAATCGATTTATATTCAATTTTACATGTCTGAACGGGCCCATTAGAGAATATATCATAAATACACCACGGATATACTTCTCCCCATGCTCTCATAATCTGATTCATCGGACATAACTTCTCAAAGAAATATTCAGTTTTACCTTCCGAATCATATTCTGTAACCTGATCATACCAAATAGGATATCCACCATAATTACCTGTAAGATAATCTGAGGTTGAGTTAATGTAGAGGCATTGATCATAAGTTAGATATATTGTTCCTTTGTGATGCCTCACACATAGATGTGGTGTCTCTTTCAGAAAAGTATGTAATAGAGGAGCTGCTGTGATCTGTGCAAGTCCATTGCCTCCTACACCATAATTATATGTCCTTATACGTTCTGTTTCAGAATGAGAATTTTCTTTCATTTTTATAGTCTTAACACGAAGGCCTCCACCTTCAGATAGTGGATCTGCGTTTGTAACATGACTGGCCATCCAATTGGGTGGAAGTTGTTCAGGAAATTTATGAGGTTCATACTCCCATTCTACGATACCACCAGTAGGATAAACAGCTTTAGTAAGTATATATGCCCTCATTTTCTGTGCATCAACACTTCTGTCGGCTCCCATAATTACTTCTCCATTATTGACGCCTTGTGTCATCTTTAGACTTGGAGGTAATCGGTTACTATTATTCTTTCCGTTATAAAATCCCCACCAATCAACCATATCTCCGCGAGAAAATGTCGTTGGATCATATTCGAATGTATAAGCTTCGGTATTCTGTATGTTGATTTTCGAAAGAATTTTCCCATCGTTTCCGTGTGATAAATTAGCAGAAAATACACATTTTTCATTATTATTCGTTACTATTATTGATTCAAGCATAAGAGGTGAGCCGTTATATGTACATTCTAGTTTCCCCCCAGGAAAGGATATACTTTTCAAATTATGAGTATTATAGTATGTATGTTGCTTTTTTAATTCTGTCTCCCAAGCACCATTGATATATGAGAATGACTGCAATCCAGTATTATAAAATACTGTTGTTGGCCCTTGAGTTTTAAATCCATGATAACCGTGCGTGGAAAGCTGCCAATCAATAGTAATTTTACTCCCGGATTGTAAAGTAATAGATGTAAGTAACCACTCTGTTCGCATATTCATATAATCTACGTATTCTCCTGAAGTCCCAAAATTGTAGATTATACCATTCGGATCTGTTACTTTTATATATGACAATAATGAATCACACTCTATAATATATTCATCACAATTTACCCCTTTAAAAACGCCTTTATCGAGTATCAATGTAAGAGTTTTGTCTGAAAGGTACACAGTATAAATGTCATGTTCTGTATCATAGTAATCTGAATAGAACATCTTGGCAGTAACGTCTAATGTGGATAGACATCTATATCCGTGGTCATTATTCTCTTCAACAAACGTAGAACCTTGGTCTCCAACAAAATTGAAATATTCGTCGGGACGTCCTAATATCAGTCGTGAGATACGCATTGGTGGTGAGAGTATCCATCCATAGCCAATTGGTTGTGGATCATCCTCTGGTTTTATTCCATTGGATCTATATTGTAATGAAAATGGCAATTTAAACCCCTCAACATCTATAGTGTACAATGGCACAGTAAATTCGCAGGCACCTGTGACTATGGATGGCGTTGGCATCATTACTTGACGTATATTTCTTGCCCGAGGAGACATTGGCCATACATTTTGTTCAGGTACTGGTATTTCAGATGAAGTAATTTCTGCCATTAATACATTTAGTGAATCCGACTGACTCCCTTGTTCGGAAGTGGATGTAATTATATCTGCAATTGCGTTAAATGCAGATATAAATGATATTATTAAAAAAAATGCACGGTGATTCATGAATGAAATTTAAGGCTATTATTCAAATGTTTATTATTATTTTTCTATCGGTTGGAGTGCCGGCAGAGATAGTGACGATATATTGTCCAGGAGGAAGTGATGGCAAATGAAACTCAGTAGTATTATTGTCGGTAAAATTTTCTATTGGCTTTTGGTGAAAGATGCCTCCCTGGGGATTGGATAAATATAATACCAAACGGATATTTTGGGGAAAATTGCTTTCGATTTTTATAATTCCATTATCATATTTAATCTCAGCATTATCAAGTAGTTGCTGAATATTGACGTTTTTTATTTTTTCGTTGATATTTTCAAACTCAGAAGATAATATAAAAGTATGTGTATTTGAATAAACCTCTTTGCTTTGTAAAAGATCCTTTTCAATTGTCTGCATAGCTACTGGGAGAAATTCTCCGTCAACAAACCATCTAGTACGAATAATTTTTTTTGTTGTCAAGTTCGTATTAGAAATTGAATCACAATTTACACATGGATTAAATATTCTTGTCTCAGTAACAGCAACCGCCGGTATCACACACTCATTGCCAATAACTATCTTCCCTTTTGTAGGGAGAGAACATTTATATATCTCGTGATAAGACAGACCAAGAGTATGGTAATAATGTCCGATGATAAAAGTGGTATCCATTCCAGCCAGCCATATATTACCAAATGCGGATGTTGGTAATGGTTCTTGTGTGTGATTCTTATGGAAACGCGTTTCGCTACCAAGATAAAAAACGGAGTCTTTTCGTATAGAATACCATTGTCGAGTGCCTTCTGATAATTCAGTTATTAGACTATCTCCATAAAACCGATATAAAGGACCGGATGTAGTATCTGAAATCTTAATGAAATTCCATATTTCGTTATTAACATCTACTGTTTCAGTTTCAACCGACAATATACGGTCGTTGGCACTATAGGCTTTTCCGATAGCGACAATACTGAAAATCGTAATTATTTTGAATACCCTTTTCATGGTGCGCAATTTAATTATTTTAAGCATGTATTCAAAATTTATTTAGTAAATTTATGTGAATATGCTTAAAATGATATAAAATTACGCACCTTTTTCAGTATAATGGGATAGTATGGGTGACGCAAATAATATGATGCACAATTCAGATGATGAATTGTGTGAAATTACTTTAAAGCCGGTTTCAGAGGCTGGGGACGGTGGCGAAGGGGGTGTCGGGGAAGTGGCGGGACACGTAGCGGCGGAGGAAGGCCTGGGTGTCGGCGCCGATGATGCGGTCGGTGTCGAAATGTTCGTTGTAGAGGACTCCGGCGAGCTGTATACCGCGCGATTTTATGGCTTCGAGTGAGAGGACGGCATGGTTGATTGAGCCAAGCACTCCGTTGACCACAAGGAGGATAGGCAGATTGCGGGTCTTTACATAGTCGATAGTGAAAAATTCGTCGGTGATGGGCACCATCAGTCCGCCGGCCCCTTCAATGAGCACAACGTCGTAGCGCTCAAGCAGCGTGGCGGTGGCGCGGTCTATGACGTCGAGATCGATTTCACGGCCGTCCATGCGGGCGGCGAGCTGCGCGGAGGCGGGATATGAGAAAATCACCGGGGCGGTGGTGTGGTCGGTGTCCTCCGGAAGCGGGCCGATGCCCATGATTTTGCGGTGGAGGTCAATGTCCTCCGAGAAACCGACGTTTCCCGTCTGGATGAACTTCTGGGTGACGACCCGTTTGCCATCTTTCATTAGACGCGATGCAAGATAGCCTGTGACGTAGCTCTTGCCCGCGTCAGTGTCGATGCCTGAGATGAAATATGCCTGGCTCATTGGTATGATGTTATGATTTTCTGAATACAATATATATCGGATGGTATGTGACCGTGGCGTTGCCTTCGGGCGAGAGGGGATAGGAAGCTATCACGCTGCGGGCGGTGTTTCCGCTGTGGCGGCTGCTCAGGGCGTTGACGCCGGTGAGCTTGGCGTGGCGCAGGGCCTCGACCGGGGTGGGGAAAGTGATGGTGAGCCTCTCTTCCGACAGCCGGACAGTGTCGCATCCGGGGGGAATCATGCGCGATATGGCCAGGAGGGAGGGGTAGGGGATGGAATCGGGGAGCTGAGTGCGGATTTCGCGCATGGTGTCTGGGCCAAATGTCGAAATCACCGCCATGCCGCCCGGCCGCAGGACACGCGAGCACTGGCGCAGAAACTCCGGCAGGGAATTGAACCATTGGACCGTCGAGGCGGAGAAGATGAGCGAGAGAGAAGCGTCGGCCACGCGGCGAATCTCGGTCTCAGCGTCACATTCGCGGCACTCGAGGGTGACGGCGGGGAGCGAGGCGTGCAGGGAGGCGGGAATGTGGAGGTCCCACACGGTCAGCGGGCGCCCCGGGGCGCGCTCGGCGAGAAGGCGGGTGGTGATGCCGGTGCCACACCCTATCTCAAGTATGCCACCCTGCGGAATCTCCCCGGGAATCATCCCGCAGAGTTTTCCGGCTATTTCGCGCTGGGCCACGGCATTGTCGTCGTAGGTCGTCTCGGCGCGCGTGAATTTCTCGGCCACGAGTCCCTTTTCGGTGAGCATGGCAGAGAATATGGTGTTGAAGTCGGGCAGATGGGCCCAGTCGGTCTCTATGATGTCGAAAGCCTCCGTACTCCAGGCCGAGAACTGGTTGGCCGGAGGGATTATGCGGTCGTTGCGGCCCACCACGGTGCGGTCCCAGATGATGCCTGCGGCCGCCCCGTCACTTTCGATGGCTGAAAGCTCCTCGCGCAGCTCCTCAATGTTCCTGTCGGGAAGAGTGGCCGAGAACTGCATGAAAGCGTCGGCGCTACCGGCCATGCGAAGGTAGAATTTCGACAGGGATTTTTCAGTCAGCCCTTCGAGTGTGCCGCGGAATATGGCCTCGGGGATACCGAGGGAGTCGTCGACCGGGTGCATGGTGCCGTTGACGGCTATGCGGGCGCTCACCGGAAACTCCGGATGGGCCAGGAGGAAACGGGTGGCCGCGGGGACGCCGAATGACCAGGCCACGACCGCGATTTCCTCATAGTTGCGCAACTCATCGAGGAGTTCCGGAGGCGGGGTGGGGGAGCGGTAGTCCCACAGGACGATGACGCGGTAGCCTCTGAGCGCGAGTCGGCCGAAAGGCTTCTCGTCCATTCCCCAGCCGGCGAAAAGCATTATGGCTCTCGATGGTGAAGGGGAGTCTGTGGCGGCGGGGAATATATGGAATTTCATTCTGTCATGAGTTTTGAAAGCAGATCGCCGAGGCGGTCGATGTCGGAGAGTTTGAGGGCGGCGCTGAGGCTGATGCGGAGGCGCTCGGTGCCGGGCGGGACGGTGGGGGTGCGGATGGGGAGTACCTTGAAGCCGTTTTCGCGCAGCTTTTCGGAGAGAGTGACCGTCTGCCGTGCCGAACCTATCACGAGAGGCTGGATATGGCTCGCAGTGACGGGGAAGCGGGGGGACAGGGGCTGGAGATGACTTTGCAGCCGCTCGCCGAGTGTGCGGAGATGCCCGCGCTCGGTGTCCATCCCCAGGAAGGTCTCGACCATGAACTGCGTCCACGCGACGGAGGCCGGGGGGAGCGAGGTGGAGAAGATGAGGCTGCGCGCGCGGTTCACCAGGTAGTCGCGCAGCAGGGGGGAGACGGCGCAGAAGGCTCCGAATGAGGCACAGGCTTTGCCGAAGGTGCCCATCACGACGTCGACGTCGCCGAAACAGCCGCTTTCCAAAGCGAGGCCGAGCCCCTGCGGGCCCTCGACGCCGAAAGCGTGGGCCTCGTCGACATAAAGGAGGGCGTTGGGCCAGTGCCTTTTGATTTCGGCAAGCCTCCTGATGTCGGCGCGGTCGCCGTCCATGCTGTAGACGCTTTCCACCACAATCAGCACGCGGTCATGGGCCGCGGCCTCCTTAGCGAGAATCTTTTCGAGATGGTCCAGGTCGTTGTGGCGGAAGCGGGTGAAGGGGGCTTTGGAGAGGGTGATGCCGTCGATAATGCTTGCGTGGACCAGACGGTCGGCCACGATGAGCGTCCGGCCCGCGGCGAGAGCCTGCATCATGCCGGTGTTGGCGTGGTAGCCGCTGTTGAATAGCAGGCAGGGTCGGCCGTAGAGCCCGGCGAGGAGACTTTCGAGACTGTTGTATTCCCGCTGGCGTCCGCTCAGGAGGCGCGAGGCCGATGAGGTCATGGGCAGTGGGGAGCGGGCCATGTCGGTGAAGAAGCGCTCCCGGAGGTCGGCGCGGGAGGCAAGGCCGAGATAGTCGTTGGACGAGAGATCGACGAGCTCCGCGCCCGCCGGCGACTCCTCCGGAATCCGGCGGAAATTGCCTTCGGCCCGGAGAGTGTCGAGTATGTCGGAGTATGAGGTGTTCACTTGATGCAGCTGATCATGTTTTCGATAAGATATTTCAGGTCGCCGTCGGAAATAACGTAGGGGGGCATGATGTAGACGTTGCGGCCGAAGGGTCGCACCCAGATGCCGCGGTCAACGCAGCGCTTCTGAAACTCGCCCACGTCAACCGGCTCCTCCATCTCGATGACGCCTATCGCGCCGAGGACCCTGACATCCTTCACGCCGGGCACGAGGGCGGCGGCCGCGATGTGGCGGCGGATTACGGCCTCGATATGAGCGATGCGGCGCGCCATGTCGTTTTCCCTGAGCAGGGTGAGCGAGGCCACGGCCACGGCACACGCGAGAGGGTTGGCCATGAAGGTGGGACCGTGCATCATCACACCGGCCTCGCCGCGCGATATGGTGTCGGCCACCTCGCGGGTGGTGAGCACGGCGCTCATGGTCATGTAGCCTCCGGTGAGACCCTTCCCCACACACATGATATCGGGCTCGACTCCGGCATGTTCCCAGGCAAAGCACTTGCCCGTGCGCCAGAATCCGGTGGCTATTTCATCGAAAATCAGATATATACCGGCCTCGTCGCAGAGACGGCGCGCCTGGCGGAGATATTCGGGATGGTAGAAGCGCATGCCTCCGGCCCCCTGCACGATGGGTTCGAGAATGAGGGCGGCGATTTCGTCCTTGTGCTCGCGGATTATGGCGGCGAGCGACTCGATGTCGGCCGGGTTCCAGCGTCCGTCGAAGGATGTCTCCGGCGCGGGTGCGAAGAAGCGGATGGGAAGGGCGGGGCCGAAAGCGCCGTGCATGCCGGTGACGGGGTCGCAGACGCTCATGGCGTTCCAGGTGTCGCCATGATAGCCGCTGCGGATGGTGACGAAATTGGTCTTGTTGTGGTCGCCGGAGCGGGAGATTGCGGCCTGGACAGCCATCTTCATGGCCACCTCCACGGCCACCGAGCCTGAATCGGCATAGAAGATATTGTGCATCGAGGGGGGCGCCATCTCGAGGAGGAGGCGTCCGAGCTCTATGGCAGGTTCGTGGGTGAGGCCGCCGAACATCACATGGCTCATCCTGGAAATCTGACGCTCGACGGCGGCGTTCATCGCGGGATGGTTGTAGCCGTGGATGGCACACCACCATGATGACATGCCGTCGATGAGCTCGCGTCCGTCGGCCAGCCGCAGGCGCACGCCCCGGGCCGAGTCGACCTTATAGGTCGGCAGGGGATTGATGGTGGAAGTGTAAGGGTGCCAGAGGTGTTCGCGGTCAAAGCTGTCGTGAAGCAGGTCGCTCTCACCTATATTATATGTGGCTTTTTGTGTTTCGGTATCAGTGAACATGGTTGAAATAATCGTAAAAGTCGGTGCAAAGTTACATTTTTTTCGTGAGATAGCGAGCGCAATGCCGCGAGGGGTTCACAGGTCTCTCCCGCGGACTCCGGACACGGCATTTTGTCGGGAGGCCCACAAACTTTTCAGTTAAAAATATGTTTAATAAATGAAACCGTGACTGTCAGATGCTTATCAGCGACTATTTTTTCACGTCTCGACCATTTACGGAAATCATATTATCATCAAATATCTAAAACTTTAAGTTCTCACGATTATGAAAAAGTTTTTAATCATGGCAATCATGGCCATCATGACTTTAGGTGTCTCGGCACAGGAATCAAAGTGGTATGCAGGAGGTCAGCTCACATTCGGGCGCACCACCACCCAGATCAGCGGCGTCAGCCTCAAGAGCACTCAGATAGCCGTACTTCCTGAAATCGGATATAATGTCACCGACAACTTCGCCCTCGGCGCAATCCTCGGCGTGGACTACAAAAAGACCGGCGACAGAAAGCTCACAACTTTCCAGATCAATCCATACGCCCGCGCCACATACTTCAAATCGAATATGGTGGACCTCTTCATTGACGGCGGCGTAGGTTTCGGCATCGGCCGTGCAAACGGACACACCGCAGTGACATATCAGATCGGTCTGCGTCCCGGTGTGGCTCTCAATCTCAGCGAGAAATTCAGCCTCGTGGCTCATGTGGGCTTCCTCGGCTATCAGGGAGGCAACCGTCCCGCAAAGCATAACGGCGCTCCCGAAAACTGGGGCCTCGACCTGAACACCAACAACCTCATGTTCGGTTTCTACTATCACTTCTGATTCCGGCAACATCAGGCTATAAACGACACAAAGAATCTATTTCTATAAGGAGCGAGAGAGCCATCGCCGCGCGGCGACGGCTCTCTCTCAACATTTCTCCGCCGAAACTGCGTTTTTTGTGTGGAAATGAGTTAAGTAACTCTTAAAAATTACTTATATTTGCAACTGATATAATTATCAAAAACATATTCATCACAACAAAAAACACAGTTTCTGCTATGAAGAAGATTATTACTGCAATTCTCGGCCTGGCGATGGCGCTGGGCGCATCGGCACAGGTGTCTTTCTGGGACAGCGGCAAACCCGCCGAGAAGGTGTCATTCGGAGTGCGTGCCGGCATGAATATCTCTGAAATCAACGTTGACGGAACGGATACGAAATTCGGCTTTTTCGGCGGCATCGGCACCGATTTCAACATAGTCAACAGCTTCTCCATCAACTCGGGCCTTTTCTTCACTCAGAAAGGTGGCAAGATTAAGATGCGTATGGATGTCGAGCAGCCTGTCAGCGCAAAACTCCGCATGACCGTAAACTTCATCGAAATTCCTGTCTATGCCTCTTACCGCCTGCGCTTCAACGACTCACACATGTCGCAGATTTTCTTCGGCCCATACTTCGATTTCGGAGTCTACGGCAAGGCCACGGCCGAGGTGAAGGCCGCCGGAGATAAGGAGAGCGCTTCCGAAGGACTGTTCAATGACGAGAACGGTTACCGCCGCTTCCAGTGCGGCCTCGGTATCGGCATAGCCCACACATGGAAGAGATTTTCGGTCGGACTCTCGTTTCAGGGAGGTCTGACTGACGTGGCCGACGATTTTGACGCCGAGTGGAACAATTTCAACGTCTCCATCGGCTATAATTTCTGAGCCACCAATGAGGCATTTGTGACCACAGTCTGAGTGCCGCCGCAGCGCCGCTTACAGCATCTGACGCAGGGCCTGCTCCACGGGAGTTGGCTCTGCGGTCGTTTTTTGTCGGCTATATTTCGTGTGGGAGTGTATTTTGTTTGAAAACAGAATCAGAAATTTGGGCGAATTTCGGAAAAATTTCAGTATATTTGCACTGCGTTTTATGCCCCCTGCGCCCAAGCGGGCGACTGAAGGCGTCTAACTCCATGATACACAGTTTACTGGCAACAAAAAACAGTATTTGATACAATATGATAGCATTGGCAATTCAAAATGCGACTTTGGCCGTGGTTGCGCTCCTGACAGGTGTCGCTCTCGTGGCCATAGCGTTATGGCTTGCGGGTCTTATCTCACCCCGCTCGTTTAATCCCCAGAAAGGCGAGGCCTATGAGTGCGGTATCCCGACACGAGGCGAGTCAATGGCACAGTTCAAGGTAGGCTACTATCTTTTCGCCATCCTCTTCCTGATGTTCGATGTCGAAACCGTGTTTCTTTATCCCTGGGCAGTGCGTGTGCATGAACTCGGGACATCCGGCCTTACAGCCATAGCGGTCTTTTTTGGAATCATAGTGCTGGGTCTCGTATATGCCTGGCGGAAAGGAGCTCTCGAATGGAAGTAACAACCAAAGGCATGCCCTACGAGGCGTGGAAAGACAATGAATACATCGAGCAGCTCGTGAAGCAGCTCCAGGAGAGCGGCACCAATGTGGTGGTCGGTTCTCTTGACAAACTTATCAACTGGGGGCGTTCCAACTCAATCTGGCCGCTCACCTTCGCCACCAGTTGCTGCGGCATCGAATTCGTGTCGCTCGGAGCAGCGCGCTATGACATGGCGCGATTCGGCTGGGAAGTAGCCCGCGCCTCCCCGCGTCAGGCCGACTTCATGATGGTGGCCGGAACTATCGTACACCGCATGGTTCCCGTGTTCCGCCGTCTCTACGACCAGCTGGCCGAGCCGAAATATGTGATTGCCTGCGGAAGCTGCGCAATCTCCGGCGGTCCCTTCAAGAAGAGCTACCATGTGGCTATGGGTATCGAGGATATTGTCCCGGTCGATGTGTTTGTGCCCGGCTGTCCTCCCCGTCCCGAGGCCATGATCTACGGCATCATGCAGCTCTCGCGCAAAATCAAGGTCGAGAAGTTCTTCGGCGGCGTCAACCGTCAGGAGAAGCAGGAGGAATTCCTCAAGGCTCATCCGATTCCCGGCGTAAACGACTGAAACGCCGCCTCCGGCACGACCGGGATTATCACCCCTCACCATCATTATCACAATAAAGAATAACGTTCATACACCTTATTATATATTATGTCCAACATCCGGGAAAAGATTTCAACCGTGTTGCCTGACGCCGTCATCGAAGATGGCGATATCATGCAGGTGACTGTCCCCGACGCAAAGTGGCATGACTTCGCCAAGACCCTCCGCGACGACAGCGAGCTCGCATTTGACTTCCTTGTGACCATTGTCGGTATGGACTGGAAGGAAAACGGCATGGGCTGTATCTATTATCTCGCATCGACCCGCCACAACGAGCGCATATCCGTGAAAGTTATGGCCACAGGTGACCGCGAGCGTCCGTTTATCCACTCCATCCACGACCTCTGGGCCATCGCAACGGTGTTCGAGCGCGAGGTCTACGACTTCTTCGGTATAATCTTCATCAACAATCCCGATATGCGCCGCCTCTTCCTCAATCTCGACTGGAAGGGATTCCCGCTGCGCAAGGACTACAATGAGGACCCCGACATCAACCCCGTGTCGATTGAAAACGAGCGTCAGACCGACTTCACCGACGTCTGGACCGAAACCCCCGACGGCAAAATCGAGAAGCATGAACGCCGCATATTCCAGCCCGACGACTTCGTGGTCAACATCGGCCCGCAGCACCCCGCAACCCACGGTGTGCTCCGCTTCCGCACCGCGGTCGACGGCGAGATTATCAAGAAAATCGACATCTATCTCGGCTATATCCACCGCGGCGTGGAGAAAATCTGCGAGAAGGACACCTATCCGCAGACCCTCCACTTTATGGACCGTCTCGACTACTTCTCGGCACATCCCTATCACCACTGCCTCTGCATGCTCATCGAGGAGGCCGCCGGCATACAGATTTCACGCCGCGCCCAGGTGATCCGTGTGCTCATGGACGAGCTCTCGCGCATCGCCTCACACTGTCTCTTCATCGGCACATACTGCATGGACCTCGGTGCGACTACCATGCTCTTCTACACCCTGCGTGTCCGCGAGCAGATTCTCGACATCATGGAGAGAACATGCGGCGCTCGCATGACCTTCAACTACGACTGCATCGGCGGAGTGATGCAGGATCTCCATCCCGACTTCGTGAAGGATGTGCATGCCCTGCTCGACGTGCTCCCCGCCAATATCAAGGAATACAACAAGATTTTCACCGGCAACGTAATCGCCAAAAACCGTATGGAGAACGTCGGAGTCCTCACCCGCGAGGATGCCATCTCCTGGTCGGTCACCGGACCCAACGGCCGCGGTTCAGGCTGGGCCTGCGACGTGCGCAAGTGTGTGCCCTACAGCATCTATCCCGAGCTTGAGTTCGACGAAATCGTCCGCGAGGAAGGCGACTCGATGGCCCGCTTCAAGGTGCGCATGGACGAGATGGTGCAGAGCGCGCGCATAATCGCCCAGCTCATCGACAACATTCCCGAAGGCGACTACTGCGTGAAGGTGCCCAAGGTGCTCAAACTCCCCGTAGGCCACTGGTTCAAGATGGTGGAGGGGTGTCGCGGCACATTCGGCATCTATCTCGAGAGCGACGGTTCGACAATGCCTTACCGTCTGAAAATCGCTCCTCCCTGTCTGCCCGCCGCAGCTGTGGTCGACCACATCACCGACGGCCAGAAGATTGCCGACCTTATCACAATCGGCGGTTCGCTTGACTACATTGTCCCCGACATCGACCGTTAAGCCCCCCGATTCCCCCATACCAATCCCTGCAATGGATTATTTCCCAGAGTGAACTAACACAGAGAGAATAAAAAGTAATTTCAATAGACATTATGCAAGACCTATCAGTCGGAACCGCATGGCTTCACTCCTTCCTCACTGACTATATCCCCGAATGGGCGGCAGTCACTCTCGAGTGTCTGCTCGTCGGAGTTGGCCTGATGCTGCTTTACGCAGTGCTCGCGCTGTTCTATATCCTCTTCGAGCGCAAGGTGTGTGCCTATTTCCAGTGTCGTCTCGGCCCGAACCGCGTCGGCCCCTGGGGATTGCTGCAGAGTATCGCCGACATGTTCAAGATTCTTATCAAGGAGCTTATCTCGCTCAACCATGTCGACAAATTCCTCTTCGCCCTCGCTCCCTATCTCGTGATTATCGCCTCCATGCTCGCCTTCGCGGTGCTTCCCTGGGGCAATGGTTTGCAGATTATCGACTTCAATGTCGGCATCTTCTTCCTGCTCGCCGTCTCCTCCATCGGAGTGCTCGGTATCCTTCTGGCAGGATGGTCGTCAAACAATAAGTTCACACTCATAGGCGCCCTCCGTTCAGGCGCGCAGATGGTCAGCTATGAACTTTCGATGGGCCTCTGCGTTGTAACAATGGTCGTGATGGCCGGCACAATGTCGGTAGGCGGCATCGTTGAAGCGCAGAATCATCTCTGGTTCATCTTCTCGGGCCACATTCCGGCAATCATCGCTTTCGTGATTTTCATGATTGCAGGCACTGCCGAGACCAACCGCGGCCCGTTTGACCTTCCTGAAGCCGAGAGCGAGCTGACGGCAGGTTACCACACGGAGTATTCCGGTATCCACTTCGGATTCTTCTACCTCGCCGAATATCTTAACCTCTTCATCGTGTCGGGTGTGGCCGCCCTCCTTTTCTTCGGCGGCTGGATGCCTCTCCACATTCCCGGCTGGGACGGCTTCAACGCCATCATGGACTTCATTCCCTCGGTGGTATGGTTCATCGGCAAGGCGATTGTCCTCTCATTTATCATCATCTGGTTCAAGTGGACCTTCCCCCGTCTGCGTATCGACCAGCTTCTCTCGCTGGAATGGAAATATCTTCTCCCCATCAACCTCTTCAACCTCGTGCTCATGGTCATCGTGGTGACTTTCGGGCTCTATCTCTAAAATAAATTTCCTCAAACTCTAACCCCCATACCACGCAGCTCTGACCTCCCGGGCCGGCTGCATGTCTAAAAACCTAAAACGCGATGAGTGAAAAATACGGCAAAATCGCCCAGGTAATCGGCCCTGTGGTCGACGTGATTTTCGAAGGTGATGACAATCTCATCCCGCCCATCTACACTGCCCTCAGTGTGCCCAACGACAATGGTTCCGACACCATTCTCGAAGTCGAGCAGCACATCGGCGAGGATACTGTCCGCTGCGTCTCCATGGAGAGCACCGACGGTCTCCGCAGAGGTATGCGTGTCAACAACCTTGAGCGTCCTATTGCCGTCCCCACCGGTGATCAGGTGAAAGGACGTCTGCTCAACGTCCTCGGCGATGCCATCGACCGTCTCCCCGAACTCAAGCGTGATGACCTCCGCCCCATCCACCAGCCCGCACCGAAATTCGACGACCTCACAATCGGTACGGAGATTCTCTTCACGGGCATTAAGGTAATTGACCTTCTCGAACCCTACAGCAAGGGTGGTAAAATCGGTCTTTTCGGCGGTGCCGGCGTAGGTAAGACAGTGCTCATCATGGAGCTCATCAACAATATTGCGAAAGGCCACAGCGGATTCTCGGTGTTCACCGGTGTCGGCGAGCGTACCCGCGAGGGCAACGACCTTCTCCGCGAGATGATTGAGAGCGGCGTAATGAAATATGGCAAGAAATTTGAGGAAGGCATGGAGAAAGGCGAGTGGAACCTCGCTGATGTCGACATGGACCAGGTGGCCCAGTCGCAGGCAACCCTCGTGTTCGGCCAGATGAACGAACCCCCGGGCGCCCGTCTGCGTGTGGCTCTTTCGGGTCTGACCGTTGCCGAGCAGTTCCGTGACCAGGACGGCGGCGGCAAGGATATCCTCCTCTTCATCGACAACATCTTCCGTTTCACCCAGGCCGGTTCAGAGGTGTCGGCGCTTCTCGGCCGTATGCCTTCGGCCGTGGGCTATCAGCCCACACTCGCATCCGAAATGGGTGCCCTCCAGGAGCGAATCACTTCGACAAAGAACGGTTCAATCACATCGGTACAGGCCATCTACGTGCCGGCCGACGACTTGACAGACCCCGCACCTGCCACAACATTCAGCTTCCTCGACGCCACCACGGTGCTCTCGCGTAAGATTTCGGAGCTCGGCATCTATCCCGCCGTGGATCCTCTGGAATCGACCTCGCGAATCCTCGACCCCAACATCATCGGCGAGGACCACTACAACACCGCCCAGGCCGTCAAGCAGCTTCTTCAGAAATACAACGAACTTCAGGATATCATCGCCATCCTCGGTGTCGACGAGCTTTCCGACGAGGACAAACTCGTGGTTGCCCGCGCACGCCGCGCACAGCGCTTCCTCTCGCAGCCCTTCCACGTGGCCGAGCAGTTCACCGGCCTTCCCGGTGTGATGGTGCCTCTGAGCGAGACCATCCGCGGCTTCAAGATGATTCTTTCCGGCGAGATGGACGAATATCCCGAACAGGCCTTCCTCAACGTCGGCACCATCGACGAAGCCATCGAGAAGGGCAAGAAACTCCTTGCCGAAGTCGCCAAGTAAATTCCGGCGCCATCCGTCAGGAAGTAAGTTTTCTAAAATTCTCTCACACTCATCAGCAGACAAAGCATGATACTCAAAGTCATATCGGCCCAGGACATCGTCTTTCAGGGTGAAGTCAAAGTGGTGCACCTCCCGGGTGCCATGGGCGCTTTCACCGTATTGCCGGGCCACGCATCCCTGATTTCAACCCTTACGCCCGGCGATATCCGCTACACGGATGCTGCCGGCGAGGAACACAGAATCTCGGTGGCCGGCGGTATCGTCGACGTTGACTCAAATATCGTATCGGTCTGCATTTATTAACCCCACGGTGACGATGAAAAGAAATATAATCACAGCGATAGTCCTGGCCATCATGTCGTTGGCCCTTCCCATGAGAGTGGCGGCAGCAGCGGAGGAAGCTCCGCTCGACTCTCTCGTCGAGAAGGACGCCAAGATTGACGCGCAGGGCATCATCTTCGACCACCTCGGCGACCGCTACGGCTGGGAGGTGCCTTTCAATCACCACAAATCGATTCCCCTTCCGGTGATTGTGTGGGGTTCCGACGGTCTGCATGTATTCTTGTCCTCGCGCATCGAACACGGCAAAGTCTACCGCGACGGCAACACCGAATTTAAGGTGGCCGGAGCCGACAGCCCCCATAAGGGTAAAGTGGTCGAGATTGTCAACGGTCAGGAAATCAAGCCTGTCATCGACATCTCGATTACCAAAAACGTCTGCGGCGTGTTCATCGCCGTGCTCCTGGTAATCTGGTGTATCCTCGATGTGGCCCGTTGGCACAAGGCGCAGGGCATGAAGGCTCCCCGCAGGATGACCGGCGCAATCGAGTTTGTGATACTTTTCATCTACGACGGTGTCATAAAGCCCACCCTCAAGGAGAAGGCTCCGCGCTTCGCCCCCTATCTGCTGACGGTGTTCTTCTTCATCCTCGTGATGAACCTGCTCGGCCTCATCGTGATATTCCCCGGCGGCGCCAACCTGACGGGCAACATCGCAGTGACCCTCGTGCTCGCGCTCCTTACCTTCTTCATCACAAACCTCTGCGCGACTAAACACTACTGGAAGGAAATCTTCAACCCCGACGTACCCTGGTGGCTCAAATGGCCGATTCCGATTATGCCCGTCATCGAGCTTTTCGGTATCTTCACCAAGCCCGCGGCCCTCACCGTCCGTCTCTTCGCCAACATGATGGGCGGCCACATGATTGTGATTGTGCTCACGCTCCTCATCTTCATCTTCGCGGCGATGGGACCGGCCGTCACCGGCGCCACTGCGGTGGTCAGCATAATCTTCTCGGTGTTCATGCTCCTGATTGACGTGCTCGTCAGCTTCATCCAGGCCTACGTGTTCACCATGCTCTCCACTCTCTTCATCGCTCTCGGCCAGGAAGAGGGCCACGGCGAACACAAGAAGGACAAGGACTCCAAGGATGCTCCCGCCGAGCTCCACGCCGCTCCCGCTCCCGCTCAGAAAACAACAACCAACCCAGCATAAACTAAAAAAATACATAAACCCTTTAATCTCCCACAATTATGTTAGCAATGATTTTAGCAGCTATCGAAGGAACCCTCGGCATCGGTGTATGTATCGGTGCAGCAATCGCAGCAATTGGCGCCGGTATCGGCATCGGTAAAATCGGTGGCTCGGCCATGGAAGCTATCGCACGTCAGCCCGAATCCACCGGCGACATCCGCAGTAACATGATCGTAATCGCCGCCCTTATCGAAGGTGTGGCCCTCTTTGCTGTAATCGTTTGTATCCTCGCAATGTTTGTGGGCTAATCCAAACTTCAATTTTTTGAAAGATGGAACTTTTCACGCCTGATTTCGGTCTGGTATTCTGGATGTTCGTGTCATTCGCCATCCTCTTCTTCATTCTGTGGAAGTGGGGCTGGCCGGTGATCATGAAGGGAGTGTCTGACCGAGCCGACCTCATCGACAAAGGTGTGGAGTATGCTCAAAATGCCAAACAACAGCTTGACCATGCCCGCGAAGAGGCGGATAAATACATAGCCGACGCACGTCGCCAGCAGGCCGACATGCTGCGCGAGGCCGACAAGATGAAATCGCAGATCATCGAGGAAGCCCGCTCCGCAGCCCAGACCGAGGCCAAAAAGGTGATGGACGCCGCCAAGGTCTCTATCGAACAGGAACGCAAACAGGCCGAACAGCAGTTCCGCAACGAGGTCTCTTCTTTCGCTCTCGACATCGCCCAGAAGGTGGTGCGCAACCAGATGAAAGACGAGAAAGCTCAGGAACAGCTCGTCAGCTCCCTGCTCGACGAGATGGAGAAACAGAACTGACCCCTGCCGCCGGCGCCTCGCCCCCCCGGGCGGTGAAGGCGCCGACCGGCGGAGTCGATTTGCAGCTGTCTCCATCTATTCTCTCTCTTTCCGACTCAATTAAAACTAAGATTACTTATCCTCTAAGGCTCTCATCTCCACGCAATGAACCAAGGTCTCATCCCCAGCCGCTACGCCAAGGCCCTCTTCGAGTATGCTTCCGAAAAGGGTGCCGACGAGCGCATCTATCAACTGATGCAGACGCTCGAGCACTCTTTCGAAACCGAGTCCTCGATGCAGCAGGCAGTGGCCAATCCTTTCGTCCCCGCCCCCGACAAGGTGAAACTCCTCACCTCCGCCGCCGGCGCGACTCCGAAGGATGAGGTCTATGCGCGTTTCATGCAGCTCCTGGTCGAAAACAACCGCCTCGACGCTGCCCGCGACATCGCCCTCGCCTACATGAAAATCTACCGTAGCGAGCACCGCATCTACCTTGTGACCGTCACATCGGCCGCCCCAATGGGTGCATCCGAGGAGGATCGTCTCAAAGCGCTCATCGAGCGTCACCTCGACGGCGGCACGATGGAGTATCACCATCGCGTCGACCCCGCCCTCATAGGCGGCTTCACCGTCACAATCAACAACGAGAAGCTCGACGCTTCCGTAGCCGATGAGCTCAAACAATTGCGTCTTAAACTTTTAAGCAACTAACCATTTCCCCCCTATATCACCAATGATTAACCCAAGCGAGATTTCTCAGGTATTAAAACAGCAACTCGAGAATATCAACTCCAAAGTCTCTTTCGAGGAGACGGGAGTCGTACTTGAAGTCGGCGACGGCGTGGCCCACGTCTACGGCCTCGACAATGTCTGCGCCAACGAGCTTGTAGAATTTGAAAACGGAGTGAAAGGTGTAGCCCTCAACCTTGAGGAGAGTAATGTGGGTGTCATCCTGCTCAATAATGTCAACAAGGTCACTGAGAACATGACCGTGAAGCGCACCGGCGAAATCGCCTCCATCCATGTGGGCGAGGGTGTGTTCGGGCGTGTCATCAATGTGCTCGGCGAACCTATCGACGGCCGCGGACCCATCCAGGGTGAGCTTTTCCCTATGCCCCTTGAGCGCAAGGCTCCCGGCGTCATTTTCCGTCAGCCTGTGAAGCAGCCGCTTCAGACAGGTCTGAAGGCCATCGACTCGATGGTGCCTATAGGCCGCGGTCAGCGCGAGCTCATCATCGGCGACCGTCAGATCGGCAAGACTGCCATCGCCATCGACACCATCATCAACCAGCGCGCCAATTTTGAAGCCGGCAAGCCCGTCTACTGTATCTACGTGGCCATCGGCCAGAAAGCATCATCGGTTGCAGCCACCGTCGAAACCCTCCGCCAGCACGGAGCCCTCGACTACACTGTGGTCGTAGCCGCAACAGCCGCCGACTCCGCCTCCATGCGTTACTATGCGCCCTTCGCAGGTGTGGCAATCGGCGAATATATCCGCGACACCGGCCGCGACGCCCTCATCGTCTACGATGACCTCTCGAAGCAGGCCGTGGCCTATCGCGAAATCTCCCTTATCCTCAAGCGTCCTTCGGGCCGCGAGGCATATCCGGGCGATATCTTCTATCTCCACAGCCGTCTGCTCGAGCGTGCGGCAAAAATCATCGACAACCAGCAGGTGGCCGCCAACATGAACGACCTCCCCGCATCGCTCAAGGACAAGGTGAAGGGCGGCGGCTCGCTCACAGCCCTTCCTATCATCGAGACCCAGGCAGGCGACGTGTCAGCCTACATCCCGACCAACGTAATCTCGATTACCGATGGTCAGATCTTCCTCGAGACAGCGCTCTTCAACCGCGGTATCCGTCCCGCAATCAACGTGGGTATCTCCGTGTCGCGTGTGGGCGGTAACGCTCAGATCAAGTCGATGAAGAAAGTGGCAGGTACGCTCAAAATCGACCAGGCGCAGTTCCGCGAGCTCGAATCGTTCACCAAGTTCGGTGGCGATATGGACGCCGTGACCGCCCGCGTCATCGACAAGGGCCGCAAGAACGAGCGTCTGCTCATCCAGCCCCAGTATTCTCCGATGAAGGTCGAGGACGAAGTCGCAGTAATCTTCTGCGGTACCCGCGGCCTGCTTGAGAATGTGCCTCTCGACAAGGTGGCCGAGTTCGAGAAAAACTTCCTCCAGCTCGTAAGCGCCAAATATCCCGAGGCTCTCGAGGCAATCCGTGCCGGCAAGCTCGACGACGACGTCACCAAGAAGCTCACCGAAGCCGCCGCTGAAATCTCGGCATCCTACAAGTAAAAAATGTCCGCGCGCCCGCTCCGGCGCCCCGCACACGATATAAAAAAACGGGACAGAGCACCCTCTTCCCCTCCACACTCCTCAACAACGAATCCACTCACTGACAGTCAATCCTCACTATGGCTACACTTCGAGAACTTAAAGGACGCATCGGCTCCGTCGCCTCAACAGAGAAAATCACCGGAGCCATGAAGATGATTTCCTCGGCAAAGATGCACCATGCCGAGGGCGCTCTTCGCCGCCTCCTCCCCTTCCGCCAGCAGATTGAGAATATCATCGGCAACCTTCTCTCTGCCGACGCCGAGTTCTCGTCACCCCTCACGGATGAACGTGAGGTCAGGTCTGTGGCCGTCGTGGTGCTCGGCTCTGACGACGGTCTCTGCGGTGCCTACAACATCAACATCTTCAAGGAACTTCTTGAAGTCGTGGCAGGCTACCGCCAGAAATACGGCCAGTCGGTCCGCGTGACTGTCATCCCCGTCGGCCGCAAGATGGTCAAGGCATGCCTCAAGCTCAACCTCCCCGGTCTCACCGTCGAACCCGCCAAGGGTGTCGACTCGAAATCGGGCGGCGACGCCGTCAAGACCTTCACCCGGACAGTCGAGGACCGTTTCCTGTCGGAAGAATTCGACAGGGTCGACCTCCTCTACATGAATTTCCAGTCCGTGAGCCGCCAGCGTGTCAAGTGCGATTCACTCCTCCCCGTGAGCTCCGAATCATTTACCGCCGAAGGTGTGAAAGCCCTCTGCCGCCCCTATATCTTCGAGCCCGACGCCGCTACGATTTTCGTCTCGGTTCTCCCGATGTTCCTTCTCGCCGTGGTGCAGGAAGTGTTTACCGAAAACCGTGCCTCGGAGCAGGCCGCGCGCATCATGGCAATGCAGAGCGCCAACGACAACGCCAAGAAGCTCCTCGAACAGCTCCGTCTCGAATACAACAAACTGCGTCAGCAGAGCATCACGAATGAACTCCTTGACATCGTCGGCGGTCAGGTAAGAGACCGATAGTTTCCGGCAGCCGCCGCCACCGTCACTCACACAGAAACCACGAATTAAAATAGCACAACAGATAAGTAACTGACATGGGAAGTGTAAAAGACTATTTCTCAAATCTTGGATCCGGCATTGCGAGCCTTGTCAAAGGCATGCAGGTGACCGGTAAGGAATTTGTCACCCCGAAAATCACTGAAGAGTATCCTGACAACCGCGACAATCTCCCTGTGGCCGACCGCTTCAGGGCTGTTCTGACGCTTAAATACGATGATCAGGGTAATCACAAGTGTATCGCCTGCGGTACTTGCGAGCGCGTGTGTCCCAACGGCACAATCTCGCTCGGCATCAAGACTGTCGACACCTGGGACGGCAAAAAGAAAAAGAAACTTGACAAGTATATGTATGACCTCGGAAGCTGTACGTTCTGTCAGCTTTGTGTGACCAACTGTCCGACCGACGCGCTTGAATTCAGCAACGACTTCGAGCAGGCCGTGTTCACCCGCGGCAAACTTGTCAAGAAACTCAATTACCTCCCCGAAAAAGAAGAGCCGCAGCCCACTCCCGAGGAAATCGCCCGCATGAAGGCCGAGAAGGAGGCCAAGCTCGCCGCCGCCAAAGCCGCTGCAGAGGTCAAGAAAGCCGCAGCAGCAGGCGCCGCTCCCGCTCCGAAGGGCGCCGACGCTGCCGCTCCCGCTCCGGAAGCTCCCAAGGCTGCTCCCGCCGGCGATGCCGCAGCCAAGGCCCTCGCAGCCGCAGCCGGCGACCCCGTCAAGGAAGCCAAAATCCGCGCGGCACTCGAAAAGGCCGCTGCCCTCAAAGCACAGCGCGAAGCCGGTAAGACTCCGGGCGCTAACTAACAGCTAAATTAATCACTATCACAGTATATGGAATCAGTAGGAAGTACAATTTGTTATTGGATAATCGCTCTTGCGATTGTCATCTTCTCGGTACTGACTGTCACCACGCGCAAAATCCTGCGCGCGGCCACATATCTGCTCTTTGTCCTTTTTGCGACTGCCGCCCTCTACTTCAAGCTCGACTACGAGTTCCTGGGCTCAGTGCAGATTGCAGTCTATGCGGGCGGTATCGTGGTCCTCTTCGTGTTTGCCATTCTCCTTACCACACACCCCGGTGACAACAGTGAACAGTTAGCTTCAAGAAAGAAACTTCTCGGTCTGGTGGGTGCGCTCGCTGCCGCCGGTGCCTGCGGATGGGCCCTCTGCTCGCGTTGCGCTGACCTCTTCACCTCCCTTCCGGCAATGGAAAACCCCTCGATGCACCGCATCGGCGAGGCCATGCTCGGCACAGGTTTCGAGGAGTATCTCCTTCCCTTTGAGGCAGTCAGTGTCTTGTTGCTCGCATGTATAATCGGTGGCGTAGTAATCGCCCGTAAACGCTAATTCACAATAACACCATGGATATTACATTGATCTGGTATCTTATTCCGGCACTCGTGATGTTTTGCTGTGGCGTCTACGGCTTCCTGACCCGCCGCAACATGATAGCCATGCTCATCTCGCTCGAGCTGATGCTCAACGCTGTCGACATCAACTTCGTGGTCTTTAACCGCTACCTCTTCCCGACCTCGATGGAAGGATGGGTGTTCACGCTCTTCGGCATCGCCATCGCAGCCGCCGAGACCGCGCTCGCCATCGCAATCATCATCAACCTCTTCAGGGTAAGTAAAAACATTGACGTCCGTGACGCAACCAAAATGAAAAATTAATCACGCCCTATGGATATTACAATACCTATTCTTATATTGGCGATTCCGCTCTTCATGTTCATATTCCTTGGACTGGCGGGCGTCAAGATGAGCCACAAACTCGCCGGCACTCTCGGTACGCTCGGCATGGGAACCGTGTTGGTTTTGTCTTACTTCACGGCGTTCACCTATTATTTCTCAGGAAATCCCGAATTCACTGACGGCGCAAACCGCCTCCAGGCTGTAATCTTCGAGCAGACCTGGCTCCAGTTCACACCGCAGCTCGCAATCAAGCTCGGATTCCTGCTCGACCCCATCTCGGCCATGATGCTCATTGTCATCCCGACAATTTCTTTCATGGTCCATGTCTACTCGCTCGGCTACATGCACGGAGAGAAAGGCTTCCAGCGCTACTACGCTTTCCTTTCGCTCTTCAGCTTCTCGATGCTCGGACTCGTTGTCGCAACCAACATCTTCCAGATGTATATCTTCTGGGAGCTCGTGGGTGCCTCTTCATTCCTCCTCATCGGCTTCTTCTACACTCTGCCCTCTGCGGTAGCAGCTTGTAAGAAGGCATTTATCGTGACCCGCTTCGCCGACCTCGGATTCCTTATCGGTATCCTTGTCCTTTCGTTCAACACCCATCATCTCGACTTCCTCCCGATGACCCAGAATCCCCAGGCAGTCCTCGCAAGTTTCGAGGGCGTGACCTTCCTCGGTGCTTCCGGTCTCACCTGGGCGCTTGTCCTGATTTTCACGGGCGGTATGGGTAAGTCAGCCATGCTTCCCCTCCACATCTGGCTCCCCGACGCTATGGAAGGCCCGACCCCCGTATCGGCCCTCATTCACGCTGCCACAATGGTGGTTGCCGGTGTGTATCTCGTGGCCCGTCTCTTCCCGCTCTACATGCTTGAGGACGCCGCGCTGATGTTCATCACCGTTGTCGGAGCCGCCACAGCCTTCTATGCCGCCATGGTTGCCTGCGCGCAGATCGACATCAAGCGTATCCTCGCCTTCTCGACCATCTCGCAGATTGCCTTCATGATGGTTTCGCTTGGCGTCGCCTCCAAAAACAATGTGGCTATCCACGAGGGGCTCGGCTACATGGCCTCCATGTTCCACCTCTTCACCCACGCGATGTTCAAGGCCCTCCTCTTCCTCGGAGCCGGCTCGCTCATCCATGCGGTTCACTCCAACAACTACACCGCGATGGGCGGTCTCCGCAAATATATGCCCATCACCCACATCACCTTCCTCATCGGCTGTCTCGCAATCGCAGGTATCCCTCCCTTTGCAGGTTTCTTCTCGAAAGACGAAATCCTCACCGCCTGCTTCGCCAACGGCACTTTCTGGGGCATCTGGATGATGATGGTGGCTGCAATGACCGCCTTCTACATGTTCCGTATGTACTTCCTCGTGTTCTGGTGGGACAACCCCGACTATGAGAAGGAACATCACGGCCATCTTCCCCACGACCCGGGTCTGGCAATGACACTCCCGCTCATCTTCCTCGCCATCGTCTCGACAGTGGCCGGATTCATCCCCTTCGGCGAGTTTGTCACTTTCGACGGTCATGAATACCATATCCATCTCAACTGGGCAGTGGCCGGCGGAAGCATCGCAATTGCCCTCGTATCCATTTTCTTTGCGATGTGGCTTTATGGCAAGAAAAACGACAAGCCCACCCGCATGGCCGACTCCTGCCGCTGGCTCTGGACTGCCGCTCACCGCCGCTTCTACTGGGATGAGATTTATCTCTTCATCACACGCCGCATCATCTTCGACGGTATCTGCAAGCCTATCGCCTGGTTTGACCGCCACGTAATCGACGGTACCATGAACGGTCTCGCCTTCGTCACCAACAAGGCATCCGTGGCCATCAAGGGCTTCCAGAGCGGCAAGGTGCAGATGTATATCTGGTGGTATCTCATCGGCGCAGTCATTCTTGGTCTCATTGTAGCAATCTGTTTCTGCTGAAACTGTCAATAAAGTAGCTAAAATATAGTAACGATATGTTTTCAAATATATTAATTTACTTTGTGGTGATACCCCTGGTCATGATGCTGGGGCTCGCCCTCTGCCGGAACATCAAGCAGATTCGTGCAGTGGCCGTCACGGGTTCTGTAGCCCTGACCGCCCTCTCGGTTTGGCTCCTCATTGACTATCTCGCGCTCCGCGCCGCCGGCGCCACCGAACCCATGCTCTGGGTTGACTCCTGGTCGTGGTTCTCGCCCCTCAACATCCATCTCGCCGTGGGTGTCGACGGCATCTCGATAGCCATGCTTATCCTTACAGGCATCATCCTCATCACAGGCAGCTTCGCCTCATGGGAGATTCCCCAGCCCAAGGAGTTCTTCCTCTGGCTTATTCTCCTTTCGACCGGTGTCTACGGCTTCTTCATCTCAATCGACCTCTTCACAATGTTCATGTTCTATGAGGTCGCGCTCATCCCGATGTATCTTCTCATCGGCGTGTGGGGCAGCGGCAACAAGAACTATTCGGCGATGAAGCTTACCCTCATGCTCATGGGCGGCTCCGCCTTCCTGATGCTCGGTCTCATCGGTATCTACTATCACTCGGCCCCCGAGGGACAGCCCCTGACCTGGAACCTTCTTGAAATCGCTCAGAACGACGCCATCAGCCACGGCTGGCAGAAATTCCTCTTCCCGATGACTTTCGTCGGCTTCGGTGTCCTCGGCGCAATGTTCCCCTTCCACACATGGTCGCCTGACGGTCACGCTTCGGCCCCGACCGCAGTCTCGATGCTCCACGCCGGTGTGCTCATGAAGCTCGGCGGCTACGGCTGCTTCCGCGTGGCAATTTATCTCATGCCCTACGCAGCCAACGAGCTCGCCTGGATATTCCTTATCCTCACGGGTATCTCGGTTGTCTACGGTGCCTTCAGCGCATGTGTGCAGAACGACCTCAAGTATATCAACGCCTACTCTTCCGTATCTCACTGCGGTCTGGTGCTCTTCGCAATCCTCATGCTCAACACCACCGCCATGACCGGCGCCATCATGCAGATGCTCTCACACGGTCTCATGACAGCCCTCTTCTTCGCCCTCATCGGTATGATTTACGGACGTACCCACACCCGCGATATCCGCGAGATGGGCGGTATGATGCAGATTATGCCCTACCTCTCCGTCTGCTACGTCATCGCAGGTATGGCCTCCCTCGGTCTCCCCGGTCTCTCGGGCTTCGTGGCCGAAATGACAATCTTCGTAGGTTCATTCGAACACGCCGACCTCTTCCACCGCATCTTCGTCATCGTGGCATGCAGCTCGATTGTGACCACCGCGGTATATATCCTCCGCGTGGTCGGCAAGCTCCTCTACGGTCCCGTCTACGACCAGCACCACATGAGCCTCACCGACGCCCGCTGGTGGGAACGCGTATCGACAGCCACTCTGATTGTCTGCGTCGCAGCCATCGGTTGCTTCCCCAACTTCTTTGCCGATCTTATCAAGTTCACTTTCAGTCCCGAAATCTTCACCGTTATCGGTCTGAACTAATCACGGATTAATAGCAATGGATTACTCACAGTTTTTAGCACTCAAGCAGGAAATAGGATTGTTAATCGTATTCCTATTAGTCTTTCTTTACGATACATTCAGCTCCCCCAAATCCGCCAAGGGAGTTCCCGCAGTGGCCTGCATCCTGATGGCTGCGGTGACAGCGTGGGGCTTCTGCCCTGTGGTCCGCCTCACGGAGTCGGCCTTCGCAGGGATGTATTTCACCTCACCGACCATCGTCGCAATCAAGAATATCCTCAATGTAGGTGTGCTTATCGTCCTCATCCAGTCGCTCAAGTGGGCCAACTCCGAGTTCACCGCCATCCGCCGCGGCGAGTTCTACGAGCTGATTCTCCTGACCCTCTTAGGCATGTATCTGATGATTTCGAGCCGCCACTTCCTGATGTTCATCATCGGACTCGAGACAGCATCGCTTCCCCTCTGCGCCCTTGTCGCTTTCGACAAGCACCGCTATGAGAGCCATGAGGCCGCCATCAAATACATCCTCACCGCCGTGTTCTCCTCGGCAATCCTTCTGATGGGTCTGTCGTTTGTCTACGGTCTGTCGGGCACACTCTACTACCAGGGCATCGCCGCCGCCCTCTGCGGCAACATGGGCGTGATGCTCGCCGTGGCCCTCGCCTTCGTCATGGCCGGTTTCGGATTCAAGATTTCACTTGTTCCCTTTCACCTCTGGACCGCCGACGTATATCAGGGTGCCCCCACATCGGTCACTTCCTATCTCTCGGTTATCTCCAAGGGCTCCGCAGCCTTCGCCTTCCTCGTGGTTCTCACACAGGTGTTCGGCTCGGTTTATGAAGCAGCCTGGGAGTGGATGCTCTACGCGCTGATTATCCTCACCATCACCGTCGGCAACCTCTTCGCCATGCGTCAGACCAACATGAAGCGCTTCCTCGCCTTCTCGTCAATCTCGCAGGCCGGCTACATCATGCTCGCCATCGTGGGCAACAACGCCATGGGTGTTTCCGCGCTGATGTTCTACACCCTTGTCTACATCTTCTCGAACCTTGCTGCCTTCGGCGTAATCGGAGCTATCGAAAATGCCACCGGCAAAGTGAATATGACCGACTACAACGGCCTCTACAAGACCAATCCCCGTCTGTCGTTCACAATGATGCTCGCCATGTTCTCGCTCGCAGGTATTCCTCCCTTCGCAGGATTCTTCAGCAAGTTCTTCGTGTTCACCTCTACCCTCAGCGGCACCAACTCGGCCGCTCTCTATGTCCTCGTGCTCATCGCCCTCATCAACACCATCATCTCCCTCTACTACTATCTGCTTGTTGTGAAGGCAATGTTCATCAACGACAGCGAGACACCGCTGCCCACCTTCCGCTCAGCCTGCTCCGAGCGCTTCGGCATGTGGGTCTGCGTGGCCGGTATCATCGGTCTCGGTATCGTAAGCTACTTCTACGACTACCTGCTGACCGTGGTGGCCTGAGCCCCTCCGTCGGTCCTCTGCGGGCCGTGACTCTATGATATTTTCGTTAAAATCATAAACCATCTCCGGCTGTGGAGCGTTTTGCTTGCAGCCGGAGATTGGTCAATAAGAGGGTGCTTCAGACACTCTCTTAAGGGAGAGGGATTCCCTGCCGGCTATCCCGATCTCCGGAACGCTACCAATACCCTCTTAACCGTTTCAATAATGTTCCCATCAGCACCAGGCCCTATCGGGGTTTTCGATTCAGGCTACGGAGGCCTGACAATCCTCAAAGCGATACGCGAGCGTCTACCGCAGTACGACTACATATATCTCGGCGACAACGCGCGCACGCCCTACGGCACACGCTCATTCGACGTGGTCTATGAATTTACCCGCGAGGCTGTCAAGGCTCTTTTCGAGCGCGGATGTCACCTCGTCATCCTTGCCTGCAACACCGCATCCGCAAAGGCCCTCCGGTCGATACAGATGAACGACCTTCCCGGCTGGGATGCGAGCCGCCGTGTGCTCGGTGTCATCTGTCCCACAGTCGAAGCCCTCGGCTCGATAAGCAAAAACGGCAATATCGGCATCCTCGGCACTCCCGGCACCATCAGCTCCGGCACCTACGACATCGAGATTGCCAAGGCTTTCCCGCAGTTCCGCACCGTCTCCGTGGCCTGCCCCATGTGGGTGCCCCTCGTCGAGAACAAGGAGTATGACGCCCCCGGCGCCGACTACTTCGTGGAGAAATATGTAGAGGAACTCTTCGAGCAGGAGCCCGAAATCGACACAATAATCCTCGGATGCACCCACTATCCGCTGCTGATTGACAAGATACGCCGCCAGGTGCGCGACCGCGCCGCAATCATCACCCAGGGTGAGCTCGTGGCCGCAAGTCTCGGGGACTACATGCGCCGCCATCCCGAGATGGACGCCAAATGTACCCGCGGAGGCTCATGCACCTACCTCACCACCGAAAATCCCGACAAGTTCACCGACCTTGCCGAGACCTTCCTCAACACGCATCTCAAGGCCGGGCATATCACCCTCTGATCGCCGCGTGTTCGATAGAGTGGCTCTCCGGGCCTCCAGCCGAGATTTTCCGTCTGTCACTTTCCCCGTTGTATAAACCTCATGAAATCCCATTTCTGCCGCCATTTCTTCTCTCTGATGCTCGGAGCCGGCTTCCTGTCGCTGACCGGAGGGTGTTCGGAGGATCATGTTATGACCAGTAACGACACGGCGACATTCTCACTCGCGCTCACTGTCGACAACACCTTCCGCAATCCCGACGGGTCGGTTGCCTCCGGTGTCGACGTCCCGCAGCCGGAACTGGCTGAGGTGAGTGTGGCCATGCACTCCCTCGCCGGGGAGTATTCACACGTGTGGCCCTCATTCAGCGACTTCCCTGAAAACGACACTTACTTCTCCGGCCAATATTACCTCGAGGCTTTCAGCGACCAGGCGGCAGAGGGCTTTGTGCGCCCATCGTATGGCGCTGCGCTCGATGTGACCCTCATGCCCCGCACGCATGTCGACAGCCAGATGACCCTGCGCCCCGTCAGCACCGCAAACCGTGTGACGTTCACGCAGGAATTCAGCTCATATTTCTCCGATGTCAGGGCGTGGCTTCACGCTGAGGGTGGCGGTTATTTCGACTGCGCCTCAGCCGGTGAGCGCTGTCTATACCTTATCCCGGGTCCGACCTCGCTCTATCTTGAACTGACATTACCCGACGGCAGAAAGACCGGCTATCGCGCCGCCACGGTTGAAAACGCCGCCTCCGCCACGCTCTACGACTATTCCGTCACGGCCGATCTCTCGGGCGAGGCCCCGGTGGTGGAGTGTGTCGTGGCTTCCGAAAAATTCTCCGTCACTCTGACCGACGGCTTCATCTCGGCCGCTCCCCCCGTCATCACCCCGCGCGGCTGGACTCCCGGAAGCAGCTACATCCTGCCAGAAGGAGAGAATCCTCCATCGCCGGTGACGGCCGACATCGTGGCGCAGGCGCCACTGGGACACCTTTATCTCACCGTCAACTCCGCCTATCTCAACGCCAACGGCTTCCCGGCTCAGTGTGACCTGCTCGACCTCTCCGAAGAGGACAGGCAGACACTCACCTCATTCGGTCTCCGGTGGGAGGGCGAGGGTACCGAGGGAAGCGTGGATTTCACCGCTCTGCTCGGCAACCTTGTCTTTCTCAACGAGGCCCAGTCACACACCGTAATCGGACTCATGGCCGAGGACAATCAGGGCAGGGTGGGTGAGCCGGTAATGGCCGACATCACCACAACCCCCATGGAGATTACCGTGACCTCGGTCAGTCCCGCCATGACGGGTGTGCGCGAAGCAGAGATAACGGTGCGCGCCACCGCGACGAATTTCTCCGACAATATTGAAATCGAACTGCTCAACCCGAAGGGCGAATGGGTAAGCACAGAGGTAATTTCGTGTAGCGAGGAGCAGACAGATCTGCACCGCATACGTTTCGCTATCCCCGAAGGCACGGGCGACATCAATGCGCGCATCCTCTACTGCAAGGAGGTGAGGAAGGATTTCGTAATCGGGCGCTTCATGCCGGCTTTTAGCCTTCTCGTCGACCCCTTCGCCACCTATTGCTGTGTCCGTGTCGTGGCCGAGGAGCCCGAGGTGGTCAGGGCCGTGACCTCCGGCCTCTATGTCTATCTCAACAATCAGCGTGCGAGCGTGCTTATGCGTGAGCCCGACACAGGTCTCATAATCATCACCAGTCTCACTCCCCATACCGGTTATGTAATGAGTTCGACCATGATGGAGAGCCCCGATAAAGATGATTTCACCCCCGAGATAAAATTTACTACCGAGAGCACTCCCGGCCTCCCCAACGCCGACTTCGAGGAGCGCAACGACGGCATATCATACGCCGACCTCCCCTGCGGCGGCCGTTATTCGCAGACCTCCGTGGCTATCTTCAACTGGCAGAACCACCGTTCATTCTCCCTTGAGGAGCCGAAGGATTGGGCCAACACAAACTCCAAGACCTTCAACCGCCGCAGCGCCAACCATAATACATGGTACATGCAGCCTTCGGCCTACATAGTCAGAGACGATTCCTACGACGGCACTTTCGCAATGTGTCTGCGCAGTGTGGCCTTCGATGTCAACGGCGAAATCATCCCAGACTATCTCCAGACCGGTCAGCCCTATCTCAAATATTCACCGATAGTCCCGAATATCTCCAGCCGCGCGGCCGGAAAACTCTTCCTCGGAAGTTATTCGTTCAATTCCTCCACTATGGAGGAGACATACAACGATATTGTCGACTGGCAGGCGCGCCCGATGTCGCTCAACGGCTACTACAAATACAGTCCCTCGCGCAATAATCCATCTGACGTGGGCCTCGCCATCATCGAGGTTTACGGTGAGGTCGACGGCGAGCGCAAGGTCATCGGCTCGTCCGTGGCTCATCTCCCCGTGGCCAACAGCTACACTGCTTTCCGCGCGGCTCTCAGCTACAGCTATTTCGGCGTCAAGGCCACAGGGCTGAAGGTGATGTTTGCCTCGTCGAGCTCAATCGGCACCATTGCCGAGGAGAGCGCGTCGATTGTGACCACTCCCTATCCGGAGGAGGGAGCATCGGTGGGCAGTACACTCTGGCTCGACCATGTGAATCTATCATATTGATAACCTTGTGCTTTAAATACTCATTTCCTCCGTTAAAATCCAATCAGTAAACTTATGAAAAAACTTATCACATTACTCTCGCTCGCTATCATTGTTCTCGCATCCTCTCCCGCAGCCCGCGCATCGGAGTGGGATATAAATGATATACTCGGCAATCTCGGTTCGGGCCGCTCGGAGCAGACATCGACCAAAAAGACCGACGACACCTCAAAGAAGGGGGGCAGCCTGGGCGATCTGCTTTCAGGCGTGGCAAATAAATTCGGCCTCGGAAGCTCGTCGCTGACAATCGAGAAGCTCGTCGGCACATGGAAATATTCCGGACCGGCCGTTTCCTTCAAGAGCGATAATCTTCTTCTCAAGGCAGGTGGCGCAGCAGCCGCTACGCAGGTTGAGTCTAAGCTGGAACCCTATTACCGCACCGCGGGCCTGACATCTCTCGTGCTCACCGTGGCCGAGGATTCGACCTTCACTTTCAAGGCACGGCTCATCACTCTCACCGGCACTATGTCGCGCAATAGCGAGAGCGGTAATTTCATTTTCACCTTCAAGGCGCTCAAGAGCATCAATGTCGGTTCGATGGAGAGCTATATCGTGATGAACGGCAACAAGATGGAACTCACTTTCGACGTCAGCAAGCTCCTGGTGCTTATCGAGAAGGCGGGGAAAATTTCCGGTAACTCGACCATCAAGAGTGTTTCGACATTGCTGAACCAATATGACGGCATGACTGCGGGTTTCGAGCTTGAACGCGATGGAACCGTTACGACAGGGAAGTAGGGATACATTTCATTAATCGGGCGCCTGATGCGGACGCGATATATCGCGTCCCTACCGGCCATCCTGATGTTTTCATACCGATACCGGCCATCCTGAATCATGATACCGATCATCCTGAAATTCTCTGTATCTATCCTGACGATATGGTCTCGATTATAGTTCCGGCTTATAATACCGGGAAATATCTGTGTGAGTGTCTCGACAGTGTGCTTCGGCAGACGTGGCGGGATATGGAGGTCATTGTGGTCAACGACGGGTCAACTGATGCCACGGAGGAGATTGCTCGCGGATATGCCGCGCGCGATGGCCGGGTGAAACTTATCACCGTGAGCAACGGCGGTCAGGCGGCGGCGAGAAATATCGGGCTTGACCGTGCGGAAGGGGAGTGGATAGCTTTCGTCGACAGCGACGATATGCTCTATCCTCGCGCCATAGAGTCGCTTATGGATATTGCTCTCCGCTCCGGGGCGCCGATTGCCTGCGGACGCTTTGTGGAGGGGCGCAGGTGGGTTGGAGAGGGGTATGGGAGGGATGGGAGTAATAGGAGAGATAGGAGTAATAGGGGGCATGGGAATCATGGCGATGCGGAGATTCCCTTTGAGCTGCTGACGGCTGAGGAGTTTATGGAAAGGATGCTCTATCAGTCGGGCGCTGACTCGTCGGTGTGCTGCAAGCTCTATGCGCGGCGCCTGTTTGAGAAGCAGCGCTTTGTGCCGGGAATACTGTATGAGGACCTGGACATAGCCTGCCGTCTTGCTGCTGAAGGGGGGAATGTGGCCGTCAGCGAAGAGGTGGTATATTTCTACAGGGAGAATCCCGAGAGTTCGACCCACCGTTTCACCCCGCGCAGACTCGATGTGCTCGACGTGACGGCCCGCATAGAGGAGTATGTGGCTCGGAATTATCCGCGTCTGCTTCCGGCGGCGCGTGACCGCCGTCTGAGCGCGAGTTTCAATATGCTCGGGCTGATTGTGGTCAATGATGCAGAGGAGGAATACCGAGATGCCGCCGTGCGGTGCCGCGATGTCATCCGGCGCTACCGTCGCGGAAGTCTGCTGAATCCACGGGTGAGGCTGAAAAACAAACTGGGAATATTGGCAAGCTATTTCGGCCAGCGTTTTTTAGAAACAATCCTGCGTCGGGTTTATTGAATCGTCAGCGCAGCGGGGCGTTGAAACGGCGGCGTTCATTGTCGAAAAACCATCCCCATTTGTTGAAATACTTTATCATATTGGTGATGTGAATCCACATCATCCGCCCTGATGCGTAGGAGGCGGCGCGGTGACGGTGGACTATGCTCACCTCCGGCCAGTAGAGCGTCCGGAACTCCCGGTGGATGCGGCGCGTCAGGTCAATGTCCTCGGGATACATGAAAAAACGCTCGTCGAACAGTCCGCATTTACGGAGCGCCCCGGCCCGCAGAAACATGAAACTCCCCTGATGGTAGGGGATGTTGTGGGGCTGCGAGGGGTCGAGATGGGTGAGCAGATAGCGCCGGCGACGCGACTGCATGACCCCCGGGGGGAGAAAGCGCCGGATGAACACGTCGGCCGGAGCCGGAAGCAGTCGGCAGGTGTGCTGATTCTCCCCGTCGGGTCCCAATATGAGGGGCTGGAGAGTGCCCACGTCGGGGGTGGCCCGCATGAAAGTCTCGATTTTCCCGATGATTTCGGGGCGGAACTCAATGTCGGAGTTCAGGACTATGTGGAAATCGGTTCCGTCGATGTCGAGCGCGCGGCGGATGGCGGTGTTGTGGCCTGCGCCGTAGCCGCGGTTTGTCGCAGGAATGTAGACAGCCTTATTGTACGGAGCTACTGCAATGCGCATCCGCTCCTCCGAGGCGTTGTCGACAATATACACCTTGTCAATCACCGAGGCGGCTATGGTGTCGAGCACGGCGCTTATCTCGGAGGCAGGTGTACGGTATGTGACTATCGAGGCAGTTATCATGATATATTAATAACGGTGTGTATTTTTATGGTATTGTGCGGATTGTCAAAAATGCGCGGTGAGATGAAAATCAGTGTCGACGTATTGGCGACAAGTATCGACAGACGGAAGGAATTAGAGTGTATATTGAGGAAAAATTTGGTTAAATAAGGGGAGTTTTCATATTGTACATGCACAGATTGGAAAAATTTTTATAATAAAATGTCGTAGCGCAGATTATTGATTGATAATGAAATATCTTTCGGATAATGGACAATAATCGGCATGATTTTGAAAATACTAATTGTATTTTGTTTATAAAAATTAGGAAAATTCATAGAAAAAGTGTTAACTTTGCCGCAAGCTTATTGTAATAACTACTTACCAATCATTTTTTACATCATGAAAAACGAAAAGTCGTTAAGAATTGTCGATTGGGGTAGGGTGAAATGCGTCAGCGCTTTCCTGATAACCCTGATTATCGCAGTGATGTCATTCGGAGCCACTGCACAGACAAAATCCGTATCCGGCACGGTAATAGATGAAGCCGGCGAACCACTCATCGGTGCCAACGTAGCCGTGAAGGGGACAAACACAGGCACTGTCACCGATTTCAACGGGGAATTTGCGTTAACCAACATAGCTGATAATGCTATTCTTGTTATCAGCTATGTCGGTTACACCACTCAGGAAGTTCCGGTGGCAGGCAAAAGCACCATCAACGTGACTCTCAGCGAAAACCGCGAGGTGCTTGATGAGGTCGTGGTTATCGGCTACGGCACAGTCAAGCGCAAGGACCTCACCGGCGCCGTCGCCTCGATGAAAAACTCCGATGTGGTCGTAGCGCCTACCAACAACGTCATGGAAGCCCTCCAGGGTAAGGTGGCCGGTATGGACATCACCAAGAGCAGCGGTGAGGTTGGCAGTGATGTCAGCATCCTCCTGCGCGGCTCACGTTCAATCTACGGCAGCAACGAACCTCTGTTCATCATCGACGGTCTGCCCGGAAGCTACAATCAGATTAATCCGAGCGATATCGAGTCAGTCGACATCCTCAAGGACGCATCGTCGACCGCAATCTACGGTTCGGCCGGTGCCAACGGTGTGGTAATCATCACCACCAAGCGCGGTCAGGAAGGCAAGGCCACCGTAAACTTCGATGCCTACTACGGTTTCAGCGGCGATGCCAACTACAAGCATGGTATGCTCGGCGACGAGTGGGTCGACTATCAGAGCGAGGCCTACAAGTACACCACCGGCAACTATCCCTCGGACATGGCCACACTTCTCGGCAATCCCGCCTACACCGAAGCCTACAATCAGGGCAAGTGGATTGACTGGGTTGACCTTGTGTCGGGCAAGCACGCCACAACTCAGAAATACGCGCTCTCAGTGAGCGGCGGCACTCAGAAAACCCGCATCTTCGCCTCGACATCCTATGCCAAGGAGGAGGGTCTGCTCGAGAACGACAACATCAACCGCTATACTCTCCGCCTCAACATCGACCAGGAAATCAACAAATACGCCACCATCGGTTTCACGAGCAACCTCACTTACTCCGACCGTAACCGCGGCGTGAAGAACACCTATACCAAATCACTTACCTCCTTTCCTCTCGGCGATGCCTTCGACGAGAACGGCAAGCTCAACCACGAGTATATCAACGGCCAGTATTCGCCCATGGGTGACTATATCGAGAACCAGTTTGCCAACAATACCAAGAGCACCTATATCAACTCTATCGGCTACATCGACATCACACCTATCCAGGGCCTGAAACTGCGCTCGCAGATCAGCACCACACTTTCCAACAGCCGCCTCGGTCAATACTGGGGCAGCCAGGCCAACGCCAACCAGCCCTCATACGCCTCGTCGCCCTACGCGCAGAAAACTCATGACAACGGCTGGTCATACACCTGGGAAAACATCCTCTCATACAACGCCGACATCAAGGACCACTCCTTCGGCGCACAGTTCATCACATCATACAACAAGAACACCAACGAGCAGACCATCGCCGGCAGCGGCGGCTTCCTCGTGGACTCATGGCAGTATCACCGCCTCCTCTCCGGCTCGACCAGCCCCTATACCTATTCCGACTATTCGCGCACACAGAAGATGTCGTATGCCTTCCGCGTGAACTACAACTACAAGGGCCGCTATCTCGTGACCTTCTCAAACCGCTGGGACGGTGTGAGCTGGTTCTCCGAGGGAAGCAAGTGGGATTCGTTCCCCGCAGGAGCCGTGGCATGGCGTCTGTCGGAGGAAAGCTTCATGGAAGATACCCGCAGCTGGCTTGACAACGCCAAACTCCGTGTGAGCTACGGTATCACCGGTAATTCCGGCGGCACAGGCGCATACGTGACACAGAGCCAGGCCTATCTCTATCCCAACGCAGGTGTGACCGTGGGCGGCGTGCCCGTTCAGTTCGCGCAGTACACCGGCACATTCGCAGGCAGCGACCTCGGCTGGGAGAAATCATACAACTGGAACGTCGGTCTTGACTTCGGTGTCATCAACAACCGCATCGACGGTTCTGTCGAGTGGTTCAAGACCAACACCAAAGGCCTTCTCTACAAGCGCACAGTGCCTATCACCGACGGTCTCACCGGCTGGGGCTCACCCCTCTCAAGCTGGCAGAACCTTGCCAAGACTGAAAACCACGGCGTCGAGTTCACCATCAACAGCCGCAACATCGTGACCAAGGATTTCACATGGTCAACCACCTTCACCGCAACCTGGAGCAAGGAGAAAATCAAATCGCTCCCCGGCGGCGACCTCATCAACGAGAATCTTTTCGAAGGTCATCCCATCAAGACTATCTACAGCTGGAAATATGCAGGTATCTGGGGCACAAACGATGACCCCGAGCTCATGAAGAAGTTCGGTGTTGAGCCCGGTTTCCTCAAACTTGAAACCACTGAAGTCTTTACCCAGATGAAGGATGCCAACGGACAGCTGATGTTTGACGAGAACGGCAATCCCATGATGGAGAGTGACAAGGGAGTCCATGTCTATGACGACAATGACCGCAGGATTCTCGGACATCAGAACCCTAATTGGATTCTCGGTCTCAACAACACATTCCAGTACAAGGGATTCGACCTCTCCGTATTCATGATGGGCCGCTTCGGTCAAACCATCAGCAGCGACCTTCTCGGCTACTACACCGCAGAGGATTCGCGCACAAAGAACCAGCTTGCAGGCACCAACTACTGGACCGAAAGCAACCAGGGCGCCTATTATCCCCGTCCCGGCACCGGCAGCAGGCAGAGCAAGTTCTATCCCGCTCTCCGTATTGTCGACGGTTCGTTTGCAAAAATCAAGAACATCACACTCGGCTATACACTCCCCCAGAAGCTGACCCGCAAGGCCCTCATCGAGCGTCTGCGCATCTACGGCACCGCCTATAATCCCTGCATCATCGTGAAGGACAGCAAGCTCAAAGGCACTGACCCCGAAACCGGCGGTTCGGACGCTTTCCCGACCTACAAGCAGTTTGTATTCGGTATCAATCTCACCCTCTAATCCCTTAAACAGCTAATAATACAATGAAACGTAAAATCTCCAATATATTCTGGGCCTGTGGAGTGAGTGCGACACTCCTGATGCAGTCCTGCACACTTGATGAGGTAAACCCGGGCGGTTTCACCCTCGAAAACCTCGGCACAACTCCTGCCGGTTACGAGACACTGCTCAACCAGTGTTATTTCGGCCTTGAACGCCAGTTCTACAACGGCATCGACTTTATGGGCTTCATGGAGGGGAACACAGACCTCTGGACAGCCAAGACCAATCAGATGGGTCAGAACGACAATGTGTTCAAATTCTTTGCCGGCGCATCGCCCAATCAGACTTTCACAAACGCTCTGTGGAACGCCGCCTACGACGGTATAGGCGCCTGCAACCTCGCCATCGAGACCGCTCCCAACTGCTCATTCGCATCGGAGGCGGAGCGCAACGCCAAGGTTGCCGAGGCACACTTCCTCCGCGCGGTCTACTACTATAACCTCGTCGAGATGTTTGGCGGAGTGGTCAAGCTGACAGCCGTGCAAAAGACCAACAACTATGCACCCGAGCGCACCAGCCCGATTGAAATCTACCGCGACGTCATCATCCCCGACCTCCGTTTCGCAGCCGAATGGCTCCCTGTGGGCGGATATGACGCCGACGCCAATCCGACCAAGAAATCAGCACTCGGCTATCTCGCCAAGGCATGTCTCGCCACCCAGCAGTATGACACCACCGAATTCCTTCAGGAAGGCTTCGACGTAGCCAAAAAGCTCATAGCCGACTGCGAGAACGGCGGCGCCGACTACATGACCTATATGTATCCCGACTTCGATGACGTGTTCAAGGAGGCCAATAACCACGCCAACAAGGAAGCACTCTGGAAATATACAGTGTTCGGAGGCAAGACCCACGGTTCGAGCAACGGTAACTACCGCACAAACCGCAACGACGAGCACTTCCTCTGCCAGCTCAACCACTTCGGCGCGAGAATCGACAATCAGGACGTGCGCCTGGCATGGGACGGCGGCGTGCAGGGTGACTTCATGCCCACTCAGCATCTTCTCAGTCTCTATGTGCAGCCCAACGGCACACTCGATCCCCGTTTCCACAAACTCTTCATTACCGAATGGAAGGCCAATCAGGACTACACCTGGACCGACGGCGACGCAGCACGCTACGGCAAAAACGCTTCCAAGGTCGGCTCGAAAATCAATTCAGGCGACTTGGCTATCCGCTTCGTGATGCCCCAGGATGCCGACTACGCCACTGAAGTGGCAGGCAAGTCGAGCTCGGACTATCTGCTCATCGACTACAAGGATGTCTACAACGACGCCCAGAAGTCAATCATCATGACCGCAGGCGACGGCGAGAACCACTACCGCTACTTCTATCCCTCGCTCAACAAGCACGCCAGCTCCAACTATTTCGTGGCCAACGCCTCGAAGATGCGCAACGGCAATCTCAACGGCGTGTTCCCGATGCGAATGGCCGAGGTCTATCTCATTGCCGCCGAATATGATATTCTGCTCAACGGCGGTTCCGGAGCCATGGCCTATATCAACAAAGTGCGTCAGCGCGCGGGAGCCGATGCTCTCTCCGGAGCGGCCACAATCCGCACCGTCCTCGACGAGCGCGGCCGCGAGCTCTGCGGCGAGTTCACCCGCTTCTTCGACCTCAAGCGCACAGGCATGTATAAAAGCTCAGACTATCTGCAATCTACTTTCCCTGAGCTCGCCGGATATTTCAAACCCGAATTTGCACTGCGTCCCATCCCCACCAACTATACCGATGTGATTTCGACCGGCGCAAACTTCAAGAATCCCGGCTATTAATCCTCCCCTGTGATGAGATACATGTAAAACCACATACACATCTGTTGCAGCATATACAGTTTAATTTGACGTAACCTGCGTGCGCTCTTCCTTGGCGGAAGGGCGCACGTTTTCTGTATTATATTTTTTATTGGGCGGTGAAATTTCCCTATTTGGCGAAATTTCCCTAAATTTGCGTGGGCAATTCTTTTTGATTGACTATGAAGATTTTTACTACAGAAAATATACGCAACATCGACCGCTTCACCATCGAGGAGGAGAGGGTGAGCTCAATGGAGCTTATCCACCGTGTGGCCGAGGGAGTCGTCAACGAGATTCTGAGCCGCTGGAGCCCCTCGAAACCCACCATGGTCTTTGCCGGGGCCGGCAACAACGGCGCCGACGCGCTCGTCGTGGCCAAGCTGTTGATTGAGGCCGGGTTCAACCCCCATGTGGTCCTCATCAATGTGAAGGGCGACTCGCTGTCGCGCGACTGCCGCGCCGCCCGCGACGAACTTCTGCGCATGGGCAATGTGGCCATGACTGAAATCGTCCATACTTCGCATATCCCCACGCTGACGGCCGACCATCTCGTGGTCGACGGTCTCTTCGGTACCGGCCTGCGCAATCCGCTCGAGGGTGGCTACATGGCCATGGCGCGCTATATCAACGAGTCTGGCGCCACGGTGGTGTCGATAGACATCCCTTCGGGCATGTACAGCGACTGGAACACCCGGGTGCTTGCGCGCAACGTGGTCCATGCCGACCTGACGGTGGCTGTGCAGTTTCCGCGCCTCGCCTTCTTCCTAAGCGACAACGCCGAGCTGGTGGGTAAGTGGAAAACGGTGGACATCGGCCTGAGCCGCCGCGCCATCGAGCAGACCCCCACGAAATATTTCCTTATCGAGAAAGATGATGTGCGCCGTGTGCTCAAGCGCCGTCCGGAGTTCAGCTCGAAGGCTGATTTCGGCCATGCGCTCCTGTTTTGCGGCTGCTACGGCATGATGGGCGCCGCCGTCCTCGCCGCCCGCGGAGCGCTCCGCGCCGGTGTGGGCAAACTGACGGTCCACTCGGCCCGCTGCGGTTTCCCGGTGCTTCAGTCGTCGGTTCCCGAGGCGCTTTTCCTGCCCGACAAGAACGAGTATGTGATTTCCGACATGACTCCTCGCTTCAACTACACCGCCATCGGCGCGGGTTCGGGTATAGGCACCAACGATGCCACCCGCGGCGCTCTCGAAACCCTCATCAAGACCATCAAGCGCCCGATGGTACTCGACGCCGACGCACTCAATATCCTCGCGCGCAATCCGTCGCTCATCGACCACATAACCCCGGGCTCCATCCTGACGCCTCATGCCGGTGAGTTCGACCGCATATTCGGCTCGCAGGCTTCGGCTGAGACACGTCTGCTCAAGGCCATCGAGGTTTCGCATAAATACAAGCTCATCATCGTGCTCAAGGGCCACTACAGCGCTACAGTGAGACCCGACGGCAAGGTGTTCTTCAACTCAACCGGCTCTCCGGCCATGGCTACCGGCGGAAGCGGCGATGTGCTCGCTGGTATCATCACCTCGCTTCTCGCGCAGGGCTATAAGTCGGAAATCGCTGCCACGGCGGGTGTGTATATCCACGGCCTCGCCGGTGATCTCGCGGCCCACACAGAGGGTGAATACGGCACCTCGGCCGGCGACATCGCCGCATGTGTGGGAAAGGCTATCAAGGCGATCATGAGTGTTTAGCTTAGGGTTTGAATACTATATATAAATACGAGTTATACAAAACGAGATAAATCTGATGAAAAAACTGTTTTCAATATTGCTGGCCGGGGCCTTGGCTGTCGTGCCGGCGGTGGCTCAGACTTCGACGAAGCTCACCGCGACCAAGGCGAGCGACTTCGGTCTGGTCTACACTCTCCCGATGACCGCTTTCGAGGTGACTCTCGCGGTCGAGAAAACCGTGAATACGCCGGGCGATTTCTACCAGTATGCCCGGAAGTATCTCAACACGGAGCCTATCATGAAGCCTTCGACCACATGGCATATCACCGAGGCTGTGGTCAATCCCGTGGCCGTGGCCGACGAGCAGCAGCGCTACGTCGCCAGTTTCAAGGGTGGAACGGGCACTTTCATGATGGTGAGCGACGAGAATTTCCCCCTTTCAATCAACGACGAGAGCTATGAGGCTGAGGTGGAACTCACTCCGATACCCAAGGCCGTGGCTCCCGCTCCCACCATCCTCCAGCAGCCCGTGGCGCAGCAGGCCATGACTCCGGAGATGATTCAGAGCAAATCGTCGGCCAAGCGCGCGCAACTCGCCGCCGACAAAATCTATGAGCTCCGCACCAACCGCAGCGACATAATCTCGGGGCAGGCTGACGCGATGCCTTCGGACGGCAACGCCATGAAGCTCGCCCTCGACCAGCTCGCGGCCCAGGAAGCGGCGCTGACGGCAATGTTTCTCGGCACCTCGCAGAAATCGGTAGAGGTACGCACCTACACCGTCTATCTCCCCGACGACCCTGACGGCGGACGCCAGATTGTGGCCCGTCTCTCGGCTCTCGACGGTCTTGTGGACGCCAACGACCTCTCGGGTGATCCCATCTACATCTCAATCGTGCCGACCACTCGCGGCGAACTCCCCACAAACGACAAGGGCGAGGCCAAGAGCTTCCCCAAGGGTGGCGTGGCCTACCGTATTCCCGGCGCGGCGCGTGTGACCCTGACGTTTGACGACAAGACTCTGTCGGAGAAAGAGTTTGATGTGGCGCAATACGGTGTGGTGTTCGGTCTCGACCCGAAACTGTTCACTGACCGCAAGGCTCCCGCCTACCTGCGCTTCAATCCGCTCACCGGCGCCGTCCGTGAGCTCGGCACACTCGAAAAAGAGTAGTCCCGTCTGCATTATCGCACTGTCTGCGGGGTGCGGCGGCAGTAAATTTGTGGAAAAATAATTCCCCAAATTTCTGTCAGCCATGAAATCTTCACGCAGTTCATCCCGTTCAAGTCTCGTCCGTTTCTACGTCGCCACTCTCCGCGACCGCCATATTGACATCTGCCACAACCTGCGTCCCTCGCCCGGGGGAGGCGGGTTGTGTGCCATCAGGCCCCCTGTAAGGCTCGACCTTCCGCCCATGCCCGGCGCCCGTCTGCTCCCCGGCGGCGTCAGGCGCATCGATGGCAAAACATATTTTTTCATTGAATACCAAGGCTCTCTGGTCTGCGTCGATGTCGGCTCGATGCAGACTGTCACCCTCGTGCCGCCGTCGGGGAAACCCACGGCCATTCTGCCCGCGTCGTCGGGGCTCATCGTGATGATGGGCGCCGGACATGCGCCTATGCGTCTGGTCTGCACCGAGGGCGTGTGGAGCTGGAGGAGCGAGGCCGAGCTTCCGGCGCCATTCGCCATAGTCCGTGTGGACGCCGACACCATCTCCGCGCAGATTCCCGCCGGAAAGCTGCGCGGCGCCTACGACTCCCGCTCCCGCACACTCATCCCCGCCGATGCCGCATCGCTGCGGAAGGAATTTGTCGGCGCCTACCGGACGGTAGGCGACCTCGCCGCCTCGCACCGCCTCTATTTCCAGCCCGTGATGGCCCGCTGCCGGCTGCGCGGCCACGACGGTTCGGTGCTCTGCGTAACGCCGCCGGTCATCATCGCGCCTGCGGCCGGACTTCAACTCACCGGGGCGGATTTTACCCTCTCGGGCGACGGATTCGCGGACTACTGCGCCGTGACCCTTACAGCCCGCACCTTCACTCTCGCCCTGCGGCAGTGCGCGCCTCTCGACGAGGAGTGGCAGCGCAGGGTGAAATGCGTGGAGCTGCTTGTGAGCCCGCAGCTGCATCCGCTCGACGAAAGCCTGGAGGCGGATTTCTCATTCGACCGTTTCACGGCGACCTCCGGGCAGCTCGGCATAGTCATTCCAGGCCTTAATCCGGCTCTCGGCGCCGCCGCGCCGGGTTCGGCCTTCCGCAGTCGGGTAGGGGCGCTCCTTGCAAATATCGACCGTGCGCTCACACTTGTCGCCACCGCCCGCTACGACTCCGCAACCGATTCCTGGACCGGCGCGGAGCGTCCCTATTATCCATCGGGCGCCGACACAGCCTCCGGACTCAGCGCTCTCCGCACGCTTCTCAGCCTTCCGGTGCCCGAGGCCGGTTCCTCCGCGGCCGACATCGCCGCTCTTTCCCCTCCCCATTGCCTCAACGCTACCCTCGCCGCCTCCGGTGGTGACTGCCTGATGCTCGGCGGTCTCTCCGCCACCCGTTTCGCCGGCTGGTTGCCGGGTGAGATGGCGCTGACAGCCGCCGACTCTTCCGCGGCGCTCCCGATGGCGTGCAGGATAACATTTGCCGATGGAAGCACGAGTGTGAGGAGCGGCGTATGCCTCGATTTCACGCCTTCGACCCTCTCTCCTCTCCTGGTCTATCCTGCGGGCGATGCCGTGGCCATGGAACTTTACTGGGGCAGGCGCTCGCTGCGCTTACCCCTGACTCCCGACCCCTCCGGACGCTTCTCCTTCTGGCTTTCCGACAGCGCAGCACCTGTGAGCGCCGACGAAAACATGCCCTCATTCATCCTCCCCGCTTCCGACCCGGCGCCGCGCCGCTTCCCCGGCATGCTCGCCGTGAGCTCGGTTTCCGCCCCCTTTGCTCCGCTCGCTGTGACGCGCGTGTCCGGTGAAGAGTCTGTGGCTGTAGCCGCGGCGCCTTCGCAGTCAGGGAGCTGGGACGCCGGAAGCGCGCGCTTCTATCTTTTCGGGCCCGAGGGCACGCAGTCGCTGACGGTCAACGCCTCCCGCAGCCGTCTCACGGCCCGCACGCTCGACTCTCGCCCGGTGGAGCACCCCGAAGCGGTTTGCCCGATGGGATCGCACGGCATGGCGGTGCTTGCCGGAGGTGACCTGCTGAGCATCAGCGGGCAGCGTGTCGTCACACTGCGCCCCTTTGTCGGCGCGGAGCGGCTCGGGTGGAATCCCGTGAATGAAGAGCTCTATTGCTTCCATTCCGCGGCTTTTCCGTGTCCCGAAAACTTCACCCTTTATGAAGGAGACACTGCCACGCCGCTGTTTCCCGACGCGATGGTAGTGCGTCCGGCCACCGGCGATGTCAGCAGCCGTTCCTGCCCGCGTCCTGAATCTCTCGCAGCGGCACCAACGGGTCTGTGGGGCATTGATGAGGAGGGAAATATCCATGATTACTGCGCTGAGGACGCCGACGCGCGGACCGAGGTTATCTTACGTTCATCCGTCGGGCTGACGGCTCCGGTCCGTGCCATCCGCCATGTCGAAATCCCGCTGACCGGCACCGGTATAGAACCGGGCCACATCGAACTGCGTGGCGACAACGGCGCCGGTGCAGCCGCCTCGGACGCGCTGTCATCATGGGAACTCAGCGGCACCGTCACCCACCTGTCTCCGTATCGCCTGCTGATGCCCCACCGCCACAATATCATCCTGTCCGTCAGGGCCACCGTATCCTCAATCCTAATCCGCCAAAACCTTGCGTGACCCATGATGACTATCGACGAAATCATCCTTGAAAACGCCCGCCGCAATGCTCTCCTGAGCGATGAGCCCGACCCGATTAAGGGTGACGCGGCCGACCCCTCGCGCCGACCCTACAGTTTCGGCGGCACGACCCGGTATCTCCCCGCCGATATGCTCGACGACCCGAAACTGCCCCTCGTCAGCAATGAGCGCGACTTTGCCCGTCTCCGGTTCAGATATGATTTTCCCTTCTGGGCCGCGACGTGTGTGGTGATAAACGACAAAATCACCTCGCGCGACATTCCCCTGCGTCTCAACCGTCCGCAGCGGCGCCTCGTCAGCCTTCTGGAACGCGAGCGCCTCGCCGGACGTCCCCTGCGTCTGATTATGCTCAAGGCCCGTCAGTGGGGCGGCTCGACGCTGATTCAGATTTACTTCGCGTGGATTCAGATTATCCACCGCCGCAACTGGAATTCGCTCATCTGCGCACACGTCAAGGACACCGCGGCCACAATCCGGGGGATGTACACCAAGCTGCTTGCCCGCTATCCCGAGGAATACTGGGAGGAGGACGACGCCCCGGAGTTCCGTCCCTTCGAGCGCATGACCAATACGCGTATCATCCAGGGGCGCGGATGTCGGGTGACGGTCTGCTCCAGCGAAAATCAGGAGGCGACGCGCGGCCAGGACTATGCGCTCGCCCATCTGAGCGAGGTGGCTTTCTGGAAGGACTCTACGCTCCACAATCCCGCCGATTTGCTGCGCTCGGTGGCCTCGGGAATAGCCACGAAGCCACTGTCGTTCATCGCCATGGAGAGCACGGCCAACGGTGTGGGCAATTTCTTCCACCGCGAGTGGCTCCGGGCCAACACGCCCGGCAAGAGCGACAAGATTCCCTTTTTCGTACCCTGGCATGAAATAGAAATCAACCGCAGCGGGCTCACCTGTGGTGTGCGCGAGTTCTGGGATTCACTCGATTCCTACGAGCGGGAGCTGTGGAAACTCCACGGCTGCACGCTGGAGGCTATAAAGTGGTATCACGACAAGCGCCTCGGCTTCCCTGACCACCGCTCGATGATGGCGGAATATCCCACCACTCCCGCAGAGGCTTTCGCCTCGACCGCGCGCAGTGTGTTCAGCAGCGCGGATGTTGAGGCTCTGCGGGCCGATTGCGGTGAGGATGGGGAGAGGGGCGAAATCACAGCCTCGCGTTTCGGTGACGTCGGTGCGGCCGACACTCCGCGCTTCATCCCCTCGGCCGACGGGCTGCTCACGCTCTGGCGTCGGCCGCGCAAGGGGGGCGACTATCTCGTGTGTGTCGACATCGGCGGCCGCTCGCGTGGTGCCGACTATTCGGTGATAGCGGTTCTCGACCGTGGTGTGCCGGGTGCGCGACCGGAGATTGTGGCCCAGTGGCGCGGCCATATCGACCACGACCTCCTTGCCCGCAAAGCGGAGGCCATAGCCCGCTTCTACAACGACGCCATTCTCGCCATCGAGAGCAATTCGTGGGAAAGTTCCTCGGAAGGGCAGGGGAGGTTCATACTCGACTCCCTGTCGCGCAGCTATCCCAACCTCTATTTCCGTCAGAGCGAGGGTGGGGCGGCTACGTCGGCCGGTTTTCATGTCAATGTGCGCACCAAGGCGGCGATTATCGCCAATCTTGTGGCCTACGTGCGCGAACATGGCTATGTGGAGCGCTCATCCGCCGCCTGCGACGAGCTGCTGCAATACGAATCGCTCCCCGACGGCAGTTATGCCGCCTCCCGCGGCTGCCACGACGACATCCTCATGACCCGCGCAATAGCCCTCTATATCCACGCCATCGACTCCCCCTCCCCCTCCACCGACATAATTTCACCGGACATCTACCTTACACTGCTTAACAGATGCAGGTAGTTTTTTAATTCATAATGCATAATTCATAATAGGCCATCCGGGTTTCGGCTTTTCTGCCTTTCTGCCACTATTACTCTTATAACTCCTATTTCTCCTATCCCTTTCCCCCTAAAAACCTACACCCTGAAAAAATCATTCGATTTTTTCAGGGTGTAGGTTTTCTCGGAAGCCGCAGGTTTCCGGAGGATATATCTTCATTACTTTCCGGCTGCGATGGAATCTTTGCGGAACTGCTTGAGAAGTTTTTCGATTTCAAGAGAGATTTTGCGTGCACGGGCTCCGGCTGCTTTGTTGCCGTTCTCTACCTGTGCCTGTGCGTCTTTGGCAAATGCTTCGAAGTTTGCTGTAAGTTGTTCAACGAGAGTTTTCATTGGTTGATTGGTGGGGGTTAGGGGGATTAAAATGTTAGTAATTCAGAGAATACCGGCCATGAATTCATGGTGAAAGCGCTGACCTATTGCTCATGGTTGCAAATATACATACAAAAATCGCAATTTTGCAAGAATTTTGTTAAAAATTATTGGATAAAAGCCTCTCAATCCATACTTTTTGACTTTTTTGCCTCAAATTCGCTTCTTTTTCATAACTTTGACCCCGCTTTTCTGCGTTTACGATATATCATGATTGACTTTAATCGCTTCACTCTGAATAATGGCCTGAGGGTCATCCACAACTACGACCCCTCGACTGCGATGGTGGCCGTCAATGTGCTCTACAATGTCGGCTCCCGCGACGAGAATCCGGACATGACCGGCCTCGCTCACCTTTTCGAACACCTCATGTTCGGCGGCTCGGTCAATGTGCCCGATTTCGATGCCCAGATGGAAAGGGCCGGAGGCGTCAACAACGCCTGGACCTCAAACGACTTCACCAATTTCTATGATGTGGCGCCCGCTCAGAACTTCGAGACCCTCCTGTGGCTCGAAAGTGACCGCATGCTCGGGCTCGCCTTCTCCGACAAGGCTCTTGAGGTGCAGCGCAACGTGGTGATCGAAGAGTTCAAGCAGGTGCATCTCAACCGTCCCTACGGCGACCTCTCCCACAGGCTCCGCGAGCTTGTCTATCCGACCCACCCCTACGGCGTGCCCACCATCGGGCGCGACCCCTCGCACATCGAGAAAGTCACTCAGGATGATATCCGCGATTTCTTCTTCAGCCACTACGCTCCGAACAATGCCGTGCTTGCCATCAGCGGCAATGTGACGCTCGAGCAGGTGGTCAAGTCCGTCGAGAAATGGTTTGCCTCCATACCGCGCCGCGATGTGAGGGCGCGTACCTACAGTCCCGAGCCTCTGCCCGAGGCGCCGCGCGAGCTCGAGGTGCGCGGCCATGTCCCGCAGACCTGCGTGGTGGTGGCCTATCCAATGCCGGCCTACGGTCAGCCGGGCTATATCGAGTGTGACCTCATCACCGACATACTCGCCTCCGGGCGCTCCTCACGCTTCTACCGCCGACTGCTCCTCGGCAGCGACCTCTTCACGCAGGCCGACGCCGTGATTACCGGAAGCGAGGAGCCGGGCATGCTCATTCTCAAAGGATTTCTGTCGGACCACTCGGAAGAGGCCGCACGCGCTGCCGCCGGGCGACTCATGTCGGAAGCCTCCGCGCTCTGCTATCAGGCCTCACGTCCCGACCGCCTTTCCTACACGCTTGCCGAAGCGCGCCTTGACGGAGTGACCCCCTACGAAGTCGAGCGTTCCATCAACCGTTTTGCCAGTGACTTCACCTTCTCCTCGCTCGGCTACCTCCAGCGCGCCCAGTCACTCGCCATGGCCGAGATGCACGGCGAGGACATCAACGACATAGTTCCCGCCTACCGCCGCGTCACTACAGCCATGATAGCCACCACCGCCCGCCGCGTCCTCGACCCCCACCACGCCTGCACCCTAATTTACAGGCCCGAGTGAGGTTTAATTAGTCAGATTAGTTTGGTTAGTCAAATTGGGCTCATTTGACTAATTAGTCCCATTAGACCTATTAGGACCATTGCTCCTATTGCTCCTATCCTCCCTATCCTCTCTCCAAAAGTTAAAAAAATATAAATCAATTTCCCCTCTCCCTATCCCTCGCTTCCCTAACTTGCGAGGTATCATATTTTTTGCTAAATTTGCACTCAGAAAGTCGCGGAGGAGGCCTTGAGCTTCCTCCCTTGTTTTTATATTGACGAAAACTATGATAGATAAGAACGATGTCCGCAGGCTTGTGGACGCTGCGGTGGCCGGTACTGATGCCTTTGTGGTAGACATCACTGTCTCGGCTGCCAATGATATTGTTGTGGAGCTCGACAGCACGACCGGAGTCGACCTTGACTTCTGCGCGGAGCTTAACCGTAAGCTCCAGGAGGAATTTGACAGCCAGGACGAAAACTACAGCCTCGAAGTCGGTTCCGCCTCGCTCACCGCGCCCTTCAAGGTGAAAGGCCAGTATGAGAAGAACCTCGGCAACGAGGTCGAGGTGCTCACCCGCGACGGCCGTAAGCTCAAAGGTGTTCTCACCGCCGTCGGCGACGATGATTTCACCGTCGAGGTGACCCGCAAGGTCAAGGAGCCCGGTGCCAAGCGCCCCGTTATGGTGGCCGAGCCGCAGGTGATTCCCTACGCCGAGGCAAAGCAGGTCTGCTACGTCATCAATTTCAAGTGATAAATCTACTGTAAAAAAATAAAACAACACTCAAGATATTCTTATGGCAAGAAAAGAAGAAGCTCCCAACATGGTGGAGCGTTTCGCCGAGTTTAAAGAACTGAAAAATATCGACAAAACCACCATGATCAGTGTGCTGGAGGAGTCGTTCCGCAATGTGCTGGCTAAAATGTTCGGTACCGACGAGAATCTCGACGTCATCATGAACCCCGACAAGGGCGACGTGCAGATTTTCCAGAACCTCGAGGTAGTTCCCGACGGTGAGGTGACCAACCCCAACCTCCAGATTTCGCTTACCGACGCCCGTGCCGACGATGACCCCGACGTGGAAATCGGCGAGGAGCACACCAAGGAAATCTTCTTTGCCGACTTCGGTCGCCGCGCCATCCTCAACCTCCGTCAGACCCTCCAGTCGAAGATTCTTGACCTTCAGAAAGAGGCTGTCTACGCCAAGTTCAAGGAACTCGAGGGCGAACTCGTGTCAGGTGAGGTATATCAGACCTGGTCACGCGAGACCCTCCTGCTCGACGATGAGAAAAACGAGCTCCTTCTCCCGAAGAGCGAGTCGATTCCCGGTGACTTCTTCCGCAAGGGCGAGACTGTCCTCGCCGTCATCGCCAACGTCGACAACAAGAACAACAATCCCAAAATCACCGTGTCCCGCACAAACGAGGCCTTCCTCCGCCGCCTTTTTGAGCGTGAGGTTCCCGAGATTGTCGACGGACTCATCAATATCCGCGCCGTGGCCCGCATCCCGGGCGAGCGTGCCAAAATCGCAGTCGAGAGCTTCGACGACCGCATCGACCCGGTCGGCGCCTGCGTCGGCGTGAAGGGCTCGCGTATCCACGGTATCGTCCGTGAGCTCCGCAACGAGAACATCGACGTCATCAACTACACCGCCAATCCCCAGCTCTTCATTCAGCGCGCACTCAGCCCCGCCAAGATTTCAAGCATCCATCTCGACGAGGAGGAGAAGAAGGCCGAAGTGTTCCTCCACCCCGAGGAGGTTTCGCTCGCCATCGGTAAGGGTGGTCTGAACATCAAGCTCGCCTCGATGCTCACCGGCTACGTCATCGACGTGTACCGCGACACCCCCGAGGAAATCGACGAGGATATCTACCTCGACGAGTTCAAGGACGAAATCGACGGCTGGGTCATCGACGCCCTCAAGGATATGGGCTGCATAACCGCCAAGAGTGTCCTCCGCACACCCCGTCAGGAACTCATCGACCGCGCCGACCTCGAGGAAGATACCGTCGACAACGTGATCCGCATCCTGCGTGCCGAATTTGAGGACGAGGACGCCGCTGCCGCCCCTGCCGAGACCCCTGCTCCCGCAGCTGACGAGGTTCCTGCCGGGGAAACTCCCGCCGCCGAAGCTCCCGCCGGGGAAAGCGCTACCGGGGAAGAGCCCGCGGAATAAGCAGTGCGCGGGGCCGCCTCCGGCCCCGCCCGTTCATCACCTTCCCGACTGCGGATGCCTCCTCCCCTCATAATTCATTAAAAAATTCACCAAACTCTCAATATGCCGAGAATAAAAATCAGTCAAGCCGCCAAAGAGTTCAACGTCACCATCCAGTCGTTGGCTGACCAGTTGAACAAGAAGGGTATTTCAATTGATGCCTCGAATCCTAACACACGTCTGGACGAGAGCGCCTACAATATACTTGTCGAGGCCTTCCAGCCCGACCGCAAGGAGCGCGAGCGTATCGACCGTCTCCGTCAGGAGAAGGAGAAAGATAAGGAAAAAGCCGCTCCCCAGTCCGCCGCATCGCCCGCGTCAGTCGCAGGCGACACCCCTGACATACAGGGGCCGAAGGTGGTAGGCAAAATCACGCTTGACAAACATAATAATCCCGTACCGGCTCCCGCACCTGTGAAAGAAACACCCAAGGCGGAGGCTCCGAAACCTGAACCCGCGAAGCCCGAGGCTCCCAAGCCCGCTCCCGCTCCTGTGAAGGAGGCTCCCGCAGCCGAAGCCCCGAAAGAGGCTCCAAAAGCTGCTCCCGCACCCGTCAGCAAGACTCCCGAGGCCGCCGCTCCGAAAGCTGAGGCTAAACCCGAGGTGAAACCCGCTCCGGCTCCGAAGCCTGCCGAGGCTCCGGCTCCCAAAGAAGCGCCCGCGCCCAGGGCTCAGCAGGCAAAAGAGGCTCCCAGGGCTTCCCAGCCTAAAGAGGCTCCGAAGAAACCCGAGGCGCCCAAGGCTGCACCTGCCAGAGAAACTCCCAGACCCCAGGCTGCAGAAGAGCCTGCCGCCAGGGAGGATGAGGTGTTCCGTTACTCGACCGAGCCCCAGGTTGTGGCTCCCAAGGTAATCGGACGCATCGACCTCGCTGCCCTCAACCAGTCGACCCGCCCCAAGAAGAAGTCGAAGGAGGAGCGCCGCAACGAGCGCATGAACAAGAACGGCCAGAACGCCGCTTCCGCCCAGAGTGGCGACCGCAAGAAGCGCCGTCGCATCGGCGGTAAGGTCGACATAGAAAAGACTGTCAACCAGGGCGTCGGCGAAGGTTCGCCTAAAGGCGAGGGCAAGGGCCGCGGCGGTGAACGCGGGGGAGAGCGTGAGCGCGAGCGCGGCGGACGTAACCGCGAGCGCAACAAGCGTCCCGTACACACCGAGGTCAACGAGGAGGACGTGCAGAAGCAGGTACGCGAGACTCTCGCCCGCCTCACCTCCAAAGACAAGGGCCAGAAAAAGGGTGCCAAGTGGCGCAAGGAAAAGCGCGAGGCTTTCGCCAACCGTGCCCACGAAGCGGCTGAGGAAGCTGCAGCAGAGAGCAAGGTGCTCAAGCTGACCGAGTTTGTGACTGCCAACGACCTCGCTGTCATGATGGATGTGCCCATCAACAACGTCATCGCAACCTGTATGAACCTCGGTGTCATGGTTTCAATCAACCAGCGCCTCGACGCCGAGACAATCAATATCGTGGCCGAGGAATTCGGCTACCAGACCGAATATGTATCCGCCGAGGTGGTCGAGGCCATCCATCAGGAGGAGGATACAGAGGACGAGCTTGTGACCCGTCCGCCGATTGTGACCGTTATGGGCCACGTCGACCACGGCAAGACCTCGCTTCTCGACTATATCCGCAACGCCAACGTTATCGCAGGCGAGGCCGGAGGTATTACCCAGCACATCGGTGCCTACAATGTGAAGCTCCCCGACGGACGTCACATCACCTTCCTCGATACTCCGGGCCACGAGGCCTTCACCGCGATGCGTGCCCGTGGCGCGAAGGTGACCGACCTCTGTATCATCATCGTGGCTGCCGACGATAATGTGATGCCTCAGACCGTTGAGGCCATCAACCATGCTTCGGCCGCAGGCGTGCCCATCGTATTCGCAATCAACAAGATTGACAAACCCGCCGCCAACCCCGACAAAATCAAGGAGGAACTCGCGCAGATGAACTATCTCGTGGAGGAATGGGGCGGCAAATACCAGTCGCAGGACATCTCCGCCAAGAAGGGTATCGGTGTGGCCGAACTCATGGAGAAGGTGCTTCTCGAAGCCGAGATGCTCGACCTCAAGGCTAACCCCAACCGCCGCGCCACCGGTTCGATTATCGAATCGTCGCTCGACAAGGGTCGCGGCTATGTGGCTACAGTGCTCGTGCAGAACGGAACTCTCCGCGTGGGCGACACCATCCTCGCCGGTACTCACTTCGGCCGTGTGAAGGCTATGTTCAACGAGCGTAACCAGCGCATCACCGAGGCCGGTCCCGCCGAGCCTACTCTGATTCTCGGTCTCAACGGCGCTCCCACCGCGGGCGATACCTTCAACGTGATGGAGACCGAACAGGAGGCGCGCGAAATCGCCACCAAGCGCGAGCAGCTCCAGCGTGAGCTCGGCCTCCGCACCTCCAAGCGTACCACGCTTGAGGAAATCGGCCGCCGCCGCGCCATCGGCAATTTCCATGAGCTCAACATTATCGTCAAGGGCGACGTTGACGGCTCAATCGAAGCACTGTCCGACTCGCTCATCAAGCTCTCGACCGAGGAGGTCAAGGTCAATGTGCTCCACAAGGCTGTGGGCGCTATCTCCGAGAGCGATGTCACTCTCGCCGCCGCTTCCGACGCCATCATCATCGGCTTCCAGGTGCGTCCCTCGCAGGCTGCACGCCGCGCAGCCGAGCGCGACGGTGTGGAAATCCGCCTCTATTCGGTCATCTACCAGGCCATCGAGGAGGTCAAGGACGCTATGGAAGGCATGCTTGCTCCCGAAATCAAGGAGGAGGTCATCGGTACTGCCGAAGTTCTTCAGACATTCCACATTTCGAAGGTCGGCACCATCGCCGGAGCCATCGTCCGCGAGGGCCGTATCAAGCGCAGTTGCAAGGTGCGTCTGATACGCGACGGAATCGTGCGTTACACCGGCGAACTCGGTTCGCTCAAGCGCATGAAGGATGATGTCAAGGAGGTGACTTCGGGCTACGACTGCGGTCTCTCGATTGCCGGCTACAACGACATCCAGGAAGGCGACCTTATCGAAGCATACGAGGAGGTTGAGGTTAAGAAGAGCCTTTAAACGGCTCGGTTGACTCTCCGGACGCCATCTGCGGCGCCGGATAAAGCCCGGATTACTCTTGAAAACGATAGCCATACATATAAATATCGGATCAAACAGCGGCCACCGCGAGGCTCTCATAGAGCAGGCGGTGGCCGCCATTTCATCGGCCTTCCCCGGGGCGGCAGTGAGCCGTTCCGGGATAGTCGAAACCCCGCCGTGGGGTTTCGATTCCCCCAACCCCTTTCTGAATATCGGAGTGATGGTGAGGATTGGAGAGGAAAATGGCACTCAGAATTACGGGCGCGAGGAAATTGCGCTCGCTGTGTTGCGCAAACTTCAGGAGATACAGCGGTCCATTGACCCTTCGCCCCACCGCGACGCCGAGGGGTGGTATATCGACCGCGCGATTGACATCGACCTCATAGCAATCGACGACTGGGTCATTGACATCCCCGACCTGACCTTGCCCCACCCGCGCATGCACCTGCGCGACTTCGTCCTAATCCCCCTCGCCAGCCTCGCCCCCGACTGGCGCCATCCCCTCACAGGCAAAACCGCCACCCAACACCTCTCCGATTTAACAGATTAATGATTTGATAATATGACTAAAATTGAAAATGAAATACAATATCAGGCGGCACTCAAACGAGTAGAGGAACTTATATTCGAACTTCCGGAAGATACTCAAGCTGATAACCCTAAGATGATAGAGCTGACATTGCTTGGAAATCTGGTGGCGGATTATGATGAGGAGCATTATCCGATTGGCGAATCTTAATGTAGCCATAAATTGTAAATCTGTTTCGCAATATGAAACACAGAGGGCAACCGCGGTCGGGTCTGACCGGGTTGCCCTTGATTTTTATGAGCTTTATTCAGGTTTATTTCCTGTTCCTGATGTCAGGATGTATTCTGGTTTCTAACCTTGTATGTGTATGTCCTGAGTTTTTGAGATTAGGAGATTACTTTTTGTTTTTGATTTTTTCGAGCTGGCGGTCAAGAGCTTCGAGGCAGAGGTCGACAGCCTCCTCGAAGGTGTCGGCGGTCTTTGTCGCAACCAAATCGGGTTCCTGCGGAACGCTCAGGCTGATGATTACTTCTTTGTTGAGAGCGGTTTCGGGTTTTACCACACGAAGGGATACGTCCGCGCTCATCACGCCGGGATTACGTCTGGTTAACTTATCTATTTTCTTGTTGATGAAGGAAGTAAGTTTCTCGCTGATGTCAAAGTGGATGGCATTGATGTTAATTTCCATTTTTTCCTCCTTTTTTTAGTGCACGCGGGTGTGCGAGTTGGTAATTATGTTTAAGCTCACTGTAAGTGACGTGAGTGTATATCTGTGTCGAGGCGAGAGAGGCATGGCCGAGAAGCTGCTGGACGGAACTGATGGGAGCACCGTCGTTGAGCATATCGGTGGCGAATGAGTGGCGCAGCACGTGCGGACTCAGACGTGTGGCGTGAACATTGCCCTCGGAGAGAGCCCGGTGAACCACCGTGTAGACCATGCGCCGGTAAATCGGGAGGCCGTTGTCGCGCACCATGAGGGGCGCTTCGCGGTCGGAGGGAGAGATGGAGGTGGCGGGAGAGGCGTCACGGAGCCGGCGGTAGGCGTCGATGGACTGTTGCAGTTCCGGGCCGATGGGTATTATTCTTTCTTTATTACGTTTTCCGAGCACTTTTAGTTCACCTTTGGCGGTGTCGGCGTCGACATCGAGCAGCCCGACGAGTTCTGAGCAGCGGATTCCGGTGGAATAGAGTATGTCGACGATGAGGCGGTCGCGGACTTCGGCAAAGTCTGCGGCGGAATCCCCGGAGCAGGTTGCGTCGGCAGGGGTGTCGAGGATACGGGCTGTGTCCTCGGGACGGATGTAGACGGGAAGGTCTTTGGGTATTTTTGCGAGAGTGAGCCCCGACGCCGGGTTAGATGCGAGACCGTGGCGGCGCATCAGAAAGCGGAAAAAGGCGCGGAGAGCCGAAGCCTTGCGGCGTATAGTGCGGGCCGAGCATCCCTCGCGGGCGAGAGAGGCAATCCACAGTCGCAGGTCGGAAACAGTGACGTCCATCGGATTGAGCTCCTGAGGCTTGTCGCCGGTCGAGAACCGCGCCCAGGCCCTCAGGTCGGCGCGGTAGGCGTCGACGGTGAGCTTCGAGTAGTTCAGCTCCAGGCGCAGATAGTCGAGAAATTGCTCAATCAGGTTCATAGGCGCTCAGTGTGACGGAGGTTTGTTGTCGGTAGCGAATATAGGAAAGATTTTCGGATAAAACAACTATTTGAAGGGAAATTTTTTTTAGCGGAGGCGGGAAAAGGGTGGAATATTGGGCGATTGGTCAGATTAGTCAAATAAGCCAGATTAGTCAAATGGGCCTGATGAAACAAATTAGTCAAATTAAAAAGGTCAGGTTAGCTATCAAGGCTAATCTGACCTTTCTGGAATTGAAAATTAGAAGGTGGTGATGGCCCAATTACCGGGCCATGAGTTCGCTGATTTTGGCGGCAAGATCCTCTCCGCGGAGATTTTCGGCTACGAGACGCCCCTCGGAGTCGATAATGTACATTGTCGGGACTGCGCTTACTTTGTATTTATCGGCGATAGAGTGGTCCGTGTCGCGGATATTTACCCATTCGAGTCCTTCATTTTTAACAGCGTTGAGCCAGGGCTTTTCCTCTTTGTCGATTGATATGCTGATTATATCGAAGCCCTTGCCGGCATGGTCAGCGTAGATTGCCTTGAGGTTCGGAATCTCACGGCGGCAGGGACCGCACCAGGAAGCCCAGAAGTCAAGGATGACGTACTTTTTATCCTTGCAGAGTTCGGCAAGGTTTGTCTTTGTGCCGTCGATTGTCACGGCCTCGAATTCGGGCATCTTGTCGCCGGGACGTCCCACAGGATAGAGCTCTTCGGCTACGAGGCGTCCGTAGTAGCTGTTTTTGGCGTTGTCGCCGAGACTTTCGAAAAGCTCGCGTTGACGTGCGTCAAGATAGCTGGTCTGCGAAATCATCAGGAGCGGACCCCAGAAGCTGTCGCTGTTTTCTCTTACAGAGGCCGTGAAATTTGAATCGAGAGCCGCGAAGAGATATTTTTCGTTGGCTGCCATCGCTTTATAGGTGTCTGTGGCGTGGATTGAGTCGAGCCGATTCTGATTTTTTTCGGTATAGGCCTTGTTAGCCTCGGCCATAAGCTGACTGTAGGTCTCGTAGTGGAGATTGAAGAGGGAATCAAGACGGTGACGTCCGGCCATCTTGATGTTGAGAGTATCGGTGAGGGGAGAACCGCTGATCTGAACATTATCGAAGTTGAACCGGAGTTTTCCGTCCTGTGAGTCGCTGCTGGCAGCGGTGCCGGATATGGTGATGTCAGCGTTTTCGAGCATGAAAGTCTTGTAGCCGTAGTGACCGTTGACGAGGAGGAGCACTGCTCGCGGCTCCTCGGCCACACCGGTGATTGTGAAGTTTCCGTCAGTAACGAGCGCTTGGCCGATAGTGTCGGAAGAGGTGTGGGAGAGTTCGGTCAGAATCACGGTCGAACTGTCGGGAAGGCCTTCGATATGGCCGCTGATGGTGTAGGAATCTTTCTGCGAGCTGCCGCAGGATGCGAGCATGAGCGGAAGCAGGGCTGCTGTTAGAATCTTTTTCATTTATTGTAGAATTAGGTTAACTGTTATTTGCTGTTTTGGGTAAGGACGCCGTTGCCGGGGCGGTTGATGGCGTTTGCGGGGAATACCATGGTCCAGAGGTGTGAGTCGGGGCGCAGGGTGTAGGTCTTGCCGTCGAACTCTTTGGTGAGAGTGCGGGCGTATGTTCCCTCGGCATTGTAGCGCTTGTGGTCGACGAAGGGGATGAGGGTATTTATCATCTCATTATCTTTCGTGCGGCGGATAAGCTCTATGGCCTGCGCCTCGGTCGAGGCTGTTGAGGACTGGAAACAGTCGGGGTGTATGCGCGACGCGCGGACCTTGTCAAGAGTGGCCATTGCGTTGCTGATCTGACCCTTGCGTGCCTGGCACTCGGCTTTGATGAGATAGACTTCGGGAGTGGCGATGCCGGCGAGATTATAGTAGCCGGTGAGCATGCCGCGGTAGTATGTGTCGGTGGCCGACTGGTATTTCTTGAAACGGACCAGGAACTTCATGTCGCCCTCCTCGAAACGCGATGCGCGCTCCTCGGAGATGTCGATGTCGCCTGAGGGGTAGTTGGGGTTGCCGTTGCCCGAGCAGAACCACAGGTTTTCCACCGAGGTGTGTGCCATCGGCGAGGTGATACGGGTGTAGTCATCGGGGTTTTCGATACGTGAGAGGTTTTCATTGTAGTAACTCAGCCAGTCGAAGAGGCGGTCGTTGCGCGAGAGGGCGGCTTCGGCGTGGGTGAGGGCAGCGTCATAGTCGCGCATTGAGAGATACACACGGGCGAGACCGGCCTCGACTGCCGCACGTGAGGGATGGATGACGGTCATGGCTGTCTCGGGGATGCCGAGCTCGATTGCGGTGCTGAAATCGGAGATTACCTGGTCGTAGACCTCTTTGACTGTGCCCTGATGCCAGGGAGCGCCGAGCGCCCCGCTGTAGATCAGAGGTATGCCGGGGGTGGTGGCAGCCTTGTCGGGGGTATAGGCGTCGGCGTAGTAGTTGACGATATGGAAGAGGATGAAGGCGCGGATAGCGTAGGCGTATGCCATCACCTCGTTCTTCTCAGCCTGGGTCGCCTGGGTTGCGGAGGGTACTTCCTCTATGATGGTGTTGCAGATGCCGATGATGCCGTAGCCGTTGTCGAACACACCCTCGGTGGATGCGTTGAGTTCGGTGCGGTCGCGGTCCTCTTTCCACATATAGTTGGCGGTGTTGAGGTTGTCGACGTTGCGGCAGTTATTCTGACCGATGAAGCGGTCGTTGATGAGATACTGGTCCTGCGTGCCGTAGATATAGTTGGCGGAGTATTCGTTGCGCAGCAGGGCCTCATAGTCGGCGAGGGTTGTCGGGATTCTCTGTCCCTTGGGCATTACGTCGATATAGTTGTCGCAGCCGGTCAGGACAAAAGCCATGAGCATCAGGGCCACTGATATATATTTTTTCATAACTTAGTCAGAGATTAGAAGTTAAGATTGAGCGAAAGTGTATAGGTCGGATTGTTGTAGCCGCCGAGCATGTATTTCACATCCTTTGATCTGGCGAAAGTTGCCACATTCTCGACCGCGAACATAAGACGGGCTTCGCGTGCATAGAATTTCGAGCACCAGAGGCGCGGAACATTGTAGGTGAGGGAAATGTTGCGCAGGCGGAGATTGGTAGCGTCGCGGATTACGGCCGAGGAACGTGAGTAGAGGTCCATGTTGCAGTACAGGTCGGGATTTTCGTCAGCGACGTAGCGGGGCACGTCGGTATGGTTCTCATCGCCGGGCTGCTGCCAGCGGTCGTAGTAGGTGAAGTAATCGGAGCGCATCTTGTGGCCGCCTTCGAAGAGGAAGAGAGCCGAGAAGGTGAGGTCGCGCCAGCGGAGGGCGGTGGAAAGCGAGCCGCTGTAGGTCGGGGTATAGGAGCCGAGATAGACGATGTCATCAAGACTGGTGGGAGTGCTCTGAGTGCAGAGATTGCCTTCGGAATCGTAGACCTGCGGAAGACCTTCGGCGGTCAGTCCGGCCCATTTATAGCCGTAGAGGGCGGTGTAGGGATTGCCTACTCGGGGGAAATCGCCGGGATAGTCGAGCTGGAGGATATAGAAGGGGGCTTCGACGTTGACGTAGTCGACTTTAGAGTGATTGTAGCCGATGACGCCCTGCATTGTCCAAGACCAGTCGCGGTTGGTGATGATGGTGCCGTTGAGGTTGAGTTCGAAACCGCGGTTGGTCATTTCGCCGTTGTTGATGACGTTGGTAGTGAACCCCTGTCCCTCGACGGAGATGCCGTTGGACGAGGCGAGCAGGTCGGTGCCCTTTTTGTTGTAGAACTCGACTGCGCCGTTGAGACGGTTGGAGAAGAGGGCGAAGTCGACGCCCACGTTGAATGTGGTGGTCTTTTCCCAGCGGAGTTTCGGATTGGGGCGGGATGAGAGTGAGCCCTGGATGCCGCCGACACCGGGATGGGTGTTGGTGCCGTAGTAGGCCACGGTGTAGGGCCAGCGGTTTTTGGCGATGTTACCGCCGATACCGTAGGACATACGGAGCTTGAGCATGTTTACCCAGCGGGCTGTGAAGAATTTCTCCTGGTCGATGCGCCATGCCGCGCCGGTTGACCAGATGGGTTTGCCCTGATATTTGCTGCTGGTGCCGTAAAGGTTTGTGCGGTCCGTGCGGATGGAGCCGTTGATCATGTAGCGGTTGTCGAATGAGTATGCGGCGTTGGCGTAGAATGAGATGAAGCGGTTTGTGAGCTCGTTTATGGAAGCGAAATCACTGCTGCTGATCCACGGGCGTCCGAAGATGGCTCCCGAGAAAGACTGAAGTGTTGTCTGATCGACAGTGGTCCATTGGAGGAGCTGGTCGTCGTAGCCGTAGAAAATGTTGTTTTCGTAGCGGGTTTTGTTGTGGCGCAGCTCGATACCGGCGATGGCGGTAACGTCGTGGACGCCGGCGAATGTCTTGTTGAAGTCGAGCTGGTTGCGGAAGTTGTAGGCGCGGAGGTCGTTGGTGCTGTGCTCGTATATGTCGCCGTAGGGGATGTTGAAGGTCGGATTCACGCCGTCGGTCGAGGATGCGAAATTGTTGACCTTGTTGCGTACCGAATAGGTCTCCTTTTCGGAGATTCTCTTGTATTGGTAGTTGCCGAACTCATACTGGAACTGGGTGGTGAAGCGGAGCCAGTCTGTGAAGCGGAAGTTGAGACGCGCGTAGATGCGGGTGAGGAGGTCGCTGTTGACGGGGTTTGAGCGTCCGAGCTCGTCCATCGGGTCGATATCCTCGTTGTAGAGACCGTATTTCTCAATAGCTGCGAGACGGGAAGCGTCGAGGCGGTCTTCCTGGCGGCTGACGATTGTCGAGCCGTCCTCATTGTAGAAACTCATGTAAGGGGCGGTGGAGAAACCCGGAGAGGAAAGCGTATAGCCTTCGGTCTGGCTTTTCTTGTAGTTGACGTATGCGCCGAGGTCGACGGTGAGCCATTTGGTCATGTTGAGGGAGTTGCGCAGGGAGATGTCGACGCCTTCGCTGTAGGAATAGCGTGAAGTCTGATTGTCGCGGTGGTATGCGATGGTTCCGACGATGCTGTTGCGGTCGTTGGAAGATGACACGGAGAGATTATAGCGCTGGGTGGTGGCGTCACGGCGGTCAATGGCATCGGTCTCGTCATACCAGCGGTAGCCCTGTGCCGCCCAGTTGTCGAGCATGGAGTTGAGCTGCTGTTCAGAGAGCTGACCTGCATAGCGCTGATAGATTGCCTTGTAGTGAGGGAGAAGACCGCTGGAGGTCTTGAGCATGTTTTTGGCATAGGAAGCGGCGTCTGGACCGGAGAAGTTGGGGTTCTGCGCCATCCAGTCGCGTGCGGTGTCTATTGTCTCGCGTGCGTCGGGGAGGTAGGTTCTGACGCGCTTGTAGGGCTGGACGGAGAATGTGGCTGAGCCTGACACGCTGACTGTGCCCTTCTGAGCCTTCCTGGTGGTGATGACGATGACGCCGTTGGCTGCGCGGGCACCATATATAGATGTGGCGGCGGCATCCTTGAGTACTGTTATGCTCTCGATGTCATCGACATTGATGTCGGGGACGCTTTCCTCGAAGCCTCCGCCTGCGTATGTCACCTCAGTACGCTCGACGGGAAAGCCGTCGATGACGTAGAGCGGAGTTGTCATGCCGAGCATTGAGGTTGTGCCGCGGATCTTACCGTCGGTATAGCCGGCTATGTGGCCTTCGAGCATGTCGCCGACAGAATTTATGCGCATGCTTTCGAGCTGCTCCCGGTCCACCTTGGCAAAGGAACCGGTGGTGCGTTCTTTCGAGAGAGTCTGATAGCCTGTCACAACCACTTCATCGAGCATTTCCTCGTCGGGATTAAGCACGATGCGGTAGCTGTCGCCTGTGCCGAGTTTTATTTTCCTGATGGAGTAACCGAGGAAATAGGCTTCGATTTCCTTAGTGTCCGGATGCACATTCAGAGAGAAATGGCCGTGAAGGTCGGTTATGACCATCGCCACTGATCGGTCCGGATTCAGAGAGACTTCGCGGACAGTCGCGCCGGCAAGCGGCTCATCGTTTTCATCAACCACTATGCCGGATATGGTTCGGGCGCCAGCGGCGAGGGCTATGAGCAGGAACAATGCAGTCATGAACCCCCGATGGATAAGGTCGGTTAAAATTTTCATGAATGGATAATGATTGGTTAATGTTGTTTTTGCAAATTAATGTCAAAAGGATGAAATAATGGCAAAATTTCCGATACAATAACGGAAATTTTGCCATTTATGAAATATTTTGTTCGGTTTTCGGGTGATTTTGTTAGAATCTGTAAGGAAACAACAAGCTGAAAGTCATGATTTGTCAGCAGGCTTCATGTCGCGTGCCTTTGCTCTGAAAGCGGCCGGGGTGAGGCCGGTGGCCTCATTGAATTTTGTGTAGAAGGTGGTCATGGAGTTGTAGCCGAGTTCATCGGCGAGAGCCTTGAGAGGTGTGTCGCAGCCGGGATCCGAGAGGCGGCGTATTGCCTCCTTGATGCGGAGACTGTTGATGAACTGTGGGAATGACATGTGGTAGACTTCGTTGACCAGGCGGGAAACGTAGGTACGGTTTGTGTCAAGCAGACGGGCTATTTTGTCTTTTGAAATAAGATTGTCGGTGTAGATGGCAGGGTCGAGCATCAGACTTTCGAAGGCGGCGGAGAGATGGTCGGGAATCGGCGATTTCGAAGGCTGGCGCACAGTGGTTTTGTCGTTTTCATTTTCTTCCGGATTGCTTTCGCCGTTGACAGGGATAGTATCTGCAGCGGAACCGGGAGTGTCAGGAAGGGCGGAATCTGAGGGAGCTGCCGATTCATTGTGGCCCTGAAGTTCAAGGCGTCTGATGGTGGCGCGCAGGCGCTCTTCCTCGCGGGCAGCTTCGGTGGCCTGGCGGACGATGGCCGAGTAGAGACGGCTCTTGCGGCGATAGAGCCAGATGAAACTTCCGGAGAGGATAAGGGCGCAGACAATGAGAACAATCAGAAAATCGACCGTGCGCTCTTTTTCGAGCAGTTCAATCTGCTGACGGTTTACCTCATTGTCCGCTCTCTCAAGGTCATATTTACTTTTAATGTGTTCGATGAGAAGTTCTTTCTCCGCCTTTTCATCGTCATGGTCCTCGGCGAGAGCCATGCGTGAATATGCGTCCGCGCTGGCTGTGTTGCCGAGAGCGCGGTGTGTTGCTGAGAGCGCTCTGAGAATGTCGGAACGGAAGATAGTCGAGTGGCCTGCATCGGTTATGCGCAGGGCAGAGTCAAGGATGGCGACGGCGTGAGCCTTCCGGCCGGCGGCAAGGAGGATGCGGGAGTATTCGATATGGCTTCTGATATCGCCTTCATTGTTGTTGTGTCTGAGACTGTCGATTGACTGTCGGAAACATTCTGCTGCCTCGTCGTTGCGACCATCCTGACGGAGTAAGAGCCCGTAGATATAATAGAGTTCTGATGCGCCACGGATGGAATCAGAGTGGAGTATGAGCTCAGCCTCCCGGATATAATCGAGGGCCCTGGAGGTATCGGTATTGCGCAGTGCGTAGGAATAGGCAGCTGTCAGGGCGCCGACATAACGCAGGAAGCTGTCGGATTTTTTGATGCCGTGGCGGTAACATTCGAGTGCATAGCGCAGGCCCGCCGGGTCGTTGTTGAGAGTATATATCGAGGCTATGTTGACAAGGAGCAGAGAGTGGAGACGCTCGTTGTTGGAGCGCTTGGCGGCGTCGATTCCGAGGAAGAAGTAGCGCAGGGCTTCGGGGAAATCTTTTTCTATGTTTGACGCATAGAGTCCGAGACCGTTGTAGGCCGAGGCGAGGGCGGAGTCGTTGGACGCCTTGAGACAGAGGAGTTCGGCTTCGTGGAGATGGGGATAACTTTTGTCGACGCTGTCGCTGAACAGATAGCCCTGGCCGAGTATGATATTGCCGTAGATAGCGGCTTTGCCGGATACCTCTCCGGAGCGGGAGGCGGAAATTTCGAGCAGACGGCGTCCGCAGGCAACGGCGTTGTTGAAATCTGCCTTGTTGAGAGCCTTGAGGCCGTCGGCCCAGAGCATCTCGACTTCCGGAGCGTTATGCCGCTGATTCCTCCTGTTGTCCACGGAGCTTTCATCACCGCCATCGGCACATGCGGAGAAAAGGAAGATGGCGAGTGTAATCGCAAGGAGTTGTATTGTGTGTCGGAGTGTCATTTTCTGATTGGCAAAAAGCAGGCGTACACTCCGAAAAGTAGAGTGTACGCCTGCAAATATACGGAATTTAATGTTTGTTTGAAGTTAAACGTAAGTTTTTAACAATTATTAAAACGTTTTGCGACATTACGCCTATCTCCCTGCGGCTGTGGACTGCTGGACGTCGGAATCTGCATTGATGAGTTTGTCGGCGCCGCGTTTCTGATGACCCCAGTTGAGGTTGTAGGCGATTTTTATGAAGGGGAGGCGCTCGATGGCGCGGGTGCGCATGGTGTAATGGTTGGTGTTGTAGCGGTTGAGTGATTCTGAGCCCTGTCCGTAGTGGCCGAATGGCATCATTATGCCTGCGGTGTATTCAAAGCCCTTGTGACGGTAGCTCAGGGTGGCGATGTTGAATTTCTCGCCGGTAGTGATGGTTTCGCCGGAGAGTCTAGACCCTCCGTCCTGCCAGGTGAACATGGCCGTGAAGCTCCAGTGGGTTGCCATGACGGTGATGTCGCCGTTCCAGTTGCCGAGCCGGTGAGAATAGCCTGTGCCGCGGGTGCGGGTTGTGGTGTAGCGCACGGTACCTTGGGCCATGAGCCAGTCGGGGATAATCTCAATCTGCGGCGAGATATAGAACTGCCAGTCGGTGCGTCCGCGGGAGTTTTCGAAAGTGGTGACGAGGCGCTCGCCATCCCACGTGAGTGAGGGAGCGATGGCGTGTGGCGCACGCTCGTAGCGGACGCCGAATGTGCCGCTCACCCTCGGGATGTCGAAGTTGTAGGTGAGGCCCACGCGATAATTCGAATAGGTCGAGAGGTCGGGATTACCTATCTGCCACTGGAAGCCGTCGATTTGCTGCGGGGCCTCGTTGGTCTCGCTCAGGGAGGGTGTGGTCTGCCAGCTTGTGAAGTTCAGGCGGAGCTGGTGGGCGCTGTTGATGCGCCATGCGGCGGAGACACGGGGACGGATGTTCCAGGTGGAGCTTCCCTTGCCGGAGTTTACGGAGCGGATGTCGGTGTACTGGGCGCCTACGCCTCCGGTAAGGCTCACGCGGCGGATGCGGTGGAAGTATTCGCCGAAGAAATAGATTTTGTCCTGATGCTGACGGAATACCTTGTCGGCGAGGTTGGCATAGGTCGAGCGGTTGCGCTGGGCGGTATAGGAGGCTCCTGCTGTGAAGCGGGAGGCGTCCCAATGTTTGATATAGTCGGCTTCGGCGGAGATGGTGCGGTTGTTGTCGCGGATAGATGTGTTTACGTCAGTGTCGGGAGTGTCTGAGACGCTTTCGGTGTAGGAGTGTGAGGAGCGGCCGTTGTAGAGCGAGGCATTGAAGTCGACGACTATGGTCTGACGGTGGGGCAGGTGCTGCTCGAGATAGGCGTTGAAGCGGGGAGTGGTGCCGTGGTCATCTTTCATGTCGCGCAGGCGCAGGTCAGAAGAGCCGTTGCTGAGGCTCATGATGCCTCTGTAGTCCGAGAGGTTGTTGAATTCTCTGAAAGCCGAGAGACTTATCCACACCACGGTCTTGTCGGGGTTGATATAGCTGTAGTTGAGCCAGGGATTCGCCATCGAGTTTGAGAGTTTGCCCTTGAGCGGTGTCTCGGTGCGGGTGACGGAGGTGCCGTCGGGACCGGTGAAGGTCTCGCTGTATTCGCGGTAGCCGTCGATACGGTTTGTGAGTTTGAATATTCCGCCGAGCGACCACTGCGAGCGCCCGGAATTGAGCTTGAGGTCGGCGCCGTAGTTTCCGAAGGCCTGGGTGAGCGTTGGCATTGCCTCAAGCATGAGTGAACCGCCGAGGGTGGGATTGGCCATGATGACGTTGATGACGGCCGGGGCGTCGCCGTAGCGCAGACCGGGGTTGTCAATCCATTCGATGCGCTTGACCGATGAGGGTTCGAGCGCCTTGAGCTGGTTGATGTCGGCCACGCGGCCGTTGATGCGTATCTGCACATCCTGGCCGGAGGTGCGGACTGTGCCCATGACCTCGTTGACGGTGAGAGTGGGTATCATGAGGCGGTTGAGAAGTGCCATGCCGTTCTGAGAGTTCTCAATAGCGCTTTTAGAAGGGTAGAGGACATCCATGTCGGCTTTGCGGACGATGCGCGGGGCCTGGACTACGATCTCACCGAGAGTCACGCCGGAGGCCAGTGAGTCGGAGGGGATGCTGTCGGGTACGGCGGCAGTTTCCCGGGCCACCGCTGCGAGGGTTGTGGCAGCGATGGCAATCAGGAGTATGAATTTTTTCATTTGTGGAAGGAAATGTCAGCCGACGATGGAGGGGGCGATTATGGTACCGGTCGGGATTGCGGCGAGAATTGAGCCGCCGATGCCGTCGAAAGTTGTGATGACGGTGCTGTAATAATAGGTGGATTCTCCGGAATGGTCGGCGATGGCGAGGAGGACAACGGCGCCTATGATGAAGAAGGCTTCGAGGATTACTGAGGTGATTATAGTGGCCTTGGAGGGGGCTTTGAGCTTCAGGAGCGGTATGGCGGAGTAGCGGGCGATGAGGAAGAAGGGAATGAGTACGGCGAAGAGGGTGCAGATGCGGCCGCAGGCCTCGATGACAGGTGAGTTGGTCTCGAAGAAGTCGAGTCCTTCGAGAATATCGGGGATTCCGGCGACAGAGAAGAGTGTGATGCCTGCTATGGCAGCGAGGATTGCTCCGATGAGTGCTATGGCGCCGAGCCCGAAGATGATGGCGAAGAAGCCGAGGATGAATTTGGCGACAATGGAGAAAAAGGTGTTGATGAAGTTGGAGAACGACGAGGCATTGTCGGATGGCACGGGGGCGGCGGGGGGAGTGGCGTTGTTGATTACGGTCTGACCGACGTTGTCGAGTGTCACGGGCTGTCCCTGCATCTCGAGAATCTCGCGGGGCGTGCGGGCCACGGGGATAATCATCCAGGCGAGGAGATAGATAATGACGCAGGGCCAGAAGTAGGTGCAGACGGTGAGTACCACGGCGAGTATACGCATGACGGTGACATCCCAGCCGGTGTATTGCGCGAGACCGGCGATGACTCCTCCGAACACTTCATGACGCACGTCGCGGTAGAGTCGCTTGTGGATGGGAGGAGGGGGCATACTTCCTTCGGTCGCGCCGTTGTGGGGCGGGGGAGGACAGGCGCCGGGTTCGGTGGAGTCGGCGCCGCGGTCCGAGGCTTCGTTTTCGGAGTCGGAGAGCTCTTCGGGGCGGCCCATGGTCTCGATGACACGGTTGACATCCTCAAGTACGATGACGTTGGCTCCGAGACGGACGCGCTCGTCGAAATGTTCGGAAATGCGCGACTCGATGTCGCCGACAATCTCTTCGCCCTCCTCGCCGGGGAAGGTGGCACGGAGCTGTGAGAGATAGTCGAGGAGAAGTTTGTAGGCGTCTTCGTCGATGTAGAAAATGTTGCCGTTTATGTTGACGGGAAAAGTCTTTTTCATTGTTGGGTGGTGTTGGTGGTGATGGTGAGAGATGTTGAAACTGTGTCGGAGAGAAGGAGGTTGACGGAGCGGGCTATTTCGTCCCACGAGGTCTGGAGCTGCCGGAGAAATTCAAGTCCCATCGGGGTGATGGAGTAGTATTTCCTCGGGGGGCCCTGCATCGATTCTTCCCAGCGGTAGGCGAGGAGTCCGTCGTTTTTGAGTCGGGTGAGGAGCGGATATAGGGTGCCTTCCATCACTATGAGGTGCGCGTCTTTCAGTCGGGAAATCATCTCGGAAGCGTAGGCATCGTCCTTTTTGAGAAGAAGGAGCACACAGAATTCGAGCATCCCTTTTCGCATCTGTGATTTTAGATTGTCTATGTTCATTGATTCACTTGTGAGGTTAGAGTTTTGTTGAAGGTGTTTTGAAAGGGCGGGAGAGTGCACTTCTCCCTGTCGACGTTGCAAAGGTATGAACTTATAAGGTACTATGCAATACAAGGTACTATTAAATAACAAAATTTAACAATTGCAAACATGAGAGCGCCGAAGGCTGTCAGGGCTGACGTGGAGGAAGGAGCATGGGCAGAAATAGCTGATAATGTTGCAGATTTGTGGAATAATTTGTAATTTTGCAATTAATCAGGCGGTTTCAATATGGAATTGTCAACGATTTTAAGGTAAAACTGACAAATTTTATTATATAACACGTATCATTTTTCTTATTTCTTATGGCGACAGAGCATTTGCGAGGTATGGGGGTGGCGCTTACGACGCCCTTCCTCGAAAACGGAGATATAGACTACCACACGCTCGACATGCACCTTGACTATCTGATAGATGGCCATACAGATTATATTGTTGCTCTCGGTACGACAGCCGAAACACCGACCCTAACTCCCGAGGAGAAACACGAGCTTGCACTGCATATACTTGACTATGTGAACCACCGCTGCCCGGTGGTGATAGGTATCGGTGGCAATTCCACCCGCTCAGTGGTGAAAGAGCTGGCCGAGACCGAGCGCCTGGAGGAGTTTGACGCCATCCTCTCGGTGGTGCCCTATTACAATAAACCCACCCAGGAGGGCATGTATCGCCATTTCGCAGAGATTGCGAAGGCTTCGCCCATTCCTGTGATTCTATATAATATTCCCGGCCGCACTGGTGTGAACATGAACACGGACACCATTATCCGCCTTGCAAGGGAATTTCAGGGCAAGATTATCGGTGTGAAGGAGGCGAGCGGCAATATGCAGCAGGCTCAGGAGGTGATTACACGCCGTCCGGAGGGCTTCCTGGTGATTTCTGGCGACGATTCGCTCGCCCACAGCATGATCCGCATCGGTGGCGACGGTGTGATTTCGGTGCTCGGCAACGCTTATCCCTCGCAGTTTGTGGAGATGATTCACCGCAGCATGGAGGATGAGACTCCTGAAGGTGCGGCAAAGCTCCACCAGCAGTTTTCGGCGCTTTATTCGCTGCTGTTCAAGGACGGCAATCCGGCGGGTATAAAGTGTATGCTCCACATACTTTTCCCGCGATACAAGGAAGTGTTGCGTCTGCCGCTCGTGCCGGTCACTGACGAGACGCGCCGCGGACTGGAGCGAGAGAAACTCTGATATGATTCGCATCTGCGGTCCCGGGCTGCGGACAGATGATAAAAAGCTAAAGGAACCTTCCCTGACGGGGAGGCTCCTTTTTTATGAGGGGGGGAATTATAGAGTTGATAGGAGTAATGGGGGAGATAGGAGTAATAGGGGGGTTATCTTTTTGCGCGGGTGCGGCGTTTGCGGGCGGCGTAAGTGCGGGTTTTGCGCTTGGCCTTGGTGTATTTCTGTGATTTGCCGTAGGTCTTTTTGTCGAAAGCGAAGAGGTCTTTGTGGGGTACGCCGTTTTCAAAGTCGATGATGGCGGCGGGGTTGATGGGTATGCCGAGATAGCGGGTCTCGAAGTGGAGGTGTGCGCCGGTGCTGCGTCCGGTGTTGCCTCCGAGGGCTATGGGGTCGCCTGCCTTTACGAACTGGTTGGGTTTTACGAGGAAGCGGCTGAGGTGGCCGTAGACGGTCTCAAGTCCGTTATCGTGGCGGATTACCACGTAGTAGCCGTAGCCGCGGCCTTCGTATTTGGTGAGGCGGACTTTTCCGGTGAAAGCTGCGCGGACGGTGTCGCCTACCTGGAGTTTGAGGTCAATGCCGTAGTGCATGCGTCCGAAGCGTGAGCGGTAGCCGTAGTTGGAGGTTACGTGGCCGGGGGTTGGAGTGGTGTATTCGGAAACGTCGATGTCGTGGTGTTCGGGGATTGTGACGGCGGTTCCGTAGGGGTTTACGCGGTCGCTGTTCCAGAAGGTGGCGTATATCTCGTTGTTCATCGCTGCCTCGCGCTCTTTGATCTGGTTGAGGAGGAGATCATTGTTTTCAATCTTGAACGGATTGACGGAGGGCTTCTGGTTTGCTATGAGCGAATTGTGCTGGCTGGTGTGTGAAGCAGGGAGCCTGAGCTGTGCCTGTGAGGAGAAGGCTGCTGCGGAAATGAATATTGCTGTGAGGAAAGTATTGAGCTTGTTAAATTTCATTGTGCTGATACAGTTGTTTTTTTCCGGCAAGAGGAGAAATAATGATGTATGATTGATTTTAAGGTTAGCTTGCTGTTTAAGGTTGGTCAAAATCCTGACTGCAGTAGATGAACTGAGTCTGATTCGGGGTACGGTCAAAAATTTCACCGGGGGAGAAGAATCGTCTGATTTCCACCTCGGCGTCCTCGGGAGAGGAGGAAGCGTGGATGATGTTTTCCTGGTTTGACATCGCAAAGTCGCCTCGGATGGTTCCGGGAGCGGCCTGGCGACCGTTGGTTGCACCGGTCATGGCGCGTACTACGGAGACTGCTTCGACACCCTTGAGCACCATCACAATGACGGGTGAGGCCATCATTGATTTGAGGATGAGGGGAAAGAAGGGGCGGTCGACGAGATGGGCATAGTGTTGGCGCAGAAGCTCTTCGGAGAGTTGCATCATCTTCATGCCGGTAATTGAGAGGCCCTTCTGCTCGAAGCGGGAGAGTATCTTGCCGACAAGGGAGCGCTCGACTGCTGATGGCTTGAATATGATTAGAGTCTGTTCCATGATTAAGAATGAGGGATTTTAACTAAAATTTACAATTAGAATCCCAACTCTTCAAATTTAGTCATTTTGAGCAGATTGAAAAAATATTGTCAAGCCAAAATTTGTAAAACCTGTTAAATACTTTTTAAATTCAAAAGGTAAATTGAAGAAATACAGAGGTTTATGGTTTAGTGTGAAAATACCATAAAATATTAAAACGTGTTTTCACACTTGGATTTTGGTGTGAAAATATGTAAAATATTGTATTTTAATGTATCTCCTATTTAACATTCGGTTCTCGGCCGTATCAGAGGAGCGGCAAAAGAAAAATCGAATCAGACGCTGAGTGATGTGTCTAATTCGATTTTGTCTGGTGGGCGCTGAGGGATTCGAACCCCCGACCCTCTGCTTGTAAGGCAGACGCTCTG
>DXXM01000013.1 GCA_019416285.1 Bacteroidales bacterium
TAGCCGATGTTGCTATATGTTGGTACTTCAACCTGTAGTTGAGTTAATGCTTACATTTCAAATGGAATTATAAAGATTACCGACAGCCCAGCCGACTTAAATAATGAAATAGCCATGCAGCACTCCCCTCAGACATCTAATAATAAGACAAATACCGGACGAGAAAATTCGGATGAATACTATGTAATCAATCTTTGTGATGAAGTGTTAGAACAGCGTGCATCACGCCAACATAAATTTGATTTCCTGAAAGGTGATGGAGATAGTCCTCGTTGCCTGCCTGTTGATGCCTACTACAAGAACTTGAATCTTGTTATTGAATATCATGAGTGCCAGCACAGTGAAGAAGTTAAACTTTTCGACAAAAAAGATACTGTCAGTGGCGTCTCTCGTGGAGAGCAACGAAAGATATATGACAAAAGACGTGAGGAAACACTTCCTGAACATGATATCAAACTTGTAGTCATCGATTATAAAGATTTCGGCAACAGCAAAAACAAAAAACTTCAACGAAATCACGATAAAGATATCAAAATCGTAGAGGAAATTTTAACCAACCATGGTATCCCAGTCAAAACTGACTCATAAACGTTCAATTATAGTTCGTATTGGATTTTAATGGTAATATTGTTGATATTGCGAAACAGAGTCAAAACTTATAGTAAAAATACTCTGAAAAATATCTTAATATTTAACTTTAGGTTCAAAATCACTGACATAGCCATGGCCTAAACTGAACTATTACGTTTTTTTCGTTAATTGCCATAATTGAACATTTTAAGAGTTAATAAATGAAGCGTCCACTTTACCTGCGACGGGCATCGGTGGACGCTTTTATCTTTTAATCCGTTGTGTATTGTATTCCGTCAGGCCTCCTATTAGCCCTATTTGACCTATTACTCCTATCAGCCCTATCTTTCAGCCTTCTCCCCTATTATTTCTCCTCCTCTTCCTTCTCCTCGTGCTTTTCTTCGACGCGGATGAGGTCGAGGCGGGTGGCGCTGCGGGCGGTGATGGTGAATGTCAGGTCGTCGATTTCGATTACCTCGCCCTGTGCGGGGAGGGCGCCGGTCTTGCAGATGATGTAGCCGGCGAGGGTCTGATACTCGTCGTCCTCGGGGATATCGAGGCGGAAATCGTCGCGCAGGGTGCGCACTTCGATACGTCCCGAAAACTCATAGACACCGGGAGCAAGCTCGTTGGCCGTCACGCCGTTCTTGTCGTGCTCGTCCTGAATATCGCCGAAAATCTCTTCCACGAGGTCCTCAAGGGTGACAAGTCCGGCCGTGCCGCCAAACTCGTCGACCACAACCGCCATCGAGCGCTTTTCGCTCAGCAGACGGCGCATCATGGTGTTGGCGAGCAGGGTCTCGGGCGCGTACAGCACCTCTTTGATATGCTCCTTCCAGTCGCTTTCGGGATTGAAGAGCTCGGAGACATGCACATAGCCCACCACATTGTCGATATCCTCCTTGTAGACAAGAATCTTGCTGCGTCCCGACGATGTGAAGAGTGCCGAAAGCTCCTCGCGGGTGGTGGTGTCGATGTCGACCGCCACAAGCTCGTTGCGCGGAGCCATGCAGTCGCGCAACTGGGTGGTCGAGAAGTCGAGCGCATTGTGGAAAATCTTCACCTCTTTCTCCACCTCGACCTCCTGAGGATTCTCAAGGTCATCAATCTTGGTTTCGAGATAGTCGTTGAGATCAGTGATGGAGAGCACTCCGAGACGGGTGTCCTCCGCCTTGACTCCGGCAATTTTCATCAGCACTTTCGACAGCCAGGACGTGAACCACGCCACCGGATAAAGGACGATATAGAAGAAATAGACCGGCAGGGCCGAGATGCGCAGCGAGGTATTCGGATTGATGCGGAACACCGATTTCGGCAGGAACTCGCCCGTAAACAGTATGACGAGCGTGGAAATCAGGGTCTGAAGTATGAGGATTACAGCCTGATTTGACGAAATGTGTTGCTCTATCCACGGCTCGAGAAGCGCGGCGGCGCCCATACCGTAGATGACGAGCATGATATTGTTGCCGACAAGTATGGTGGAGATGAAGAAATCCTGATGCGAATAGTAGCGCCCTATGATGCGGTTGATGAGTCCGCCGCGGCTCGTGTCAAGCCCGACGCGCACACGGTCGGCCGAGATATAAGCAATCTCGACACCCGAAAAGAGAGCCGAAAAGCAGAGTGATACGACCGAAAGTATAATCCACGCAGTAAGTGTCATCTTGAGCCTGTGTTTTTGATTGAATCGTTGTCCTGAGCGGGAGCGGCAGCCTCGGCGCCGTCCTCCTCACCCTCATCCGCGCCACCGGCGGCACGCTCCTGGCGCGAACCCGGCTTGAAGGCGCCGGCGGGGAAGATGCCGGAGACCTTGCGGATAGTGTAGCGCGTCAGCTGTTCGTTGGAGTCGAAGCCGTAGCCCTCAAGCACCTTGTCGGGACGCTCGATGTGGATAAATGAGTCGGAATAGAGTTTGTGCATGCGCTGGTCCCAGAACAGCTGGTTGGTCAGGAATTTCTCCCCCATCACATTGTTGATGGTCACATTGCCGTCGAGACGCCATATCTGCTTGTTCTTGAGATAATATGCAGAATCGGCTACGACGGTTGCCTCGCGGCGGAAGAAATTGTCGTACTTGTCGAGGTTCAGTCCCTCGGGGAAACGCCAGTAGGGTTCGTCGACCTCGTCGTAGACATACCATATCGGGGTGACGATGCGGAAACGCGTCACTCCCGAGTCGGAAATCAGAGTCTCGACGTTGCGCGTCATCATCGTCGGGGTTTTCGAGGCATCCACATCGCCCATCCCGACGGGATCGCCCTCCTTGCAGCCCGTCACGAACACCGTGACCGCCGCGAGACAGAGCGCACACACCGCCGGCAGAAGCCGGAGCGAGCGCGACGACGACGATGAGTCGTCCGATAAGCCTGTTGCTGCTGACCGCCTTGTCATTTTCAACATTGCCCGAGTCCCTGCGGCCGCTTAGCGCAGCTTGCTCTGGAAGAACCAGACCTGATTAAAGTTGATGCCGAGGGTGATATTGAAATACTTCTCCTTGAGTAGCGGATTGGGTGTGGCCTGACGCTGGTGATACTCGAAGCCGAGGTTGATAAGTGTCTTTGACGAGTTGGCGGGGAGGCCGAAACCGCAAGAGAGACCCCAGTCGCGCACATGATTGTCGCCCACCATCACATAATCGCGGTTATAGAATCCGCCGGCACGGTAGGTTACACGGCGGAAATAGCCGCCGCGCGGGTCCGGAAGATAGCTCACACCGGCGCCGATGCGGTAGCGGTTGGCGAAGCGGGTGCTGGAGAAGTTCTCGATCTGCTCATACTTCACGTCTGCCCAGTTCTGATAGGTCACGTCGACCTCGGCCTGAAACTGACCGTTCCAGTCGTAGGAGATACCGGCGCCCCAGGTGTCGGGGAGCGAGAATTTGTTGCGCAGGTTCACAATGCCGGGGGCCACTGTATCGGGAGGGGTGGCGGAGCCGGTGTTGTGATATTTCAGCATGTATGTCTTTCCGAGAAGCGATTTCGCAGGCGAATAGGTCAGACCGAGAGTCACGGAGTTCTTGCGCGAGAGGCGCAGGGTGTATTGCGCGCCGAACTGCAGATGGTAGTCCTTCACTTCCATCACCTGCTCGAACAGCGACTGCGAGTTGGAACCCGACTGGAGGGCATAGACATTATTGTAGATATTGCCGAAGAGATAGCTGACATTGAAGCCGACGGAGAGGTTCTTCACGGGCATGATGCCTGCGCCGAGATAGAACTGGTTGAGACCGCCCGAGCCCTGGTGGGACGCGGCACCGTTGTCAATATCCGAGCCGAAGGCATAGCCCACCGACGAATACGGAAGCAGACCGGCGCTGACACCGATTATCTTCGACACCGGGAACTGGATGGTCAGATAATCCAGACCTCCGCCCCAGTCGCGGTCTTTGCCGTTGGCGTCCTCGCGCCAGTAGAGCGAGAGGTCCACACCCATGTCGAAGAGGAATGTCAGCGAGTCCATGGCTGCGTATGCCGCGGGGTTCATGACATTGACCTGACGTCCGGAGCGCATGGCGTAGCCTACGCCACCCATCTGGCGCTGGGCCGAGGTAGCGTTGTCGCCGAGCAGACCGTAGCCGAACTTCGAATAGGGGCTGGTCACATTCTGAGCTGAAAGTCCCGACGCGGCAGCCGCGGCGAGAAGTGTGAGGATGAGAAATGTCTTAATTTTCATTGTATAGCAAAATTCTGTTTAGGCCTTTGCTGGCAAGATGTTCATCGACATGCACATCAAAGTCACAAAGGGATGCAAGATGATGGCCGCATCCTCCGCCGAGCACTACCACTGTGCCCTCCGGGAGACGGCTCCGGTAATATCCTATCGAGGCGACGACGCTGTAGACCGCACCGAGTGTGATGGCCTCGGCGGTGCTGCGTCCGAAAAGCGTGTGGCGCAGCTCTCCCATGTTTTCCGGGAAAGGGATTAGCGGGAGTTTGGCCGTGAACTGATTGAGCGCCTTGAGTTCCATCGTGATTCCGGGGGCGATGTTGCCGCCGCGGTAAGTGCCGGAAGCGTCGACATAGTCGTAGGTCACGGCAGTGCCCGCGTCGATGACAAGTATGTCCCGTCCCTTGAAATCGCTCCATGCGCCCACGGCCGCCGCGATGCGGTCGGCTCCGAGAGTGTCGGGCGTGCTGTAGTCCAGGGTGATGGGGAGCGGAGTCGACGGCGTGAGGCGGTAGACGCAGCGCGCAAGATGGCTGAGCTTGTTGATGACAGGCCCGTTGTTCTGCACCACCGAGCAGTAAATGGCACCCGAGAGCTTACGGCCACCCACAAATTCCTGGACTGAGGATGGTGTGAGACGCGCTTCGATGACGGAGTCAACGAGCGTCATATCCTCCCAAAGCGAGATTTTCGCTTCGGTATTCCCTTGGTCTATGGTGAGATATTGCGACATTCAGGTCGGAATTCGTGATGATTTGGGGGCAAAATTACTCAAATTACGGCAATTTACCTCAAAATACGGTATTTTTTGTGTTTTTACACGTCAATAACGTCTCAGGACTCTCAGCCGCGGGGCTTTTCGAGTTTCTGACGCGGAATCATGACGGATGTGTAGATTGTCAGGACGGCGCCCGCCAGGGTGAAGGCGAGCCAGTCCTTTCCGCCGGCGGAGGGAAGGAAGAGAAACACCGCTCCGGCGCCGAATATCAGCGCTGTCCATATCTCCATGTGCAGCAGGCGGCGCAGTCTGAGCGGCGCGTCCTTGACACGCGGAGACACCAGGCGGCCTATGAGCAGCACCAGCGTTCCCGCGGCGTAGACATAGCGCGTCCAGTCCTGATTTATGTGGATGAGGGGGAGAAAGGCGGCTACCATTATCGACATCAGGCCGATTGTCACCATGACGGTCGACAGGAGCTCGCGGCGTTTGTCAGCCCCGGGATTCCCCTGGCGGCTGCTGTGGTCTGTTTTCTTACTCATAGATATACACGTCTTCGTCGGGGTGTTGCATGTGGTATTGCTCGCGCACAATCCGCTCCATTGTCTCCTTGTCTGTCTCAAGGGAGTGGTTGAGATTGCGGTAATATTCGAGCGTGTCCGTCGACTCGCTGATGGCTGCCTCCAGCTCGTCGATGCGGCGCTCCTGCTCTACGGTGCGGAGCAGGGAGTTTTCATTGAAAAACAACACAAGCGCGCCCACGGCCACCGTAGCAAACAGTGTCAGTGAGATGTAGCGCTTGCACCATGCGGAGAAACTGTTCATTTTTCAGTCGGATTGAGAGAGATATATGTTGAGAGGATAGGGATTCGTAGGGATGAATCTAACGCAGGAGGGCGGTGACGAGGAAGCCCGCGGCATAGACAAGCATCAGCACCGCCGTCATGCCAAGGAGGGGATTGAGCTTAGCCCCGTGGAGGCGACCCAGCGCCACGCAGAGAGCGGTGTGTCCGGCAAGATAGACCGCCGGCACTATCCACCACAGGGTCGAGGGGGAGGCGGTGGCGGCTATCCAGGGCGGGAGGGTGAAGAGGAGCGCCAGAATACCGTCGGAGCAATAGATTGCCCGCATAGCCCGGTGGCCGAGCATGACGGCGAGAGTGCGTTTGCCCACTGCGCGGTCGTCGTCGGCATCGCGGTAGTTGTTGACCACGAGCACATTGGCGCCCATCAGTCCTATGCCTATAGAGACCATGAGCAGCCCCGTACTGTAAGACCCACCCATCAGTATATATGTGAGGCAGACGGGGATTATGCCGAAGAAACACACCACGGCCACTTCGCCCAGCCCGTGATGCGACAGCGGATAAGGGCCTGTGCTGTAAGCCATCACGCCGAGAGCGGTCAGAATCCCGACCACATACATCCACCACTCGCCGTATATGGCCACAAGAACGCAACCCACGGCGCATGCGGCGCCAAGGGTTGCGTAGGTGGCATATTTCATGGCTGCGGGGGTGATGTCGCCCTCGGTCACTCCGCGACGCGGGCCCTCACGCCCTGCGCGGTCGAGACCGGCCTTGAAGTCGTAGTATTCGTTGGCGAAGTTCGACGCAATCTGGGCGAGAAGCGCGAATGTCAGACACATCAGCGCGGGGACAAGGCTGAAAAAGCCCGTGGCCACTCCGAGACCGGCGGCATAGAGCACTCCGGCGAGCGACACCGGAAGTGTGCGGAGCCTCATGGCCTCGATCCAGCATCCTGCGTTGCTTCTGCCCGTGCCTGTCATAGCGCCCATTCTTCTTTATTCTCAGTCTGCGGGATAAAGTTCGTCGAATTTCTTAGCTATCGACTCGGCGATAGCGGCCATCTCCTCGGCGGGAAGCTCCACTTTATTGCGGAAATCCATGTCGGCCTCGGTGTTGATGGGGATGAGATGGATGTGAGTGTGGGGCACCTCGAGTCCTATCACGGCCACACCGACACGCTTGCAGGGCACAGCCTGCTCAATGGCTTTGGCCACACGCTTTGCAAAGAGAGTCAGGGCCTGATAGTCGTCGTCGGAAAGATTGAAGATATAGTCATCCTCCTTGCGCGGAATCACGAGCACATGGCCCGGAGCCACGGGGTTGATGTCGAGAAAAGCATAGTGACGCTCGTCGGCCGCAACGCGGTATGACGGAATCTCACCTGCTGCGATTTTGCTGAATATCGTTGCCATCGCTCTGCTGTCTTTATTTTGTATCAGAAATTGATTTCTACGATTTCGAACTTCATGAGGCCAGCGGGCACCTTGATTTCAACCACTTCGCCGAGCTTGTGGCCGAGAAGTCCCTGGGCTATGGGGGTGCTTGAGCCGATTTTCTTCTCCTTGAGGTTGGCCTCGGAGTCGGCCACGATGGTGTATTCCATCATCATACCGTTGGCCACGTTTTTGATTTTCACGCGGTTGAGAATCTGCACCTCCTCGTTGTTGAGGTTGCTCTCATCGATGATGCGGGCGTTGGCCACGAGGTCCTTGAGCTGTGAGATTTTCATTTCGAGCATACCCTGAGCCTCCTTAGCGGCGTCATACTCGGAGTTCTCCGAGAGGTCGCCCTTGTCGCGGGCTTCAGCGATAGCGGCGGATATACGGGGACGTTCCACGGATTCGAGAAACGCGATTTCTTCCATTTTTTTCTTGTAACCTTCCTTGGTCATGTAAGTGATAGCCATGATGGTATAATAGTTTGGGTTATAGTTGTTTGTTTTTTTATTTTCTAAGCATAATCCGAAGCGGCAACCCATTGGAGCACCGTGACGGTCAGGGGAGAGTGATTATTTCGCGGGAACAGTTAAAAAAGAAGGAATCCCGAGGCTTGCGGCTACGAGACCCTAACGGATATAGTTGATTTACAGTTATCTGTATCTCTTATGTCTTGTCATCTATTGACCTCTGCAAAGATAGTGACAATAATCCGATTCCCCAACCCGCACCGTGCCATTTAACATTAATTTGCTAATATCATCTCTGCCCATTCAGGTATGTTTTCGACATATCGTTTCACCACCTCCCCGTCTCTGAGTCTGAACAGCAGACGCGCGTCCTGATTATCGACCGAGTTATCATAGACATACAGCCGGTCAACCAGCGGAGAGAGTATCTTACAGTTTTCGATAGCCTTGCTGTATCTGGATATAATCTTGGTTATCGGCACATCATGGCCACCCTCCATTACCCTTTTCGCTATCCGGGCCGCATTTATCGAAGGATGCCGGGTGGCAATAAAGAACAGACGGATGAAGTAGCCTGCATTTTTTGCCTTAAGGATAAAATCAAGCTTGTTGTCGGACGACATCACCGTCTCAAAAACAAAACTCTCTCGCCTCGCAAGTAACTCAAGCCGCAGATTCTCGCAATATTCGGCTGCTTTCATCACTGCCTCCTGCGAGTTCCAGTCGCCATACTTCTCCTGGGCTATAATGTCGGGATTGATGTAGAAAGTTCCCTCTGCCCATTCGTGGTGGAGAAATTTCCGGGTAACTGAGGTCTTTCCCGAACCGTTTGGCCCGGCTATGACTATAAGCTCAGGTCTAAGATGTGTATCTGCCATTGATTGCCTCCTTAATCCTTTCATTCCATACACGTCCCTTCCTCTCGGCACTTTCACGCATATTTCTGAAATAAGCCTCAGTTGCCTCATGCTGTCTGCGGGCTGCATCATCGGCAACCTCCTTCATCACATAGCGCAGCATTTCATCCGTAGGCTCTTCGCCCGAAGTAAAGCGATATGAATTCAGTTCTTTTTCTGACATAATATTATCTGTTAAGGAGTTGAGACTACAAATATAACAATTTAATTTCAAAAGCGATCAACGTATCAAAAACAATATCATTTCCCGCCCCGGTTTCTCGGATGATACTTCAGAATGTCCGAGCGCAGGGTCGAGCGGTCGAGATGGATGTAAATCTGCGTCGTCGCTATAGTCTCGTGGCCCAGCATCTGCTGGATGGCCCTGAGATTAGCGCCCCCTTCGAGCAGATGGGTGGCGAAAGAGTGGCGCAACGTGTGGGGCGAAATATTCTTTCGTATCCCCGCATCCTCAGCCAGCGACTTCACAATCTGAAATATCCGCTCGCGCGTCAGCTTGCGGCCGCGACGGTTGAGAAACACTGTGTTCTCACATCCCGGCTTCACATCAAGCATCGACCGGTCCTCGAAATAGTCCTCGAGAGCGCTCACCGCCGCTTCCGACATCGGCACCATCCGCTCCTTGTTCCCCTTACCGCGCACCACGAGATAACCCTCCTCGGCATAAATCTTAGAAATCTCCAGCCCTATGAGCTCGCTCACACGCAACCCGCAGCCGTAGAGCACCTCCATCATCGCCCTGTCGCGCGAGGCCTCCGCCTTGTCGGGATTGATGGCAGCAATCATCGCGTCGATTTCCTCAAGAGTCAGCACCTCCGGCAGATGCAGACCGGTTTTCGGCGACTCCAGCAACTCCGTCGGGTCAGGATTGAGATAGTCCTCCATGCTCAGAAAACGGAAAAACGACCTCATCCCCGACACTATCCGCGCCTGCGAGCGCTCCGCGATGCCGAGGTCATGCAACTCGCCTATGAAATAGCGCAGCGTGTCGGCCGTCACCTCCCTCAGCTTCGTCCCCGATTCCGCAAGATAGACGAGCAGCTTCCTCACATCTCTCATGTAAGCCTCGCGCGTATTCCCGGCCATCCCCTTCTCCATCTGAAGAAAGAGCCCGTATTCACTCATCACCCTGTCTATATCGTCAAGTTTTCTCATCTCACAGTTCTATGATTTCAGTTATATGATTACCGAGTTCGGTCCTATGGTTGCGGCGTCCGCTTCCATGATTTCGGGTCTATGATTTCGGCTTCCAATCTATGAATTTCCGAAGCGCCACCGAACCCGCGGTCTGCGCCTCCGCAAAGTTAATCACAATCCTCGAATACACCTAATAATAAAAGCGCTTTAAGTTAAGATGTGTTTACAAAATGCGCCTTATAGTTAATGTCTGTTAATTATTTGGGGGGGTAATTTTTGACGTACATTTGCCCCATAAACGTGTAAAGTAACGTCGTCAAACCCATTTTTCCGACATCAAAATTACCAAAAAACTTCATAAACCAAACCATTTTGCCTATGTAAAAAAAGCTAAAAATTACACCTTAAGAAAAGATGCAATTTTTGCGCACTTTCTCTGCTACACAACCATCCTAAGCATAACAAAAAGACTATAATTTTAACCTTTTCAAGTTATAACTTAATCCTAAATTTTTATGAACAAAAAATTCATCAACGGACTTCTGCTCGCCTCTCTTCTTTTAGGCGGTGCAGGCAGCCTGACCTCCTGCAAGGACTATGATGACGATATCGACAATCTGCAGACTCAGATTGACGGCATCGAGTCCAAGCTCGGAGAAATCCAAGCGTTGATCGACAAGGGAAGCGTAATCACAAGCGTGACCTCGACCGACAACGGTGTCATTGTCGCTCTCAGCGATGGAAAAAGCTTCACTATCACTAACGGTCTTGATGGAAAAGACGGCGTCGACGGTATCAACGGTATAGTCTGGACTATCGGTGACGACGGTTACTGGTACAAGGACGGTGTAAAAACTGACTATCCCGCACGCGGTCCGCAAGGCGAACAGGGCCCCGCTGGAGAGCAAGGTCCCGCAGGTCCTCAGGGTCCTGCCGGTGAACAGGGTCCCGCAGGTGAGCAAGGTCCCGCCGGTCCTCAGGGTCCCGCAGGCGAACAGGGTCCCGCAGGTGAGCAAGGTCCCGCAGGTCCTCAGGGTCCTGCAGGTGAGCAAGGTCCTGCAGGTGAGCAAGGTCCTGCAGGTCCTCAGGGTCCCCAGGGTGATAAGGGTGAAACAGGCGCCACCGGTCCGCAAGGTCCTCAGGGCGACAAGGGCGAGACAGGTGCCACCGGTGCTACCGGCAACTACTACAAGCCCAATCCCACTACTTTCAAATTTGATATCTATGACTCAAACGGCCAGTTCGTTTCAAGCACTGATATTGACTGGCGCGGCAACTATATCGGCGTGACCGCTATCGACAACGGCTACGAAGTTCTTATCTTCGGCGTTGACCGTAACGATCCCCACAAGTTCTATCGCCTCTCGAAGAGCAGCACTCTGAAGAGTCTCGTTCTTATTCCCCAGCTCTATGCAGACGGTATCGAGGCTGTTGAATACGGTTATACATACTTCAAGCCGTGGGAAACAACCACACCCCAGATTATATCATGGGATAATCAGGCCGGTATCAAATGTACAATTATTGCTAATGCCAGGGAGTGGCACTACACCAAGCAGGGCGGAGAAAAGACATTCAGCCCGACCAAGCTGGTTGAGTACCACCTCAATCCTTCTGCCGCCAAACTTCAGGCTGATCAGATTTCGCTCGTCAGCAACGACGTCGAGACTATCTCACGTTCATCTAAGGCCGCTCTTGCCCTCGACAACTCTGCTTTCAGCATAAACGACGGCATTATGACCATCGGTCTCAAGGCCAACGATCCTCTGAGCATCAAGACCGGCGCCGACAACGAAGCTTCTATCTTTGCCGCCAAGGTCAAGATCAACAACAAAAATCAGAAGGACACCACTATCACTTCCGATTATGCGATGCTTTATGCTTCTCGCATTATCCCGCAGGCTATCGCCTTCAACACCAACGTACTCAAGGCCAATCCCTGTGCAGTGGCAAACAGAAATGACGAGCTTTACACAACTGTTGAAGCTGCCATCGTCAATAAGCCTTCTGTAGATGTTGAATACAACAAGTCAATCGACCTCAACACCCTCGAAATCCACTACAATTGGGAAACCGGCACCAAGAACAAGGGTACCCACAAAATCTGGAAGTATGGTGAGGAAGCTGCCTTCGGTCTTTCTTACGATTACGCACTCATCAACTACAAGTCAGGTTCCAACAACACTGAGGAGAGCCAGTATTGCAAACTCAACGGTTCAGTCCTCACCCCCTACGGTGTGAACGAAGAAGGCAAACCCACTTATGAGAATGCAATCTCTTCTGTTGGCCGTCAGCCCCTCGTACGTGTCCGTGTAATGCAGGGCAGCAACGTAGTCCTCGTCGGCTTCATTAAGGTTAACATCGTCAAGGAAACCGAATTCAAGGTTACCGATACCGTAGACCTCGGCAACATCAAGTTCGGATGCGATGCCGCTCAGAAGAACGTTAAGTGGGCTACTATCTCCGACTACCTCCTCCAGAACACTGCAGCTCACTCTAAGGACGAGTTCAACGCTCTCTATCAGCTCGATGTTGAAAACGGCGAGGCTGTTCAGTACGTTAACAAGCCTGTAAACGGCAAGCCCAACTTCGTCAAGGCTACAGATGATCAGGAAATCGGTACCGTAGTCGAACTTGGCAACCAGACCGGCACCACCACTGACGTTCTCCGCTGGACTCTCTCTATGGATGACCAGCAGGCAGTCTACGAGAGCGCTAACCACACTGCAACCATCTACGTTGCATACGTTCACCGCGTGGCTCCCACCATCTATGCCAACATCTATGTGCCTCTTAAGACAGATGTCACCAAGCCCGTCGGCAATGTTACCAAGAAGGTACAGGCCAACTGGATGCGCAACCAGACTGTCACTATGCTCAACGTTCCCCAGCCTACCAACAATGCTGCTCCCGCTCCCTTCGCTCAGAACCTCAACGAAGCATGGGCTACCGGCTCTAAGAGCAAACCTTCGTTCAACCCGACCGCAGACTATCCCTCTTTCACCGCAGCTATCTTCGACCATCAGGGTGCAGGCCTCGAGACGGGTGGTTATAAATATTACTTCACCGCAGGCAATAACCGCACTGTAACTGAAGATAATGGTAAATTCAAAGTTGTTTACACTGTTACCAATACGACTGTAGATGCTCTCGTCGGTACAGCTGTATCTGTCGCAAACATGGGTGACAAGGCCCTCCTTGCCAACACCGGTGAATATACCAACACCACACTCTCTGCAAAAATCGGTGATGGTGCCACAGAGGTTATAGCCACTATTGACCAGACTACAGGTGTCATCACCTACGCTAACAACCCCACAGCCAAACAGCTTCTCAACAGATATGCGTCTAATGGTAACGGTCTCGACCGCGACGAAGCCAAACTTGATGCTGAAATCGGTATCTGCGCATACTCGCCCTGCGGTATCGCAATGCAGCTCTCTGATGCAGTCTACAAGACCGTGGTTCTCCGCCCGATCAACGTTTATGCTGTAAATGGCAGATCGTTCACCGATGCAACCGCCAACGGTTCCCGCGTAAATGTCTTTGACCTCCTTACATTCGACGACTGGCGCGGTCAGGCCTTCACAGGCTCCAACGGATGGCTCTTCGCTTACTATCAGATTCAGAATGTGAAACCTATCCTTTCTGAGATGGAGACAGACGCCGTTGACGGAAGCTGGCAGAAGTTCGATGCTGTTACTGAAGCCTTCAGCCTCATCAACAATGCTACATCCATCAACTGGACAGGCCTCAACAACGCTTCAAACGCTCCAGCAGCAATCAACAAGGCTAAGGATTCTTTTGGTACTATCGTTTACGACAATACCAAGTACAACAAGAACACCTTCAAGGTTAAGATTCCTGTTGAGATTACCTATTACTGGGGTACTATCACTGTGACTGTTGAAGCTACTGTCAACAACACTCTCAATCCCGGTAACTGATCCGAATCTCGTATGACGCGGATAACCAATCCGATCACGCTTTAATAGTAGCAGCGGAGGGGCCGGAGCCTTGGTTTCGGCCCCTCTTTTCAAAAAACGACATCTCAACTTTCATTAGATTCACACTGTAATGAAAAAAACTTATAAATATATTTTTGCATCAGCCGTTCTCTCCGCCACCCTTCTCCTCGGTGCATGCAACGGAAAGAAATCTGATTCGGCCGACGCCTCCGGCAGACCTTCGCCCATGAAGGAAGCCCATGAGAAATATATTAAAAATCTCACTTCTTCCGACACTACCGAAGTCATCCGCCTGTGCTCCGATTTTCTCACTTCTCTTCAGGAGCAACGGTTTGACGACGCTGTCGCCAACATATATAAACTCGATTCACTCGGCACTCCTCAACACCTCAGCGAACAGGAAATTACCTCCCTCCGCAGACGCACACAGCTTTTCCCTGTAATCAGCTATAAATGTGAGGAAATGACATTCTTCATGCCGACTGAAAACAAAATCACCTACAGCGTGGCGTTCAACAACGACACACCTCCGGCCACTATGGGCTGGGGCTTCTGTCCCGTCTTGATTGACAACAAATGGTTTCTTACATTCTTATAGTGAACACGTACAATACTAAATATTTGTTTTCAACTTTTAAAGAAAGTAATACTCAATGATTTAAAGTATTATGTTTATTGCACTTGATTCCCGCGAAGAACTGGATGTGAATCCCGAACCAAGCCTCGATTGCTCGTTCTCTTTCTGAATGGATCTGAACAGGCATAGGAATAACTGAATAAATTCAGCCGCATACTGCTGGGAAGCAGTACGCGGCTTTTATTTATTCAAAACCACAAATTTTTCATGCAGTAACCATTGCGAAATTGATACATTTAAGTTAAAATATATTTAAAAGAATCGGTTATAAGTTAACAAATATTAATAATTTGGGGGGGTAATTTTTGACGTACATTTGTCACATGAATGGCTGAAATATGGTCGTAAGACCCGATTTTTACGTCATACACCCCAAACGGTTTGTCAACGAATCAAAAACGCCTGCAATCGTTATATTCACTGTAAAAACACTGTATATGCGTTGCTTCTGTCAATGAAATACATCAGGTCTGAATAGAAATTGTTAGATTCTGTCGCTTTCCATAATGTATTTCAGACGATTTTCAACTACCGTTTTATGGAACATAACAAAAGAAAGTAATACTCAATGATTTAAAGTATTATATTTATTGCACTTATTTCCTTGCGAAGAACTGGATGTGAATCCCGGACCAAGCTACAATCGCATGGCTCAGCCGTCTTAAAAGAGACTGCAGAATCAGCGATAGGAAAAAACTAATAAATTCAGCTACCGGTTGTTGTGAAGCAACCGGTAGCTATTTTTATATGATTTTATGGTGTTGCCGATAGTAAATTTTTATATGGCTATAGTTCAGAAATTGACTTCGAAATCCTGGCGGGGGAGGTCGTGGCGGCTGACGAGGATGGTGACGGTGCCATTGGTGAAGGTCATGCCGTTTTCAAAGCATGATTTGAGCCCTGTGAGAGTGTCGGGGGACAATCCGCGACACACCACAATTCCCTCCTCATGCAGCACTCTGAAGGCCGTGGCGAGCATAGCCGCGTCTGAATACTTGCCCCCGGTCCCTACATAAAGCAAGTCAGGGACCACATCGCCGGAACCGGCCGACCCATTCATATCCATAATCCTCACACGCGAGTCAGCAAGGGCGACGGTCTTGCGCGGCTGCACTCCGAAATCGCCATAGACGCCGAATACCGACGGTTCGAAGAAACACACCAGCCGGAACAGCAGCGAGAGGTCGGCAAAGCGCGCGCCGGAGTGGGCGATGCGCCGCAGTTCGGCGTATGCGTAATATTCGCCCCGCTCGCGCAGCACAGAGGTGACAAAACGAAAAGCAAAGGGCGAATGTATGCCGAAACCCCGGCTGCGCCACGCCCGCTTGAGCCGGCGGAAACCGGGGATATGGCGATAGACCCTACTTGCCCTCCACATCCGGCTTACGCTTCAGGAAATTCTTCACCCCGAGCGCAATGGCGGCAGCAAGGGCGAGATAGATGATGATGATGGCTGTTGTGGCGAGCGTATCGGTGGCGTGGAGCGACGGCGGGTCGAAGCTCATCACGATTTCATGGTCGCCCGCGGGTACGTTAAGCGCGCGGAGCACATAGTTCACGCGTCCGATTTCAGCCTCCTTGCCGTCGATGGTAGCCGTCCAGCCCCAGGGGAAATATACCTCCGAGAACACTGCCACGCCACCCTTGTCGCTGTGGCTGCGGTAGGTCAGGCGGTTGGGAGCATAGGATGTCTCCACGATGGTGTCGCCGGGCGAAACGGTGGCGGATTTGCCGAGGGCTGACTCAAACTTTCTGTCGGCCACAGCCGTGAGGCGCGGATTGATTTCGGAGAGTTTCGCCATCTCCCTGTCGGGGGTATCAACATAGTCCACATTGTCCACAAACCAGGCATTGCCGTAGGCCTCCGGATTGCGGAGCGCCTGCCCGTCCATGCCGACAATATAGCGCGCATTGAGCATGTTGAGCACATTCCAGTCGGCGTCAGTCTCCGAGCCCTGCGTGAAGTGGGAGAGATGGCGGTCTATGAGGTCCTGATAGCGGGTCAGCTTCGCGGCGTGATAGCCGCCTATCATCTTGTGGTAATATGACGGGTCAGCCGAATAGAAGCGCGGAATATCCATCACGCGGTAGTTCATGTCCTTGTCGCGCAGTATCGTCTCGTCTGCCGGAGTCTTGGCTATCGGTGCGCCCACAGTCAGCTGTTTAGCCACGAAGCTCTCGTGGTTGATATAGCGCTTGTTGATGGTGTAGAGGTCGCCGACCACGAGCACAAAGAGCACTGCGGCCATCACTCCGGCGTTGATTTTCCGGCGCAGGTAGGCCACGAGGATTACGCCTCCGAGGGCCACGATGATGAAGCTGCGCAGCGCGTCGGAGCTCACGAGCCCGAGACGCAGATTCTCGACAGCCGAGTAGATGGCGGGATTCTGAAGGCTGAACTGGCGCGCAGTGGCGGCGTCGTAGCCCTGCTGCATGAGCGCGCTCCCTATGTAGGCGTCAATCTGACGGTCGTTGTCGGCGATGGCACTGCCGTAGATTTCCGGCACGCAGAAACCTATCGCGCAAATGAGCAGCGTGGCGCCGAAGCTCCAGATTACGGCCTTGCGGTAACGCTCCCAGGCGTCAGGGGTGGTGAGCAACTGCTGGAGGCCCATCACGGCGAGCAGCGGCATGGTGAATTCTGCGATTACCAGTATGCTCTCGACAGTGCGGAACTTAGAATACATCGGCGCTATTGAAAGCATGATATCGGTGAACACCATGGCGTGACGTCCCCAGGCGAGAACTATCGAGAACACGGTCAGCACAAGCAGCGCCCACTTCAGCGGACCGCGCACTATCACGCATCCGAGTATGAAGAAGGCGAATATCAGCGCGCCCACATAAACGGGGCCGTTTGTGCCCTCCGGGTCGCCGAAATACTGACTCATGTAGCTCAGATACTGCTGCTGCATGCCGTCGAGCTTACCCTCGTTAACCATCTTCTCCGCCTCGGGAAGCTCGCTGAGATTGAGAGCGAGAAAGCGTCCCTTCTCGGGCTTGGCTGAGGCGCCACCCTTGATATTGGGAATCACGAGCGAGAAGGTTTCGGAGGGCTGATAGCTGTATTGTGTTATATAATCCTTGTCGAGACCCGCGGTGCTCTGAGCTCCGGAAGCCGAGGGCGAGGTGAGTTCGCTGTGGCGTCCGCGCATGGTCTCCTTGGAGTATTCGTAGGTCAGATAGAGGCTCGGCGAGTTGGCGGCCACGGCCAGTATGCCGGCCACGGCGAGCACCCCGGTGGCTATACCCCAGCGGGCCACGCTCTTGGTCCTGACAGCCTGCACGAGAAAGGCAATCACCACTCCGAGTATCACGAAGAGGAAATAATATGTCATCTGCACGTGGTTGGATGCAATCTGCATCATAGCGAAGAGCGCCGCGAGCGCCCCACCCCACAGATATTTACCTCTGTAGCAGAGCACTATGCCCGCTATGGTCGGCGGGATATAGGCGAGGGTCACGAATTTCCATATATGCCCCGCACCGATGATGATTATGAAATAAGAGGAGAAGCCGTAGGCAATGGCGCCTATCAGAGCCACATACCACCGCATCCTCATGGCAAGCAGCAGGATGAAGAATCCCGTCATCATCATGGCTATCAGCGACGACGGCGACGGCAGACCCAGTCCCATCACGCTGTTTATCCATTTGTAGAGCCCGCTCGAGGGATACGAGGGGGAAATCTGAAATGTCGGCATGCCGGAGAAAAGTGAGTTGGTCCAGCGCGACACCTCGCCGGTCTGTTCGGCGTAGGCCTTGGCCTCCTGACCGATGGCTATGCCCTGCTGCATGTCGTGCTGTCGCAGCTGATTGCCCTCGGAGGCATCGGGATAGAAAAACGCGAAGGCTATGATTGCGATGATTGCAAGTCCGCCGATGAATTTGACGACGGAACCGTATTTTTTCAGAAAATCCTGCATTGTGCTGAATCTGTATGGACGTGTTTTAATATGTGTTGTTGTTGCTTTCATCTTTAAGCGCGGCCTCTCTCCTCCAGCTATTCCGCCGGGCGGAGTTCGAGGGGAAGCTCGGCCGGTTTGCTCTCGGTGGAGTCGGCCTTCACGCTGTCAGGCTCGGCCGCGGCCTTGACGAGCGAACCGTCCTGCATCGAGTCATACTGGTTGAGTTTCTTGCGGAATTCGATTGCCAAGGCGTCGAAATCCATGTCGGGATTCTCGCGTTTGGCCTTATCGAAAGCCGCGCGGGTGTCCTTGGGGTTGACACTGAGAGCTATGTCATAGACATCGACATACTTTCTGAGTGTCTCGAGGTCGCGGCGCGACTCGCGCTTGGAAGCGGCGTCGGTGTGGAGGCGGACAAAGGCCGTCAGCACCTGCACGGTCTGTTCCGGGGTGAAATCATCGACGAAAAGCGACATACTGTCGGCCATCACCGACGCCTGTTTCAGATTTCCGGCCGAAAGAGCCTGTTCGAGCTGCGATTTCTGCTCCTCGACCTCTACGGGAGCCTCGGCGCCGTCTGCCTTCTTTCCGCCGGAGCAGGAAACGAGACTCACGGCCGCGCCTATAATCAAAATTGACAATAATTTCTTCATGAATGAGCTTGAAAAATGAATTCCTGTTGTCTGTGAGGGGAGGCCTCGCCGACATCCCCGCTGGGAGGCTGCACGCCAGAGCGTAAACCGCATCCGGCCGCAACTTCCTAAGCTGCAAATTTACAGAAATATTCGCTTAAGTCCAAAAAAAGAATCAGACGGCCTGTTGCCTCACGCAACAGACCGTCTTTAGAGCAGAAAAGAGTTATGAAAATTATTGTTTAGCTGTTTCCGGGAGATGTCGCCACACCGGGCGCCGATGGCCGCAGCCTGAGCTGACAGCCGCGCCGGGCGGACAACATATCCCCTTGACATGCAGACATAGATTGCCGGGCAGCAGTGGGCTCTGACCCTACACCGCAGCCTGCGCAACTTTCAAAAAAATCTGATGGAATGACTGACCGGAGGAAAACACGGAAGCCGACACCCGATGATGACACAGAGATACACGCATCCTTTCCGAGAGAGTGGGAAAACGCTGTGAGGATACACACTCAAAACGTATCTGTGACTGTGGCGGGTAAAATCCGTCTGTCCTTCTTGCCGTCAGCTTTAGTCCTCGAAAGCTTTTGACCGCGATGCAACCAGGCAGGTCTTCTGACTCGCTCCATACTCCGCCGACGCCTTCCCGAATCCCCGCGGGGACCAGTGGCCTTGACTTGTCGGAGAGCCTTTCGGAGCTCACAGCAGCGGGTCTGTCCGGGATTCGCACCCGGTTCCCTATTATTCGCAAACACCGTCTCGCCGGTGCTTACAAACCTGATTCACCGCAAAGTTACAAAAATCTTCCGAATACGCAAAAGAAAAAACGCAGGGATACCCGTGGGGGTATCCCTGCGTCGGAAATATTTCAGTGCTTATATCTCTCGATATATTCGACTATTACTTGCCGGCAAGCTTCTGCTTGAGCTCTGCGAGAGCTGAGAGGTCGCCTAGAGTAGTCTTTTCAAGGGGAGTGTTGAGGGCGGGAGCCTCTTCCTGACGACGGTTGCCTCCACGACGGTTGCCGGCTGCCTTCTTGGGAGCCTCAGCGCGCTCACCCTTCTGCTCATCTTCGAAGATGCGGCTGTGTGAGAGGATGATGCGTTTGCTGTCCTTGTTGAACTCGATAACCTTGAAGTTGAGCTTCTCGTCAACCTGAGCCTTCGAGCCGTCCTCTTTAACGAGGTGCTTGGGAGTAGCGAAGCCTTCCACACCGTAGGGGAGAGCGATGACTGCGCCCTTCTCTACCATCTCGACGATAGTTCCCTCGTGGATAGAACCAACGGTGAACACAGTCTCGAATACATCCCAGGGATTCTCTTCGAGCTGCTTGTGGCCGAGTGAGAGACGACGGTTTTCCTTGTCGATTTCGAGAACCTGAACGTCGATGTCGGCACCGATCTGAGTGAACTCGCTGGGGTGCTTAACCTTCTTGGTCCAGGAGAGGTCGCTGATGTGGATGAGACCGTCAACGCCTTCCTCGATTTCAACAAACACACCGAAGTTGGTGAAGTTGCGCACCTTTGCAGTGTGCTTGCTGCCGACGGGATACTTGGTTTCGATGTTCTCCCAGGGATCGTTCTTGAGCTGCTTGAGACCGAGCGACATCTTGCGGTCCTCGCGGTCGAGGGTGAGGATGACAGCTTCGATTTCGTCGCCTACCTTGAGGAAGTCCTGAGCTGAACGGAGGTGCTGGCTCCATGACATCTCGCTTACGTGGATGAGGCCTTCGACACCGGGAGCGATTTCAACGAATGCACCGTAGTCAGCCATAACCACTACGCGGCCCTTGACTTTGTCGCCCACCTTGAGGTTAGCGTCGAGGGCGTCCCAGGGATGGGGCTGGAGCTGCTTGAGACCGAGGGCGATGCGCTTCTTCTCGTCGTCGAAGTCAAGAATAACGACATTGAGCTTCTGGTCGAGCTGAACCACTTCCTCGGGATGGCTTACGCGGCCCCAGGAGAGGTCAGTAATGTGGATGAGGCCGTCTACGCCGCCAAGGTCGATGAACACACCGTAGCTGGTGATGTTCTTGACAGAACCCTCGAGCACCTGACCCTTTTCGAGCTTGGCGATGATTTCGCGCTTCTGCTGCTCGAGCTCGGCCTCGATGAGTGCCTTGTGGCTGACAACCACGTTCTTGAATTCTTGGTTGATCTTAACGACCTTGAACTCCATTGTCTTGCCAACGAAGATATCGTAGTCGCGGATGGGCTTGACGTCGATCTGTGAGCCGGGGAGGAAGGCCTCGATGCCGAACACATCGACAATCATGCCGCCTTTGGTGCGGCATTTGATGTAGCCCTTGATGACTTCGTCTTTCTCGAGAGCCTCGTTGATGCGGTCCCAAGAGCGGGCTGCGCGGGCTTTGCGGTGAGAAAGGATGAGCTGACCCTTCTTGTCTTCCTGATTTTCGATGAAGACCTCTACGGTGTCACCCACCTTGATGTCGGGGTTGTAGCGGAATTCGCTCATGGGGATGATGCCGTCGCTCTTGTAGCCGATGTTAACCACAGCCTCACGCTTGTTGAGCGCGATGATGGTACCTTCGATTACGTCCTTGTCACGCACGGTGTTGAGCGATTCATCATAGGTTTTGGTAAGTTCCTCACGGGTCTTTTCGCCCTTGGTCTCACCGTTTGCATACGCTTCCCAATCGAAGTCGGCGATTGGGGAGTTTTTTACTTCTTCAGTCATTAAAAAATGGGGTTAATAAATAAGGTTAATTAAAATGCCCGGCGGCCCGTGGCCGTAAAGCGCTGCAAAGGTAGCAATAATATTCCAATCCACAAGCATTTAACCCACGGATTTTTCAGCAAGTTTTCAACAATCCCGCCCGTTTAAGAAATATTTTCATCCACGTAACCCCACACCGACCCTCTCCGCCATCCCTCAGACCACATCCTCAGCACCACGACGGTGGTTTAATCTCATATATAATATCACCTCACCTCCATCCCGAAGGGGAACAGGGCGAGTTTCATCAGTTTGAAATGCTGGAGGCCGAAAGGTATGCCCACTATGGTGATGCAGAATATCACTCCCCACGCCAGGTGGGTCAGGACGATGGGAATACCCCCGACAAACCACCATATCACGTTCATCACCCCCGCCAGGCATCCCGAGGGCCATCCGGCGTCGACGATATCCGACCCGAAAGGCCACAGGGCCACCCTCGCGAGCTTCAGCGTCTGCAGTCCGAAGGGTATGCCGATAATCGTAATCATCATCAGGATACTCGACACGGCATATTCAATCGCAATCATCAGACCGCCGAACACAACCCATATTATATTGAGGAATACATTCATATTGGTATTATTTACTATTTTAGTGACACAAATGACCACAAATTTACGTCAAGTGGATGGTATTTGCAAGGAATTCCGTAATTTTGCACTATCGATTCACGGTCGATTATGCTTAGAAGGTTTCTGGTCAATATTTTTATCTTTTTCTGCCTGACGGCCGCTGCCGCCGGGGAGTCCGAGGTAGTGGCCGCCCCTACCCCGTGTGACTCCATACCCCACCGCTCGACCTACTGGATACACCAGCTAATCGACAACGGCTTCCATATCCACGACACCACCGTCTGCTATCCCCGCTTTCCCCGCTTCGCCCTCAATGTCTACAACTGGGGCGACCGCACTTTCAATTCATACGACAAGGACTATGTGGTCGGCACCGGCATGAACTGGAAACTGCAGGGCAAGACTTTCGGCTGGATGGAATCGCAGACCATGCTATTTCCGAAAAACGCCCGCATCTCCATGCACTCCGACCTCTTCATGGACGCCGGCGCTTACATCAGCTTCATGGCCGTCAGCATAGGCTATATGTGGAACATCGACAAGCTCTTCGACCGCGATACCAAGCGCCACACCTTCATGCTCGACTTTACCTGCTCGCGTTTCTCAATCAGCTACAACAAGGTGTCCTCCGAGGGAGGTATGATTCTCACGCGCTTCGGCGACTACAACAAAGGCAAGGATTTCCGATATGATTTCGACGACATATCCATCACCTCAGCCAATCTCGACGCATACTATTTCCTCAACCACCGCCGCTACTCTCACGCCGCGGCCTACAGCTATTCGAAATATCAGCTGAAATCATCCGGCACGGCCATTGTGGGCATCAGCTACACCGACCAGAACTTCAACATGGACTTCTCGAAGCTCCCGCCCGATATGCTGGAAGGAGTGCCACCCCTTGAGAATCTGAACTACAAATTCCACCACTGGGACATAGCGGCCCTCGGAGGCTACGGCCACAACTGGGTGCTCAAGCCGCGCCGCTGGCTCCTCAACCTCACAGCGATGGGTTCGCTCGGCTACAAACGTACTTACGAGGACGCCACCGACGGCCGCCGCAACCTCCTCGCCAACAACTATAAGCTAACGAGCAGCCTCGTCTACAATCACCGCAAGCTCTTTGCTTCGGCACAGATGCGCTTCAACGGCTACCTCTACTTCAACTCCAGCTTCACCCACTTCAGCACCTTCTCCTCGCTCACTCTCACCGTGGGCATGCGCTTCTGACACCATTTTCCGCACAAGACGTATAAAAAGAGTCACAGTTCCTATGTTTGCCATGAAAAAAGCAGACATAGGAACTGTGACTCAAGAGCTTTTAAACCTTGCTTTCAGCCGGCAGATTTTTTTCAGCCGGCCGCGGCCTCAGCGCACGGTCAGAGAAGTAGCGCAGCGCAAGTGCCGTCACGAAGTAGACACCCGTGAGCGCCCACAGGCCCCAGTAGTAATGACCTACATCGGCAATCGTGGCGCCGTTGCTGTTGATGCGGATGAGTCCCTCCATGCCCCATGTGGCCGGCACGAGGTCCGAAACCATCAGCCAGAACTTGCTGAAGGCATATCGCGGCCATGTGAGGCCCGAAAGGAATAGAAATACCACCGACGTAAACACTATCACCAGCAGAGACGTCTCGCGTTCCCTCACAAACACCTGCAGCGTCTGCCCGAGGAAAGTCGTGGCGAGAAGCACCATGAAAATCATGGGCATCATGTCGAAAAAGCTGCCCACGTGAGGCAACGAGAACATATAGGGGATGATTTCAAGTATGTAATAACTGAGAGGCAGATACACCATAATGTAGCAAAGCGACTTGCCGAACACCGTGGCCAGAGGCCCCGCATCATAGTCGAGCGGATCAGTTCCGCCGTTGCGTCGGCGGCGGTCACGCGCCGTGCCGCCTATCATCGTTATGCCCAGCAACATACTCTGCTGGAGAATCAGCACCACAAGGCCCGGCATGATGAACGATGCGAAACCCTGCGAGACATCGCCGAGGAAATTCGACTGCATCCCCACGGGCAGACCCTTTATGCCGCTCGTCACCAGTCCGCCGCTTGCCAGACGCTGCGAAGTGATTTTCATCACCTCGTTCATCTGCATGTCGGTAATCGAGAAGAGATACTGGCGGTAGCGCAGCAGCAGCGACATATCGCAGTAGAACGACGTCACGGCCTGCTCGCCGCGCCCTATCCTGCGGGCATAGTCCGAGGGGATTTCCAGCACGCCGTAACATTTTTTCTCCTTCCATGCCCGGCGCGCCTCCTCCATGTTGGCCGCATAGCCCACCACATTGACACCCTGCGTGGCTCCCAATTCCCTGACGAGCTCGCGGCTGTCGGAAGTGCGCGAATTGTCCACCACCACAGTGTCGATTTTCTTGACCACCTCTGGGTTATATATGAGTGTGTAGACCACCGGATAGGCGATGGGAAGGGCGAAGAAGAAGAGCATCACGCCCACGTCGGTAAACACCAGGCGCGTCTCTCTCCGCCACACGCGGAATAAGCTTTTTATCCAGTTCATCTTTATAAGTTATTTTCAATGTACTAAGGTGATTACCGTCAGGGAACATACACAGGATTCTCCATGTGCTTCCTCAGGCGACCCATTCCCAGCACGGGAAGCAGCAGAAACGCCAGCAGCGCCGCATAGTAGAATCGGGAATAATACAGAGGTATGCCGTTGAGGGCCTGGTCGATGTAAATGAGGAAATAATAGCGGATGGGGACGATATAGGAGAATATCCCCACCGCACCATACATCTTCTCGACCGGGAACGAGAATCCGGCTATCGAGAAACAGAGGATTCCTGTGAGCGACACGATACACATGGCAAGCCTGAGATTAGGTATAATCTCCACGATAAACACCGCAAAACTCTGTGTGGCCATGACCAGCAGCAGCATCCCAAGTATGATATGGAGCGGATTGTTGTTGAGCGGAAAGCCGAGATAGCAGAACATGACTGCCTGGATAGCCACTCCGACACAGGTGAATATGAAGGTCTGCGGCAGGAGCTTTCCGGCGAGCGCCATGGCCATGTTGCCGCGGGCCTCGCGGAGCCACTCGACCGACGTCCCCCGCTTCTGCTCCTCGCAGATGCTGAACACCGTCATCAGCAGCACTAACAGCGCCACCAGACAGGGCAAAAACGACTGCGAGAGATATATCGAGTAGTTCATCCACGGATTGTTGAGCGGATGCGTGTTGATGACCAGCGGCTGGATCAGTTCTCCGGCCATTGCTTCATCGGCGCCCGCGCTCACGAGAGTGGTCTTGACTATGGCGCCGCTCGTCGACACGGCTATGGTCTTGAACCCTTTGAATGACAGCGAGCCGGGCACGAAGAGGGTCATGTTGGAGTAGAACGACAGCGACGGTGTCTCCCCTGAGACGGCTTTCTTCTGAAAGTCGGAGGGAATCAGAAAAAATCCGTAGATTTCACCACTCTTCACCTTGGTCATCGCCGAGTTGAAGCTCTCGAGATCCGTGCGGATGTCGATGAGCTCCGAGGCGTCGAGAGAACGCCCGATGCGTCTCGAAAGCGACGAGTGGTCAAGGTCTACAACTCCCACAGGCACCTTCAGCGGAAGCCCCTCTTTCATCAGGTCGAGGAAGAAGAAGGCACACGCCAGCGGCACAATCGTCATCATGACGAAATATATTTTCCGCGATGTCAGCCGGAGGAGTTCGCGTTTTATTAGCTTCAGGAGCATAGGACCAGGTTAATGTTATTTTGATTGACAGATATTCTTGTTTTATTGCAGGCTCATCGCGGGCTTATTTCAGGTAAACCACCGTCATGCCGGGGCGCAGCTCCGGAAGGGCCTCCAGCGGATGTGCCTTGACCTCGAAAGTCTTGCTGTCCCACTGGCCTGTGGCTTTTGTGGCCTGCCAGGTGGCATACGAGCCTAAGTCGCGCACGTAATAGATTTTGGCCTTCACCTTTTTCTTGTCGAGAGCGGGTATCATCACCTCTATCTCGCCGCCGAGAGGCATATCCTTGAGATACTCCTCGCGCACGTTGAATGTCACCCACTTGTCGCTGATTTTCAGAAGGCTCATGATAGGCGCGCCGAGCGACACGAGTTCGCTCTCCTCGGGATACACCTGGTCAATCTGACCGTCGCAGGGAGCGATGAGATACTGGTCTTCAAGCAGACTCTGCACCTCGGCGACTCCGCCCTTGGCCACGTCGACCATCGCTGCGGCCGACTCCTTGTCCTCCTTCTGCGCACCCGAAATCGCCAGGTCGAGCTGGCTTTGGGCGGCGCGGTGGGCGGCTACGGCTGCGTCATAGGCGGCTTTGGCCTCGTCGCGCTTCTGCTCCGACACCACACCGTCTTTAAACAGGTTCTCCATTCGGGTATAGGTCTTTTGGGTGATTCCCACCGCGGCCTCCGCCTGGCTCACCATATCGCGGGCAGCCTGGATAATCTGCTTGCGGGTGCCGGCATCGACTTTCTGATTCTGTGTACGGGCCACTGTCTCCATGCCCTCGGCCTGCATCAGCTTGGCGTCGGCGAGCGACGAGTGGATATGCACGAGCGTGTCGCCCGCTTTCACGAGGTCTCCCTCGTGGACATAGAGCTTCACCACTCGGCCGGGGAGCTTGCCGGAGATGCGGATTGAAGTCGCGTCGGCCTGACCCTCGACGATTTCGTCGGTCTTATCAAGGAAGCAGAAGCCTATTATGGCGAGCACGATACAGATGGCCACCATTACGCCCATGGCCACCATGAGTATTTTGTTTTCGCGCTGTTCGGGTGTGGCAGCGGGGCTGTTCTTTGTATCTGACATGATTTCAGGAGATTTTATGGGTTGATTTTTCTTGTTTGCTGTGATTTTTTAAGCGTTCAGTCGGCCATCACCGGGGCGCTCACGTCCAGGCGTCCGAGCACTTTGGAAAGGTAGACGTCGCAGAGATACACGTCGATGCGTGCGTCGATATTCTCCGAATGGGCCTTGAGCCATGCGGTCTGCGCTTCCATTACGTTGTCCACCGTCATCACGCCGTCGCGGAAACCCACTTCCGCGCAGCGCAGATTCTCGTCGGCCTTCTCGAGATTGGTCTCGGTCATGTTGTAGGTCTTTACGGCTTCCTGGGCCTTGAACGACGCCTGATTCACCTGGAGGTCTACGAGCTCTTTGGCATTGTCGAGCTCAAGACGTGCGGCCACGGTCTGCGCCTTAGCCGCGCGCAACTTGTTGTAGTTGCCGCCCCAGTGCCAGATAGGTACGGTCAGCATAGCGCCCACCGAAAACATTCCGCTGAATTTCTTCTCGAAGCCGTTGAACATATTGGGGTTGGAGAATGAATATGACCCCACGAGCGCGAGATTGGGCATCATCGACGCGCGGGCCACATTTTCCTTTTCCTTATATATCTTCACTCCGTATTCCAGCGCCCGCAGGTCGTCGCGCGAGGCATAGACCTCGTTCATGTCATAGCTCTTGGCGGCCGGAGTCGTGGCGGCGATATTCTCGGAATCCTCATCGGCGAGGGTGAATACGGTGTGTACCGGCAGTCCGCACACCTGTGCGAGCGCCATGCGCGAGAGGGCGAGACCGTTGTCGACCTTCGTCAGATCCACCTGAGCCGAGTTGAGCTTTACGTCCACAGTCAGCTGATCGCGCTTCGTGGCCACTCCCTGCTGCACCATGAGGGCTACATTGTGGCTCAGAGTATCGAGGAGATTCACATAGCTCACCGCAAGTTTCTGCTTGGCCTTCAGCGACACCACCTGCCAGTAGGCCGCGTCGACAGCATAGACCACATCCTGCGCCGAATTGTCGTGCATGGCCCGCGCAAGATTCTCGGCATAGCCCGTAATCTTGTTCATGGCCACGATTTTTCCGCCCATGAAGATAGGCTGCGTAAGCGTCACCGCTCCGAAAAACACATTGTGCAGGTCATAACTCAGAGCCTCCTTCGGCAGATAGGCCATCTGCTCGGGGATAGGCTTGCCGTCCACGATGACCGGCTCGCCCGTCACCGGATTCTTCACGAGACCAAACTCATAGTCCTGCTTCTCAAGATTAAACGTCTTGACCGGAAGCAGCTGGTCCGAGCCGAAAACCGACACACCCTTTTGGTTATACATATAGCCGCCCGCGAAGTCAAGAGCGGGTAGATAGGCGGCGAAAGCCTGGTCCTTTTCGTAGCCGGCCACCTTTATCTGCTGTGCCGACCGCCGGAGGTCCTTATTGTTGGCCAGGGCCATCTCCCGACACTTCTCGAGAGTGACCACACTCCCTTCAGGTACCGTCGTGACAGTCTGGGCCACTGCGCCCAAAGAGCACAAAGCCAGAAAAGCGAGGAAAAATCTTCGTGTTGCCATGATTTATCTGTTTGGAATCTTAGTTGAAAACGCAATAATTCGTGAAACGTCACCCCGCGTAAACATTTGGGGTTTGCAAATATAACCTCTTTTACACATTAAAAGTTTAAACAACCCCCTATATAATTATCCCAAACAGACTAATTTTCGTCCTCTTTCACCGCATCCATCCCCACTACACTCCAATCCTTGCATATCTCCCCGCAAATTCCTACTTTTGCAAAAACGCATCAACATGAAACCCACAGTAAAAAAACACCTCTCCATCATCCTCAACATCGCCGCCATCCTTCTCGGCATCTACCAGATTATAGTCTACCGTGGTGGCCACAACCTCTTCATCGGCATCCTCTGGATAATCTACGGCACAGTCATGCTCCTCACCTCCGCCAGCGAAACCACCCCCAAAAAACAATAATCACCTCTCCCTAAAGCCCCTAAAGTCCTTAAAGTCCCTAAGGTCGTTAAGGTCTCTAAAGTCTTTAAAGTCCTTAACGACCCTTCTAATCCTTAAACCCTACTTCCTCCCGAAATCTGCCGGAATCTCCCCCCACTCCGGTGTATCCCACGTCAGAATCGGATTAGTGATTTCATGGCTCTGGAGCCACGCCGTCGCACGGCGGATAAGCTCGAAAAGATGAGCATTTTTCCCGTCAGGCTTCAGCGAAGTCTTAGGCTGACGGTTGCGCACCCACGACCTCGCCGTTTTCGAGTCAGTATAGATAGGAGTATGCGGATTGCCCTGCTGATGGAGCAGCGCAAGGCCGTGAACCAGAGCGAGATACTCCCCGATATTGTTCGTGCCTCCCTCGAAAGGCCCCGCATGGAAAATCCTCTCCCCCGTTCTCACCCACACGCCCTGATACTCCACCGGGCCCGGATTCTTCGAACACGCCGCATCCACAGCCAGCGCGTCCAGCTTTATTTCAGGGATAGCCTCATAATTCACCTTAACCTTCGGTCCGCTGGCTATAGCCTTCAGCAGATCAAGCTGTTCCGCAGGGTCCCCGCGGTAAGCCGCCACCGCAGCCTCCTGCGAGTCAAAACTCTTGTATTTCGCATCGGGATAACCCTTTACCTGCAGCTGACACTCCTCCCACGAGTCAAACACACCCGTGGCATAACCGTTCCAGACCACATAAAATTTCCTTCTCGGAGCCATAAACTTCTCTTTTGCAAATTATTTACGACAATGTCAGATAAATACTTATATCCACGCTTCTCATTCCCGCCGCACGCGCCACACGAGGATTCACTATGCGGCCGAAAAACGTGATGGTGGCCTTCTGCATCCCCGGCAGCAGCTTGAGCGCATTGCTCACCCCCTCGCAACTCACAATCGAGCTCATCAGAGTGATGAACGTATTGCTCAGCGCCATCGCCGCCGTGCGCGCCACAGCGCATCCGGCATGAGTGTAGCAGACCCTCTCACCCACCGCCGGCCGCTCCCGGCCCGCAAAAGCTGCAGCAAGGTCCACGGCCCGCATAGTCGGGAAAGCCTCGCCCCTCTCTGACACAAGGTCGAAGCAGAGCACACCGCGCTTCATCATATCCACAAGCCCGCGCCCCACCTCAAAAGGCTCCTCCGTCGGTGTCACGATGGCCACGTCAGCGCTCCGGAGCGCATTTTCCAGCGTGTGGGGATGCAGCGTCGAACTGATTACCCACGGGCCCAGCTCCTGCGAAGCCCTGCGGAGGGAATAGACATCGTTGTCATACATTCTCACCGTCGCACCCAGTCCCATCGCCGAGCGCGCCGCAGCGCATGCCGCTATGCCCGAGCCGATTATGAGTACCTCACAGGGAATGATACCGGCCACACCGCCGAGCAGTATGCCCTTGCCCCGCGACGGGTCAGCCAGGAGCGACGAAGCCATCGCCACCGACGCCCGGCCGTCAATTTCAGCCAGTATGTCGGCAAACGGCGTGCAGCCCCTCGAATCCTCAATCAGATCCACCGCAATCGCGATGATATGACGCTTAAGCAATTCCTTCAGCGCCGGCGGGTCCTGATGCGACGGATTGAGCAGCGTGAGCAGCATCGCCCCGCGTCGCAGATGCCTCACATCCGTCACCCCCAGCGGCGCGAGATGAATCACTATGTCACACCTCAGAGCCTCCTCGCGGGTAGTGATTTCCACCCCCGCCCGCATATAGCTGTTGTCACCATAATTGATACAAGCCGCCGCGTTCTCCTGCATCTTCACCCGGAACCCACGCTCTATCAGGCGCCCCGCAGCCTCCGGCGTCAGCGGAAAACGGCGCTCCGACGGATAATCACACGCCGGAAGCCCGATAGTAAAACCGCGGTGAGCCGTACACGTCTCCTGCGGCTGTTCCTGTGGAGTAGCTATATCCTCAGTCATGACTCTCAATCATTTATAAATAAAAAAACTTCAATCCATCCGATTCTCAGCTGCAAGCCAATCGATTTGTCATAGTGCCGTTTTTTAAAACGGCCTCCTCGGAAGGTCGAACCGGCTGATAAACGCCTCGCACTTCGCCTCAATCTCATCCTCATTCTCCAGCGTCGAACTGTCGAAAGTCGCCATCGCCTTCCCGTAGTGCGGCATACGCTTCGCCAACTGCTCCGTGATGAAACCGTCAAGCTCCTCATCCGACAGCCCCGCAATGAGCGGACGCTTCGCCCGGCCACGCTTCAGCCGTTCCAGCAGCCTCTCGTGCGACGCCTGGAGCAACACCGTCAGCCCCCGGCTGTTCATCAGCTCCATATTGTCGCCGAAACAGGGCGTACCGCCCCCGCAGGCCACAAGCACATTCCCGCGCTCGCTCACCTCCACGAGAGTCCGGCGTTCAAGCTCGCGGAAAGCCGCCTCGCCATCCTCAGCAAAGATTTCGCGTATCTTCTTCCCGGCCTTCGACTCTATATAATCGTCAAGGTCGATAAACTCGATGTCGCATCTCTTCGCCAGACTGCGTCCCAGGGTCGACTTCCCGCAACCCATATATCCAATCAGAAAAATCGTCCTCATCAGTTTGAATTAAACAGTTTCACCTGCAAATTTAAACATTTTTTCCATTACCACTCCCCTCTCCTCCCAAAACTCTACAATTTTGACTCAGTTCTTTCGCAAGACATAACAACGTGAGTGATGTCTCCGGTAACTTAAAATTCATAAAACTCCCAGCCAAAAACAATACCCTCTCAAAACTGTCGCGCAGATTTTAACGATTGTTTTTAAACATCCTCTAAATAAAACAAGAAGTTTGAATCACTTCAATTGTTATATTGGAAGAAAATATATATTTTTGCATCATAACATTTTTTTACCGATGACACAAAGCACCCTCTCAGAACTCATCCCCAAACTTCGGGATTATTTTGCTACTCAGCCTGTAAACCGCGCATGGCTGTTTGGCTCCTATTCCAGGGGGGAAGAATCCGAAAAAAGCGACGTTGACATCCTTCTTGAATTTGACGAAAACGAAAGGGTGACACTCTTTACAATGGGCAATATGTATTCCTCACTTACTGCTCTGCTTCATCGCGCCGTCGACATTGTCGAGAAAGACACACTGAAACCATTCGCTGTCCCTTCGGTCGAAAAAGACAAAATACTGATTTATGAGAGAAACAATCCGTGACCGCGAGCGCGTCCTTCACATGATTGAGGCCATCGATCAGATTGACGGCGCACGACACCGCTACTCTATCCGGCAGTTGATGACCGATCCTGTGCTTTTCTATGGTATGGTCAAATTAGTTGAAGTTATCGGAGAAGCTGCTTATAAAATTACGGAGGAAACCAGGGACAGACGACCCGATATTCCCTGGAAGGCGATTATCGGCATGCGACATGTCCTTGTCCACGGTTATTACCAGATCAAACCTGAAAGACTGATGGCAACGGTTGAAACTGACTTATTTCCACTACGGGAACTGCTTGTAAAACTCTCCAATGACATATAATTTGTGGAAAAATCATCTGCACCACCGTTCCGAAGCCTTCTGATTCCCGCCAAAATGAAAAAATTTCTTGCCATCCTCATCACCGCCCTGTGCGCGCTGAATGTCACTGCCGCTGAACGCAACCTCCTCACCTCCCGAGTGTCAAAGGAGCAACTGAAAGATATGCTCGTGCCTGACCGCAAATGGGTCAGTCTCCCCTCCTACTCCGACCGTGAGGGGTGGGAAGCCCTGCTCGGCGACACCCGCGACGCCTACATCATACGCGGAGAGAAGACCCTCGTCCACACATGGCCGCGCGTCAAGGCCACGGACTATCTCGAATATGAACGCAGCGGCAACCGTGCGATAATGGAGTCACCACTCAACGCCAACAACTCCGCTGTGGCCGACCTCCTGATGGCTGAGCTCGCCGAGGGCAAGGGCCGGTTCATCGACCAGCTGATCAACGGAGTCTATGCCGCAGCCGAGATGACATCGTGGGCCCTGAGCGCACATATCCCACCCTACACGCGGGGCCGCTCCCTCCAGCCCTACGACCATCCTGTCATCGACCTCGTGTCCGGCGACATGGGAGGACTCTACTCATGGGTCTACTATTTCATGCACTCCGAATTCGACAGAATCAACCCTGAAATCTCCCGCCGCCTGCGCCATGAGCTCGAGACGCGCGTAATAGAGCCCTTCCTGAGCTACGACAAATGGTGGTGGGACGCAAGCCGCACTTACAAGGGCGGGATACTCAACAACTGGACCCCATGGTGTCACAGCAACGTGCTCATGACCGCCATGCTCATGGAGAATGACCACGAGCGATATGCCGAGCTCGTCTACCTCACAATGCTCGGCGTGGACAGATTTCTCAACTACATCAAGGGTGACGGTGCCTGTGAGGAAGGTCCCTCCTACTGGGGCCATGCAGCAGGAAAGGCCCTCGATTATATCGAACTGCTCTCGCTTGCAACCGGAGGCCGCATCGACATAAGCGACGAAACGATGATAAAGGATATGGGCGAGTACATAGCCCGCTCCTATGTGGGCGACGGCTGGGTAGTGAATTTCGCCGACGCCTCAGCCAAAGGCGGGGGCGATCCCTATCTCATCTATCGTTTCGGCAAGACTGTCGGTTCGGATCTGCTGAAAAATTTCGCCGCGATGCTATACGCCGACCGCAAGACTCCTCCCTCCAACGGCCGCGACATTTTCCGCACCTTCGCCGCCCTGGGCGTAAAACCTGAACTCGACGCTTACAAGGCCGATTTCCGCCGTCCGGCCTCTTCATGGTATCCCGAAACGGAATTCCGCTACCTCTCCACTCCGCAGAATCTCTTCTTCGCGTCCAAAGGAGGCTTCAATGCCGAAAGCCACAATCACAATGACGTCGGGACATTCTCACTCTGGGCCGACAACAACCCGATAATAATAGATGCCGGAGTCGGGACATACACCCGGCAGACTTTCAGCAAGGAGCGCTATTCGATATGGACCATGCAGAGCGAGTGGCACAATCTCCCCGTAATCAACGGTTTCGGGCAGTCGGACGGCAAGGAGTTCAGGGCGTCGGACGTGAAAGCCACAAAAAACGGGTTCAGCCTCAATCTCGCGCAATCCTATCCCGCGGAGGCGGCCGTCAGGAGATGGGACCGCGCCTACGCTCTCGACGGCAGAGTGCTGAAAATCACTGATAGTTTCGAACTTGACGAATCGAAAGCCCCCGGCGTCATCAACTTCCTTTCGTGGGGCGACATCGACATCTCGCGTCCCGGTACGGTTACCATCGATGCCGGGGGGCACAAGGCCCTGCTGACCTACAATCCGGCACAATTCGACGTCACGCTCCTCGACAAGCCTCTCGACGACCCGCGCCTGAGCAACGTGTGGGGCAAGAAGATAACCCGCATTTCCCTGACCGAAAAGAAACCCGCCGCCAAAGGAAAATATACCTTCACAATCAAAGCCCTCTGATTGTGAAGGTGCAGAAATCATTTACCGCTCCGGCGGGGAATGAGGTCACGGATAGTGATATGTTCGATGCGCATGGCCATAAGGATATAGCCGATGAGAAGCGGGGTGCGGATTATCATGTTGAGCCAGGGGCGGTGGCCGAAGGCTATTAACTCGGCGAATACCCAAAGCACAATGGCGGCCACGAAATAAAACACCAGGCGGGGCACATTGTAGCCGATGGGGAATTTAACCAGCCCCACAAGGTAGCTCACGAGCATCATGGTGCCATAGCAGGCAAACGACGCCCACGCGCAGCCCATGTAGCCGATGCGGGGCACGAGCAGGATGTTGAGCGCCACGGTGATGACCAGTCCGAGCAGCGAGAACCACATGCCCCACACGGTCTTGTCCGTCAGCTTATACCAAAGCGAGAGATTGAAGAAGATTCCGAAGAAGAACTCCGCTATCATCACGAGCGGCACCACCTTCAGGCCGCTGAAATAGCTCGCGGCGATGAAGTGGCGCAGGATGTCGATATAGAACATCACCGCGAGAAATATCACCATGGCGAAAATCACAAAATACTTCATCGCATCCCTGTAGCTCTGCATCTGGTCGTCGCCGCGGCTCTTGGCCTTGGCGAAAATGAAGGGCTCGTAGGCGAAACGGAAAGCCTGGATGAACATCACCATCACGATGGCAATCTTCAGGTTGGCGCCGTAGATACCCAGCTGCGACATGGCCTCGGCCTTGTCCGGATAAAGCTCCGGGAAGAGTATGGAGTAGAGGGTCTGATTCATGATTCCCGCAATGCCGAGCACGAGGAGCGGAGCGGAATAAGCAATCATCTCACGCCACAGCGCCGGATTGAATTTCCAGCGGAATCCGCGTAGTTCAGGGAGCAGCAGGAGCATGGTGACGCCGGAGCTTATGAGGTTGGCGAGGAAGATGTAGCCGATTCCGAAGTCAGGGTCGTAGAACCACGCTATCCATCCCGGCGCCTGAGTCCACAGCCAGGGACAGATTAGGATGAAGAAGAGGTTGAAGCCGATATTGAGTCCGATGTTGACCAGACGCAGGAAGGCGAAGCGCATAGGGCGCTTGCGGAAACGGAGATACGAAAATGGCAGGCAGCAGAAGGCGTCGACGGCCACCGTCACAGCCATCATGATGACATAGCTCTCATGGTGGGCGCAGTGCATGGCCGACGAAATCGGCCCGATGAGCGAGAGGACTATCGCAAGGAAGGCCGTGGAGCTCACCGCGAGCGAGATGAGCGAGGTCGAGTAGACCTCCAGCGGATCCTTATAGCGCTCGTGGTTGGCGAAGCGGAAGAAACCCGTCTCCATGCCGTAGGTGAGGATGATGAGCGCGAGGGCGACAATTGAGTAGATATAGTTTACCACACCGTATTCCGACGAAGGGAACATCTGAGTGTAGAGCGGGACGAGACACCAGTTGAGGAAACGTCCGACTATGCTGCTGAGGCCGTAGATGGCCGTGTCTTTGGCGAGTGATTTGATTCCTGCCATTTGAGTTGGATTAGTGAGGGGTTGGAATCCGGCAGTCGCACCGGAAATTTGGAAAGTGCCCGAGAAAAGAGCCCGAGGCGCGAGGGGAAAGCACCCGGGAAAAAGCCCGGAGCGGGGAAGGCGCCTCAGAAGAGGCTCGCCATGGCCGAGGGCGGGTTGATTTTGAGATGAGTGTAGGCGAGCGAGGTCACTTCGCGGCCGCGGGGAGTGCGGCGCAGGAAACCCTCCATGATAAGGAAGGGCTCATAGACCTCCTCAATTGTGTCCTGCTCCTCTCCTATCGCGGTGGCGATGGTGGAGAGCCCGACGGGGCCACCCTCGAACTTGTTTATCATCGTGAGCAGAAGCTTGTGGTCCATCTCGTCGAGGCCGTAGCGGTCTATGTTGAGGGCTTCGAGGGCGAAGCGGGCAATCTGAGGGTCGATGTTGCCGTCGCCCTTCACCTGCGCGAAGTCACGCACTCGGCGCAGGAGCGAGTTGGCTATACGGGGGGTGCCGCGGCTGCGCATGGCAATCTCATGGGCGGCCTCGCCCGTACACTTCACCCCGAGGAGCGCCGCCGAGCGCAGGATGATGCGCTCAAGGACCTCGTGGCTGTAATATTCCAGATGGCAGTTGATGCCGAAGCGGGCGCGCATCGGGGCTGTGAGCATGCCGGAGCGGGTCGTGGCTCCTACGAGCGTGAATGGTGAGAGCGAGAGCTGCACGGAGCGTGCGCCGGGGCCCTTGTCAATCATGATGTCTATGCGGTAGTCTTCCATCGCGGAGTAGAGATACTCCTCCACCACGCGGCTGAGGCGGTGAATCTCGTCGATAAACAGGACATCATTCTCCTCAAGCGAAGTCAGGATGCCCGCCAGGTCGCCTGGCTTGTCGAGCACCGGGCCGGATGTCACCTTGAAGTTCACTCCGAGCTCGTTGGCAATGATGCCCGCAAGGGTTGTCTTGCCGAGTCCGGGAGGGCCGAAGAGGAGCAGATGGTCGAGGGCCTCCCCGCGCATGCGGGCGGCCTGCACGAACACCTTGAGGTTTTCGACCACCTTTTCCTGACCGTTGAAGGCGTCGAAATATGAGGGGCGCAGCGCTTTCTCGAAATCCTTGTCGGCGCTGACGCGGTCGTGTATGTCAAATTCTGAATCCATTGATTTTCGGGGAGACGTGCGGTGGGTGAAGCCCCGGTTTTGCAGCCGGTGACTCGCCGTCAAGCTACAAAATTAGCAAATTTCCGGGAAATTTGTTAATTTTGAAGGATTTTTCGGCGGCGCCTTCCCGTATCGGCGTCAGCATCAGCCGGAAAAGAGTATGATTCACTATGAACAGGAAAGATTTTGAGATAATGGCTCCTGTGGGGAGCTACGAGTCGCTCCACGCCGCAATCGAGGCCGGGGCCGACGCTATATATTTCGGCGTCGAGGGGCTCAACATGCGCTCGCGCTCGTCGGTCAACTTCACGCTCGACGATCTGCGCAACATCGCATCGATCTGCGACGCTGCCGGAGTCAAGACCTATCTGACGGTCAACACCATAATCTACGACAATGAGCTCGAAAAGATGCGCGCCGTAATCGACGCCGTGCGCGAGAGCGGTATTTCGGCTATCATAGCGAGCGACATAGCCGCCATCACCTACGCCCGCTCTGTGGGCGTGGAGGTCCACATCTCCACACAGCTCAACGTGACAAACATCGAGGCGGTGAGGTTCTTCTCGCAGTTCGCCGACGTGGTTGTGCTTGCCCGCGAGCTGAATCTCGACCAGGTCAAGGCGATAGCCGACGCCATCGAGCGCGAGAATATCCGCGGCCCGAGGGGTGAGCTGATACGCATCGAGATGTTCTGCCACGGCGCCCTCTGCATGGCCGTGTCCGGCAAATGCTATCTCAGTCTCCACGAGATGAATTCGAGCGCCAACCGCGGTGCCTGCACGCAGATTTGTCGACGCGGCTACACTGTGACCGACCGCGAGACCGGCGACCAGCTCGACATCGAAAACAAGTATATCATGTCGCCCAAGGACCTCAAGACCATCCACTTCCTCAACAAGATGATTGACGCGGGAGTGAGGGTGTTCAAAATCGAAGGTCGCGCCCGCGGACCGGAGTATGTCAAAATCGCTGTTCGCGCCTACTCGGAAGCCATCGACGCCATCTGCCGCGGTGAGTTCACCGAGGAGCGGATTGCCCTCTGGGACGAGGAGCTCGGCAAGATTTTCAACCGCGGCTTCTGGAACGGCTATTACCTCGGCCAGCGCCTCGGAGAGTGGTCGGCGAAATACGGCTCTTCGGCCACGAAAGTCAAGAAGTATGTGGCAAAGGGTGTGCGCTATTTCCCGAAACTCGGTGTCGGGGAGTTTGTGATGGAGGCCGGCGAGCTACACCCGGGCGACGAGGTGGTAATCACCGGCACCGACACGGGCGCCATCATCATGACCATCGAGGAACTGCGTCTGGAATATGACCCTGTGCCGGTGGTGAAGAAGGGGGATAATTTCTCAATCAAAGTCCCGAGAAAAATCCGCCCCTCGGATAGATTGTATCTCTGGGAAGATACGGGTAAATAAAGTGTAGGGACGCGGCTGCCCGCGTCCCTATACTATGTATTTTACCGGCGTTTTTTGGGTTGGATGGAGAGGCGATACTGGACGGAGAAGAGCAGGTAGCGCGGGAGGGCATTGGAGTAGCTGACGGTTCGACCGGAGGCGTTGACGGCATAGTTGACGTTGGAGAGCTGGTGGAGCATGTCGAAACCGTCGGCCATGAACACCCAGCGGCCACCGCGCGGAGTATAGGTCAGGCGCAGGTTCCAGATAGCATCCGTGGTGTCGAGCTCCTTCACCCCGTAGCCGCGGCGTGTGTAGAGGGTGAAGTCGGTGCTGATGCCGAACCCGGCAGGGAGGCGGAACTGGCCGAGGACACTATAATTGAAATGGCGCGCGTCGATGGTCAGGAAGTCATCGCGGGTCGATGTGGAGTGACGGTTGTCGAAACTGCCTTTCACCGCAATGTTCTGCTTGCCTATCTGCCAGTCGAATTTGATGCTCTCGCCGAGATTCAGGTTGGAGACTTTCGACTTGACGGGAGCCTGAGTGTCGACACCAATCATATCCGCGTAGTCCGAGATGTCGGCCGAAGTCCTGGATGTGAAGGTGAACTGGTCCCGGGAACCGAACTGAAAATTGAGGCTGTTGTCGATACTCTTTCGTGAGTTTCCGCCGACATTATAGGTGCGGATGCGACGCACGCCGGTCGAGGTATCGTAGGTGTAGCCGCGGACCAGGGCATTGTCGGTAAACTCCAACTGAAGCTGCACGGTGTTCGAGAGAGTCCTCACCGGCGAAATATATTTCCAGGAAAGTACCGGCTTATGGACGTAGGAGTTTTTCAGATTCGGATTTCCGAGGGTGATGTTGAGCGGGTCGGCATCGTTGACAATGTCAAGACGGTGCAGCGGGTCGGGTGTCTTGGTGTCTATCCCATAGTTGAAAATGATCTGATGGGTATATTGCTCGCGCCCCCCTTTGGATGACTGGAGTCCGCAATGATAAACGGCAAGTATCGAATTACTTTTGGCCACGGTGAGAAAAGAGGACTCCCCCACGAAATATGAGCGCCCGGCACGCCAGTAGTCGAGATGCTGATGCAGCAACGAGAACTCGGGTCTGAGTTGCATGTAAAACAGATGTTTTTCACCAGCATGGAACCAGGTAACCATAGGATTTACCGTATGGCGGTTCTCAATGAGGCGCGAGGTGTAGCTGTTTTCAGGGTCGAAGCTGTCGAGATAGCCCGCGGGCACTGTGCCATAGACGCCCATATCGGCGAGTTGGTCAAGGGCATACATATATGAGTCGCGGTCACGAGCGAGGAAGCGGTAGGAATAGCTCAGGCCGACGCTCAGAGAACCCACCCGCGCTGTGTAGCCGGCAGTTCCGTCGAGAGTGAGGGTGCGGTTGGGTGAATTGTCGAAATACTGCCGCTTCACTACCGCGGGCACCGGGTCTGCGCCGTAGTTGATATTGTAGTCGCGCCAGCGTTCCTCTTTCTCGTCCTTGTACTTGACCCCGAGTTCGGTTGTCAGGCGGTCTTCTGTGCCGGGAATCTTCCATTCGAGGTATGGATAGAACTGAATCTCGTTTTCGGTCTGCGAACCGTCGGTGCGGGTGATAGAGCGGTTGATGATGTCGTCGAGCTGACTCGGAGTCCCGGTTGAGTAGATGGCTTCGAGGATGGCGCGGGTCATGTCGGTCTGCTCGCGGTCGAATGTGCCAGAAATGCCCGACGAGCCGTTGTCGCGGTGGACGTGGCGCCCCACAAGCATGCCACCGGTAAAACAGCGCTCATTGTTGAGATGCCAGTAGTTGCGCGTTTCGAGACGGAGCTTGCGGTCACGGGCGCGGGTGAAGGAATTGTCGTAGGTATTGCCGCCGCTGAGGAAGTTGGTGCGGGCCGTGGTGGTGTGATTCTTGAGGGCCGACTGCTCAAACTCGACATAGCCGTTGAAGCGTCGCGTCTCCTCGGGATTCTCGTAGTCGTAATTGAAGGCTCCCGTGCGGTATTCCCTTGTCCCCGAGGGCATCATCTCGGGAGTCCATGAGTCATTTTTGCCCGGCTTGCGGCTGTCGTTGAGATTGTTGACATTGCCGATTAAAGTGAGCTTGGTGGTCGGGGTAAACCACGAGGCGAAGAGGCGTCCGGTGTAGCGCTTCTCGGTGCCGGCACCACCCTGGGCGTTGACAATCCAGCCCATGTTATACTCACGCTTGAGCTTCACGTCCATCGTCAGGTGCTTCCTGGCATTGGGGTCGCCTACCCACTTCTCGCGTGCATCCTGCCCCTGATAGACCTCGACGTTCTTGACGGTGTATGCGCCGATGTTTTCAAGCATAAGCTGATTGTTGCCGTCGAGAAACTGCTTTCCGTTGAGCAGCAGTGACTCCACAAACTCGCCGTTGACCTTTATCTGCCCGTCATCGTTGAGCTCCACGCCTGGAAGCTGGGCAATGAGGGCGTCAAGCATCGAACCTTCGGCGAGCTGAAAGGCATCGGCGTTGTAGACTATCGTGTCGCCCTTGTTGTAGAATTTGATTTTCGACGCCGTGACGGTCACCTCCTTCAGCTTGTGGGGCTCACGTTCAAGGAATATGGTGGGAATATAGCGGTAAGACTCGCGCTTGCCAATGTTCTCTAACCTGTATGCCACAGTCTGAGTCTGATAGCCGGGATAGCTGACATCGAGAGTGTAGGTCGAATCCTTGCGCTCCACTCCGAAAGTGAAATATGACATCGGAATCCTCTCGCCATCGACATATCGGGAACCCCTGTTGGCCTGCACCGAGTCCATGCGGTTGCCATTGCCGTCGTAGAGTATGACCACGGCATCAGTGAGGTCGGTCTTTCCGACGGCCTCCTTCACTCGGCCGGTTATGACGAATGAATACTTATCCTTATCCTTTTTCCCGTCGGCGGCACGACAGAGTCCGGGTATTGACACGAAGAGAGTTATTATTAGCACTATGCAATTGCGAAGTCGGTTCATGGTAGATAGGTGATTGAAATGAATCGGAACGTGAATGGAAGCCGGGAGCGCCCCAGGCACCGCAAAGTTAATAATTAGTTTTACATTATCACAATTTAATTACGAATTATTCCTGCTGAAACAGGGGCGATTTCAATACCCCCCTGTAGGGTCACCGCATGCGGTGACCGAATCCGGAACTGAGGAGGAAATGGCGGCTGCGGTAATCGGACCCGGGACAGGGATGGAAATGGCCGTTGCGGGGCGGCCACCGCATGCGATGGCCCTACAGGAAACGTCGGATGCGGTAACCGACACCGGAGCAGCAGTGATTTCAATACCCCGCTGTAGGGTCATCGCATGCGGTGACCGGTCCCGGAACAGGCGTGGAAATGGCTGATGCGGAGCAGCCACCGCATGCGATGGCCCTACAGGGGCGTCAGACGCGATGACCGTGCAGGGAACGGCAGTTGCGATGATGCAAAGGGTCAGCGCATGGTGATGCTTGCCAGAGACGAGAGGGTGACTTCGAGGCGCGCTGCGGAATCGGTGGGAACCCAGTCTAGGGAGCCTACGCGGGCTTCGGGCAGATAGACCTGACTGTTATTACGCTTGTCGCCGCTCACCTCCATGCGGGTGATGAAGCAATTGTCGCCGAAGGTTTCGACTTTAAGATGTTGTCTGGGCTGACGGATGCTTGCGAAATCTATACTGCTGTCATAGACCTCAAGCCTCTCGATGCTTCCCGAGGCGCAGCGGAATGTGTCGAGCTGACAACCGGTAAGCGTGACGCGCCTCTTGATCTCGGTCTTGAGGAATGACGCGCGGAAGCCATCGATGCAGAGGGGGCCGACTTTGCTCTTCACACCGCGCATCATTCCGCGCGGCACGGTGACTTCCATCACGCCCTCCTCGCCTATATAGACTCCTTTCGCACGGCGGGGCCCCTCCTTGGGGGCGTCCTTCATGAGAATGTCATAGTCGAGCACGAGATTGAGGGTATCGCCTTTCGTTTCGCAGACATAGCTGCTGATGATGTCGGCCGGCGCCGTCAGGACAGGCGCCGTCACGGAATCACTCTCCCTGACCACCGCGCGCTCGAATGGTTCGAAATAGTCGATATAGCCTTTGGTGCGGAGCACAAGATATGAGAAACGCGGAAGCTCTCTGACAGCCTTTTTCGCGCCGTTGAGATTGAGTTCCTTATAGGGCTCCATAAAAGTGACGGTGGCGATGCCGAAAGCCACGGCACAGACAAGTCCGGCCATGAGGAGCCCGAACATTATGTATGTAGTCTTTTTCATTTTGAATTGTCGCTTAGATAGGTTTCAAACATGGTTTTGAGTTCATCGGGACTGACGCCGAGGAGCGATAGCTGGTGGAAGAAATAGGGAACCTCGCCCTCGATAAAGGTCTCGCGGCGCATGGTGGTGATGACCTCGCGGGCGGTGTCGGCGATGAAGAATCCGATGCCGCGGCGGTTGAAAATCACCCCGAGGCGCTCGAGATACTCATAGCTTCGCATCACGGTGTTGGCGTTGACCTCGAGTGTGGCCGCATATTCGCGCACCGACGGTATGCGCGCACCGGGGAGAGTGGCGCCGGTCAGCACGTCATCACAAAGCTTGTCGGCTATCTGAAGATAGATAGCCTTGTTGTTTTCCTTGAATTTCATAGGCGGAAGAGGGGGATTGGTGTCACCAGCGGTTGATGATTTCCGCCTCGCGGAAACGGCGGTAGGTCAGCCAGTAGTTGAAGAGGGCCACGATTGCGAAAAGGATGTCGGCGAGGCCGGTTATTATCCGCGGGTCGTCCAGATCCTCGCGGATTGCGGGAATGGCGTAGTAGCAGGGACTGTCCGGCTTGAATATCTCGACAATCCAGAACATGACCCAGAAATATATGAAGCTGACGGCTACCACGGTGACGAAGGTCTTGACCATGGAGCGCTTGGGCCAGACGATGGCGCCGAGGAAGAAGAAGGACTGCATGCAGACAAACATCATCATCACAAAGTCAGAGGCGCCGTCGAAATAGCCGGCATTGTCCGGCCGGAAGGCAAGTTTGAGCCAAGGGATTGGGCGCACGTCCATTTCGAAGCGCAGTTCGGCGTAGCAGACGCGTATCCAGTCGGCTATGAAAGCGAAAAAGAAGAAGAGGAGAATGAAGAGTGGCACCGCCACGAGCCAGCGCATCAGGTATTTCTCAAACTGCGAGGCGGGAGCCATGAGTGTGGCGAGCGTAGGGGCTCCTCCCGCCATCGACCCGAAGGATATGGAGGCTACATAGGCTCCGGCGATGAAAAAGACCATTATAATGAAAGTGGTGAATAACTTGGCGCAATGGCTGGAGTAAAATTCTGGCTGTAAGCCCTCGTCGTAGCTCTCGTTGGCGAAAATTATACCGAAAACGGCAAGGAAAGCAAGGAGCCCGGCGCAGCTCAGAAGGAGGGTGCGCCAGTTTTCGACCAGTTTTTTCTGAAAGAGGAGCGTCAGGCGGCCGAAGCTGAAAAACTGGCTGTCGGGGGCAGCTGCGGCGGCGGTGAGATTGGATATAGGAGTTGTCATGGCTTCGGAGTGTTGGGGTTGAACATGTTTCTGATTTCCTCCGGACGCGAGAGGGCGAGCTCGAAGAGCGATTCGAGATTCAGCTCGGTGTCGGAGCCGTCGTCGTTGGGAATCACTATGCTCGTGCCTTCGAGCGAGGGCTGGGCGTAGAGGGCGCGGTCGATGAGCTCGCGGGAGTCGGTGGTCAGGAATTTCAGACGTGAGGTGATGGCGTCGACGCGGCGGTTGAGGAGCACCGAGGAGTTGTCCATGATGATTACATGGTCGAGGAGACGGTCGATGTCGCGTACCTGGTGTGTCGAGATGATTACGGCGCGCTCGTCGGTCATGTTCTGCGCTATGAAGCGGCGGAAGGCGCTCTTTCCGGGGATGTCGAGGCCGTTGGTGGGCTCGTCCATAAGCAGCAGGGAGGTGTTGCAGGCGAGGGCGAAGCTCATGAAGGCCTTCTTCTTCTGCCCCATCGAGAGGGCGCCGAGGTTGAGCTCGGGATCCATGTCGAAAATGGAGAGATGGCGGCGCAAGTCGTCGGCGGAGAAGCGGGGATAGAGGGGAGAGTTGGCCTTCACGTAGTCACGCAGGGATATGCGCGGGAGGGAGAACTCTTCGGGCACGATGAAGATGTCGGAGAGCGTGGCGGGGAGACGCCGGCGCGTGTCGGTGTCGCGGAAAAGCACGCGGCCCGACTTCGGAGTGAGCAGCCCGGCTATCAGATAGAGCAGTGTCGACTTGCCGGCACCGTTGCGGCCCAGGAGCCCGTAGACTCCCCCGGCCTCGACCTCAAGCGAGAAGCCGTCGAGCACCGGCCGCGCACTGCGGCGATAGGAGAAAGTGAGGTTTTCGACTTTAAGCATAATTGGCGTAGGATGAATTTAGTGTATTAGTATAATAGTACACTGCAAAAGTAGAATCAATTTTCGAAATGTGCAAGAGATTCGGAGAAAAAATAAACCTGCCGAAGCCATATATTTTGTTTATGGCCTCGGCAAAGTCGAGAAAAATGTATTTTTTTACAATTTAAAGTCGAGAAAAATGTAAAAAATACTTGTTTTTATGCCTATAAAAATGTAATTTTACATTCTATAATACTGATATGCAGAGTTATGAAACGCAAAATATATAAGAATCTGTGTGACTGGAAACACAAAAACAACCGGAAACCGTTGATTATCCTTGGAGCCAGACAGGTCGGCAAGACATGGATAATGAAAGAATTCGGCATGAATGAATACAGAAATGTGGTATATGTCAATTGTGACGATGAGCCACGGACCAAGGATCTTTTTACCGATGACTATGATATAGAGCGGATAATTCTTGGTTTACAAGCTATCACTGGAGAAAAGATATCACCTGCGGATACTCTTATAATCATTGATGAAATACAGGAGGCGCCCCGTGGTTTGCACTGTTTGAAGTATTTCTGCGAAAAGGCTCCGGAATATCATGTGATGACAGCGGGCTCACTGTTGGGAGTCACATTAGGACAAAAGGAATCATTTCCTGTCGGGAAAGTGGATCTATTGCACATGTATCCGATGGATTACGAGGAATTTCTCGAAGCAATCGGGGAAGAAAATCTCTGTGCTACGCTCAGAACTGCGGACTGGGGCCTCATAGAACTGATGAATACCAGATTCATAAACTGTCTGAGGCAGTATTATTTTGCAGGAGGTATGCCGGAAGCTGTGAAATGTTTTGCAGATAATAAAGATCTGAAAATAGTTCGTGAAATTCAGTCTGATATATTGACGGCCTATCGGAATGACATATCAAAACATGTCGACAAACGCGAATCGGTCAGAATCGGTCAGGTACTTAATTCCCTGCCGTCTCAATTGATAAAGGAAAATAAAAAGTTTATCTACGGGATTCTCAAACACGGAGCGCGCGCCACGGAATATGAAATCGCTATACAGTGGCTCATTGACGCGGGGCTCGTCTACAAGGTTAACCGAATCCGTTCTCCTAAAATGCCGCTTAAATTCTATGAGGATCCCGGTGCGTTCAAACTATTCATGGTGGATGTGGGCCTTTTTAATTGTATGGCGGATATCCCGGCGTCAAGTCTCCTGGTCGGTAATGACGGCCTCGTCGAATTTAAAGGAGCCCTGACAGAAGAATACGTTGCCCAACAATTAATTTCTTCAGGCTGTACACCGTATTATTGGAGCAATGAAAACAATACTTCCGAAATTGACTTTATAATCCAGCATAATGAGGAAATAATCCCGATTGAGGTAAAAGCTGAGGTGAACGTCCGAGCAAAATCATTTGCCATGTTCTTAAAAGCTAATGCAGGCTTGAAAGGATTGAGATTTTCCATGCTGCCCTATGTTAGACAGGACAACATGGAAAACGTACCTTTGTTTGCAATACAGTCATATCTGAATTGCAGACAGTAGCCATTAAGCACCTTACTCCTGAGGTGGAAAGTGATTGGGATTATAGGATTCAGAGGGATTTTATGTAAATCGGATAGCCGCAGGAGGTCGGGGTGAAGGGGCGGGCGAGGAAGTCGGTGAGGGAGGAGAATGTGGTGGCGACGTCCGCGTTGCGGCTGTCGTATCTGATGATAAAGGTTATGATTGTGGAGTTGCGGAGCTTTCCGGAGGGGGTGTCGAAGGCCGCAGCCACGTCGCCCTCCATGAAGCAGGCGCAGACCTCATCGTAGCTTCTGTCGCTGACAATCACAAAATAGGCTGTGGCGCCGTAGGTGAGTGAGCTGACGCAGACGGCGTCAGCCGGTACCTGCTGCGGGTCGGCGAACACTCCTCCCGCCGGGACGTCCATGCCCACGGTGAGGCTCTGCATCACCACGCGGCCCACCGTCAGCGACTTCGCCGTGGCGAGCCCGGGCGCCTCGCTGACCACTTCGGCCATTCCCCGGGCGAAAAGTCCGTTGTCGGGAAAAAGCCTGCTGAGATTGCCCACGGTGCGGACGTCGCAGAGCGCATAGTCCAGCCGCGTCCACCCTTTTTCACGGATAAAGTCACCGTAGGCTGACGAAGCGAGCAGATTCTTCATAAAACCGGCGTATGAGAGTGAAGTGAGGCCCTCGGACTCGCCGCTGAAACTGTCCACAGAGCCTAAACCCGCGGTCAGGACCGCGGAGCGTTTGGGCACTTCGATTATATCGGAATATTTCAGCGCCGTAGGGAAGTTCCGTGCCGGATAGACCGCACCCACATAGAGCTGCGGGACGTCGTGGATTCCGGAAGTGCCGTTTACGCCGGTGTAGCTGTCGCCGATAAATACCGAACCGGCCGCGGGGGTACCGCTCTCATACAGATGCGTCCACACGGGAGTGAAATTCTCGTCGGGAACCGGATTATCGGCCCCGGAGCGCACCGGACTGTCGTCGTTGTCGCAGGCGGTCGCCGCAAACAGGACCATCACAGGCAGAAAGTATCTCAGCAATGTTCTTTTCATAATCATATTTTTACAGGCATAAGTCGTCCGGAGCTTTTCAATTCAGCCCGGACGACTCGGTATTGAACAATGAGATCAGAATTTATATCCAAGATTGATTGAGAAAACCTGTGATTTCTGAGAGGTGTTGAACGACCTCATCATGTTGTTGAGCTGAAACTGATAGCCCACAGCGATGGTGTAGTGTCCGAAAAGTTCCGCTCCCACACGGGCATCGCCACCTACCTGGAATCGTTTCATCTGACTATACGGATTATTGATGTCCCAGTTCGTACCGTTCGAAACTCCGTTTTCTATCTCGGCATCACTGATTTTACCGCCTCCAAACAGTCCATAGCCGATGTAGGGGCCTACTGCGGCAAAGATTTTAGCTTTCGCGCCTACACCGAAAGAATAACCGGCATGAATCGGGAGGATAAGGCTATAGGGTGTAAGAGACCCATGACGCTTCACAATAACGGGCTGCTCGTAGATTCCATATTCTGAATCTATAGTCCACGGCTGCGACGTTAACTTCAATGCTGCGTCAAGAAACCATCCGCGCGACAGACCGAGTTCCCCCGTCACCCCTACGTTAAATCCGCAGTCGGTCTGAGTAGCCTCCGTAGGCTTTGACAGATTCAGTCCGGCCTCGACACCCCAGCGGATGGGTGACTGAGCATTAATTCCGAGAATTGCAACTAATAAACAAATGCTACTGACTAATATTTTTTTCATGTTTATTTCATTGTTATATTACTAAATTCTTTTGAGACTTTATTTTCAGGGAAACTTGAAGAATAAAAATTACTAAAATTAATATTCCATTTTTGTAATTTAGATTCGAGAGGAAATATAAGTTTAAAAGTCCCTTTACCTCTGGAATGTACATCTATTGAAAAACTGCCTTTCCCTTGATTTGTAAGTTCAGTAACCGTTATTTTCCCATAATGGATTACAGCATTATCATATTTTGTTGAGAGATATTTTTTCCTATAGGTTTGTGTTTTAAAAGCAAAACGATTTTCAATTCGTCCCAATGTCAAAAAACTCTTATAATTATATTTACCATTCGTCACACTCACTTCACAGGTTTTGACAATATCTACATTGACAGGAATCGGGCCGGTTGGTTCAGCGGCCAGCACGGATGCACCGACGAGCTCGTTTCCAATCACGGCATAGCCATCAATCGTTCCAACAAGAGCCATGTTTTCGTCCTCAAACTTAAGGTTAGGCGTAACATCGGTCTCATCCTCCTTATGGAAACAAAATATACCGTCGTATTTGTTAATATAAGCGGTAATTTCCCTATAAAAAGCACAGGAATCCAAGGATTCATCATCAAATATAGCTTCCAGTTCAGCGTCGGCGTGCCTTTGCATCGTATAGGCCCCGTCAAAACCCAATTCTTCGAAATATTCAAGTCGCTGATTCTCGTCCATGCCGTTTAACTGAGCAATTGTCCTGCTGAAAGTCTCCTTATCCTTGAACTTAAGAACTTTTGCACCATCTGCCATTTCAGATGCACGCGAACTTTGCGGCAAATAATCTGACAATGAAACGACTTCTATATTTGAGGCGCCATCCGCCGCTCCATTGAGGACATCCTCAGAATTACCGCATGCAAACAGCATAGCAGTAACCGAAATCGCTGACACGCAATCAAATAACTTTTTCATTTTACAAGATGGGTTGATTAATAATACAATATGGTTTAGAATATCTATTCAAAATTCAGTTTTCCTTTAAAAATTTGGTTTCCGTCCGTGCGACAGGTTATGTCATATTCTCCGAAGAGTACCGGAATAGCGACTTCGGGATTCTCACGAGTTACATGGCCAAAACATACCACACATTCGTCTCTTTCTAATATCACATCCATATTATGAATATTAGAATGATGCGACAGCACAAACGAAAGCTTGCCTTGACAATAATGGCACTCAATAAAAATCCGCGAGGGCAATTCAGGCCGATGATTATTACCGGTATTTATTTTCAGATATTCAACCTTGTTCCCATCGCCTTTTGAGGACGGTTCGGCATTTACTAAATGATCTGTACAAAATAAGAATACAGATACCAAAATTAAAATGAATGTCCTTTTTCTCATATTAAAATTTGATTGATTAATTTTTCTGCAAAATTACATTCATTTTTGCTTCTCAAAGCAATTTAAGGGCTTCTAAAAGTAGGTCAACCCCTTTCATAACACCTTTATAACCAGCTAATTCGCGCCTCAACGCATCAAAGAATCTGGTCTCCCCGAAATCCGTAGTCCAAAATCCTGATATATAAAGAGTTATGAATCGCCACTCTATACAATTCGAGCCCGGTCTCGTAACTCGCTATAAATTAAAGATTTACCCTAATACAGCCAAAAATCTATCTTTATCTTTGGATGTGGAATTTTTTATTCTCCTTTTCATTCTCTTTCTCCTATCATATACAGCCATCGTGTCTTTTTCCTGTAAAAACAACGTAATCGAGGAGTTTGAAAAGCCAAAAATAGAGTATAGGAAAAACAGATAGTCGGCCTCGACAAGTTTTGGAAATTCCATACGGAATGATGTGAATATATTTCCATAATGTTTATCCACATAAGATTCAAGTTCTGCGATTTCCTTTTTGTTTCTGGAAAAATCCTTCACCAACATATTCACCATTTCAGAGATGCGTTTCTTTGATCTTTCGGAATCACCATCCTCATACATGACCTTCATCATTTCGTCAAATACCTCAAAACGGTCAGCCATCAAATGTCTTATGGTTTCTTTCGATACCTTATCATGAGTTTCCATTATCTCCTTAAAGTTTCGCGCAACCGCGAGATTTCGCTCAATCAGCAAAATCTGTTTTTTACGATAGCGTAAAAACATCAGCAATGAAATTACACCTATAGAGATGGAACTGATTAATATAAGAGCTATAATCAACCTGTGATTATTCAATTCGGATTCAAGAATTTTACGGTCATATTCATGATAATCCATCAGTACACCCGACAAGTCATGATTGACAAGTTCTCTAATTATTTTTTCTGAGTCTTCATCGAGAATCTTTAGTGAAGTCAACGCTTTTTCAGTTGAATCAACTGCTGTATAATAAGAATATCTGAACCATACGCCAGGCCCGGCACTGACATCACTAATTGCCTTCAGCAAATCCCGTCCCTTCTCCAATTTACCAAGCCTTACATAAGTCAAGCCAAGATAAGCAGAGTCATTGACATTCGCATCATCCATACGACATATCTCCTCATATATTTTGCGTGCTTCTTCATAATTATCCTGAACAAAATTACATAAACCCATCGCTCTGCCGACATCCTGTCTTAAATACTCATCTGAATAACGTAGGGCCGAATCCAGCAATTGCTTACACAAAATCATGCAGGAGTCATACTTTTCAACAGCATAATACGATTGTGCCAAATCAAGCATTGCCCATGTAATATATTTTGACTTACCGGCCTTTTGGAATCTGTCAAATTCTATCCTCACATATTTCACTGCCTCATTATAGTTATAAGTCTCATTATAGATATCCGCTATCCTTTGCGCACACATCGCCACCCAAAAATCATCATCAAGGCTTTCAGCCAAGTCTTTTGCTTTAATCAATGAATATAAACTTTTTGAATAGTCCTTTGATTGAAGCCTTAAACGTCCGAAATAATACAGTGACAACATTTTTCTGTATGAATCGCGTGAGGAATCATAGTAAGCAAGTGCAATTGAAATCAGTGAGTCATTCGGGACATCGATATAATTTTTGAACTGTGCCTGGGTAAGAAGTAGGGCGTGGAGGGCACGGGTGGAGCGGCTGTGGATTGCTGAGGGGTCGACGGATTCAACGAGGGCCAACGCGGAGTCAGGACGCCCGTCCATGAGGCGCTCGGCTTCGGCGAGGGTGGCGTCGATTCCGGAGGGCTGGCAGGAGCATGACCAGACGAGGAGGGAGAGGAACGGAAGGAGGATATATCGTAACATTCGGGAAGGGCACGGAAGAATTGTCGTCGTGAGGGGGAGCTTACAGTTATTTCGGCGACAAAGGTACAAAACTCCGCAGATTATGGGCGCCGATATATGATAACAATAGTTAAAATGGTGTTTTATTCCCGTTTTCACGGCGAAAATATCGCAATCCATCGGTTAAAGACAGCGTTTTCTCGAATCTGCATCTCGTTTTGCGGGCACGTTCTATCCGAATCCGCACCCTGCCAGCGGAGAGGACTGTGTGGGGTAGGAAAATCCGTGACGGGGGGAGCAGAGAAATCCGTGGAGACAGGAGCGGGGATGGTCAGAGGCCACTCCTCTCCCCTACTCTGCACTATCTGTGGCTAAGGATTCGGCGGAGGCGACGGAGCTGGTTCATGGCGAAGAGGTAGACGGGGTTGGGCGGCGAGACGATGTCGGTGGCCATGGTCTCGGCCATAGTCATGGGCGCCTCGGTTCCGAACTGGCCAGGGTAGATTACGATAAGGTTGTTGCCCGCGAGGTAGCGCTGGAGATATTCGGGCACAGAGTCCATGTCGCTGTCGAATGACACGGAGGAGCGGCGGGCGCTGACCACGATAAGGAGGTCGTCGTCGGTGATACCGGCGGTCTTGAGGACGAAGTCGTCGTAGCTCGCCACGGTTGCGAATGACATGCGTATGCCGAGCTTGCTCTGGGTGATTACGGTGCGTATGAGCGGGGCGGTGGAGTCGTCGCACCAGAATTCGACGCGGCAGCCAATCTGACGACAGAGGTTGCCGACGGCCTGCACCCAGCGGCGGAAGCCGGTCTCGAACTGTGCCTTTTTGGGGACGGCGACGAGCAGACGGCTCACGGTGTTGAGCGGGATGAAGCAGCGCGACATGACTATCATGCGGTTGGTGGAACGCAGAAGCTGCTCGATTTTCTCGCCGAGGAAGGAGTCGATGATGCGGGTGCGGCGGTGGAGGCCTACGATGAGCTCAGTGATGTCGCGCTCCTCCATGGTGTTGAGCACTCCGGTGATGAAGTTGAGGTCGAAGCGCTCGATGGGCGTGAGGCGTGTCTCGACGGCTGCCGCGGCGCGCTCGGCCACGTCGAGCGAGTTGCGCCCGATGGCCTTGGATGAGGCGGAGTTGTCGTTGCGGACATGGAGGGCATAGAAGTCGCCGGGGACGGATGTGTCGGGGAAGCGCATGGAGAGGGCGAGGTCTACGATACCGGGGGCCGTCAGCGGGTTGGAGATGGCAATGAGGGTGCGGGGATGGGTGGTGGAGTCGTCGCGGGCGCTCTCCTCGTCGGCCTGCTCGAGCAGCTGGACCTTGAGGCGCGAGGCGGCGCGCTCGGTGCCGAAGGAGGATACGGTGCAGGTGACGAGTATCATGACCACGGTGCCGTTGAGCACGGTGACGTCGAAGAGGTGCATCTCATAGCCTATCATCACCACGGCGAGGGCCACGGCGGTATGGGCGTTGGAGAGCTGATACATCACGGAGCGGTCGATGGAGGTGAGACGGTAGACTTTCTGTGTGACGAAGGCGGCTATCCATTTGGAGGCCATGGCCACGGCGCTCATGACGGCGGCGGTGTAGAGCGTGGACCATCCGTCGAGCACAACCCTGAGATCGATGAGCATGCCGACGCCGATAAGGAAGTAAGGGATGAAGATGGCGTTGCCGACAAATTCGAGTCGCCCCATCAGGGTGGACCGCGCGGGGATGAAGCGGTTGAGCACGAGTCCGGCGAAGAAGGCGCCAAACACTCCCTCGATGCTGATGAAGGATGCGAGGGCGGCGGCGCCGAACACCATCACCATAACGTAGATGAACTGGCTGATGCCGTCGCTGTAGTGCTGGAAGAAGTAGCGGGTGATGCGCGGGTAGAGGTATATGAGCCCGACGCAGTAGAGGGCGAGGTAGCAGAGGATGGGGATGAGGGAGGAGACGGAGCCGTCGCGATACACGCCGAGCACTCCGGCGAGGACAATGAGGGAGCCGAGGACGGTGACGATGGTGCCGGCAATGGCTATGATGACGGCCGGAGCTTTGGTGACGCCGAAGCGGGTGACTATCGGGTAGGCTATGAGGGTGTGGGCGGCAAACATGGAAGCGAGCAGGGTGGCTTCGAGCATCTGCATGCGAAGTGCGGCCATGGCTGCCACGGCGCCAAGTATGAGGGGTATGATGAAGGTGAAGAGGCCGAATGTGAGGCCTTTGCGCATGTTTTTACGCAGATGGTACATGTCAATCTCGATGCCGGCAAGAAACATGAGGTAGAGTATGCCGACCTGCCCGAAGATTTCGAAGCTCATGTCGCGGGCGAGGATGTTGAGACCGTAGGGCCCGACGGCTACTCCCGCGATAATCAGGCCGATGACGTAGGGAATCCTGAGACGGTTGAGCACAATGGGGGTCAGCAGGATTATGGCCATGACGGTCAGGAAAATCGGGACCGGCGCGGTTATGAGCGGCGCATGGGCGGGTATGGCGAGTGATAGCAGCATATTCGCCACAAAATTAGCCAAAACCGAGGAAAAATAGAAATTTTTCGACAGGTTTAGTTTGACCGGATGGTTTGGGGCCTAAAGTATCGAAAATCTGCGATCGAAATCTGTAGGGCCATCGCATGCGGTGGCCTCCCGGTTGTGATGATGGCTGGAATTTGGGGCACATATGGACAAGAGATACAAGAGAAACAAAGTTTTTTAGTATGGAATTTAAAATTTAAAGAGGATATTGGTGGACTCTTTTCGAGTACAGTCGAAAATTTCAGCATTTTCATAAAAAGTTTCGAGTATAGTCGAAACTTTTAAGATTTTTGCAAAAAGATTCGAGTACAGTCGAAAATTTAGCTATATTTGCAAAAAGATTCGGCTATGGAAGAATATTTAGACATAATAGCGCCCTATAATCTATGGTATGGGAATCAGCTTCCCGCAGGATTTATACGCGACACATACACCGGACGCCTTATGAAGTACACGGGAAACCGGCTTGTGAAGGTGCTGACGGGCCAGCGGCGCGTGGGCAAGAGTTATATAATGCGACAAGTCGCCACTGAGCTTATAAAGAACGGTGTAAGGCCGGAAAACACGCTATTCATAAACTGTGAGCTGTCGGTGTTCGGTTTCATAAAAAATGCCGATGATCTCGGTCGGCTTGTAAGCGCTTACCGCGAGCGTTTCAATCCCGAGGGGCGACTGTATATCTTTATAGATGAGGTGCAGGAAATAGATGAGTGGGAACGTGCGGTCAATTCAATGTCGCAGGACTACACGATGGAGGCAGAACTGTTTATCTCCGGTTCTAATTCCCGACTGCTTTCTGGGGAACTGGCGTCGCTTCTGTCGGGGCGATATGTGGAATTTCTGATAGCGCCTCTGTCGTTTGACGAATACTGCGGTATCCACTCTTTAGGAAGAGAGCGGGGCGCTTTTCTCAGATATCTGAAAGAGGGAGGCTTGCCGGAACTGATAAATCTCCCGGACGAAGAAGTGAAGCAACGCTATGTGGCCGGACTGCGGGACTCAATAATGCTTAAGGATATTGTGAAACGATATTCGATAAAGGATGTGGGACTCCTCGAAAGTCTCTTTGCCTATCTTGTCAACAATGCCTCAAATATGATTTCAATAACCGGCATAGTGAATTTCATAAAGAGCCGCGGAAACAAGTCGACCTACGATACGGTAGCGGCCTATATCATGTATCTTCAGGAGGCTTTTCTCGTACATAAATCCGAGCGCTACAATATCAGCGGAAAAGAGCTGCTCGCAGGTAATTTCAAACTCTATATAAACGACCAGGCCTACCACAATTATCTGTTCCCATCCGTCAGATACGGGTTGGGATATGTATTGGAAAACGTTGTGTATATGGAATTCGTGCGCAAGGGCTATGTTGTCAATACAGGCGTTGTGAAAGGTCATGAAGTCGATTTCATAGCGAGGAAGGACGGGCGCACAATCTATGCACAAGTGGCCTACACTGTCTATGATGAGGAGACGGCTCATAGGGAATATGAATCCCTTGACTGCGTCAAGGGGGAGGGAGAGAAGTTTCTGATAACAATGGACGATGACCAGCTGCCTATGCGCAACGGTGTCCGCCATCTGCGGGCATGGGAGCTTGGAGGAGTGGTTTAAGATTTGGGATTAAGGGTTATAAAATTGATTCTTTTGGTTGAGGGATAGTTAAAGTTTTTAATGGCATTAAGGTCTTTAAGGACTTTGAGGATGGGAGACTTTGAGGGTATAAAACAGCAGCGCCGGCCCGGTGGGGTCGGCGCTGGATGTTTATTGAGGGGTCAGGATTTTATCTGAATTATCAGATTTTTCCAATGGGTTATCAGAGTTCGGTATGGGTGACGTCGATGACTTCAGGGGCTTCCTGGCGGGGTACGACGGGAAGGTCGAAGGCGTCCTCGATGTCGTCCTTGCCGCCTACGACGATGCGCTCGTAGGAACGGAGACCGGTACCGGCGGGGATGAGGTGACCGCAGATTACGTTTTCCTTCATGCCCTGGAGATAGTCGACTTTGCCGTTGATGGCTGCTTCATTGAGAACCTTGGTGGTTTCCTGGAATGATGCGGCCGACATGAACGACGATGTCTGGAGGGCGGCGCGGGTGATACCCTGGAGTATCTGCTCGGAGGTTGCGGGCTGGGCGTCGCGGACGACGATGGGACGGAGGTCACGGCGCTTGAGCGATGAGTTTTCGTCGCGGAGCTTGCGGGCAGTGATAATCTGACCGGGCTTGACGTTTTCGCTGTCGCCTGCGTCGGTGACGACTTTCTTGCCCCAGATGCGGTCGTTCTCGTCCATGAAGTCGCGCTTGTCGACCACCTGCTGCTCGAGGAAGCCGGTGTCGCCGGGATCGAGGATGTTGACCTTGCGCATCATCTGACGGACGATGACCTCGAAGTGCTTGTCGTTGATCTTCACACCCTGCATGCGGTAGACGTCCTGGACTTCGTTGACGATGTATTCCTGAACGGCTGTCGGACCCATGATGTTGAGGATGTCGGCGGGAGTGATGGCACCGTCGGAGAGGGGTGTACCTGCGCGGACGTAGTCGTTTTCCTGCACGAGAATCTGCTTCGAGAGGGGCACGAGGTATTTCTTGGTCTCTCCAAGCTTGGAGGTAACTGAAATCTCGCGGTTGCCGCGCTTGACCTTGCCGAACTTGACCTCACCGTCGATTTCGGATACGATGGCGGGGTTGGACGGGTTGCGGGCCTCGAAGAGCTCGGTCACACGGGGGAGACCACCGGTGATGTCGCCGGCAGAGCCTGCGGCGCGCGGAATCTTGACGAAGATTTCGCCGGCCTTGACGTCGGCGTGGTCGTCGACCATGAGGTGTGCGCCCACTGGGAGTGCGTATGTCTTGACAATCTGACCGTTGGCGTCGACGATGTTTGCCTCGGGCACTTTGCCACGCTCTTTGGATTCGATGATAATCTTCTCGCGGAGACCGGTCTGCTCGTCGGAATCGACGCGGTAGGTGACGTTTTCCTGAAGGTTGACATATTCGACCTTACCGCCGACTTCGCTGACGATTACGGCGTTGAAGGGGTCCCATTCGCAGATTACATCGCCCTTCTTGATGGTGGCGCCGTTGTCGAAGAAGAGTTTGGCACCGTAGGGGATGTTGGCGTTGGTGAGCATCATCTTGGTTGTCGGGTCGATGATACGCATTTCAGCGAGTCGGCCGATGACAACCTCGACGTTGCGTCCCTTGGAGTCGACTTCGTCGGTCTGCACGGTACGGAGTTCGTCGATTTCGAGGATACCGTCGTAGCGCGAGGTGAGCGAGTTGACGGCCGCGATGTTCGAGGCGACACCACCGACGTGGAATGTACGGAGTGTCAGCTGGGTACCGGGCTCGCCGATTGACTGGGCTGCAATCACGCCGACTGCCTCGCCCATCTGGACCATGCGGTGTGTGGCGAGGTTGCGGCCGTAGCACTTGGCGCAGACGCCCTTCTTGGACTCGCAGGTGAGGACTGAGCGGATTTCGACGGATTCGATGGGCGAAGCGTTGATGCGGTCGGCGGCAAGGTCGTTGATTTCCTCGCCGGCGGCCACGATGAGTTCGCCGTTGGTGGGATCGATGACGTCGTGGACAGACACGCGGCCGAGGATGCGCTCGCCGAGTGAGGCCACGACTTCGTCGTTGTTCTTAATCTCTGTGCAGACGAGGCCGCGGAGTGTGCCGCAGTCCTCCTCGTTGATGATGACGTCGTGGGCCACATCGACGAGACGGCGGGTAAGATAACCGGCGTCGGCTGTCTTGAGCGCGGTATCTGCAAGACCCTTGCGGGCACCGTGGGTGGAGATGAAATATTCGAGCACCGAAAGACCCTCCTTGAAGTTTGCAAGAATCGGGTTCTCGATAATCTGACCTCCCTCGGCACCGCTCTTCTGCGGCTTGGCCATAAGACCACGCATACCGGAGAGCTGACGAATCTGGTCCTTGGAACCACGGGCACCGGAGTCAAGCATCATGTAGACAGGGTTGAAGCCCTGCTTGTCGGCCGAAATCTGCTTCATGAGGGTGTCGGCCAGACGGGAGTTGACGTGTGTCCAGATATCGATAATCTGATTGTAGCGCTCGTTGTTGGTGATGAAGCCCATCGAGTAGTTGTTGAGCACTTCCTGAACCTGCTCGTAGCCTTCCTTGACATACTGCTCCTTCTCCGCGGGGATGAGGACGTCGCCGAGGTTGAACGACAGACCACCCTTGAAGGCCATGTAGTAACCGAGGTTCTTGATATCGTCGAGGAACTGGGCCGAGCGGGGAATACCGCAGTGCTTGATTACGCGCGAGATGATGGTACGGAGTGATTTCTTCGAAAGAATCTCGTTGACGTAGCCGATTTCCTTGGGCACGTAACGGTTGACGAGGACACGGCCTACGGAGGTGTTCTCGACGAGGTGCTTGATGGGGTTGCCGAACTCGTCGATGTCGTCGACAACGACCGAAACGGGGGCGTGGAGTGTCACGCGGCCTTCGTTGTAGGCAATCTCAGCTTCCTCGGGACCGTAGAACTTGAGGCCCTCGCCCTTGTCGCCCTTACGGAGCTTGGTGATGTAGTAGAGACCGAGCACCATGTCCTGCGAGGGCACGGTGATAGGTGCGCCGTTGGCAGGGTTGAGGATGTTGTGTGAACCGAGCATGAGGAGCTGGGCTTCGAGCACAGCCTCGTTGCCGAGGGGAAGGTGGACTGCCATCTGGTCACCGTCGAAGTCGGCGTTGAAGGCCGTACATGCGAGCGGGTGGAGCTGGATGGCCTTACCCTCGATCATCTTGGGCTGGAAGGCCTGGATGCCGAGACGGTGAAGTGTCGGGGCACGGTTGAGAAGGACGGGATGGCCCTTCATGACGTATTCGAGGATGTCCCATACGACGGGCTCCTTGCGGTCTACAATCTTCTTGGCCGACTTGACGGTCTTGACGATGCCGCGCTCGATGAGTTTGCGGATGACGAAGGGCTTGTAGAGCTCGGCAGCCATGTTCTTGGGGATGCCGCACTCGTGCATCTTGAGCTCGGGGCCTACGACGATTACTGAACGGGCGGAGTAGTCGACACGCTTACCGAGAAGGTTCTGACGGAAGCGGCCCTGCTTACCCTTGAGCGAGTCGGAAAGTGACTTGAGGGGGCGGTTGGCCTCGGTCTTGACAGCCGACGACTTGCGGGAGTTGTCGAGGAGCGAGTCGACAGCCTCCTGAAGCATACGCTTCTCGTTGCGGAGGATTACGTCGGGAGCCTTGATTTCGATGAGTCGTTTGAGACGGTTGTTGCGGATGATTACGCGACGGTAGAGGTCGTTGAGGTCAGAGGTTGCGAAACGGCCGCCGTCGAGGGGCACGAGGGGACGGAGTTCGGGGGGAATCACGGGGACTGCCTGTAGAATCATCCACTCCGGACGGTTGCGCTCACGCGATGCGCGGAATGACTCCACGACCTGGAGGCGCTTGAGAGCCTCAGTCTTGCGCTGCTGCGAGCCTTCGGCGTTGGCCTGATCGCGGAGAGCATAGGAGAGGTCGTCGAGGTTGAGGTCTTTGAGCAGGTCATAGATAGCTTCCGCACCCATCTTGGCGATGAACTTGTTGGGGTCGGTATCGTCGAGGAGCTGGTTCTCGCGGGGGAGGCGGTCCATGATGTCGAAATATTCCTCCTCGGTGAGAAGGTCGAGACGCTGCACGGGTTTGTCGCCCTCGGCTGCGACGCCGGGGTTGATGACCACGTAGCGCTCGTAGTAGATTACGGCGTCGAGCTTCTTGGAGGGAAGTCCGAGGAGGTAACCAATCTTATTGGGGAGCGAGCGGAAATACCAGATGTGGGCGACGGGCACGACAAGCTTGATGTGGCCCATGCGCTCGCGGCGCACTTTCTTCTCGGTGACTTCCACACCGCAGCGGTCGCAGACGATGCCTTTGTAGCGGATGCGCTTGTACTTACCGCAATGGCACTCGAAGTCCTTGACGGGACCGAAGATGCGTTCACAGAAGAGACCGTCGCGTTCAGGCTTGTAGGTACGGTAGTTGATGGTTTCGGGCTTCAACACCTCGCCGCTCGATTTCTCGAGAATCTCCTCGGGCGAAGCAAGACCGATAGAGATTTTCGAGAAACTGGTTTTTTGTTTATTGTCTTTTCTAAAAGCCATATTTTAGATATTCAAAGCGATGTTAAGTAATTTTTTGAACGGTGATGACCGTCAATGAGGGGAGAAATATTACTGCTCGAGGTTGATGCTCAAGCCGAGACCGCGGAGCTCGTGGAGAAGCACGTTGAGCGACTCGGGGATTCCGGCGGGCGGCATAGCCTCGCCCTTGACGATGGCCTCGTAGGTCTTGCTGCGGCCGGTAACGTCGTCGGACTTGACTGTGATAATCTCCTGGAGGATGTGGGCGGCGCCGAATGCTTCGAGCGCCCAGACTTCCATCTCTCCGAAACGCTGTCCACCGAACTGGGCTTTACCGCCGAGAGGCTGCTGGGTGATGAGCGAGTACGGGCCGATAGAACGTGCGTGCATCTTGTCCTCGACCATGTGGCCGAGCTTAAGCATGTAGATGACACCTACGGTAGCAGGCTGGTCGAAGCGCTCGCCTGTTCCGCCGTCGTAGAGGTAGGTCTTGCCGTAGCGGGGCAGACCGGCCTTGTCGGTCCATTCGTTGAGGTTGTCGAGTGTGGCACCGTCGAAAATCGGGGTGGCGAACTTCTCGCCGAGCTCGCGGCCGGCCCATCCGAGAACGGTCTCGAAAATCTGGCCGAGGTTCATACGCGAAGGCACACCCAGCGGGTTGAGGACGATGTCGACCGGAGTACCGTCGGCGAGGAAGGGCATATCTTCCTGACGGACGATACGCGACACGATACCCTTGTTACCGTGACGGCCTGCCATCTTGTCGCCCACGGAAATCTTACGCTTCTTGGCCACATAGACCTTGGCGAGCTTCATGATTCCTGAGGGGAGTTCGTCGCCTATCGAGATGTCGAACTTCTTGCGGCGGAGTTCGGCGTCGATTTCTTTCGACTTGCGGAGGTAGTTGACGATGGTGGCGCGGATCATATCGTTCTTATGGGCGTCGGCAGTCCACTTGGAGAGGTTGATAGTGTCGTAGTCAATCTCTCGGAGTGTTCCGGCGGAGAACTTGGCGCCCTTGGGGATTACGTCGGTTCCGAGGAAGTCCTTGACGCCCTGGGAGGTCTTGCCTGCGGTGAGAGTCATGAGCTTCTCTACGAGAAGGTCCTTGAGAGCGTTGAGACGGTCCTCGTATTCCTCGTCGAGTTTGGGGAGGACGGCGCTTGCGCTCTTCTTGGTCTTTTTCTTCTCGGCTTTCTGGAAGAGATAGGTGCCAATGACCACGCCCTTGAGCGAGGGAGATGCCTTGAGAGAGGCGTCCTTGACGTCGCCGGCCTTGTCGCCGAAGATGGCACGGAGGAGTTTCTCCTCGGGGGTGGGGTCGCTCTCGCCCTTCGGGGTAATCTTACCTATCATGATATCGCCGGGGACGATGTGGGCGCCGACACGGATGATACCGCGCTCGTCGAGGTCCTTGGTAGCGTCCTCGGAAACGTTGGGGATGTCGGAAGTGAGCTCTTCCATGCCTCGCTTGGTCTCGCGGACCTCGAGGGTGTATTCGTCGACATGGACGGAGGTGAGGATGTCCTCGCGAACTACGCGCTCGTTGAGCACGATGGCGTCCTCATAGTTGTAGCCCTTCCAGGGCATGAAGGCAACCTTGAGGTTGCGGCCGAGTGCGAGCTCGCCGTTCTCGGTTGAATAGCCTTCGGTAAGGATGTCGCCGCGTTTCACGCGCTGTCCCTTGTTGCAGATAGGGCGCAGGTCGATAGTGGTGCTCTGGTTGGTCTTGCGGAATTTCGGGAGGTGATATTCCTTGACGCTGTCCTCGAATGAAACGAACTCTTCATCCTCGGTGCGGTCGTAGCGGATGCGTATCACTGTGGCATCGACGAACTCGATTGTGCCCTCGCGCTCGGCCATAATCTGGGTGCGGCTGTCGCGGATGAGCTGACCTTCGATGCCTGTGCCGACGATAGGCGACTCACTGCGGAGAAGAGGAACCGCCTGGCGCATCATGTTAGATCCCATGAGGGCGCGGTTTGCGTCGTCGTGCTCAAGGAAGGGGATGAGCGATGCGGCGATTGATGCAATCTGTGTGGGCGAAACGTCCATGAGTTCCACCTGGTCGGGTGACACGATAGGGAAGTCGGCGTCGAGACGCGCTTTGATGCGGTCGTTGATGAACTTGCCGTCGTCCTCGACAGGGGCGTTGCCCTGGGCGATAATCTTGCCTTCCTCAATTTCGGCGGTGAGGTAGACCACCTCGTCATTCTTGAGGTTCACGACACCGTCCTTTACCTCGCGGTAAGGAGTCTCGATGAAGCCGAGGTCGTTGATCTTGGCGTAGACGCAGAGCGAGGAGATAAGACCGATGTTCGGGCCTTCAGGGGTCTCGATAGGACAGAGACGGCCGTAGTGGGTATAGTGTACGTCACGCACCTCGAAACCTGCACGCTCGCGGGAGAGACCGCCAGGGCCAAGGGCCGACATACGGCGCTTGTGGGTAATCTCGGCCAGAGGGTTGGTCTGGTCCATGAACTGCGAGAGTGCGTTGGTGCCGAAGAATGTGTTGATGACGCTTGAGATTGTCTTTGCGTTGATAAGGTCGATGGGGGTAAAGACCTCATTGTCGCGGACGTTCATGCGCTCGCGGATTGTGCGCGACATGCGGGCGAGACCTACGTTGAACTGGTTGTAGAGCTGCTCGCCTACGGTGCGGACGCGGCGGTTGCTCAGGTGGTCGATATCGTCGACATCAGTCTTGGAGTTGATGAGCTCGATGAGATATTTGATGATGGCGATGATGTCCTCCTTGGTGAGCACCTTGACGTCCATCGAAGTGGTGAGACCGAGTTTCTTGTTGATACGGTAGCGGCCCACTTCGCCGAGGTCGTAACGCTTTTCTGAGAAGAAAAGGTTGGTGATGACTTCGCGCGCGCTGGCGTCGTCCGGCGGCTCGGCGTTGCGGAGCTGTCGGTAGATATACTGGATTGCCTCCTTTTCAGAGTTTGAGGTATCTTTCTGGAGGGTGTTGAATATGATGGAGTAGTCGGAGGTGTTGGCGTCCTCTTTGTGGAGAAGGACTGTCTGCACGCCCGAGTCGAGGATTTCCTGGATATTGTCCTCTTCAAGCACGGTCTCGCGGTCGAGAATCACGTCGTTGCGCTCGATGGACACAACCTCGCCGGTATCTTCGTCGACGAAGTCCTCCACCCAGGTTTTGAGGACACGCGCTGCGAGTTTGCGGCCCACGGCTTTCTTGAGGTTGGTCTTGTTGACCTTGATTTCCTCGGCGAGTCCGAAAATCTCGATGATGTCCTTGTCGCTCTCGAGGCCGATGGCACGGAGAAGAGTGGTGACAGGGAGTTTCTTTTTACGGTCGATGTAGGCATACATCACGTTGTTGATGTCAGTCGCAAACTCAATCCAGCTGCCGCGGAAGGGAATGATACGGGCGCTGTAGAGCTTGGTGCCGTTGGCGTGGGTGCTCTGGCCGAAGAACACACCGGGTGAACGGTGGAGCTGCGACACGACAACGCGCTCGGCTCCGTTGATGACAAAGGTACCCTTGTCGGTCATGTAGGGAATCGGGCCGAGGTAAACGTCCTGAATCACGGTTGCGAAATCCTCGTGGTCAGGGTCGGTGCAGTAGAGTTTGAGTTTGGCCTTGAGCGGAACGCTGTAGGTGAGACCGCGCTCGAGACACTCGTCGATGGTGTAGCGGGGCGGGTCGATGTAGTAGTCGAGGAATTCAAGCACAAAGTTGTTGCGGGTGTCGGCGATGGGGAAATTCTCGGCAAACACTTTGAAGAGGCCCTCGTTTTTTCTTTTTTCCGGCGGGGTGTCGAGCTGGAGGAAATCCTGGAAGGACTTCAACTGCACCTCGAGGAAGTCGGGGTAAGGGAGAGGGTTTTTAACCGACGCGAAATTGACGCGGGGTTTTGCTAAAGTTATATCTGACATCTAATCTTTTGGATTAAACATTAAAAAAGAAACTCGTAGGTGGGAGATGGAAGTGGAGAGGAGACGGGAAGAGATGCAGAAAGGCGAATTAACAATTTTTAACCGCCAGAAATCCCGCTTTCAGCGGACCTCGCGGAAGCCTGTGGCCGTAAGAGGCTCTCAGACAGGGGCGGAGGCTCGGAAAAGGCAGGAAAGATTTATTTATAAATATAAATATTTATGATTTTTTATAAATACCCGTCTATTTAACGCAAATAGGTTAAGAAACTCCCTTGCGGGAGAATCTTAACCCATTGTGCCTGGAGAACAGGAATATTATTTGAGCTCAACCTCAGCGCCAGCTTCTTCGAGCTGCTTCTTGAGGCCTTCTGCATCAGCCTTGGCAATGCCTTCCTTGACAACGCTGGGAGCGCCGTCAACCATTTCCTTAGCTTCCTTGAGGCCGAGACCGGTGAGTTCCTTAACGAGCTTCACAACGGCGAGCTTAGAAGCACCGGCTGATTTGAGGACTACGTCGAAAGAAGTCTTTTCCTCTTCAGCAGCACCAGCAGCAGCGGGGCCGGCAGCAACTGCAACAGCAGCAGCAGCGGGTTCGATACCGTAAGTTTCCTTGAGGATCTGAGCAAGTTCGTTTACTTCCTTAACGGTGAGGTTAACAAGTTGTTCTGCAAAAGCATTAAGATCTGCCATGATTTTATAGTTTTATTTGTTGTTTTAAAATTTGGGATGATTGGTAGATGTTTTGAGCAGAGAGGCTTTTAGGCTGATAGGCTTACGCCTCCTTCTTCGAAAGAGTTTCGAGGATGCCGTGAAGTTTGTTGCCGCCAGAAGAAAGGGCGGAAATAACGTTCTTGGCGGGAGACTGGAGAAGAGCGACAACATCTGCGATGAGTTCGTTCTTGCTCTTGATAGCCACGAGAGCGTCGAGCTGGTCCTCGCCCATGTAGATAGTCTCTTCAACATAAGCACCTTTAAGACGGGGAAGAGTGGCGTCCTTATCGGCCTTCCTGATATCCTTAATGAGCTTTGCAGGAGCGTTGCCCACATTCGAGAGCATCAGAGAAGTAGAGCCGTGGAGGGCTCCGTAGAGTTCGGAGTAGTCACCTTCGAGAGACTCGAGAGCCTTGTGAAGAAGAGTGTTCTTCACGACCATGAGCTTCACGTCGGCCTTGTTGCAGGCACGGCGGAGGGCAGTGGTCTTTTCGGCGTCGAGGCCGGCAGTTTCAGTGAGATAGAAGCAGCTATACTCCTGAAGAGTCTTAGCTATGTTCTCAATAGCAATGATTTTATCTTCCTTTTTCATTTTGTACAGTCAGCTTTAGAAGTTATTCGTCGATTGACTTGGGGTCAATCTTGATACCCGGACTCATTGTGCTCGAAAGATAAATGCTCTTGATATAGGTACCCTTGGCGGCAGCAGGCTTGAGCTTGATGAGGGTGTTGATGAACTCGCGCACGTTGGCAGCGGCAGCGGGAGCCTCGAAAGAGACTTTGCCCACCGAAGAGTGAACGATACCGTTCTTGTCAACCTTGAAGTCGATTTTACCCTTCTTCACTTCCTCAACGGCTTTGGCCACATCGTTGGTCACTGTACCGCTCTTGGGGTTAGGCATGAGGCCACGGGGACCGAGTACACGGCCGAGGGCTCCGATCTTACCCATGATTGCGGGCTGGGTGATGATGACGTCAACGTCAGTCCAACCGCCTTTGATTTTTTCGATATATTCGTCCAGACCTACATAGTCTGCACCGGCAGCTTTAGCAGCAGCTTCAGCATCGGAGTTGCAGAGCACGAGTACACGCACCTGCTTGCCGGTTCCGTGGGGCAGCGTCACGACGCCGCGAACCATCTGGTTAGCCTTACGGGGGTCAACGCCAAGTCGAACATCCACGTCGAGCGAAGCGTCGAACTTGGTGAAGGTGATTTCCTTCACGAGCTTTACGGCTTCAGCAAGACTGTACACCTTCCCGGCTTCAACTTTCTCCTGGGCAATCTTTTGATTTTTCGTCAGTTTACTCATGTCAATTGAAGTTTAGAGATTTTCGGGGAATGTTCCTTTAACGGTGATACCCATGCTTCTGGCTGTACCGGCAACCATACGCATTGCCGATGCTACGGTGAAACAGTTCAAATCGGGCATTTTGTCCTCAGCAATAGCCTTTACCTGATCCCAGGTGACTTCGCCTACTTTCTTACGGTTGGGCTGCGCGGAACCGCTCTTGAGCTTGGTAGCCTCGAGGAGCTGGATGGCAACCGGGGGAGTCTTGACTACGAAGTCGAAGCTCTTGTCAGTGTAATAAGTGATGACTACCGGAAGAACTTTTCCGGCCTTGTCCTGGGTGCGGGCATTGAATTGCTTGCAAAACTCCATGATGTTGATACCCTTGGAACCAAGAGCAGGACCAACTGGAGGCGAAGGATTGGCTGCTCCGCCTTTGATTTGCAATTTGATCTGTCCAGCAATTTCTTTAGCCATGATAAATCTAAATTTTTGTTAATGATTCGGTTAAAACGATGTCATCTGTTCACTCGCCAAGATGTCTCCCCGACTGCTTTCGTAACCAAGAGCCGGAGAGCCGTCAACTATTCATCCCCCAAGGGAAAATGTGCAGGGCTCGGAATCTGTGGCATCTCCCGTGGTGCCGTGGCGCAGAGGCCTCGTCACCGCGCGATGATTATTCACGCTCTACCTGAGAATTTTCGAGTTCAAGCGGGGTTTTACGCCCGAAGATCTTGACCATCACCTTCAGCTTCTTTTTCTCACGGTTGACCTCTTCGATAGTTCCTGAGAAACCGCTGAAGGGGCCGAAAGTAACCTTTACGGTCTCACCCACCATGTAGTCGTTGCCATCGTCGGCCGTGTCGATCATATCATCGGCCGTTCCCATCATTCTGAGCACCTCGCTCTCGCGGAGTGCTTCGGGGGCGGCGTTCTTGCCACGTCCGCGAAGGAAATCGATTACATTGGTAGTGTTACGGAGCTCATAAAGGACTTCACCCGTAAGAATACACTCCACAAAGACATAGCCGGAATAGAGATTCTTCTCCTTCACGACCTTCTTGCCGTTGCGGACGGACATAACCTTTTCAGTAGGAATCAATACCTGAAAAACGTAATTGCCGAGGCCGGTATTGCGGATTGCTCCGTCCAAAACTTCTTTGACCTTAGCTTCTTTACCTGAAATCGCGCGGAGCACGTACCAGGCTTTTTTCAATTCTTCCGCCATTGATTTTCTTCCTTAGAGATTACTGACCGAGGCTGTAAATGAAGTGCATGATAGTGTTGACCACCTGGTCCATTGCGAAGACAATCGCAGCTATAATGATGGAAGCGATCAGCACGATTACCGCGCTTTTGACCAACTGGCTTCTTGTAGGCCAAGAAGTCTTATATCGCAATTCGGTATAAGACTCCTCGATATCTGTAAGTAGTTTAAGTTTACTCATTTGTCGTGTTTTTTAGCACGGGACGAGAGACTCGAACTCCCGACACCCGGTTTTGGAGACCGGTGCTCTACCAACTGAGCTAGTCCCGTAGGAAAAACCGGCCCTCGCTTCCGTGGGATTGCCCTCGACTTCGAGGACCGGTTTGTGGTTTTTATTCAGAGAGCTGCCGGAGCAGGCTCATGAATGGCTTTGGTTTTCGAAACGACCCTGAGGGTATTATTCGAGGATTTCGGTGATCTGACCGGAACCTACTGTGCGGCCACCTTCACGGATAGCGAAGCGGAGACCTGCGTCGCAAGCAACCGGGTTGATGAGCTCAACGTTGATCTCAACGTGGTCACCGGGCATTACCATTTCTACACCTTCGGGAAGAGTGATCTCACCGGTTACGTCAAGTGTACGGATGTAGAACTGGGGACGATAGTGGTTGTGGAACGGAGTGTGGCGGCCACCTTCCTCTTTCTTGAGGATGTAGACAGAAGCTTTGAACTTGCTGTGGGGCTTAACAACACCCGGGTGGCAGATTACCATACCACGCTTGATATCTTTCTTGTCGATACCGCGGAGAAGGAGACCTACGTTGTCACCGGCTTCACCCTGATCAAGAAGTTTGCGGAACATTTCGACGCCAGTAACGACTGACTTCATGTCTGCGCCAAGACCCATGATCTGAACTTCGTCGCCGACCTTCACGATACCAGTCTCGATACGACCGGTAGCAACGGTACCACGACCGGTGATTGAGAACACGTCCTCGACAGGCATAAGGAAGGGCTTGTCAATGTCGCGGGGAGGCAGGGGAATCCAGTTGTCAACTGCATCCATGAGCTCCATAACCTTCTCTTCCCACTGGGGCTCGCCGTTGAGGGCGCCGAGTGCAGAACCGCGGATGATAGGAGTGTTGTCACCGTCATATTCGTAAGTCGAAAGAAGGTCACGCATTTCCATCTCAACGAGGTCGAACATTTCTTCGTCGTCAACCATGTCGCACTTGTTAAGGAACACCACGAGACGGGGAACGTTCACCTGGCGAGCGAGAAGGATGTGCTCACGAGTCTGGGGCATAGGACCATCGGTTGCAGCAACCACGATGATAGCGCCGTCCATCTGAGCAGCACCGGTAACCATGTTCTTAACGTAGTCAGCGTGTCCCGGACAGTCCACGTGTGCATAGTGGCGATTCTCGGTCTGATATTCTACGTGAGCAGTATTGATGGTGATACCACGTTCCTTCTCCTCAGGAGCGTTGTCGATGGAGTCGAAAGAGCGAAGCTCAGACAGACCCTTTTCTGCCAATACCTTTGTAATAGCAGCGGTGAGGGTAGTCTTACCATGGTCAACGTGGCCAATCGTGCCTATGTTGACATGCGGCTTGCTTCTTTCAAATTTTTCTTTTGCCATAGTATGTTGGTGTAATTTTTGTTTTTATGTTCTTCCGGTAGAAGAGAGAGAATCCCTTCCTCCGGTTGAAGAGAGAGAATCTCTAAGTCGAAAAAGTTGGAGCCGATGGCGGGATTTGAACCCGCGACCTCTTCCTTACCAAGGAAGTGCTCTACCCCTGAGCTACATTGGCGTTATGTCGTAGAGCGGAAGACGAGGCTCAAACTCGCGACCCTCAGCTTGGAAGGCTGATGCTCTATCAACTGAGCTACTTCCGCATTGTTAAGAGTGTGGGCGAAGATGGATTCGAACCACCGAAGGTATAAACCAGCAGATTTACAGTCTGCCCCATTTGGCCACTCTGGTATTCGCCCTTGTCCAGCTAACTGCAATACAGTCGCTTTCATCGTAGTTTAGTTGAGCCTCTTGTCGGATTCGAACCAACGACCCCGAGATTACAAATCACGTGCTC